>NZ_BAAAZN010000001.1:197558-1084698 GCF_039536925.1 Amycolatopsis ultiminotia | reverse complement strand
ACGGCGGAGCCCCAGCGTCGTTGACCGCCGATCGCGCCGCCACGCTGCCCGGCCGGACCCGCCGAGCGTGCTACCCGCCGTGCCCACGCAGTCGACCTGGTCGCCGAAGTCCGTCATCCCGACAAGAAGATCGCCGCCCCAGAGCAACGCGTGTCGGATCGCTCGACCGGCCCCCAGCTCCCGCCACCTTGCGTCCTACTGCGGCACCGCGCCCATCGAGGTGTCGACCATCGGGCCGCAACACCAGAGGCAGCTTGCCAGAGAAGAGCTACCACCGACCACACACCGCCGCCGGAAACCGGCCCCCAGCCACCCGGCTCCACCCAGGCGTCACCAACATCAAGGCCTCACAAAGCTAGACGTTGACCGGGAACCCGAGTGCCAGACCGTCCTCCGGCCGCCTCGCCGGATCGGTCCATCGAGTCGTCACGACTTTGCCGCGGGTGAAGAAGTGCACTCCCTCGGTGCCGTGCGCGTGAGTGTCACCGAACAGCGAGCGCTTCCACCCGCCGAACGAGTAGTAGGCGACCGGAACCGGGACCGGAATGTTGACTCCGATCATTCCAACGTTGACGTCGGCTTCGAAGCGGCGAGCCGCCCCGCCGTCGTTGGTGAACACCGCTGTCCCGTTACCGTACGGATTGGCGTTGACGAGCTCGACCGCTTCGGCGTAGGTCTCGGCGCGGACGACGGAGAGCACCGGCCCGAAGATCTCCTCGCGGTAGATCTCCATGTCCGTCGAAACGTGGTCGAAGAGCGTCGGGCCGAGCCAGAAGCCGTCTTCGGCTCCGCGGGCGGACACCTCGCGGCCGTCGACGACGATCTTGGCGCCGGCGCGCGCGCCCGACTCGATGAACGACGCGACGCGGTCCCGGTGCGCCTTGGTCACGAGCGGGCCCATGTCGGCCTCCCGCTCCCCCGCCGGCGGGGTGCCACCGTCGCCGACCACCAGGGTGCGGGTCCGGTCTGCGATCCGCGCCACCAGCTCGTCCCCGGCCGACCCGACCGCGACGAGGACGCTGACCGCCATGCACCGCTCGCCGGCACTTCCGTAACCCGCGTTCACCGCGGCGTCCGCGGCCAGGTCGAGATCGGCGTCCGGCAGCACCACCATGTGGTTCTTGGCGCCCCCGAGGGCCTGCACCCGCTTCCCGTGCCGAGTCGCCTCTTCATAGACGTACTGGGCGACCGGCGTCGACCCCACGAAGCTGATCGCTTCGACATCCGGACTGCGCAACAGAGCGTCCACGGCTTCTTTGTCGCCGTGCAAGACGTTGAACACCCCGTCCGGCAAACCCGCTTCCTTCCAGAGCCGGGCCAGCCAGACGGCGGCTGACGGGTCTTTCTCGCTGGGCTTGAGCACGACGGTGTTGCCCACGGCGATCGCGATCGGGAAGAACCACATCGGCACCATGGCAGGGAAGTTGAACGGCGAGATGATGCCGACCACCCCGAGCGGATCACGCTTTGAGTGCACGTCGACACCGGTCGACACGCCTTCGGAATGACCGCCCTTGAGCAGGTGGGAGGTGCCACAGGCGAACTCGACGACCTCCTGCCCCCTGGCGATCTCGCCTTCGGCGTCGGACAGGACCTTTCCCTGCTCGGCGCTGATGATCGCGGCCAGCTCACCCCGGCGGGCGTTGAGCAGCTCCCGGAACGCGAACATGATGCGCGTCCGGCGCGCCAGCGATGTCTCGCGCCACGGCCCGGCCGCCGCCTTCGCGGAGGCGATGACGTGCTCGGCGTCGCTACCGGAGGCGAGCGTCAGGTGACCGGTGACCTGCCCCGTGGCGGGGTTCGTGACCTCCGACATACGCTCGCCGGTGCCGCGGACCGGTGCACCTCCGGCCCAGTGGGTGATGGTCTCGGTCGTCATGGGGGTGTCCTTTCGGAAACGTCTTCTAGAACTTGGCATGCCAGCCGCCGTCGACCGGCAGCTCGACGCCGGTGATGAACCGGGCTTCGTCGCTGGCGAGCCAGAGCACGGCATTGGCGACGTCCTCGGACTCGACCCAGGGCGTGGGAAGCAAGGCAAGGCCCTGCATGGTCTCGCGCACGTCGTCGACGGTCGGGTCCGCCACGTCGGGCCGGAACAGCCGGAAGGTCGCGGAGTTCATCGCCAGCGGCGTGTTCGTCGTTCCCGGCAGGACCGCGTTGACGCGGATGCCGTACTGCCCGGCCTCGTTCGCCAAGGTGCGCATCAGGCCCACCACGCCGTGCTTGGCCGCCACGTACGCCGACGTGTGCCGCAGGCCCCGGATACCGCCGAGAGAACTCGTGAGGACGACGGATCCGCCACCGTTCTCGATGAGCGTCGGCATCGCGGCGCGGACGGTCTTCCAGGCGCCGAGCAGGTTCACGTCGAGCACGGTCCGCCAGACCTCTTCATGCGTGGTCCACACCGTGCCACGCTCCCCGCCGATCCCCGCGTTCGCACACACGGTCGTCAACGTCCCGAAACTGTCGATCGCAAGCCGGACCGCGGCGTCGAGCTCCGCCGAGTTCCGGACGTCCGCAATCATCGTCTCGATCCGGCCGCCCTCGGCCGTGACCAGCTTCGCGGTCTCGTCGAGGTCTGCCGGAGTCGGCAGTGGATAGTCGATGTGGTCGTAGGTGGTGCACGCGTCGAGCGCGACCACGCGCGCCCCCTCCTGCGCAAGACGGACGGCGTGTGCCCGTCCCTGGCCGCGCGCGGCACCCGTGACGAGTACGACCTTGCCTGCCATCCGGCCCATCGGAACCTCCTCATTCCCCAAAATGTATGCATTATTGCAGTCAGAATATCACTTCACGGCGACTGCGTTCGCCATCGAGGCGATGCCGCCTTCCTTGTTCATCGGGGCGCAGACCACCTGGCACGTGTAGCGACCGTCCGCCGCGCAGTCGACCGCGAGCCGGTCGAGGTCCCAGAGTTCACCGATGGGGATGCCGAGCAGCGGGATGAGCGCGGTGTGCAGGAAGCGCTCCTCCGCGGCCTCCGGATCACCCATCAGATCCGCCGGGTCGGCCTTCGGCGGCCATACCTCCAGCCCCATGTTGTCGGCGGCAACCAGGCTCGGGTGCAGGTCCCACAGTGCCCGCGCCATGTCCGTGCCCTGCGCCAGCCCCGGCATCCGGAGCTCGGTCGTGAACGCTTCACGCTCCGCTCGGCCGAGGCCGCGATACCAGCTGACGAATCCGGTCCGGACCAGGAGCACGTCACCCGGCTCGACGACGGAGCCCTGGTCGTCGAAGGTGGCGAGCAGGTCGTGCGGGGTGATGGGATCCGTGGTCCCCTGCGCCAGCGGACGGCCTTGGCGCTCCCGCCAGCCGGCGACGTCCGCGAGCACGCCGCGCGCCGCGATGCCCCGCCGCGCCCAGTAGTGCATTCCGTGGTCCTCGCGGGCCAGGCCGTTGTAGAACCCGAGCTTCGGGTGTCGCACGTGGGCAAATCCGTCGATCTGCGAACTCGCCTGGACGTTGAACTGGTCGTATTCGTCGTCGTTGCCCAGTTCGGCGGCGACCGGGACGACGCGGTAGGCGAACGACGGACGTCCGCTGAGCGGCGGGTCCGGCAGCTCGAGCTCCAGGTTCAACGGGAAGGCCCGCCCGGTGCGCACCTCCGCCGCGCCTGCCTTGGTCCGGGCTTCGGTGACGAGGTTGAGCGCGCCGAACCGGTCCTCGGGCCCCCACAGGCCCCAGGAGGATCGCACGCCCTCCCGCACCGGCAATTCGCTGTACGGCGTATCCATTGGACAGTCCTTTCGAGATTCGCGGAAGTTTCAGGTGGTTCGCCGCAAGCGCAGTCGTTTTCCCGATAGCCGATCGCCGAGAACGGCGAGCACCAGGATCGCCCCGGTCAGCACCTGCTGCCAGAAGCTCGGGATTCCGGCGAGGCTCAGGCCGTTCTGCAGCACTCCGAGAAACACGACCCCGAGCACGGTGCCGCCGACACCACCGGCGCCGCCGGCGAGACTCGCGCCGCCGAGGAAGACGGCCGCGATCGTCATCAACGGCAGGTTCGCGTCGACCGTGGGAGACGCGACCCCGATCTGGCCGACCACCAGCAGCCCGCCGATCGCGGAGCACAGGCCCGCCCACGCGAAGATGCCGATCACCACTCGCTCGACCCGGATTCCCGACAGCCGCGCGGCGGCCTGGTTGCCGCCGACGGCGTAGATGTCCCGGCCGTACATGGTGAAGTTCTGGATGTAGGCCGCGACGAGAATGACCAGGCCGGTAACCCACAGCGGCGCCGGCACGCCGAAGAAGTCGTCTCGCGCGATGGCCGCGACCACGTCGTCGGTCACGAAGACGGACTTGGTGTCGGACCAGAGGTTGACGGCTCCGGTGAACGCCGTCATCGATGCGAGCGTCACGACGAGGAACGACAGCCGCAGCCTGCCGACGAGGAAGCCGTTCACCACAGCCCCGAGCGCGGTCCCGAACAGCAGGGTGGCCGCGAGGGCGAGCCCAGCCGGGACGTGTGCTGCCAAGGCCTTGCCCAGCAGGTACCCGGACAGCGTCGCGATCGCCGACACGGACAGATCGGCTGCCCCGCCGAGCAGGACGAACGTCTGCCCGATCGAGATGACCGCGAGCACCGAAGTGCTCACCAGGAGGTTGAGCAGGTTGTCGCGGTCGAGGAACATCGGCTGCGTAACGGCGAACACGAGCACCAGCACGACGTCCACGGCCAGCACCGGCCGGGCCCGCCGCGACGAGTTCCAGATCCTCCGGCCGACGCGCGCGCCACGACTCGACTGCGGGCCCGGCTCGGTGGCGACGGGTTCGAGATCAGTCAACTGGCTCATGGACTCCCTCTCTCGACAACCGGGTGACTTCGCCGAGCGTCGCTCCGGCCGCACTCACTTCCGCCACCACGCGACGCCGGGCCATGACGAGGATGCGGTCGCACACTGCGAGCAGCTCCTCGTTCTCCGAGGAGCTGACCAGGACCGCGGCGCCGTCGTCCGCGGCGGCCCGGAGCAGGGCGTGGATCTCCATCTTCGCTCCGACGTCGACACCGCGGGTCGGCTCGTCCAGGAGCAGGATGTGCTGCCCGGCGACGAGCCACTTCCCTAAGCTCACCTTCTGCTGGTTGCCACCGCTGAGGGTGCCGACCGGCTCGTGCGGGGCTTTCACTCGCAGTCGTGTTCGCCGGACGAGGTCCCCGATCAGGCCCTGTTCGTGCCGGACGGCCGGCCGTCGCCAGCGTTTCCGGCCGAGCGTGCCGACCATGCCGGCGTTGCCGAGGGTGCTCATCGACAGGACCAGGCCGCGTTCCTTGCGATCGGGGGGCAGGTAGGCCACGCCGGCGTCGATCGCGGCTCGCGGGTTACGCGGGGTGAACGCCCGACCGTCGACGGAGATCCGGCCGCCGGTAACCGGACGCACGCCGAAGAGGCTTTCCAGTAGTTCGCTGCGGCCGGCGCCCTCCAGGCCCGCCAGGCCGACGATTTCCCCGTGCCGGACCGACAGGCCGATGTCCTCGAAGGCGCCGGGCGCAGTCAGGTCCGAGACCTCGAGCGCGACATCGCCGAGTCGGGTTGTCCTGGTGTCGGACAGTTCCCGGTCGTGGGCCGCTTTGGCCTCACCCAGCATCGCCGTCACCAGCGTCTCCGCCGACTGCGTTTCGGCGGGCCCGGTGTAGGCGACCGAGCCGTCCCGGAGCACGGTGATCCGGTCGGCGATCGCGAAGACCTCGGGCATGCGGTGGGAGACGAAGAGGACGACGACATCGTCGCGGCGCAGTTCGTCGATGGCCTCCAGCAGTGCGTCGGCTTCGTCGGCGGCCAGGGAGCTGGTGGGTTCGTCGAGGATCAGGATCCGCGCGTTCATCGAAAGTGCCCTGGCGATCTCGACGATCTGGAGCTGGTCCGCGCGCAGTTCGCGCGCGGGCGTCCGCGGGTCCAGCCGGGAGCCGAGCCGGCCCAGGTAGCCGCGGGCCGTGTCCACCGAGGAACTGCGGTCGACGCCCCACCAGCGCCGCTCGAGCCTGCCCAGCAGGACGTTCTCTCCCGCGGTGAGGTCCGGCGCGATCGAAGTCTCCTGCGACACCATGCAAATGCCATGCGCGATCGCGTCCGCCGGGTTGCGGAAGCTCACGCGTCGGCCGTCGAGGAGGATCTCGCCTTTGTCGGGGCGGGTCTGTCCGGAGAGCACACCGAGCAGCGTCGACTTGCCGGAGCCATTCTCCCCGCCGAGTGCGTGGACCTCGCCCGGCGCGGTCACCGTCAGCCCGGCGTCGCTCAGTGCAACCAGATTGCCGTAGCTCTTGTGCACGCCCTGCAGCTGCAGGACCGGATTCCGGGTGGTGGTCATCCGACGACCGGAACCTGCTCGTAGTTGTCCTTCGTCACCAGAGTCCCGCCGCCGGCGCTGACCACCGGCGGGGTCGTCTGCTTCGTCGCCGCGAGGTACGCGGCCTGGGCGACGGACTTGCCGAGACCTTCCCAGTTCCACCGGACGCTGCAGCTGCCGTTCTTCGTCGACACGGCCTGGTAGCCGTTCTTGTCGTAGTCGGTGCCGCACACGATGACATCGCGCTTGTTCAACTGGCGCGCGGAGACGAGTACGCCCGCGGTGATCGCATCGGTGAACGAGACGACCGCCTTGATGCCGGGGTTGCGCTCCAGCATGGCGGTCCCGGCGACCTGGCCCGCGTTGATGGTCAGGTCGGGCACGTCCGAGCGCTGTGCGATCTTCAGGCCGAACTGCTGTGCCCAGTACTCGGTCCGATCAACGCCGTACTTCACCGAGTCGCTCGGCACGCCGTACCCGAGGACGCCGATTTCGGCATCCTTCGGGAGGCTCATCGCCAGATACCGGGCTTTGGTGAACGCCGCCTGGTCCAGCCCGAAGGTGACGTTGCTCGTGACGCCGGGAAGCAGCGGCTTGGTGGTGTCACCCGGAGAACCGATGGTGATCACCGGAATACCCGCGACCCGGGCGTCGACGAAAGCGGGTGCCATCGCGGTCTCGACGAGCGGTTGCACGATGATCGCCTGGACGCGCTGGGCAACGAACTGCCGGAACTGGCTCAGCTGCTTCTGCGGGTCACCGCCCGCATCGAGCAGGGTGACACGGCCGCCAAGTCCCTCGATCGTCTTGCGCGCCGCGCTCGCCCCGAGGGCGACGCCGGGGATCTGGCACGCGGCACAAGCGATACCGACGTTGATTCCGGCGTTGGTCTTCGTGGGTTCGGGGTACCGGGTGGGCAGCCCCGCCTCTGGTCCGGTGTACGGCTCGGCGTGCGTCAGGGCCTTGGGGCCGCTGGCATTCGCCGGACTTCCGCCGGAACCGCTGCAAGCGGAGGTCAAGATCGGTAACACGAGAAGGAGCGCGCCGAAACGGCGGATCTTGCCAGTTCTAGGTGACATCTTCGTCTCCCTGTTCCGGAGCGGCGCCCGTGGGACCGACCCGACGGCCGAGTGCATCCTTTAATGTATGCAAAAGTGCAGGCGCAACGCTAGGATCCGCCTCGACGCTTGTCAACATCGGGAGATTTCGGTTCGGCATCGTGCCGCGGCCGGCTCTCACTCGGCGGGATTCTGCGGCCGGAGGCCGCCGACGGCCAGGGCGTCCGCTTCCGGTCCGTGCGTATTGACCCGAACGGCACCCGACGCCCGCGCGGACGTGAATGTCCGGTCTGCGAGCGCTGCCGTTCGAGCCGTCAGTACATGATCACGCCGACGGTGACATTCACGTCCTGTCCGGTCACGTGCCGCGCGTGACCGGAGGCAAGGAACAGCGCCGGGCTCAGCACGTTTTCCGGCGCCACCTGGGCCCCCAACGGGGAAAGTACGAGAGCTTGCTGCGTCGCTGCGTTGAACCCGGCAGCTGACGGGCAGGACGGGCACGCCCGCAGCGGTCGTCGATCCGCCTCGGGATCGGGCATACCGCGATCGACGAGGACGAACGCGATGAGGCAGTCCTGCGAGGTGCGGTGCTCCACCCGTGTGTTGCTCATGAAGCCGTTCTTTCCGCTGTTTTCGCGTCGCGGCGACGTTGTGCGGCCAGTTGCGCCGCCCCGACTAGGTTGACCTAGCCCGTGCACCGGCAGAGATTTCTCCCCAGCGCACGGCGAATCTCGATCTACGATGGGTCCGGAGTGGACTCGAGCAGGTCCTCGATCACGAAGCAGAGTCCGCACTGGAACGTGTCGGCGTCCCAGAACGCCTGCTGGACGTCACCGAGCCTGCCGTCCGGCGCCATCCCCTCGAACGTGGTGATTCCGGGCCCGTCGACGGCCGGGGTGCGCACCAGGCACGACTTCGCGATCCAGCCGTCCACGCGAACGGTGCAAGCGCCGCGGTCGCCGTTGCGGCAACCGACGTGCGTCCCGGTCAGGTGCAGCTCGGACCGGACCGGGTCGACCAGCAACCCGCGGTCTTCGATCGTGGCCGACCGCGACTCGCCGTTGACGGTCAACTCGATCGTCCGCGTCGTTCCCGCCCGTCTCAGCCTCCCACCAGTTCCCCGGCTGCCCGGCGCGCGACCACCGGCGAGATTTCCGCGCGGTACTTCCCCGAAGCGGGGACAGCGGACCAGGGCACCGCGATCGCGGCGGTCACTCGGTTCGTCAGCTCGGCGGGGTCGTCCGCGGCGTCGACGGGCACGATGACCGGAACGGCCTGGGCCGCCCGGACGACGACGCGGACCGCGCCGGCTGTCGCGAAGGGCCACGACCCGCTGCTGTGCTTGACCTTGCAGCGGCCGCCTGAAGGTGGTGGGGCGAACCGCAACGACCGGACGAATTCGCCGGGTTGCAGGTCGATGGTGTAGGCGTCGACCAGGAAGTCCGTGATTCCGATCGTGCGCCCGCCGTCCGGACCCTCGATCCGAACCTGGGCGTCGAGTGCGGCCAGTGCGCCGGGCACATCGGCGCTGGGGAAGCCGAGGCACGCCGCGCCGACCAGAGTCGCCTGCAGAGTGAGCTGGCGCCCGCCCGTGACGCCGTCGGCCGTGCGTGGCAGCAACGGCAGGTCTTCCCGGAGCAGGGGCGAACCGAGCACCTCCGAGTACGTCGCCCTCGCACCGATCTCCACCGCCCCGTCGACTCTCCGGATGCCCGCCAAGCCGAGGTCCTTGAGGTCCACGACGTGCTCGGCTTCGATCAGCTGCCTGGTCATCCGCGGCAGGAGCTGCCCCCGCCGAGCACGGCGACGTTCCCGTGCGGTGCCAGGAGCACCTCGGCGGCCTCAGCCGGTGTCCGCGGGCGGTGGTACCGAAGGCGGGTCCGGATCATGTCAGCGTCACCCCTTTCACCGCGCTCAGCACCCGGGGCGGGGTGAGCGGCAGTTCGTGCAGCCTCGCTCCGAGCGGGACTACAGCGTCGTTGACCGCACCGATCACCGCGGCCACCCCGGCGCCCATGCCACTCTCCCCTGCTCCCTTTTCCCGGTCGACCTCGGCCACCTCGGTGAACGGGTAGGCTGGGTAGAAGTTCGTCCGGCCTTGCGCGTCGGGTTCGTACTGGAAGTTGCGCGGGCCGGCGAGCTCGGTGGCCTCGAGGTGGCCGTGGTTGATCCCGTGCATCGTCGACCCGCAGGTGCAGACGGTCCTGACCAGTTCGGAAAAGGTAATCGACTCGTCCGGCCTTGCCACGTTCCGCACCAGGCCGCCGGCGAACTCCACCTGATCGGCCGGGCAACTCCATTGTTCTCCGGCGGCGAGCGCCAGGTGCCCGCGGATCGGCGGACCGCGGCGGCGTCCACGCTCGCGGTGGCCGCGCGGCTGCTGAACGAGCCGAACCCGTAGGGCACCGATCGGTGTCGCCCCTCCCCCACTTCGACCTGGCCGGTCCCGATCCCGAACTCCCGTGCCACCAGGTAGCCGATGGTCGTCTCGTTTCCGGTGCCCGGATCGGCGACGCCGGTGAGCACCTTGACGGTGCCGCCGGGGTGCATCCGGGCCGTCGCGCTGTCGTGGCCCCGGGGCAGGGTGTCGATGAGCTCGCCGCCTTCGGCGGAGAGCCGGAATCCCCTCGGGGACTGGAAGTTGCGGAAGCGGACGGTCGCCGGATCGAGGCTGGGCTCGGCCGCGATCAGGTCCATCACCCGTTCGAGGACGATGGCTGCCTTTTCTTTGCCGTAGCCGAGAGATCCGGCCCATGGGGCTTTGTTGGTCACCACGGCGGCACCGTCCACTTCGTAGTCGGTGCACCGGTAGCGTCCGGGGAAGTTGAAGCTCCCCATGCCTGTCAGTCCCCGCCCGCTCCACGACGCGAGGCAGCCGGAGTTCGCGAGCATGCGGACCCTGGGCGCGCGTAGGACGCCGTCGGGATCGAACCCGATGTCGTGGACGAACTCCCGGGCGCCGGCCAGCAAGGCGGATCTCGACCCATTTCGCCGGCACGCGCGCGATTCGGCTCAGGACGCAGACGAGGACTTCCTCCGGGTAGCCCACGAACTTCGGCCCGACCGCACCGGCCATCCGGGTCACCACGACAGGACCCGTTCTTCCGATACGTCGAGCACGTTGGAGAGCCGTGTCCGGAGCATATGCGGCGGCCCCAGCCGTGGCAGCCGAATCGGCGGCAACGGCAACGACCGGGTCTCTCCGCCCCAGCGGACCTTGTCCGTCGCGAGCACCGGGAACTCGGCGGTGTTGCACCCCATCAGCCCGGGGTCCATGAGGTGGGGACCGGCTTGGCGAACGCGGCCGCACGCTCCCCCGTGAGCACGACCCGCACTCCGGGGCTCCTCTCAGCCGCCGTGGTGTCGATCGACACGATGCGCGCGTACGGCTGGGAACTGCGACCCAAGGCCGCGTACAGCATGCCGAGCAGTGTCACGTCGTCGGGGAACTGCGCGTGCCCCGTCAGGATCCGGCCGCCGTGCTGCCGGCGCCGCTGATCCGGCCGGGCGCCCGGTCAGCTTGGCGCTCCGGCCGGGCCGCGCATCGATCGGTGGTCATCGCGTCCGGCGACCTCAGGTGTCGAGCCCCAGCAGGTCTTCGGTCAGCCCGCGGAGGCGCCGCCGTGCCGCGCGGTCGTAGGCCTGGCTGTTCGCGCGGGATTCCCTGCGGCAGTTGAAATACGCGCCGGTTCGGCCTTCGTGCGCGGGATCCACCGCGAGGGCGACCGTGGCGTCGGCACCTTTGTCCACTGAGTTCGACGGAGTGATGCCCGCCGCGCGCACCGGCGCGGTGTCCATGTGGTCGGCCGGGTGCAGACAAGTGGCGGTGACGCCCGTCCCGGCCAGGTCGTCCGCCAGGTCGAAGGTGAACATGATGTCGGCCAGCTTGCTTTGTCCGTAGGCGCGGTAGCCGGAGTAGCCCTGCTCGAGCATCACGTCGTCGAAGTCGATCGCGTTCTGCGCGGCCGAGGTGAGGGTGACGACCCGGGACGGCCGTCCACCGCCGAGCAAGGGGCGCAGCAACCGGGTCAGCAGCACGGGCGCCAGGTAGTTGACGGCGAAGTGCAGTTCATGACCGTCGCGGCTGGTCCGCCGCGGGCCGTCCACCTGGGCGATGCCGGCGTTGTTGATCACCGCGTCGAGATGCTCCGTCTCGGCGCCGACCATCGCGGCGAGGTCGCGGACCTTGTCCAACGAGGCCAAGTCGGCGCGTAAGAACCGCGCGGTACCGCCGGCGCGGACGACGGCCTCGACCGCCTCCTTGCCCCGCACCTCGTCACGTCCGTGCACGAGGAGATGAGTACCCGGGGCCGCGAGCTTTTCGACTACCCGCCGCCCGACCCCGTCCGTCGAACCCGTGACGAGAATGGTCCTGGCGAGGCTCATGAATCCACCTTTCGGTTCACGGAATGCTCTGTCCACTGTCGACGGGGAAGACGACACCGGTTACGTGCCGTGCATCGTCGGAGGCGAGATACAGCATCGCACTGGTGACGTCCTCGGGCTCCACGAAAGCTTCGCCCATCGGGTTCATCCCACCGGCCCGCTCGATGAATTCCGCGTCGCTCGGCAGGTCCTCGCGTTCGGGGAAGTAGACGCGATACACCGGCTCGTTGACCACCATCGCCGTGCGCACGTTGCCGGGTGTGACGAGGTTGACCCGGATCCCGTGTGCCCCCAGCTCCCGGGCGGCGGTCCTGACCAGGCCCACCAGTCCGTGTTTCGCTGCGACGTAAGGCGCCAGGTTGGCCGATCCCTTGGTGGACGCGCCGGATCCGGTAACCAGCACGGATCCGCGGACGCCGTCGTCGAGCATCGCCCGGACGCCGTGCTTGACCACTCGCCAGGCACCCACCAGATCGATGTCCACGACGTCCTGGTAGACCTCGTCGTCGATCTCCCAGGTCGGGGCCAGGTGACCGAGGATGCCCGCGTTCGCCAGCACCACGTCCACCTGGCCGAAGTGGCGCCTCGCTTCGGCGAAGACGTCCGAAACCTGTTCGCGCGAACGGACATCCGCCTGCATGGTAACGATGTTCCCGCCCGCGTCCCGCACGAGCTTCTCGGTCTGTGCCAGGTCCTCTTCGCGCGCGAGGGGTATCGCCGAAGAGGCGAGATCCGCACAGATGTCGAACCCTACGATGTTGGCGCCCTCCCCGGCGAAGCCGAGCGCATGCGCCCTGCCCTGCCCCCGACCCGCACCGGAAACGACGACCGTCTTTCCTGCATAGCGCTTCACGGCACCAAGACCATTCCGTGCGTGCCCCCGTAGGAGCCTCCGGCGTTGTTGTCGAGGTCGGCGATCCGGCGCCGGCCGGCCACGTCGACGACGGCCACCCGGCCGGTGGCCAGGCTCGCGACCCACGCCGTCGCGTTGTCCGGCGACACGCGGATCGTCATGGGCAGCGCGTCCACGGTCACGGTGCCGACCAGCGACATGTCCGTGGCGTCAAGGATGTTCAGCACCCCGTCGGTGCGGGGCAGGGCACTCAGATCGGCTTCGGGTCCTGGTCGTACCCGGTTGTTCATGGAACTTGCGTACACCCGGCCGTCACAGCCGGCGCGGATCCCCATCTGGTGGTTGCCGAACTGGATCTCGTCGATGACGGCGTTCGTCTCGACGTCGATCTTGACGATCCGCGGCACAGGATCTCCCGGCTGGGGTTCCGGCCGGAAGAAATGCCCGCTGGCCAGGTCCACCTCGACCGGCATGCGCGGCGTGACGGCATAGACGAAGTCACCCTCGGGAGCGGCATCGATCTCCTCGGCTCCGCCCGGCACTTCGATGCTTCCTTCCAACCGGCGCCCGACCAGGTCGATGACCGAAATGATCGGCGCCTCCTTGTGGGTCACGTACACCTTCCGGCCCGGCACGAGCGCCAGCCAGTGGCAGTTGCGGGCGTCGGTCGCGATGCCCGCCTCGATCTCGTGCGTCGTCGCGTTGATCAGCACCACGCCGCGCCTGCCTGCTAAGTTCTCGACGCCGGTGATGATCAAGTCGAGCTCGGGGTCGTACTCGACGTCGTGCGGCGCGTGGTACGGCGCGATGTCGATCACCGACTCCACAGCCCGGTCATCGACGTTCACGACGGTGATCTCGTGGGACTTGGGCACGTCCTGGTCGTAGACACCGTGCCGGTAGGTGTGCGCGATGTACGCCCTACGTCGGCCGGCGTCGTAGGCGATCTCGTGGGGTTCAGCGAGGAGGTCGGTGATGGTCCCGAGCTTCCGGCCTGACCGGAGGTCGAAGAAGTCGAGGTTCTTCGCCGTCGAGCTGGAGACCAGTAATGTCCCCGCAGTGTAGGTCGTCGATGTCATGCCAACCTCTCTGTCAGCCCGTACTACCTCGCGTGCACGCAAATATGTATACGAAAAAGCGTACACCATCAGCCTGAGCCGGGATACTTCGAACTGTCCGGAAGGGCGGTCAGGCCGGCTGGCGGCGGCGCCCGAGGCGGCGGACCACGAGCTTCTCCGTCCCGGCGCGGTGCGCGTCGAGCTCCCTGAGCAGACGCTTCGAGTCCTGTGCCTTCACCACGTCGATGATGGCCTTGTGTTCGGCGACCAGGCGCTGGGTGGTCTCGAGCTCGTACAGGTAGAGCGAGCGGTAGAAGTCGGACATGTACCACAACCGCTGCAGCTCCTGACGCACCAGCGTCAGCGGAGAAGCATCGAAGATCGCGAAGTGGAACTGCCGGTTCAGGCGCTGGAACTCCTCCGGGTCCTGCGCACGGGCGGCCGCCACCATTTCGGTGTGCAGCTTCCGCATGGCAGCCACGTCGACACGGGCGAGATCGGCCGATTTCACCAGCTCGGTCTCCAGCAGACGGCGCATGAGGTAGAGCTCCGCGAGATCTTCGCTATTGAACCGCGCCACCGTGTAGCCGGTGTTCGACTTGTGCTCGACGATCCCTTCGGATTGCAGCCGCGACAACGCCTCACGGACCGGGATACGGCTCACACCCAACGCCTCCGCCAGGGCGGCCTGCTGCACCTTCTGCCCCGGCAGAAGCTCGCCGCTCAGGATCATCGAGCGGATCGCGGCAAGACACTTGTCGACCCCGGAGCCCGTCACAGGATCGGTGCTCTTGCCCATGCGAACCCCTCACGCGAAGACCGTCGGCCGGAAGTGGATAAAACTTTGCATCCACAGCTTACAGGCATACCCGGCCGCGGCCACGTCCACCCGAAGCACGACGGGTCACCCATCGACAGAAATGCATACAAAACTGTATAGTTTTGCTCGGCTGCCGACGGAGAACCAGTAGTGGAGGCGAATGTGCTCAGTGATGACCCCCAGGTCGGCCCTCGGGAACCTGCCGCCGGACCGTTGCACGGCATCCGGGTCCTCGACCTGACCCGGGTGATCATGGGCCCGCTCGCGACCCAGATCCTCGGCGACCAGGGCGCGGACGTCCTCATGGTCGAGGCTCACGACGGCGACACGAACCGGGTGATGGGGCCTGGCCCCCATCCGGAACTTTCCGGCATCGCGCTGAACCTGCTGCGCAACAAGCGCTCGGTCGGTCTCGACCTGAAGACGCCCGAAGGTGTGCTCGCGGCGCAGCGGCTTGCCGCGACCTGCGACGTCGTCGTCGCCACGATGCGGCCGGCCGCGCTCGAACGCCTGCGCCTGGACTATTCGACGCTCTCGGCGCTGCGGCCCGGCCTGATCTACTGCCAGGCACAGGGTTTCCCGCTGGACACCGCACGCGCGAACGATCCCGCCTACGACGACATCATCCAGGCCGCCAGCGGTGTCTCGGACATGATGGAACGAGTGTGGGGGCAGCCCGCGCTGCTGCCGACGATCTTCACGGACAAAGTTTGCGGACTGGTGATCGCGCAGGCGGTCACCGCCGCGCTCGTGCACCGCGAACGGACGGGCGAAGGCCAGCACGTCGAGGTTTCGATGCAGGAGGCGACTGCCGCCTTCATGCTCGCCGAACACGGCAGTGGCGGGATCGCCGAACCGCCGATCGCCTACCCCGGAGAGCCGGCCGCAGGCTATCCGCGCGTCCTGTCGGCAGAACGCCGTCCCCACAAGACAAAGGACGGCCAGATTCACCTGTTTCCCTATCTGCCGAAGCACTACGCGGCGATGTTCGCCGCTGCCGGGGTTCCTGACGCCGATCGCGATCCGCGCTACGCCGACCGGCGGGCGGCCCTGCGCAACTCCGATGCCCTCTACCGTGACATCCGCGCGATCGCTCCGGCCCGCACGACCGACGAATGGCTGGAGTTCTGCGCGACGACCGGTATCCCCGCAACCCGCGTCGCCACCCTCCAGAACCTGCTCGACGACCTTCCGCTCGCGACGCATCCGGCGTCCGGCTCCTACCGGGTCATCCCGCAGATGGCGCGCTTCTCCCGCACCCCCGGCGCGCTCCGCCGTCATGCCCCGTTGATCGGCGAGCACACCCGCGACACCTTCGAAGAAGCCGAAATCCCGACCCTGCGACCGGAGGCGCGCGGATGAATCTCCTCCCGACCGAACTGACCGAGGACGAACTGCGGTTGCAGTCGGAAGTCCGGTCCTTTCTCGAGGACCGGCTGCCCGCCGGCAGCTACCCGGTACAGCTCGGCATCGGCGGGTGCGACCCCGCCTTCTCCCGCGACCTCGCCCGGAAGGGCTGGGTCGGTATGGCCATCTCGCCCGAATACGGCGGCCACGGCCGCAGCGCCGTCGACCGCCTCGTCGTCGTCGAGCAGTTGCTGGCCCGTGGCGCTCCGGTCGCCTACCACTGGATCGCCGACCGGCAAAGCGGGCCGATGATCGAACGCCACGGGTCCGAGGCTCAGAAGCAGCAGCTCCTACCCGGCATCGCCGGTGGCGAGCTGTCGTTCTCCATCGGCATGAGCGAGCCCGGCTCCGGCTCCGACCTCGCTTCCCTGCGCTCCCGCGCACAGTGGCGCGGCGACCGCTGGGTGCTCAACGGCACCAAGACCTGGACGACCGGCGCCGCGCAGGCCACGCACATTCTCGGCCTGTTCCGGACTTCCGAAGACCGCCACGGCGGGCTCACGCAGTTCGTCGTCGGGTGCGATACGCCGGGCCTCACCATCTCCCCCATCGTCTTCATCGACGGGTCCAGCGAGTTTTGCGAGGTGTCGTTCGAGGACGTCGAACTCGCCGACGAGCACCGACTCGGTGAGACCGGCGCGGGCTGGGCCCAGAACACCGGCGAGCTCGTGCTCGAACGCGGCGGGGTGGATCGCTGGATGTCGATGTTCCCGGTCATCGAGCACTGGGCGGGTCGGCTCGCCGCGGACGACAGCGTGGCCCAGTCCGACCTGGGGACGATCACGGCACGGATGTGGGCCCTACGTGGACTGTCGCTGTCGATCGCCCGGCTCGTCGACGAGGGTAAGTCACCCGTGACCGAGGCGGCCATGGTTAAGGAACTCGCCACCGGCTGGGAGGCCGATTGCGTCCGTCTCGTGGCGCGGCACCTCGGCCGGGCACCGGATCCCACGTCGCCCGATCCGTGGGAAAGATTGCTCGCCCGCGCCGTGCTCGTTTCGCCATCATGGACCATTCGCGGTGGCACCAACGAGATCCTGCGTTCCGTCGTCGCGAAAGGTCTGGCCCGCCGATGACCGCAAGCCCTGACCCCGACCTCGCTGCCGGCGTGCGGGAGTTCTTCGCCGGCAGCGCTGCCGAAGCGGCCGCCGACTTCGACCGGAGCGGCAGGTTCCCGCGCGAGCTGTGGGCCGCGGCAGAGCAACTAGGCCTGACCCTGGTTGCGGTCGACGAGTCCGGCGGCGGCTCCGGCGGCTCGCTGACCGACCAGCTGACAGTCCTGGTGACGGCGGCGCGGTACGCCGCGCCGCTCCCGCTTGCCGAGACGGCGCTCGCCGCGTACTTGCTCGCCTCTGCTGGTGTTCCGGTGCCGAAGGGCCCGCTCACCGTCGCGCCGGTGAACACCTTCCGGTTGGATGACGATCAGCTACGCGGCACCGCCCGGGACGTTCCGTGGGCGGGGGCCGCCGGCTTGGTGGTCGCGCTGGCGACCGACGACGACGGCCGGAGCCGGGTCGTCGCAGTCGATCCGTCGGGATACGAACGTGAGGACGGCACCGATCCGGCCGGTCTCCCTCGCGATCGCCTGACGGTCGAAGCGACGGCGGTGATCAACGCGGATACCGAGCTCACCGCGGCTGACCTGCGGGCTCGCGGTGCGCTCCTGCGGACCGGCCAGATGGCCGGGGCGCTCGAGGCCATCCACCTGCTCACCAGCCGCTATGTCGGGGAGCGAGTCCAGTTCGGACGCCCGATCGGCCGGTTCCAGGCCGTGCAGGCGCACACCGTGGCCATCGCTCAGGCCGCCGAGATCACCGCGATGAGCACCTGGCGGGCAGCCGCCATCGCCGCCCGTCGTCCGGCCCGGTTCGAGGCGTTCGCGGCCAAGCTCGTCGCGAACGAATCGGCGCGCACGGCTGTCCGTGCGGCCCACCAGGCGCACGGCGCGATCGGCATGACCCGCGAGTACCCCCTGCACCTGCACACCCGGCGGCTCAACGCCTGGCAGCACGAATTCGGCACCGAGCGAGAGCTCTCCAGCGCGATCGGCGCCGCGGTGGCGCCGGGTTCGTTTTCCCGCTCGGTCTCCGACCACGACCCCGACATCGAGGTGCCATGACCGAGGATGTGACCGTCGGGCGAGTCGGCTTCGTGGCCGACATCGTCATCCATCGCGGTCCGGCGAACTTCTTCGACGCGGAAGTTCTGTGCCGGGTGGCCGACCTCGGCGAGCAGTTGTCCGCCGCGGACGGTGTCCGAATCATCGTGCTGAGTTCGGCCGGGAAGCACTTCTGCGCGGGCGCGGACTTCGGGGCCGGCTCGCTGGCCGACGACCGGGACCGCGCCGCCGCCGAGATCTACGAACACGGCGCGCGGCTGTTCGACCTGCCGCTGCCCATCGTGGCCGCGGTGCAGGGCGCCGCTGTGGGCGGCGGGCTGGGTCTGGCGTGCGCCGCCGATTTCCGGGTCGTCTCCCGCGCCAGCCGCTTCGCCGCCAACTTCACCGCGCTGGGATTCCACCACGGCTTCGGCCTGTCGGTGACGCTGCCTCGTATCGTCGGCCACCAGCGCGCGCTCGACATGCTGGTCACCGCACAGCGCGTCGACGGAACAGAAGCTAGGCGGACAGGTTTGGCCGACCGCCTCGTCGAGCCGGGCGAAGAGCACGCGGGGGCCCTGGCCCTGGCCGAGGAGATCGCCGGCCAGGCCCCCCTCGCCGTGCGGGCTGTCAAGCGGACGCTGCGTGCGGAGCTCGCCGCCGAAGTGCGCGCCGCGCTCGCGCACGAACTCGAGGAGCAGCGCCGGTTGTGGCGCACGGAGGACAGCCGCATCGGCATAGCTGCCGCTCGTACCCGCGCAGAGCCGGTGTTCACCGGCCGGTGATCCTCTCCGCGGCACGGCGGTCGAGAGCCATCTCGTCGCCTGGATTTTGCATATGTCTTCATATACAGCCGGCCCGGGACGACGCGAAGGTAAGGGGCTGATCGACGTGGATCTGGAGTTCGACACCGGGAACGAGCAGTTCCGCGCGGAGGTGTCGGCCTGGCCCGACGAAAACACCCCGGCCGGAGAGCTTTCTCCACCGGCGACCGTGGAAGGACTGTGGCAGCAACTGGAGTGGGAGCGCCGACTGTTCGACGCTGGCTACGCCGCACCGGGTTAACCGCGGTGGTTCGGCGGCCTCGGGCCGGACCTGTGGGCGAGACCGTTTTCGATGAGGAGTACGTCCATCGGCAACTGCCCGAACGGCTCAACAAGATGGCGCTCATTCACGGCGCACGCACCGTGCTGGTACATGGAACCGAGGAGCAGCAACGAAACTGGCTGCCGAGAGTACTCGACTGCTCGGACATTTCGTGCCAGGGGTTCTCCGAGCAGCACGCGGGCAGCGATCTGACGAGCCGGCGCACCACGGGACGTCTCGACGGGACGAAGTCGTCCTGAACGGACAGACGACGTGGACGTCCAACGGAGTCGATCGCCACGCACGTGTACGCGCTCGTACGCACCGACCCCGCCGCGCCGAGACACCACGGGACCAGCTTCCTCGTTTCCGACTTGCGCCGGCCGGGCGTCGAGATCCGACCGGGGCAGCCATACGCGCCTTCCCGAGCATCTGGGCAAGTATCGAGGACACTCCGGGCAGGACGAGAGCTGCATCTGCGAGTCCGTCCACCGCGAGCTCAACCGGATCGGCGACGACCTGGACAAGTCGGCCAAGGACCGCCCCGGGTTCGTCCGCCCGACTACCGACGAAGAGCCGGGAACAGTGGCGCAGATCGCGATCGCACATCCCGGCCGGTGCGGGAACAGGTCAACGAGGCCGATCCGTTCGTCATCGCCACGCGAACGCCGGGAGCTCAATTGTGCTGACCCGAGCGCAGCGCAACGGCCCCGGCACCGTCGATAAGAACCCCAAGATCCCCAACGTCGCTGACGAGCACAGGGAGGACGTGCTCAAGTTCTTCAATCAAGTCCACCGCGAAAGGTGGTCATTCCGGGCCATGAGCTCGCCAAAGCCGAGTCTATGGTCGACGCCCAGTTCTGAAGCACAGTCGGTACCTTGGCCGCCAGATCTTCGTCGATCTCGATGACGGGCTTGGCACCGCTAGGGGGCGGCGACCTTCCGTCTTGGTCGCACACCCGGCGAGCGTGACCAACATGATGCGCCACGAAGGCCCACGCGGCCCGTTGCCTGCGGAACATCGAAGCTCTCTTGTCTCGTCACGCACGACTGGTCTCGCCACCCGCAGCCGTGTCTCCGGTGACGCAACTCTCACCTTTTCAGATATGATCCAGCGCGCAGACGTGCTGCACATCCATTGCCCACGAGGCCGTTGTGGCATCAAAACGCGGCCACATCGGCACATCTCAGCAGGTCACGGGCTGTTCCGTGCCCGCTTGACGCCTTGACCTGTCCGCGTTACAGTCAAGCTGCCCTCGCAGATAAGATCTTATTTGAGTGCAGACGCCATCCACCGCCGCGGGGCTAGCGTCCCCCAGCGCTGTTTGGTTTACCTTGCGGTCTAGTTGTCGGACGGAGCTGACGGTGGACGAACGTGTTGAGTTGCCGGCGTCGGTGAACAGTGCTGATGCGCCTGCGACGGTGACGATGCGAGCGCGGATTGCCGTGTGGCGTGCAGGGAATCGGCAGAAGCAGCAGGTTGCGGCGTTGGCTCCGATGTCGCGTCCGACAGTCGATCAGTGGCTGGGGAGGTACTCGGCGGAGGCATCGGCGAGCTGCTCGACCGTCCTCGCGCGGCCGGACGAGAGCAGGTGCCAGCGGCGGGACAAGACGTTGCGATCGCAGAAACCGAGAACGCACTTACGACTACGTCCGAAACGGGGTGACACACCCGGTTCGCCGCCCTGAAGTTCGGCACCCGGCGAGCGCTACCCGTCCGCGGCCGCACAAACTTCCCGACCTTCCTGGAGGAAGCGACCAAACACCACGCGGGCAAACCGATCCAGGTCGTCCTGGACAACTTGTCCACCCACGTCACCCCCGGACGTCCAGACACAACCGGAGGCCCACCCGGACGTGCGGTTCCACTCCACACCGAAGAGAGCCTCGTGGACCAACCGGATCGCGGCCTGGATACCGGCGACGAGAGCGTCGCCAGGGTTCGACTTGCGCAACAAGTCGTCAACATCCTCGTCGACGACAACGGAATATACGAGTCATCGGAATCACGAGGCACGAGCAGTGCTCTGGACATGAGAACTACGGGATACCAGGAGGCAGCGACAATTGTCGACGCTCGAACCGAAATCGGGTGGCCGAAACCTGCTCGTCGACGAGGTGTATGCAGCTATTAAAGATGCGATCCAGACGATGACTCTTGCGCCCGGCGTCGCTCTCGTGGAGAGTCGCTTGGCAGCTCAGCTGAATGTGAGCAAGACGCCGATACGCGAAGCACTTGGCCGGCTGGCCCAAGAAGGATTGACGGAGGCTGCGGCATTCCGCGGTTATCGTGTGACAAAGTTCACGGGAGCGGACGTGCGGTCCATTATGGAATTGCGGTCGGTATTAGAGGGTTTGGCTGCGCGCAGGGCATGTAAAGCGATGCCGGAGGAAGCGCTGGAGCTTCTTGCACGGACCACGTCGCTTGCGGAGCAGGAGCGCGAACGCGAAAACTGGTCTTCTGTCTCAATTCTGGTCCACCAGGTTCACAACCTGATACACGAGAACTGCGGTGACGCACGCCTAACCACAATGATCGGGGTGCTGGACGGACAGTTCGAGCGCGCCAGGTTCGCAATGCCGGTTACATCCTTTCGCTTGGTAAAATCAGTGCAGGAGCATTCACTGCTGTCGTTGGCCATCCAAACGCGAAACGGCCATCTTGCCGAATCGATAATGCGTGACCACCTGGTTGCACTCATCGACAAGATCGATCTGGATGCCGCATTACGCCAAACTGATATCAAGCGGACCTCGCTAGCGGAGATAGCCCGCAATCGCCCCTTGTCGAAATCGGGGCAAACAGGAGTGTGTTAACGCATCGGTCAATCGACATGGCGAGCCCATACCAGGTCGGCCCGCCACTGCTTACCCATAAGCGAGCCGCCGGCTTCTGGACCTGTCAAGTGCGCGAAGTTCACGGGCGTCGGATCTCGAGTTGTCGTCCAATCGCCGGGACACCGGAAAATCTGACGAAAGTTCTCAACAAACTACTGGCAGCAGCTAGCGGCGTACCGACCGCGAGCCGATTCTTCGCCACTTTCATACCAATGAAAAGAGGCCAGAGAGCCCATGGCAGTCAACGTAGCTCTTGATCACAATGCGGTCTCCGAATACCACGGAAACGGCGCAGAGATCATCACAAATTGGCTTCAAAGAAGCGATGTGGATACGATTTTCGGTGTTCCTGGCGATACCGGGGTCGCACTCTACGATGCGCTGCGAGCAACCCCGAAGCTGAAGCACGTGTTGATGAACGACGAGCGGGGAGCGGTGTTTGCTGCGGACGCCTATGCTCGGCTCACCAACCTTCCCGGCGTGGTCGAAGTCTCAAGCGGCGGTGGAGCAACGTTCTGCATCGGAGGTCTCGGGGAAGCGCTGGCCGCATCTGTGCCGATGGTGGTGATCAGCAGCGATATCCACATCAAGAGCCGTCATTCAGGAGCGCTCACCGAAATCGATCAGATTGCTTTGTTTGCCGGTGTGACGAAGTGGCAGGGGCGGGCCGAGAGTGCGCACGAGCTGCCGGCAATTCTCAGCGATGCATTCCGGGAGGCGGTAAGCGATAGGCCCGGTCCCACGGTCGTCATAGTTCCCGAAAACATCTTTGACGAATCAGCTACGGACAACGCGTCGACTCAAATATATTCCCTACCGTTGACCCGACACGGTGTTGATTCCGGAAACATTCAGGCAATGGCCGACGCCGTGGCACAGGCACAACGTCCCGTAGTTCTCGCCGGCGGTGGAATCCACTGGTCCGCCGCCTACTCTGCACTGGAGACCTTCGCCACCACCGCTGGCGCTCCGGTTGCCACTACCATCCACGGCAAGGGTGCCATCGCCGAGACGCATCCACTCAGTCTGGGTGTTGTCGGCGCGAACGGCGGCCGTGACTACGCCACCGATTGGGTGGCGCAAGCAGACTTCGTGCTGCTCGTCGGAACACGGGCGAACTCAACGGATACTGATGGTTTTCGCGCGCCAAGACGCGACCAGTCGGCTGTTCCAGTGGCCATCATCGACATCGACGTGGAAGCCAAGGCGATCCATATTTTCCCAACGCAATAGTCGCGTCTGGAGATGCAGCAACCGTACTTTCACAACTTACGGATGCCGTGCGGGCAACGCCCGAAAACTCTGGGCTTGAAGATAAAATTTCTGCCTTGTCTCAGGAATGGCGTCGCCGGGTGCTGACCAGGAAGTTGCCAGCGGGCGCACTGGATCCATGGCACGTGATGGAACGTATTCATCCTCTGCTGCCTGAAAATACGACAGTGCTAGCAGATTGTGGCACGCCAACACCTTACCTAGGCGCGTTCTGGGAAGTTTCTGGATCGGGGCGAACTGTCGTGACGCCACGCGGACACGGCCCGATGGGATATGCTTTACCGGCATCTCTGGGCGCGCGGTACGCCGACCCCGGAAATCAGATATTGACGTTTACCACCGACGGCAGCCTGGTCATGGCCGCAGGAGCTCTCGAAACTGCAGCCCGCAATGACGGGCCGATCATATTTATTCATTTCTCGAATGGCTCCCTGGGATGGATCAAGGCGTTGCAGCACTTTTACCACGATGCACAGTATTTTGGCACCCAGCTGTCGAAGTTCGATGCAGTTTCAGTGGCCCAGGGTTTCGGAGTGCGCGCCACACGTGCACACACACTGGACGACGTTGCCGCGGCCGTTCGACGGGGCTTGACGACGCGAAAGCCAACATTCATTGACGTACCGATTCCCGACGAGCACGACGCGCTGCCACCAGTGGCGTCTTGGCAACGAGCCGCGTCAGGCGAGGAGACCAGTCGTCCGGTGTACTGAAGTCCGCCGTGCTTGTTGGGTACGGAGCGACAGAATTATTCACAACATGTCAAAAATGCCCGCTTTTTAGCGGAGAAATTCCGGTGACTTATGTCCAGTGACGCCGCCCCGGAGTCGGTTGTAGTCGTCGGCGGAGGATTGATTGGCCTGTGTTGCGCCTACTTCTTGCGCCAGCAAGGGCTAGACGTCACAGTAGTGGAATCAAATTCCGTGGGAAGTGGATCTTCTAGGGGTAACGCGGGAGAGATCATCCCAGAAATTGCTGCGCCACTATCGACCCCCGGAATTGTTCGTGACAGCCTTAAATCTTTTCTGGATCCCAATAGTGCCCTGTTCGTTCAGCCGCATTTCTCGTTCGAGTTGTTCCGCTATTTGAGGCGATTTGTACTAAGCACCCGCCCCACAGTGTTCGAGAAATCTGCAGCACAACTGCGAGATTTTGCCCAGGATTCGTTCGATCTGTTTAAGCAGATTGAGTCGGAGGGGTCGGGCCTGAACGCCAATACCGAGGGTTTTCTATTTGTTTTCGACACCGCGGCAGCCGCAGAAAAGTCGCTACGCATGCAGACGTCGACGACCGGCGTCGAGGCTGAAGTCATCACGGGCAACCGTATCCGCCGCATGGAACCAAACTTGAGCGCAAAGATAGCAGCCGGCTATGTCCTGAAAAATCAATGGACAATAGATCCGGGCCGGTTCATCGATGAACTCACGAAAACGTTACGTGCCGCGTCAGTCTCCATCATCGAGTCGACTCGCGCGACCAGCATTGGTATGAATGATCAATCGGCCTGGGTTCGTACTACTGATGGTACATTCGATGCAGACAACATTGTTGTCGCGGCAGGCGTCTGGTCACGAGATCTCTGCCGTACGTTAGGCGTCGATCTCGACCTCGTACCCGGGAAAGGGTACAGCTTCAATGTCGACCTTCCGCACCCGTTCGTGCGCACTATTCAATTCGCTGATGTGCACGTCGTCGCGACGCCGATGGGAGATAACGTACGGATCGCCGGCACGATGGAACTGGACCGACGGCGAGAACATTTCAGCCCAGGGCGCATACGGTCGATCATCGCCGCGGTGGACCCCTACCTTGCCGAGGTCGATTGGCAGTCGATACGAAATGAATGGGTAGGACCTCGTCCGATGACCGGTGACGGCATGCCGATCATAGGTCGGATCGGTCCCGACACGTCACGGGTTATGGTGGCGACTGGTCACAATATGCACGGTCTGACGCTGGGTCCCGTGACCGGCCGGTTGGTTGCGCATCTAGTCACCGAATCATCTGCATTGAGCGACGCGAACCCCTTTGATCCTGCAATCAACGGTAGGTCCAAGCGATGGAGCCATCGACTGTAGTTCATGGACTGCAAACCGGAAAATCATCAACGTAGCAGGTCATTATTGCGATCCATGACGGACCTCGACGACAGCTGACGGTTGACCGTCCCTATTTTTCATGACCCCATGTCGGATCCACCTATGACTGTTCAATCTTTCCACGGTGACGGCAATATATCCCGTCGTTCACTGCTCGCTGGTCCCGGTAGCACGCCCGATCGCGCAGCTCCAGGGATTGTCAGACCGCGTACGATACCCAGGCAAGACCTGATCGCTTGCGAAGATACCGAACGGCGCGTACGACGACGGTGGGGTTGCGTCGTAAACTATCGAGACACCTCAGCCTGACAACGTTCAATTCATTGCCCGAATCAAAGTCACTACGTCGACGGCGCCGGTACTAATCCTCGCGATTCCGACGTCGTACCGATCGAACGCGATAAATGGGATGCTGATCACTGCAACTTGCCACGACAACGTCCACTTCAGCCTCGACCTCACGGCCATGCGTTTGGTCGAGCGGTTCCACGACGACGCGTCCGGCCCGAGCGCCAATCGCGACGGGTTGAGCGGCGCTCGCCGCCGCCCGTGCCGGGCTGATAGACGTGCTGCTCGTCCACCGGGTGGACAAGACCAGCGGCACCCTCGTTCCCGACGAGTTCGGAGCCGTGATCGTGCGGCTCGTCTTCGACCTCTACACCCGCGACCGGCTCGGCAACCCCGCAGTCGCGAAAGTCTTCAACGACCGGGGCCATCGCCGACTCACGCTGGTCCGGAGACCAAGTCATCCGCGCGTTGAACAACCGCGTGCATCTTGCGGAACTCTCGTTCCGAGACGCCACCAAGACCGGCACGCCCCGCCGTCATCACGGCCGAGACGTGGGAGAAGGCGCAAGCAATCCTCGACGCACGCGGCTAGTCCCACGCTCACCGCGCCTCCCCCCAGCTCCGACGGTATCCTCACCGATCGCCTGCGCTGCCCCGAGTGCTCCGCTGCAGGCTCGCGGAGATGGTGGTCCCGGAACCCAAAGCGTTCCCCGTCCCGATCCGCGACACCGCACGCCCAGCAGCGACCGGTGACGCCGAATCACGCATGACGGTCACTCCGCGCCGCTGTGATGGGCGATCCCTGCCGCCGGAATGAGCGGTCCACGCATCATCCGAGCGGTTGGCTCCTGCGAAAGTTTCTTGGTGTTGGAGCCCTTGTCCGCACGTGGGCGGTGTACGGCCTGCCACAGCCACCACCGCACGTGGCCGGGGGGCACGTGTGCCACCTGCCCCCCGGACCGCAGCGCTGCGAACCGGACACTGCCGCCTGTGCTGGGAAAACGCCCGGAGCCTGGCCCACACCACCAGCCACCGCGACGTCACGGAGGTCCTCTGCATCGGCAAGGTCCACCATCCGCAGCTGTTCTTCACGGGCCTCTCGCCCCGCCGTCGGGCCGGCAGCACCCCGAGCCGATCGAAAAGCCGCACCCGAACGACGTTATCTCGGTCGGCGTCGGATCGTGACCGCGAGGCGCCGCCACCTGATGGTCATCGTCGGTAGGCGCGGGACGACCATGAGCGCCGAGGGCTACCGGGTCGCCGCGGGCCACCGAGTTCTCCTCGCAGCGCGGCGGCCGTTCGACGAGATCAGCGAGGAGCACGGCTGGAGCGACGCCGTGACGATCAACTGCCGTCGGGCTCCGACGATCGTGCTCGCCGGGTTCGTCGAGGGCGGTCGGTTCGCTCGTTCCTGCCTCCTCACCAGTCTGCACACTGCGGCGGCGACACTGTCGGTCGAGCGCGCGGCCGAGATCCTGGACGCTCTCGGCCACTACTTCGACAACCGTCCGTCTCGTGTGGACACCGCCTTGAGCCGCGCCCTGGCCGACGTCTCGGCAGGCATCGTCGCCAAGGTCGAGCAGGCGATCCGGGCCTGATCGCCGGTGACACGCGCCGATCGCCGCGACAGCAGCAGACCTTGCTGCGCTACCTCCACGGCCTCCGACCTGCGCTAGGGGAATGGGCGCAGCACTACACTAGCTTGCGCGAACTCACCCGCGAGGGCGTACACGCCGTTACCGTCACCGCGGCAACACAGCCAGTCGGCCCACTGATCCTCGGCGCCGGCCACGCCAATCCGCAGCACCGCCGCCACGCTCGGCCACGGCAGGCCTTCCGCCGCCTTTCCGCCACGCTGGAGCGCCTACGCATTGGACCGCCACCTCGACGAAGCCATCGCCTACCGCGCCGATCCTCGCCACCGTTGTCGAAGACTACGACCGGCCGGAGTCCGCACCCGCTCCGTCATGGCTTGCAAGATCGGTCACGGGACGGGCGATTGGGTGGCCCGGCCACGCTACGGCGTAGGCCGGATCGCGGCCGGCGCTGACCCGGGCGAACCTCAGCAGCTCGCGGATGATCCCGGCGTTGCCCATCGCCCACCCCGTGCGAGGCTCCCGGATGCTGGGCGTCACGCGGTGTTCCTGATTGGGCCAGCAGACGCCCGGGACATCGGCGGTGGATCGAGCGGCGAGGTCATCGACCAGCCCGGCACCGAAACCGGGCTGCTCCCGCTGCTCAACGTGCCGATCGCACGCCAGTGCGAGCACTCCGGCGGTGCCGCAGCACGAACCGTTGTTGTCCCAGAACCCTGGGCGGATCCGGCGTGGCAGACCGGACTGCGTGACGGTGTGCCAGCACCGGTCGGCGAGGACGGCCCATGTCGAGTCGTCGGTGGTGGCACCGAGCAGCCGAAAGGCCTGGGCGTCACCGGCGGGGCCGTTGCACCAGCCGTAGCTGTAGCGCTCGATCAGGTCCGGCCGGTGTTGCGGATCGGAGTGCGGAACGAGGAAACCGCGCGGCCCGGCCTCGTCGCGTGTCACCACGTCAGCGGCGCCGGCCTGTGCCAGGTCGATCAGATCGCGGCGGCCGGTGGCGCGCCCGATCGTGGCCAACGCGACCACGATGCCGAGCGTGCCGTGGGCCATGTGGTGGGATCGCGGCGGGCTGGGACGGACCGCCCAGTTCACGCCGCCGGGAGTCGGATCGGCGGAGCGGAGATAGGGTTCGGCGGCGAGAATGGCCAATTCGTCATCACCGCAGGCCAGTGCGCCCAGGCCGATACCTGCGTTGCCTGCCAGCAGTTCGAACATCTCGCCCCACCGCTGCCCGTCGAAGCGAGAACGCACCCGGCGCAGCGCGGACCGTGCGGCGGCCGTCGCGGAGGGGTCGTTCAGCAGCGCGCCGACGGCGTGGAGGGCGAACGCCATGCCGGTCAAGCCGAAGTAGAGCGAACAGTCCTTGTCGGGATCGACCGCAGCCGCGATGGCGCGCGCACCGCGTTGGGCGGCGTCGCCGTAGCGGTCGTCGCCGAAGTGGCGCTGGGCTTCCAGCAACGCAAGCACGATCCCCGCCGCTCCACTGTAGAGGAACGGGTCCACCTCGTCGTCGGTCGCAGTGCTCCCCCAGACCAGGCCGGCATCGGTGGCACGCGCGGCGCTCAGCAACCAATCCAGGGCGTCTACGGCAAGCCCCTCGGCCACCACCCCACGCGAGGCACCGAGTGACTTAGCGTTCCCAAGCTGCATCGTTACACATTAGCCTCGATCCGCTGGCGGCTTGATTTCCTAATGGCTGTCACGCACCGGCGAGGACCCTCCGAGCTGCGGTAGTTGCCGCCGTGGCAACGAAAAACGCGCTGGCGTGTCCGCCGTCAGGACGGTCACCTGGACCTTGCGGCGCGCTCTCGGGACCGGCCGGCTCGACGCCGCCGCCCGACCTCCGCGCCCCGTCGTTGTGGCGGCAGTACAAGTGCCCCGCCGCGACCGGCAACTTCTGCGCATACGCGCGCCTCGTCGGTGTCGGGCACCGACGCCAACATCCACACGTAGCCAGCACTCGGCCGCACCGCAGCCAAGACGCTCGCGTAGACCGCCACGCGCCCACCGCAGCTGCGCGGCTGACCAGCCGCAGCGCGACAACACGACCAACGCCAGCAGCCGACCGTAGCCGCGGAGCCGATAGCCCGACCTCACCTGGACGTACCCCAGCACTCCGCGGCGATCTGCGGCGCACACGAACAGCTCCGCTCCCCCCGGCGACCCGTCCGTCGAGCCGCGGCCCGACCCGGCCAGCTCACAACCCGCTCCGGTGGCCTCACCCGACTCGACCTGCCGCAGCGAGGTGTGCCAGCAGAACGTCCCTGAATCCTGCACCCGGTACTCGCGTGGGCAGCTCGACGGTGGCGAGCAGCGAACGCCCCCATCTGGCAGGAGCGTCCACCGCAGTGCCGGCCGGACCGGAACGTCGCCCGAGCCGAACTCGTTGTGCGAACCGGACCGGAGCTTGTCACCGCCCCGAAGACGTGACCGACCATCAACGTCGGATGGCTGCTACGGCGACCGGTCGGCGGCGCTCCGGCCGCCGCCCCTTCGGTTTCCGTCATAGAACCTTCGGAATTCCTGGATCAACGCCACCTCGACCGGCAGGTCCTAGAACTACCTCGGCCGCAACCGCTGCAGGTGGCAAGCTGGGCGCCGGATTCAATCTGGAACGCCGCGACCGCGTCCGCCGCACACGACATGTCGTACACCGCCGGGTCGGCGAGGTCGAGATCGTGCAGCCCAATATGGACATCGTGGTGCTCGGCGACGAGGTCGAGCATGTAGTGCAGCGCGGAGAGCATCCCCAGGCCGAGCAGGTCGAACTTCGTCAACCCCATGCTCGCGCAGTCGTCCTTGTCCCATTGCAGCACCGAGCGGTCGGCGGCGGTGGCCCACTCGACCGGGACAATCTCCGACACCGGGGTGTGCGGCGCGATGACCCTGCCCCGGAACGCACCCCGAGATGCCGCCGCGCGTCCTGCTGGCCCGGCGAGTAGCCGAGCGCTCTGACGGCGTCGCGCGCCCTTCGCACGGTAGGTGATCACGTTCGCCACCTGCACAGCATGAAACCGGTCGTGGCGCTGGTGGACTTACTGGATGGCTTCCTCACGGCGGTCGGACTCGATGTCCACTGATCGAGACAGTAACCAAGGTGAAGACCGTCGGCGGCGGCGCCAATCTGCGGAAACCGTTGGCCAGAAACACCGCGACCGGCTGGGCGATCCCAATGTTTCTCGTGGCGAAGCAGTCAGGGCCGGAGGTGGGGGGCAGGCTGGTGGTAGGGGGCGAGGTGATCGGCGCAAAGGTAGAGGGTGAGACCTTCCGGAGTGGTGTAGCGAGACAGGCCACCCCAAGTCTCGTCCGGGTCGAGCTTGGTGAGCATGGCAGCCAGTGCGCGGAAGTCGGCATCAGTGGCGGCGTGCGCCTCGGGAGTGGTGTCCACTGTGCTTACGCCTTCGAGCTTCCGTGTGCCGGGCAGCTCCTTGGGGAGTTGCCCGGCGAGCTCCTTCATCAGGTCGACGTCGGCCTTGAGTTGTGCGTCGAGTACACCGACCGCGATGCCGAGCGCTGGGCCGGCCAGCGGGGCGGCGTGCTTGAGTACGGTGATGAGGTGTTGCAGGTGCGGACCGAGCTTGGCGAGCCACTCGCGCGGCTGGGTGATCGAGTACACGCCCTGGCCGTCCGGCAGGCGATGCCAGGCGCCGGGTTCCTCGCAATACAAGTGGATCTCGTACGCTGCCCCGGTCAGCCGCTTACGGTCGGCCGGCACTACGGCGAACACGCTGGGGCAACGGGCTTCCTGCTGGAGTTGGAGCAACCGCTGCAGTCGCAGGAACATCCGTTGGGAGTATTCGCCCTGCTCGTCCAGGCGATCTCCGATCTGCTCGAGCACCTTGGTGAGGTGCTCGATGCCTGCTCGTGTGCTGTCCCGCTCGGATGGGGTGAGGCCGTACAGCAGCTCCGGCACGGAGACCGGCTCGCCGGAGTGATGGCACTCGATCTCGTATCGCGGTGGGGTGCGGGCGAGTCGGTTGCTGAGGTTGGTGTAGTCGAACAGCTGCGGGCAGGACTCCTGACATCGGCATGGCACGTTGCGGGTGATGTGCAGGCCGGGGAACCGTTCCAGGGTCAAGTTCAAGCCGTCGTCGAGGACCATGAAGAACCCGACCGGGGATGGGCCGCGCACCGTGAGTTCCACAGTGTTGCGGTGCTGATCAGCATGTACCAGGGCCAGATGCTTGCCGTCGCTGTGTGCCAGCAACGCGCCGGTGCGCCAGTGGATGCCCTTGCTGAACCGATGTGAGCGGGCGATGAACCAGGTGGGGATACCCGGCGGCATGGTGTTCAGCTCGTAGACGACTTTGATCTCCGCAGCACCTGGCAGTTGTCGCAGCGCCTCCCATTCCTCTTGGTAGGCGGGTGGGTTCCATTGCAGCCGTTCCACCACGAGGCTCAGGTCGCGGGAGCGGGTGTCCTCGATCCGGTAGGACAGGTCGTACTTGTCCATCATGCCGAGGAAGTGATCTCGTACCCCGCGGTCCAGATCGACCCACAGCGTGTCCAGGTGTTCCCTGCTCAGCAGGCCGCTCCGCTTGTCCACCTCGGGGCTGTCCAGCACCCGGCTGATGTAGTCGTTCACCCAGGCCGGCCGCAATATGACGAGCTGGTTCAGCTCCGGGTCATCGGCGTAGTAGAGGAGGTCGCCGAGTTCGTGCAGGGCACGGGCGATGAACCGCTGCAGCTGTGGGTTGGTCACGCCGGTGGCGGCCATGATCTCCCACATCCGTGTGGGCGTGACGTGATCATCCGGAATATCGCGCAGCGCGTCAGCCGCAGTGAGCCAGGTGGTCGGCCACTCCGACCCCATGAGCGGCAGTCGCGCGGACTGCTCGGTGAGCAGGGTGCGCAGAGCTTCGATTCCTTCCCCGGTTGCGTTGTCGATATGCACGCTGGCCACGATCCGTGGGTACTGGGTCCGTAGCTCGGCCAAGGGGAGGTCGACCGGGCGGTCGTGGATATGTGTGGCCACCAGGACGATGGGGGACTCGGGTGCCCGCGCGGTGATGATGTCCAGCCAGCGACGCAACTTGCCCTGTTCCCATCCGAGCCGGGAGTTCCAGAGCAATAGGAACAGCGAGCGGTTGGTCAGGAAGAATTGATGCGTAGCGTGGTAGATCTGTTGGCCACCGAAGTCCCAGGTGCTCAGCTGCATCGTCACCTCCGGCCGTTCCGGGTGGTTGAGCGCCAGGTTCTTGATCATCAGGCCGTGTGTGGACGGCTCGTCGGGGTCGTGCGGGTCCATCGCCAGCGCTTTGACCAGAGAAGTTTTGCCGACACCTCCCTCGCCGACCACGAGCAGTTTGGACATCCATTGTGGTGCGCTGCCCTGTATTCGGTCTCGGAGAAAGGCGAGAACTGCTTCCGAGCCGGCCGCGCTGATCTCCGGTGGCGGACTCACGAGCGGGTTCCCTGACACTGTCAACGCGGTCAGTGCTGGTAGCTCCACCAGCCAGTCTGGCAGCTTGGTCAACTGGTTCTCGACCACGTCGAGCCTGGCCAGCTGGTGAAGCCGGCGGAGGCTTGCCGGGAGCTCTGTCAGCTGGTTGTGATCCGCGTCAAGGATTTCCAGTCCAGTCAGTTCGCCGATCTCGGCAGGAAGTTCGATCAGGTCGTTGCTGCTGAGGTACAGCCTTTCCAGCCGGGTGAGCCGGCCGAAGTTGGCGGGCAACTGGGACAGCTTGTTGTCATCCAGGGACAGACTGGTGAGCCGGGCAAGCTCACCAATGTCGGCCGGCAGCTCCCGGATCCGGTTGTCGTCCGCCCGCAACATAGTCAGGGCGGCGAGTCGGCCGAGACCGGCGGGTAGTGCGGTGATCTGGTTGTCGTCCACGTGTAACCAGGTGAGCCGGGTGAGGCGCGGGAGACTGTCTGGCAGTTCGGTCAGCTTGTTGGCACTCAGTACCAGATAGCGTAGTCGGTCGAGGCGGCTGATCCATGCGGGTACCGCGGTGATCTGGTTACGACTCAGATTCAGTCGAGTGAGGGTGCGGAGGTGTGCGACGCACTCCGGAACTGTCGTGAGCCTGCAGCCGCTGAGATCGAGGTCGTCCAGGTGAGCCAACCGAGCGAGGTCGGGTCCGACCGTGTCGACCGGGTTGTCGCGCAACGACAGGGTGCTCAGCCTGGTCAGCTCGGTGAGGCGTTCCGGTAGCTCGGTCAGCCCATTGTCGTCGCACTCAAGCAGGGTCAGATTGGTGAGCCCGAACACCCAGTCCGGGATCTCGCCCAGCCTGCATCTGTTCATCTGCAATGACGTCAGTGCGCTGAGATCACCAAGCCGGCCTGGCAGTTCGGCGAGCTGGTTACCGCTGACACAGAGCGCGACGAGATTGCGCAACGCGGCCAGCCGATCCGGCAGCCGTTGCAGTTCATTGTCGTCAACCCTGAGATCCGTAAGATTCGACAGGTCCGCCGTCCATTCTGGCAGTTCCGTCAGCTTGTTTTTGCGAAAATAGAGAAATTTCAGATCAGTGAAGTCGGTTAGCCATCTCGGCAACTCCGTCACGCTGTTGTTGTCAGCGATCAGCATACTGAGATTCCGCAGTTTTCGCAGGTAGCTCGGGAGTACTTGAACCTGACAGCTCCCGATGTCCAGCGATTCCAGTTCGGCGAGATTGCCAAGCCAGGGTGGAAGGTCGACTAGCTGATTGCCGCCGATCCACAGGTGAGTGAGGTTGGTGAGATTGCTCAGCTCCGCCGGCAGGTGATTGATCTCGTTTCCGCGGAGCCATAGGATCGTGAGATCAGTCAGTTTGGCCAACCAGGAAGGCGCGGTCGTGAGCTGATTGTAGTGCACCCATAGGCTGTCCAAGTCGGTGAAACCGGCGAGCCACTCCGGCAGCTCGGTCAGCCGGTTCTGGTGCAACTGCAACGACGTCAGACCAGCCAACCGGGAAAGCCAGTCCGGTACGACAGTCAGTCGGCAGCCACCGAGGCTGAGGTCGGTCAGCCGGGTGAGGTTGCCGAGCCAAGAAGGCAGCTCGGCCAGGTCGTTGCCGCCCACGTCGAGCAGTTCGAGTGCGGTCAGCCGAGCCAGCCACTCCGGGAGGGCAGTCAGCCGGTTACCGCCCACGTCGAGGTGAGTCAGGTCGGTCAGCCGAGCCAGCCACTCCGGGAGGGCAGTCAGCTGGTTGCTGGACACGTTCAGCTTGGTGAGGCCGGTGAGTGTGGCCAACCGGTCCGGTAGCTCGGTCAGGTGGTTCCTGCTGAGGTCCAGCTCGGTGAGATCGGTCAGAGCCCCCAGCCAGTCCGGAGCCTCCGCCAGTCGACAGTTGCCGATGTCCAGCGTAGCCAGCCCGGTCATCGTTCCGAGCCAGTCGGGCAGGCCGGACAGCTGGTTGTCCTCCAGGTACAGCGCCTCCAACCGGCCGAGGCGCGTGAAGGTAGTGGGTAGCTCGGTCAGCCGGTTGTCACCAACACGGAGGTAGGTCAACTCGGTGAGGTCCCCAAGCCAGTCCGGCAGTGTGGTCAGCTGGTTGTTGCCCAGCTCCAGCCGGGTGAGGCGGCGCAGCCGGGCCAGCGATGGCGGTACCTCCGTCAACCGGCAGCCACTGACATCCAGCACAGTCAGCCCGGTCATCGTCCCGAGCCAGTCAGGCACGCCGGACAGCCGGTTGTTCTCGATGCTGAACTTGGTGAGGTTCCGCAGCCTGCTCAGCGAGTCCGGCAGTGTGCTCAGCCGGTTGAAGGCGAGGGACAGCTCAGTGAGGCCGGTAAGTCCGCCAAGGCTGTCCGATAGCTCCGTCAGGCGGTTGCTTTCGATCCTGAGAACGGTGAGGCTGGTCAGTCCGGTCAACCAGTCCGGCACCGTGTCCAGCCGGCACCCACCAATGCGCAGTTCGGTCAGCCTGCTCAGCGTGCCCAGCCACTCCGGCAATTCGGTCAATTTGTTGTGACCGATGCGCAGCTTCTCAAGTCCCTGGCATTCTGCCAGCCAGGCCGGCAGTTCGGTCAGATAGTTGTTCGACACGAAGAACTGAGCGAGGTTCGGCAGATCTGCCAGCCAGCCGGGCAGCGTCCGGAGCCGGTTTCGATCGAGGTCCAGTGCACGGAGATTGGTGAGATTGGCTAGCCACCCCGGCACGGCGGGCAGCCGGCAGCCGCTGATGTCCAACGTAGCCAGGCCGGTCAGTTCACCGAGCCAGTCCGGGAGTTCGATGAACTGGTTGGCACCGACGCGCAGATGGGCTAGATCGCTGAGATCGGCCAGCCAGCGCGGCAGCTTCGGCAGGTAATTGCCGTTGACGTCCAGGCGACGCAGCCCATTGTGCCGGGCCAGTTGGTCCGGCAGCGCACGCAGCCGGTTTTTGGCGACGCGGAGTTCGGTCAGCTCCGACAGATCGGCGAGCCACGCCGGCAACGCCGCGATGCGGTTGTCGTCGAGAATGAGGGTAGCGAGCTGGGGGAAGTCAGCCACCTGCGGCGGGACTTCGGTGAGGTGCAGGTTGCTGAGGTCGAGGACGGTCTCACCCGCCGCCACCGCACGGTCGATACGCTGGTCTGCCTCGTCCGGGCCGTATCCCATAGCGTCAGTTAACCACCTGGCGAACACTTCCAGCACCAAACCGGGCAACGCCATGGGCATGAACAAGCGCCGCAGCTGATCAACTCGGCATGCGGAAGCAACGATGCAGGTGGCATATGGGAATGCGACCAGTGTGCGCGGTGGGCACAGCCAACGCCGATCCCTCGGCTTGGGGATCGCGCTGCTATGTCCGCCCGCTACCTCGGTCTTCCCTACCGCAGTAGATCTTCGCAACGTGTACATGGGAGTTGTGGACCGGGACGGCCTAGTGACCGAGCAGGAGCCGACGCTGGGCATACCAGTATTCCGTCCTGTCATCGGCACGACCGCCAACTTCCTCCCCGCGCCGCCCGCGAGGCCAATCCGCAACGAGGGCCGAGCACGACCTCGGTGAGGTGGTCCAGGGCAACAGGAATCTGGGCAGGCTCACTTGTACACGACTGAGCAAACAACTCAGTACCCAGACAGTCAGGGTGCCGGATCGACAATGATCGGCATTCCGAGGCTGGCTGGGGCGCTGCGCTGCCGGTCACGCATCCGGTCCAGGCCAGGCAGCGGATGCAGGCTTCTCCGAACTCGTGGTGATCGTCGCCTACTGTGTCGCAGGTGAACGCGGACGGTTGGTTGACAGACACCCGGACCTCCTATGACACAGTCGCGGTCAGCTATGCCGACCAATTGCGCAGCGCCATCGCCGAGCAGCCGTACTTGCGAGCAGCTCTGGCGTTGTTCGCCGACATGGTGCGCATCGCCGGCGGCGGCTCCGTGGCGGACGTGGGCTGCGGACCGGGGCACGTCACCGCTCACTTGCACGAACTGGGCATCGACGCGTTCGGAATCGACCTTTCACCAGCGATGATCGATGTGGCGCGGCGCGACCATCCCGGGCTGCGGTTCGAGGTGGGCTCGATGACGGACCTGGCCGTCGCCGACACGTCGATTACCGGCTTGCTCGCATGGTGGTCCCTGATCCATGTTCCCGACGATGCGGTTTCCACGGCCCTTGTGCACTTCCGCCGGGCGCTACGTCCTGGCGGACTACTGGCGCTCGGCTTCCACGTCGGCGACGAATCGCGGCTGAAGACGCAAGGCTACGGCGGCCACCCGATGAAGGTCCACGTCCACCGCCGCCAGCCCGACCAAATGGCAGGCTGGCTGCGCGAATCCGGATTCACAATCGAAGCCCAGCTGCTGCTGGCCCCGGAGGAGAACGTTCCACAAGCCATCCTTTTCGCACGCCGTCAGCCCTAACCTCGGAGCAGACGGTTCAGGTTCTCTGACCTATTTCTCCGCGACTACCGCTACGACTTGTCCACCGATGGCGGTGAACGATGACATTCCAAGTTCGGTAGCGGTGTTTTCCCGGCGGGGCGTGGCGTTGATCTGGGCAAGTTTGTTTTTGACACCGCTGTAGCTGACTTGAAGTCCCTCGACTTCGCCGAGCCAGCCTTCGCGTTTCGCTTCGATGACGCGGGCTTCAAGGTTGTCGTGGATCTCTTCCACTCGAGCACGTTGTGCGGGGTCCAGTCGCAGGAGCGAGCGTCTGACACATGCATGCTCATGGACACCGGGTGATCCAAATTCTCGCGCACAGGTTCCAACGGATACCTTTCGTTTCTCGAAGTGAGCGAGGAATGAGGACCATTCCTCGTCGGTCGGCGTGCGAAATTCTTCACTCGGCCGGGTAGCGCGACGCCGGGCAACAAAAGATCGATGGGCTTCGATCGTCTCAGTAGGGTAGACGGCGTTGTAACCCATGGTCGTGTCGATGGTCTTGTTCCCGAAAATGATCTGATCGATATGCGGCGGTAACCCGCTCATGATGGCATCCATGACGAAGATCCTGCGGAAATCGTGGGCTTGGAACATCAGTGGATTGCCATTGGCGTCGGCGAGTCCGGTCGCGGCGAGCGCGTTGATGAGCAGCTTCCGGACGGCCGATGGGGTGAACGTGCGGCGCTCGTTGCCGATGCCGCGCTGGAACAGTAGCGGCATCGGCGGGTGCCAGATCTTCTCCCGGACGTCGTAGGAGACCACCAGCGGGACAGACCCGTCGTGGCTGCGCAAACGCTGGAAGATGACGCTGCGGACGTCGGCCAACTCGGGGCTGACCAGCAGCAACCGTTCGGTGTCAGTCTTGGACGGGGCGATCTGCAGCAGCGGCACCAGTTCGCCGGTGCCGAGCAGCCGGTATTCGGTGATGCTGTGGTGGGACAGTTCGAGTAGTTCCTCGCAGCGGATACCGGTCAGCCGCAGCACTTCGATGGTGGCGAACGCCCAGAACGCCTCGTCGTCCTGGTAACACAGGTTGCGCCACTTTCCGGTGGCGACGTCCCCGGCCCAGACAAGGCGACCGATCGTCTTGGGAGCAATGGCCCTTCGCAGTCTCCCGTCGGTACCGTCGAGGACCTCGCCCGGTTCGGTGGCTTGTGCTGCGGCCAGGAGGCGGGCGGCAGCCGACCGTCGGTCATTGGTGGTGCGCACCAGCACGGGCAGGACAGGTAGCCGCTCGCGGGTGCGCTGGTCCATGCGGGCCTTGCGATGCTTGCGTTCCGTGGCTTTCTGGACCTCCGTGCCGCTGATCGGGCAGGGCGCGACCCACTGCGCCCAACGGGCGGCGTCCTCGACGGCCCAGTGTGCGATGTCCAGATAGCGCGCTCGGACGCGCATCAGCTCGCCCTTCCAAGCGCGGACGACCGCGGGCGGGAGCCGAAGCCGGAGGGTGTCGGTGCCGGGAGCGAGGGCCTCGGCGCGAGCCCAGAACAGCCCGGCCAGTGTCCGCGAGACGACGTCCAGGCTGGGTGAAGTCCAGCGACGGTTGGCGCTCCTGCAGGTAGTTGACGAGCAGGTCCCGAATCGGTCGGCACTGGATGCGGTATCGGTCGACCAGTTGCTCGATCGTCAGCCTCCCGCCGGCCAGGCCGGACGCGCGGATCCTGTGCGGCGCATCCCCCGGGAAGACGCCCAGAGCACGCAGCCGCAGGTAGAAGCCAAGCTTCTTGTGCCCGCCGCGGGTATGGACGCGTCGCATCGTTTCCACCAGCTCGACGCAGCCGCCGACGGTGGTGTCGGCGATGGCGCCGCTCTTGCCGGCCAGGATCGTGGCGATCCGGGTGGCCGCGATCTTCGCATCGACCGGGGAGCTGGCTGGTTCGGCGGCGGCCAGCTCTGCCGGCCTCGCGAACCCGGCCGGATCCCTGACCTGCGCCATCACCGACGCCGGATACCGGTGGGTGCGAGGGAGCATCCACGGCAGACCGGGTCGGATGACGTCGCCGCAGATCAGCATCAGCAAGCCGGACGGCAGGTCCGTGGAGTCGTAGGACACCACTCCACCGTGCGCTGCAAACCACTGCATCGGCAGCTCGATCCATCCTGCTCCGGGACGCTCCTCGGCACCGCCGGCCAGCCGGTGGTCCTGCCAGGTATCGCCAGGGAAGGACAACAGCCAGCGCAGCAGCTTGGCAACCTCGCGCCGTCGCGCAGCCTGGGTACCGTTCGCTGCGGCAGCGAAGGGCGCAGCGGTCAACCGCTGCTGCACCTGCTCGGCCGTCGCCGCGGCATGCGGCCACCATTCCTCGGCCGATCGTGGTGGAAATTCGGTGCGCAGCCGACCGTTCCGCAGTCGCTGCTCGGCGGCGACCGAGGTGACAGCGGGCAGCGGTTTGCGTGTGCTGTGCTTGACGATAGAGGTCACAGCGTCCTCCCGAACAGCACGCTCAATGCCTGCGGGTCGTAGCCGGGCGCGGGCGGCGGAGGCGGCTTTTCCCGCTGCTCGGCGATGCGGGCGTGATGGGCCAGGACACCGGCGATCACCTCGTCCTTGTCGGGCGTGAGGTAGAGCTCGGTGGTGGACAGGTGCGCGTGGCCCATGACGAGCTGCACGTCGCTGAGCGTCGGCTGCGGATCGCAGGCCATTCCGGCCGCCGAGCTCTGCCGCAGGCTGTGCAGTGTCCAGTCGGACCCGAGTGCAGCGTTGGCGCGCTCGAACATCCGATGTGCCGCCTGGTAGTCCAACGACCGCCTCGGCCGGCGCAACGTCCACCACACCGGCTGGGTCCGGCCCCGCAGTTCCTCCTGATACAAGCGCAACCACACGAATGCGTCCGCCGACGCCGGGACCTGCTGAACTGCCCGGGTTCCCTTGCACACCAAGGTCATCAGCTGCTGGCCCGGGTCGATGTCGCACTGCCGTACTCCCAGCAGCTCCGACGCACGCACCCCGGTCGAGATCCAGAATGCCACCAGCGCCCGGTCCCGATTGGACGGCAGCGCAGCGAACAGCTCGTTGAATAGCTGGTCGGGTATCGCCCGAGGAACCCGCTGCGGAACCTTCCGCCGGTAACGCCCCACCCGCTCGCTCGCCCACCCGTCCATCGGGTTGTGATGCGCATGCGCGCGCCGTGCCTTGCGGGACGCGTCGAGCGGAAACGGATTCAGAATCGGGTCGGCGCCCGCGTCCCGGTGCAAGTCGTAGAAACCACGCAGCACCGTCTCGCTGTGCGCCACGGTCGCCGGAGCATACCGATCTCCTCGACTCCTGCAAGCAACTCCGCCGCCGCTTCCCACCGGGAAGCTCTGCCTGATCTGCGACAACCGCCGGCCCCGCGGCAAGGCCGAGGTCACCACGTGGTGCGCGGCCCACGACATCGAGCTGGTCTACACACCCACCCGCGCCTCCTGGCTGAACGCCAAGGCCCGCCACCCCGATTACCTACCCAACGTCGCTTGACGCGGCACTAGTGACTGTCTCCTCCGCCATCCTGACCAGAGGCCTCGTCGTGATCAGCGTCCTTGCTGGTCAGACCGGCAAGGAAGCGGTCGTACCACGGTGTCCGACGCGGTGTGGCTCGGCGTCAACGCGAGGGAGTACCGTGCGCCTGCTGCGCTGATGCCGTTGTGGGCAGGCGGTGGGACAGCAGCACATCGATCAAGGCCGCGACTGCGGGGCGCTCAGCGGCGTTTTGTCGGGTGGCGAGGTTGACGATCCACGGCGTCATCGGTTCGGCGATCGCAAGCTTGACGCAACCGCTGGAGTCGATGATGTCTGGGACGACAGCAACCCCCATTCCGGTGGCGACGTATTTGGGGATCGCGAGAAGATCGGCAACCTCGGCGACCACTTGTCGCCGCAGTCTGTGCTCAGCGAGAGCGTGTTCCACGCCGACCCGGTGGCCGTATCCCGCCGGCGAATCGATCCAGGGCTCTGGTGCGAGCTGTGCAAGTGAGACCACGGTATCCGCCGCCAGCGGATGGGACGGCTCAACCAACGCGACGAAGGGGGCCTCGAGGAGCTTGACAACATCAAGTTCGGGCGGTGGTGCCAACGCAAAAAAGGCCACGTCGAGTCTCCCCCGCACAAGATCTTCGGCGAATCCGGTCGACCCGCGCTCAGACAAGACAAGTCGAAGGTCGATGTGGGGGTGTCTGGTACGGAAGACGCGCAGTGCCGCCGGCAGATCGTGGACGAGGTCTTGGCCGGTGAAGGTGCCAAGCGTCAATCGCCCACGCTGGCCGCTCGCCGTCTCGGATGCGAGAGTGCGTAGACGCTCGACCGCGTCGATGATCTGCTGTGTGTTGGCAAGGAGCTCTTCGCCGGCGGTCGTCAGCTGGACGTTCTGGGTAGTGCGGCGCAGCAGCTGGACCCCCAGCTCGGCCTCGAGACTCCGCAGGCCCGCAGAGACCGTCGACTGCGCGGCGTAGAGGCGACGTGCAGCTTCGGTGACGCTCAGTTCGCTCGCGACGGCGACGAAGTACTCGAGCAATCGAGTTTCCATCCGGCAACCTTAGAACGCCCCGTCAGATTTTTCTGTTGACCGCCGGGTTGAAGTAGCTCACTTGGTGAGCAGGACGTCGGGCGCTTGGCGTTCCCGGCGGTACCAGGGGCTCCGCTCAGCCGACCGTGCGACCGGCACCTTTGAACAGCTCCGACCACGCCCAGAGTCTCTTGGCAACAGGGTGCAGGCGGGCGCGGGATCTGGTGTGGACGTGGCAGGGCGTGGCAGGCCCCATCGTTGGATGATAGGAGGCGGCGATGCGGCGGCGGGTCATGAGCAGGACGGTTCGGAGTAGCCACCCGAAACTGCGTTCGACCACCCCCTGCGCGGCACGACGCGGAACGTGTGGGGTTGGTGCGTTTGGGAATCCCTCCACATCGACCGCTTGCGCCCGTTGATCTTCTTCTCGGCATCGAAGCCACGCGGTCCGCCACGACGGCCTCGGCGGCCTCGGCGGCCTTGCCCGACGGGGAGTTCCAGCGCCGGAAGAAGGCATACGCCGTCTCTCGACGTAGGAAGGCCACCGGCACTGCCCACCGCTCGATTCTGTTGCGCACCAACGAGAACACCGTGTACAGCATTGCCCGCAGGTCATGCGCCATCGGCCGACTGGTCACCTGGCGCAGTTCTGTCCTCACCTGCGCAGTGTGCTGGCGCAGGACCGCATCGGTCAGATCCGGGACAGGAGCGACACGGTCACGACACCAGCAACCCCAGCCAGTCCCCCACCGCGCAACCAGAACTCGGCCGCGGTGGTCTTGCGCTCGTCATCGAGAACCTCGGTGTACACCAACCGGCTGAAGTCATCCACGGCGTGGTGCAGGAACCGGTAGCCGCGTGATCCGGTTGCTCCACGGCGCGCCGGGAGGCCAGCATGACGAGGGGAACGACGGCGAACGCGATGCCGAAGCTCAGTATCACCTGACTCGCGACGAGCAGGAACGTCGGGTCCAATCCCGCAGCGAGCACTACGATCGCCGGGATCAGCATCACGACCCGCCGGAGCAGCGGCGGGATGTTGATGTGCAGCAGCCCGCGGATGATCTCGTCACCGGCCATCGTCCCGACGGATGTTGTCGCGAGGCCCGAGGCAAGGGTCGAGACCGCGCCGGTAACGAGCCCGCCGGCAACGAGGCGGAACCGAACAGCAAGTGCAGCGCAATCGCACCACCGACGATCTCCGCCGCGCCCGTGGCAACGGCCACGATCTCGGCTTGCGCCCAGAACAACAGCCGCGGCATCCGTCTCATCCGCTTACCGCGCAACTCCGGCAGCGACCGACCGGTCACGATCCCGAGTTTCGCTGAGAGATATTGCACGAGCACCGCGCTCGCATTCGCGACGACGAGCACCCGCGCCAGCAGATATCCGTAGCTCGCGCCGGTCGTGAGATTCGCCGCGACGTTGCCGGGATCGACGTAGGCGATCGCCGCGACGAAGGCTGGTCCGAGAAGTGCGAGACCGTTGGTTGGGTGGCCCCGTGCCGCACGGAACGCTGGTCGGCGCGCTCCATACCTGTGAGCATGGCACGGAATCCAGCATGACGATTGACCTCGGCAAAGTTATCCGCTTTGATCGATAAAGCTGTGCGGGCTGCGCCAACCTCCGGGAAGGCTGCTGCAGCCTTGGTTGATCTCTGAGAGGTAGGGGCGGGCCCTGCTGGACGGATGTGCGCCTCGGTGAAGGCGTACGGAGGATTTCCGCCGCGACGTGGTCGCGCTCGCCCGGAGGGAGAGACGTGGATCAGGCGGGTCGCGAAGGACTTCGGGATCTCGGAGACGGGTCGTGCTCACTGGCTCCGCCTCGCAGACCGTGGCGGCGGCATCAGGTCGGCCGTGTCGCCTTCGTCGAAGACGGTCAAAGCCGCGGATTCCCAGAAATGAAAGGAGTCACCGCAGGTGACCAGCAAGCGCACCATGATCGTCTTCGGCGCGACGGGGGACCTCGCCGCACGTCTGCTGCTGCCAGGTCTCGGGACCTTCCTGCAATCCGGCCGCAGTGTGCCGGTGCAGCTCATCGGGACGGGCCGCAGCGAGCGGACCTGTGAGCAGTGGAAGAGCGTCGTCGAGAAGTCTTTCGCCACGGAGGACGTCGAGGGCCTCGAGGTCGACGCGACACTCGAGTCGACGGTGTTCCTTCAGGGCGACCCGACCGACCCAGAGCACCTGCAGAAACTGCTCGAGACGGCCGAAGCACCGCCGGTGCTCTACTTCGCGCTGCCCCCGCAGATCGCATCGGACATCTGCGGTGCGCTGCAGCACGTGGACCTCCCCAAAGACACCACGCTCGCCTTCGAGAAGCCGTTCGGCACCGATGTCGCCAGCGTCGAGGTGCTCAACGAGACCGTCCACAAGCTCGTCCCCGAGGAACGCGTGCACCGCACCGACCACTTCCTCGGTCGCACCACGGTCCTCAACATCATCGGTCTGCGCTTCGCGAACCGCCTGTTCGAGCCGGTCTGGAACGCGGACAACATCGAGAAGGTCGACGTCTTCTACGACGAGACCCTCGGCCTCGAAAACCGCGCACAGTACTACGACGAGGCCGGTGCCCTGGTCGACATGATCCAGTCGCACCTGCTGCAAATCCTCGGCCTGATCACGATGGACGCCCCGTCGGCGATCGACGCGGTCGAGTTCCGCTCATCGCTGGCACGCGTGCTCCGCTCGACGCGGCTTAAGGGCGACGACCCGAAGACCGCGTCCCGCCGTGCCGTGTACACCGAGGGCACGATCGCCGGTCGCGAACTGCCGTCGTACCAGTCCGAGGGCGGCGTCGACGCGTCGCGCAAGACCGATACCCTCGCCGAGATCGAGGTCGAGGTGGACACCGCACGCTGGAAGGGTGTGCCGTTCACCCTCCGCTCCGGCAAGGCGCTCGGCGCCAGCCGCAAGGAGGTCCTCATCACCTTCAAGCCGGTGACCCGCCTGCCGTCGGGCCTGGCCGGTCACCCGAAGACCGACACGCTGCGCATCGTCCTGAACCCGGACGAGATCGAGCTGACCGTCTCGGCGAACGGCGGCGGCAACCCGTTCGAGATGGGCCAGATCACCCTGTCGTCCTCGTTCGGCGACGGCGAGCTCACCCCGTACGGCGAGGTCCTCAACGGGATCTTCCACGACGACCCGCTGCTGTCGATCCGCGGCGACGTGGCCGAGCGCTGCTGGGAGATCGTCGAACCGGTCGTCAAGGCCTGGACGGCCGACGAGGTCCCACTCGAGGAGTACCGCGCCGGCTCCCGCGGGCCGGCGGGCTGGGAGTCGAGCTCCTGATCTGGCGCGTTGACGGACGTCAAGATCCCGCGGGCTGACGGCTCGATGCGGGCGCGAACGCGCAACCATCCAAGCGCCGAGGTGCCGCGCGCCACGGGGGCCGTTGTCAGTCGTCGAGGGTGCCAGCCAACGGTACGAGCGTGGCAAATGCCAGTGGGGCAAAGTCAGACACCGCGACGCCCTCGACGTAATCTGCGGCGCGGCCGTCGGCGAAGACGACTCAGCAACCACTGGCGGTGCCGTACCCCAACAGCAGGGTTGGCGCGCCATGCCTTGTTGATATAGACGCTGCCAGGGCGAAAAGGTATGAAGTGCTGATGACGAGGTGACAGTTTCTCTCATCGTTCTGTTGGCCGATGTCGGGAAACTCGCCACGGTGTATTTCGGCGCTGTCGTCGTGATCGGTGACGGTGAGAAGAACAACGCCCCCCTGCTCCACAACGGCGCGCACGTCGGCAACGGTCACGGTCCCGCGTGCGACCTCGCGGTCGACCCGATCGACGGCATGAGTCTGACGGCGTCGGGGCAGCAGAACGCGATCAGTGGGATGGCAGTGTCGGATCGACGTACGACCCAGGCACGGTGTTCCAGCCGGACATGATCGCGGCCGGGGTCGAGGGCTGCGGGGTCCTTCGACCTGGAGCTGGAGAAGTCGATCGGGGAGAACATCGGCGCGCTCGCTGCACCGAAGGGCAAGGACCTCAAGGATATGGTGGCAGTAGCGGTTCGCGAGCGGTCCCGCCACGACGAACCCATCCGGCAGACCCGTGCCACGGGTGTGGGAATGCGATTGCTGCTGGACAGTGCGTCGCTGGTGGTATTCCGGCGACGTTGCCAGGGTTGAAGATCGGAATGTGCGTCGGTGTCGGCGGCGCCCCGGAGGCATCATCGCGGCGTGCGCGATCACGGCGCTCGGGATCACGGCGCTCGGCGGTGTGGTCCTCGGCAAGCTCCGGCCCAAGGACGACGAAGAGCGCGAGAAGGCGATCGCCGCCGGCCACGACCTGGAAAGGTCCTCGACCAAGGACGACCTGGTCGCCCACGACAACACGTCCTTCGTCGCGACCGAACGTCACCGACGGCATCCTTGTCCGAACCGCCACGGTCGATACTCGCCGACCGACCGCCTGACCCGGTCGGCCCGGCATGCGTCCTCGGCGTACCCGACACAGCAACCAGCACGGTCGGGCGTCCGACGGACCGGGCAAAATGGCCGGCTCTCTGCGGAGAGGTGTCGCCGCCGAGGCATCGAGGGTGACCCGCAGGAACGGGCCGACTTACGTGGTGCTGCCGTGCAGGCTCCCTGCGACGCGGTCAAGGCCCCTCCTGGAAGCTCGTCCCACCATTCGCTCTCATCGATAAGCCTATGCGGTCTAATCCATTGGACTCGATCAGTGTATGCGCGGATACTCATATCCGAGCTCAGCACTGTTGCACATGTGTTGTCCGAGCTTGAACGGAACAACAGAGGAGAGCGCACCATGTCGCAACCGGACGACGTCAAAGTGGACGTCGCTTTTCCCATCCCCACCGCCATGAAGGCCTGGGTCTTGGGCGATCCTGGCGAGTTGTCGTTGGTGGACAAGCCTGTTCCGGTTCCGAAGCGGGCCGAGGTCCTCGTGCGCATCGATGGGGCCTCCATCTGCGCGACCGACTTGGAGATCATCGCCCACGGGCCGCCGGCCCAGATCGAGGGTGGCCTCCCGTTCAACAAGAACTTCACGCCTGGTCACGAGTACATGGGAACCGTCGTGGCACTCGGCCCGGGGGTGGACGAGTTTGCCATCGGAGACCGCGTCACCGTGGAGGTTCACGCAGGCTGCGGTCAGTGCAAGCGCTGTCGTGAGGGCATGTACACCGCGTGCCACAACTACGGCAAGAACTACGGCGACGTCGACAAGGGCCACCGCGCCAACGGCTTCACCACCGATGGCGGCTTCTGCGAGTACCAGGTCAACAACATCAACACGCTCGTCCACCTCGACGAGTCCATGAGCGACGAGGAGGCGACGCTCGTCGTCACCGGCGGGACGGCCATGTACGGGCTGACGGAGATCGGCGGCCTCGTCGCCGGCGATTCCGTCGTCGTGACCGGACCCGGTCCGATCGGGCTTCTCGCCACCGCGGTCGCCAAAGCTCTCGGCGCTCAGCCGGTGGTCCTCACCGGCACGCGGGACAACCGGCTCGAAATCGGCAAGCGCCTCGGCGCAGACCACGTCATCAACGTGCGCAACGAAGACCCGGTCGAAGCGGTGCGGAAACTGAGCGGGGGCAAGGGCGTCGACTTCGTCGTCGAGTGCTCGGGTGCGCCGAATGCGGTGAACGAGGCAGCGAAGATGCTGAACCGAGGCGGGAAGATCTGCCTGGCGGCATTCCCGTCCGACGAGGTCCCGATCGATCTCGCCTACCTGGCGCGCAACAACATTTATCTCTACAGCATTCGCGGTGAAGGCAAGTCGGCGACGCACCGCGCCGAGGCGTTCATGCGCCAGAAGCGGTTCGACGCCTCGATCATCCACACGCACACCTTTGACATGGAGGACCTCCCGGAGGCGCTCCGGTACGTGCGGGATCGAGTGGAGGATGCGATCAAGGTCGTGCTCAAGAACAAGAAGAAGTCGAGCACACCCGGCAAGACGGACGAGCCCGCCATGGCGTCGGTGTGAGGACGCCCGCCTGACTCAGGGCGCCGTCGCGAAGCCACACGAGCAGAACTTGTGCATACGAGGCGGCTTCGCCGAGAACTTGTGGATAAGAGGTGGCTTCGCGGCGGCTAACCGGCCTGTGCGCCCGCCGGCGCGAGAACGTCGGGGAATCTACCCCAGACGTTTTGCTTGCTGTCGATGTTGTCGGCCGACGCCGGCATCCGGTTGACCGCAGAGAGGACAACGATGTCCGCAACAACAAGGCATTCCGGTAAGACAGACAAAGACATCCTGGGCTACAGCCGGTATCGCGTCGTCACCGCGGCGTTCTTCGCGATGTTAGTGATCAGCCCGTTCGAGTACGCCTGGAGTTCGATCTCCGGAAAGATCGGCGTCGTTTACGGGTGGTCCGATAGCCAGACCTCCACGATGTTTTCACTGTTCGTGGTTTTCCAGGCGGTCGGCATGCTGCCGGGTGGCCTGCTGCGGGACCGGTTCGGCCCGCGTTGGACGACGACCACTGGCGGGGTGCTCTCCGCGCTGGGCATCTTCTCCGTAACGCTGGGACCGAACTATGAGCTGGTGCTCGTCCTGTGGTGCATCGGGAGCTTCTTCACGGGCTTCATCTACAACGACGCGGTGACGACCGGCAACAAGTGGTTCCCCGACCGTAGAGGGCTGATGACCGGCATCATCGCGGGTGCGTTCTCCTGGGGATCGATCCCGTTCATCTTCTGGACCCGGGCAATCCCGGAGTCCGCACCCGAATCCGACTTCTTCACCGTCATCTACGTCATGACGGCCGTCCTTCTCGTCGTGCCGCTCGTCGCGGCGATCTTCCTCAAGGACCCTCCACAAGGCTGGGCTCCCCCGCGTTGGGAGCCGAAGAAGGCGGCCAAGCACCCGAACGACCGCGAGTTCACCCTTTTCCAGGCGCTGGGCACCTGGCAGCTGTGGGCGTTGATCGTCTCCTTCATGCTGATCTCCGGCGCAGGACTGGCCGGGATGAGCCGGATCGTCCTGTACTCCTCGAGCTTCGGTTTCGCCGCCGCGGCCGGGACTGCGGCCGCGGCCGGAATCTCCATCGCTAACGGCTTGGGGAAGCTCGGGCTCGGCTGGGTCTCGGAGCGCGTGGGACTCGAGAACACGATGATCGGCAGCTTCGTGCTGTCCGGCTTGTTACTGCTCGGATCGGTGGCCGCCGGGAACTTCGGGGGCGAGTTCCTGTTCATCGTCACCGCGATCCTCAGCATCTTCTTCTGGGCGTCGCTGTTCTCGTTGTTCCCCATCACGATCGGCAGGTACTACGGCAACGCGGCCGCGGGGGCGAACTACGGCCTGCTCTATGCGATCGCGAAGGGCACCGGCGGGGTGTACGGCGGGATCCTCACCGCCGTCTTGATCAGCAACCACGGGTTCTCCTTCAGCATGAGTGTGGCGGGCGGGCTCGCGATCGTCGCCGGGCTCATCATCATTCCCCTCAAGTTCTTCCCGGTAAGGCGGCGTGGTCGGCAAGCGCGGGAACCGGAGCCGGCGGAGGACGGCCGGCCCGCTGTCCGGCCCGTGGTGCTCAACGATTCGGAGGGTCGGTGACCGCATGGAACAGCCGGTGAAGGTGATGAGCACGCTCGCCGTCGAGCTCGCGTTGACGAGCGCATTGCTTCCGGCCTGGCGCGGGACCGGTCGAGACGTCGACGTGGAGTGGAGTCCGACGGGCGTGCTGATCGATCGTGTTCGAGCCGGTGAACGTGGAGACGTCTTGATCGCCATCGACGAGCCGATCGCGGAGCTCGTCGAGCAGGGCATTCTCCGTGCGGGGTCCGTGCGGCCGGTCGCCCGTGCCGGCTTCGGCCTCGGTGCGAAGCGCGGTGCCCCGCGCCCCGACATCTCGACACCGGAGCGCTTCCGAGCGGTATTGGTGTCGGCCCGATCCGTCGCCTACTCGTTGACGGGCGCGAGTGGCATCCACTTCCAGGACGTCATGAGGCGTCTGGGCATCACCGAGACCGTGGGCGCGAAGGCGACTGCCATCCATGCCGGTTTCACCGCCGACAGGGTGATCGCGGGCGAAGCCGATCTCGCCGTGCAGCAAATCAGCGAGCTCATGTCGATCGACGGCATCGACATCGTCGGGCCGTTCCCGGCCCCCTATCAGAAGCACACGGACTTCTCCGCGGCGATCTTCAGCGACAGTGGGTCGCCGAGCGCCGCCGAAGCGCTTGTGGAGCATCTCAGCGGCGAGAGGGCGGGTGAGGTCTACTCGCGTTCCGGTCTTCTGTCGCGGATCGGGAGCGCTGCTTGATGACATCCACGTACATCGCCAAGGCCGGTCCTCGCATCGTGCTGCTCCACGCCACTCCGGTCGCGATGGACCCGATCAATGCGGCGATGGCGTCGCTCTGGCCGGAAGCGGAAGCCGTCAACCTGCTCGACGACGGCCTGACGATCGACCGCGCCAAAGACGGCCCGGACCTCTCGGAAGGGCTCATCCAGCGGTTCGTCGACTTCGGCCGTTACGCGCAGCGCAGCGGCGCGGACGGCATCCTCATCACCTGCTCGGCGTTCGGTCCAGCCATCGACCGGATGCAAGAAGAACTGCCACTGCCGATCCTGCGCCCGAACGAAGCGATGTTCCGTTCGGCAATCGCCGCCGGCGGCCGGATCGGCATGATGGCGACGTTCGCACCGGCGGTAGCGACGATGGAGGAGGAGTTCCGCCAGTTCGCCGCGGAGGCCGGCGCGCCGGTCACGCTCGAGACGATCGTCGTGCCGGGCGCCATCGATGTGCTGCGGCAGGGCGATGCGAATTCCCACAACCGCCTCGTCGCCGAAATGGCGCCGCAGTTCGCCGGCCACGACGCCATCATGCTCGCGCACTTCTCCACCTCCCGCGCGGCCGAACAGGTACGGGCCGAGGTGCAGGTGCCGGTCTTCGCCGCGCCAGAGGCCGCGGTCATGCGCATGAAAAGCCTGCTCGGCGGTGACCCATGTTGATCGGGGTAATCGCTGACGACTTCACCGGTGCAAGCGATATCGCCAATACCCTCGCCAAGGGGGTACCCGGGCAGGGCGGACTCGTGGCCATGCAGTACATGGGAGTGCCAGAAGGCGCCGCCGGTCCGGAGGTGGAGGCCGGCGTCATCTCCCTCAAATCCCGGTCGGTCCCGGCAGACGACGCGGTCGCTTCGTCGCTTGCGGCGTTGCACTGGCTGAAGGCGCAAGGATGCCGGCAGATCGTCTTCAAATACTGTTCGACCTTCGATTCGATGCCTGCGGGCAACATCGGCCCTGTCGCCGAAGCCCTGGCGGACGCGCTCGACGTGAAGGGCGTCGTAGCCTGCCCCGCCTTCCCGGTGATGCGACGCACCGTCTACCAGGGGCATCTCTTCGTCGGTGACAAGCTGCTCAACGAATCGGGGATGCAGAACCATCCGTTGACGCCGATGACGGACGCCGACGTCCGCCGCTGGCTCCGTCTGCAGACCGAGTCCGATGTCGGTCACGTCCCGGCTCCGGTTGTGGGCGAAGGTGCCGAGGCGATCGACGCGGCGATCCGCGCATGCGCGGATCGCGGAGAGACGCTGGTGATCGTCGACGCAGTGACCGACGAGGATCTCGTCAGGATCGGCCAGGCATGCGCGGACGCACCGCTCTTGACCGGCGGATCGGGGATCGCGCTCGGGCTTGCCGGGAATTTCATCGCGAAGGGGCTCGCCACGGGCGACCGCAATCGGTTTGAAGGCGTAGCAGGCACTGAGGCGATCCTTGCCGGCAGTTGCTCGGGGAGGACCAGGAGCCAGGTGGATACGCACGCCCGTAAGCACCCGACGATGGCAGTCGCGGTCGAGGACGTGATGGATGGCCGTACCTCATCGGATGATCTCGTGGCGTTCATCGAGGCGAACCACGGCGAAGCACCGCTGGTCTACTCCTCAGCTGCGCCCGAGGACGTGACGGCAGCGCAGACACGATACGGCGCCGAGGCGGTATCGGATCGTCTGGAAGGCCTGTTCGCCGAGACCGTCAAACGCCTCGTCGATGGCAGCGTCAGCCGGGTCGTGGTTGCCGGAGGAGAGACATCCGGAGCCGTGGCGCAGGCGCTGGACCTCGGCGGCTTGAAGATCGGTCCGGAGATCAGCCCCGGCGTTCCTGTGCTGTTCAGCGACAAGCGGGGCGTGGCCCTCGCGCTCAAGTCGGGAAACTTCGGTGGAGAGGACTTTTTCGACCAAGCCCTCGACGCCTTGGCAGGGGAAGGAGCCGTACATGAGTGAGGAGGCCGAACTTCGCCAAGAACTCGTGCGGATGGGCCGACTGCTCTCCGCGCGTCAGCTTGCCCACGGAACCGCCGGGAATCTGTCGGTGAAGCTCGGGGACGGCAACGCCTTGGTGACACCGACCAACTCGAGCCTCGGAGACCTCGATGCGGACCGCATCTCCAAGGTATCGCGCGCCGGAGATCTGATCAGCGGAGACAACCCGTCGAAGGAGTACTTCTTCCACCTCGCGGTCTTCGATGAGCGGCCCGGCGCACGAGCCGTCGTCCACCTGCACTCCGCTTACTCGGTTGCGGTCTCGTGTCTTCGCCACGAACAGACCGACGACGTCCTCCCGCCGTTGACGGCGTACTACGTCATGCGGGTCGGAAAACTCCCGCTGGTGCCGTACTTCCCGCCGGGCGATCACGCGCTCGCGGAGGAGGTCAGGAGCGTCTCCCGCGAGCACCGCTCGATGCTGCTGGCCAACCATGGGCCGATCGTCTCGGGTGCGAGCCTGAGCGACGCCGTCTCCGCGTACGAGGAACTCGAGGAGACGGCCAAGATCTCCTTCATCCTCGGCGACCGGCCGACGTCACCGCTCAACGCGGAGCACGTCGCCAACCTCAACCGAGCGTTCCCGACGTGATCAAACCCCGGTCCCCCACCACCACTGCCAACTGGAAAGGATCATCATCATGAGCTTCGCGTACTCCGAGGGCAACCCGGTCGAAGACACGTCCAAGCACGGTCACCCCCCATTCGACACCGAACGCCTGGATCACCTCATGGAGGAAGCGGGCCTCGACGCGCTTCTCGTGACATCCAAGCACAGCATCCAGTACCTCCTGGGTGGTTACCGGTTCTTCTTCTACGACTACATGGACGCCCACGGGCTCAGCCGCTACCTGCCGTTCTTCGTCTACGTGAAGGGCCGCCCGCTCGACTCCGGGTACGTCGGCGCCTCGATGGAACGATACGAGAAGCAACTCGGAAGCTTCTGGGTCACCAACCTCGACTTCGCGAACGACGCGAGCACTGGTTACGCCGGCGCTGCCGCCGAGATCCTGAAGAGCGTTGGTGCAGCTGAAGGGAGGGTCGGCATCGAAGCCGGGTTCATGCCGATCGACGCGTTTCGAGTCCTCGAAGCGCAGCTTCCCGGAGTCGAACTCACAGACGCCACCTACACGCTTGAGGTCCTGCGTGCGCTGAAGACGCCGGAAGAATTGGCGATCCTCAAGGAGAGCTCCGAGAAGGTCGTCGATTCGATGCTCACCGTCTTTTCGAAGTTCGGCCCGGGCACCAGCAAGCTCACGCTCTTCGATGCCTTGCGTCAGGAAGAAACGGCACGCGGCATGAAGTTCGAATACGCACTGACGAACATCGGGACCGCCTTCAACCGTGCGCCCTACGACAAGATCTGGGAGGAAGGCGAGACACTTGCCCTTGATTCCGGCGGCAACTACCGGGGCTACATCGGCGACGTGACTCGGATGGCGTACGCCGGGGAGCCGGACCAGGAGCTCGTCGATCTCCTCGGCCAGGTCGAACTCGTGCAGCAGGCCGCCCGCAAGAACCTCAGGGCCGGCACTGTCGGCGCGGAGATCTTCGAGAACGCAAACGCGGCGCTGCTGCAGTGCTCGGCATGCGACAAGATGGGATTCGCCGCACATGGCATGGGCATCGTCAGCCACGAGGCTCCGTGGCTTATGCCGAATGCCTTCCCCCGGTACACCCCGCACCACCGCGACAAGCCGCTGGAGGCCGGAATGGTGATCTCGATCGAAACGGAACTTCACCACACCGGGCGCGGGTTCATCAAGCTCGAGGACACGGTCGCCATCACGCCGACCGGATGTGAGGGCTTCGGCGACCACGGCCGCGGCTGGAACATCGCGGGCCGCTGACGTGGATAGTGACGTGCCCGGTTACGCGTACAGCGCACACATCGGCTACCTCTTCACCGACCGGCCGATGGCGGAGCGCATCGGCTCGGCGATCTGGTGCGGCTTCACGGCGATCGAGCATCCGGCGCCGTATTCCGTGCCGGCCACGGAGATGGCCGGGTGGTTGCGGTCAGCCGGCGCTCGGTATGCGCAGCTGGGCCTCTACCCGGGCGACGCGTCGAAGGGCGAGAAGGGACTCGGCATCTTTCCCGGCCGGCGTGCCGAGTTCCGCGAGAGCGTCACTCAGGCGCTGGACTACGCGGAAACCGTCGGGGCATCGATGGTGCATGCAATGGCCGGGATCCTGCCGCGGGCGCAGCGGTCTCGGCAGCACTGGGACTGCTACGTCGAAAACCTCGCCTTCGCCGCCAGGGAGGCGAGACCGCGGGGTATCAAGATCATCGTCGAAGCGATGAGCGAGACCGCGGTGCCGGAGTACTTCTTCGATACCCCAGACCGAGCAGCGCGCGCCATCGGAGAGGCCGGCGAAGAGAACATCGGCCTCTTGCTGGACGTCTTCCACACGGTGAGCGCCGGCTTGGACGTCGAGCAGGAGATCGCCAAGCATGCGGGGCTGCTGGCGCACGTGCACATCGCGGATGTTCCCGGACGCCATGAGCCGGGATCGGGGACGGTGGACTTCGACGGGGTGGAGCTCGCCCTGCAGAAGGCGAACTACGACGGCTTCCTGGGGTGCGAATACAGCCCGATCGAGTCGACCGAAGCCGGCCTCGGATGGCTGCACCGCAAGACCCTCACTTGAGTGGAGACCGAGCCCGACGAACGACCGAGTGTGCTGTAGACCGGTAACGGTCTCTCGCGACGACGCCGACGCGATTGCCTGCCACATTCGAGCCTCGGCAGGGACCGGCACCTGACCATGTCGCTGCCCGGCGAACAACCACTTGTCACCGAACGAATGGATCGACGATGACCGATACCGAGAGCATCGGACGCACCGAGAGCACGGGCCGCCCAGGAACCCCCGCCGGTACGGCCAACATCGGTGTGGTGGGCATGGCGGTGATGGGCTCGAACCTGGCCCGCAACCTCGCCGGCCGCGAGGGCAACACCGTTGCGGTCTACAACCGCTCCCCCGAGCGGACCCGCACCCTGGTCCAGGAGCACCCCGAGGCCGGCTTCCTGGCATCGGAGTCCATCGACGACTTCGTCGCATCCATGGCCCGGCCGCGCACCGCGATCATCATGGTGCAGGCCGGCCGCGGCACCGACGCCGTCATCGAGCATCTCGCCGAACGCTTCGAGCCCGGCGACATCATCGTCGACGGCGGCAACGCGAACTTCCACGACACCATCCGACGCGAGCACGACCTCCGCGAGCAGGGCCTGAACTTCGTCGGCGCCGGGATCTCGGGCGGTGAAGACGGCGCCCTGCACGGGCCGTCGATCATGCCCGGCGGGTCCGCCGAGGCCTGGGAGACCCTGGGCCCGATCCTGAAGTCGATCGCCGCCGTGGCCGAGGGCGAACCCTGTGTGACGCATGTCGGCACCGACGGCGCCGGCCACTTCGTGAAGATGGTGCACAACGGCATCGAGTACGCCGACATGCAGCTCATCGCCGAGTCCTACGACCTGCTCCGCCGCGTGGGCGGGCACGATGTCGACGAACTGGTGCAGATCTTCGAGCGATGGAACGAGGGCGACCTCGAGTCGTACCTGATCGAGATCACCGGCGAGGTGCTCGAGCAGCGCGACGCCGATACGGGCAAGCCGCTCGTCGACGTCATCCGCGACGAGGCCGGCTCCAAGGGCACCGGTGTGTGGACCGTGCAGAACGCGGTCGGGCTCGGCATCCCCGTCTCCGGCATCGGTGAGGCGGTGTTCGCTCGCGCTGTGTCGTCAAAGCCGCCCCAGCGTGCCGCCGTGCAACAGTCAGTGAAAAGTCGGCCGGAGATCGCGCAGGTGCCGGACACGTTCGCCGACGACGTCCGTGCGGCGCTGTATGCGTCGAAGGTCGTCGCGTACGCACAGGGCTTCGACCTCATCATCGCCGGGGCGAAGGAGTACGGCTGGGATATCGACCTCGGCAACCTCGCGAAGATCTGGCGCGGCGGCTGCATCATCCGCGCCCAGTTCCTCAACCGCATCGTCGAGGCGTACGCGAAGAACCCGGAACTCGAGTCACTGCTGGTCGACCCGTACTTCGCGAACGCGGTCGCCGAGGGTGAAACGGCCTGGCGCCGCATCGTCGGCATCGCGGCCGCGTCTGGCATCCCGGCGCCGGGCTTCTCGTCGGCGCTGTCCTACTACGACGCCCTCGCCTCCGACCGCCTGCCCGCCGCGCTCATCCAGGGGCAGCGCGACTTCTTCGGTGCACACACCTACCAGCGCATCGACAAGGACGGCACCTTCCACACCCTCTGGTCCGACGATGACCGCCGCGAGGTCGACCAGGACTCCTCCACACGCTAAGTGATGCCTGGTAACCGGTTTGAATCTGCTCCTGGGCGGCGCTGATCATGGCCGGCCGGCCGTGGGGACTGGGCTAACGCACGCTGTGTCTGCTGCCCAGCGACAGCCCGGCCGTGGTGATCAACGGGCATCACGAGCCCAACCAGCTGCCGGCGAACGCGTACTGGGACGTCGTCCTGGCGCTTGACCTACACCGGTTCCTGATCCTGCCGGGCCGGTACGCGAGGCACAGCGAGCCCGCCAAACAGCGCGATCACCTGGCCACCCTGCCTGGCGCCTGGGCCTGGCATTGAACTCGATCATTCAAGGCTGCCGACAGCCAGATCTTCCGCCACCTTGAGCGCAGCCCCGTCCGTCCACCCGGTCGAGCACCGCCGGCTCGATGGGCACGCCTTGGCAGCAGGAGCCGCCTTAGGTGTATTTGGTCAGGATGTTGGCAGCGGAAGGCTCGGGTTGGCGTGGGGAAAGCCTCCGAGTGAGGTGTGGCTTGTCTGGGACCCACGCCGACCGGAGGCTCTCGTGTCTCACCGTAACGCCCGCACCACCTTCCTCGGCAGGTTGCTGATCGTCCAACGCCACCAAGCAGCGTGGCCGCAAGCACATATTGCCGCCGCAACGGGAATCTCTCGCACATGCGTGAAGACCTGGCTGGGCCGCGATGCCACCGACGGCGAGCCCGGTCTTCGTGACCGATCCTCACCGCCCGCACACCTCACCCCGGCGGACCAGCGCGCCGCACTCGATGCGCGGATCATCACGTTGCGGCAGCGCGAACGCCGCGGACCGGCCCAGCTCGGCTGTGAACCGGGTGTCCCGACACGGACGGTGTCGCGAGTACTGGCACGCCACCAGATCCCGCCACTGGCCACGCTGGACCCGATCACCGGGCCGGCAAGACCACCGCAGTCCGCTACGAACGAGACCGGCCGGGAGAGCTGGTCCACATGGACGTCAAGACGATCGGCCGCATTCCCGACGGCCGAGGCTGGCGAGCCCACGACCGGGCCCAGCAAGAAGCCACCCGCAACCGCCACGCCAAGATCGGCTACGACTACGTCCACTCCCTGGTCGACGATCATTCCCGCCTGCCCTGCTCCGCGATCCACCCCGGACGAAAAAGGGCCCAACCTGCGCTGGCTACCTCACCCGGGCGATCGCCTGCGTCGGCGGCCACGGCATCACCCGGATCAAACGGCTGATGACCGACGACGCCTGGCCCTACCGCTGGTCGTTGCGTACGGTCTGCGCCGAGCACGGCATCCGGCAGACGTTCATCAAGCCCCACTGCTCCTGGCAGAACGGCACAGTCGAACGTCTCAACCGCACACTGCACACCGAGTGGGCCTACCGCCAGGCCTTCACCAGCAACACCAACCGCACAACAGCCCTTACACCCTCGCTCGAGCACTACAACCCCACAGCGCACCCGACGACAACCCACCCATCAGCCGACTGCCACCAACCTGACGGCCACATACACTGGTCGCGCACCGGCACCCTGTTCACGCTGGTGGCGACGGGACGTATCGGCCGGTCCCACAGCGGGCCCACCACCAAAATCCACCTCGCCTGCAACGGTCACGGACAGACCTTGCCGATCGTGTCGACCGGCGGAAACATCAACCACTGCACCCTGCTCATCCAGGTCACGGCAGGAATCAAGTTCCATCGGCCGGGTTCAGCTCGTCCACCGGCCCCGCCGAAGAGGACGCTGCCGGACACGGGCCACTCCAGCCGAACCATTCGTTCCCCCAACACCGCAACCAGCAAACCGACCGGCCGCGCCACGGACAAGCCGGGCGAGGTCCACCAACCTTCGACCACACCACTTACACACGCCACAACATCGTCAACGCCGCTTCACCCTCCTCACGCACTTCCGCCCGCTCCGACAAGACCACCGCTCCTACCCACACGACCGACCCTGCCACCCCGCTCCCCCCGGCTTCGAGAACACGACCCAGTAGAAGCAATGCGGATCTGCGCACGACGGCCGCGGCGGCGAGCAGAAGGGTCGCCCGCATCCCGCTCGCCAGCCCGTACGGCGCGGCCTGCAAGACCACGAACACGGCGACCGCGAGCGCACCGCCGGGCTGGCGGCTGGGGTTGAGCACGCCGCTCGCGGTCCCCGCGACCGCCCTCTCCGGTAGACCCGCAGCAATTGGCGCAAAGGTGCGCGGCGCCTACTCGATAGCCCTGAGCCGTGACGAGGGAACCGAAGTACTGCACACGGTTGGCTGCCGTCCTGTTCTTGACTACACACGCGGCCGTCGGCATGACAGGCTCGCGTTTCGGACGCGAAGGGGGCCGTAGCCGATGACTTACCTCGGCCCCGTCCCCGGCCGGTTGACACCGGCCCGCCGACTCGTGCTTCGAGGACAGGCAGCACGGACTGCATCAGCGTCCGGTCGCGTGCACGGTCGCCGGCAGCGCTCCCGGCGGCCGGTCCAGCGCCGCGATCAGGTCGTCTCACGCCGCATCGGCAGGAACCAGAGCGGGGCTTCGTGCGGAGCTGGCCCATCGCCAGCGTCGCGGAAGCTGCCAGTTCGCGCGCCAGCCGGTCGCCTCGTTCGGGCCGCCGCACCGGGTGCCACGACAAGTGAGTTCAGGGCGCCCAATTCACCGTAGAACGGGATGGGTTCCGGACGGCCTTGCGCAATGTCGAACAGTGCCCGTCCTCCCGGCAGTGAGCCGGTGACGCCCACCGCCTTGATCTGCGGATGCACTTGCCCTGCAGCACAACAATCTTGCCCCGCCGCTAACCCTTGCTCCCCGGAACCGTCCGGCCGGAGCCCGACAGTTCCATGACCTCCGCTTGGGGACACATCGACCAGTCCGGGCCGCATCTCCGGCCGGACGGTCCTGCACGACCTCGGACGGAACCGCGGCTTCCTGGGCGAGGCCGGGCCAAGACCACCCCGTCGAGGCGACCGGCCTGTGTGATGCGGCCCGGACCGGGGCATCGCGCAGCTGCAGGACCAGGTCAACAGGGGGCCGGCCAGGTCCGGCCGGCCCCATGCCGCCTCACATTTTCACGATCGCGCCCCCGTCGATCGGCAGCGAGATGCCCGTGACGTAGCGGGATTCGTCGGACGCCAGCCACGCCACCGCGGCGCTGATGTCGCGCGGCTGCACCCACGGGATCGGCAGCACGTTCATCGCGCCCTGGCACGCCTCCTTGAAGTCCTGGTGCGTCGGGGACTCCAGGTCCGGCCGGAAAAGCCGGTACATGGCCTCGTGGTCGATCATGTCGGTCAGCACCGATGTCGGCTGGATCGCGTTGCACCGGATGCCCTGTGCGCCCAGCTCGTTCGCGATCGACCGGGTCAGGCCGATCACGCCGTGCTTCGCCGCGACGTAATGCGCGAAGTTCGGGAATCCCTGGGTGCCGCCGGTCGAGCTGATCAGGACGATCGAACCGCCCTCGCCCTGTTCGAGCAGCGTCGGCACGGTCGCCTTCACCGTCTTCCACACCCCGGTGAGGTTGACGTCGATCATCGTGTTCCACTGCTCTTCGGTCAGCTCGTGGACCGCGGCGGAGGAGAACACCCCCGCGTTCGCGACGACCGCGTCGAGCCGGCCGAGCCGGCGCACCCCGTCCTCGACGGCCGCGGTCAGCGCGGTCAGGTCCCGCACGTCGGCCTCGTGCGCGACGACCTTCCGGCCGGCCTTTTCGACGTACCGGGCGGTCTCGGCGAGGTCCGCCGAGGTCGCGCCGTGATATTCGGTGGTCGCCACGGTGTCGCAGATGTCCACCGCGATGACGTCCGCGCCCTCCTCCGCGAGCCGGACCGCGTGCGACCTGCCCTGGCCCCGCGCGGCGCCGGTGACCAGGGCGACTTTCCCGTCAAGACTTCCCATTGCTCGAACTCCCGTCGTCGTTAACGGACTTCCTGCCGAGGGTGCCCCGCCGCGGCGTCCGGGCGGGACCGGGCGACCACGTGGTCCCGCCCCCGCCCACCCGTGAGCGCCGCGCGCAGCCGGGTGACGTCCCGGGAGGACACTCCGTGGCTCTGCAGCAAACGGATGCGTGCCGCCGTAGCGGAAATCGACCTCGGCAGGAACCGGTGCATCACCTCCGGCGGGTAGCTCCCAGCTCCGGCGCCGTAGGACCCCATGTGTCACAACCGACGCCCGTGCGGTGTCCGCGCCGAGGAACTGCGGCGTTCCGCTCCGCACACCACGGGTCAGCTGCTCTGCGTCCGCCGCACCACGCTCGCGTAGCCCCACACATCCTCGCTGCGCTGGTCCCGCAGCGCGCCGGACACCATCGCCGACGCTTCGATCCGCAAACCACGCCGGTTTCCCGCTCCCCGCCGACGATCGCTGCATCGCCGGTCAAGCAGCACTGCAGGAAGGTCAGCACCTCCTCAACCGTCGGCGCACCCGAACGCAGCTGCGCGAGAGGGTCGTCGAAGCCGTTGCGTTTGTTCTTCACCGCCACCGCGCTGCGCCTGGAGCTGCCGGGCGGGCACACCGCCCTGGTCGGCTGTTCGACGCGAATGTGCGTCAGCGGAAAGAGGATTCCCTGGTGAGTCCGTGACGGGATGTTCCCCGATGACCATGGACACGAAAATGCCATACCCGGCGGCGTCGCCTTCCCGGCAGCGGATCACGGTGCCCGGATCGGAGACGTCGGCGTGGCGTTCGCCGTCCATCTGGGAATCGCCGGACCAGGTCCCGTGCCGGTGTCCCTTGAACCCGAAGTACAGCCCGGTGGTGCCTTCGGGTGGTTGACGAACCCGGAGAAATACGTCGACTGGCCGTCGACCCACTCGGAGCCGCTACCTGCGGTAGCCGTCCGGCGGCGGTTCGCCGACGTCCGTCCGCACGCCCGGCGAATGGTCTCGGAAGCCGAACCATTCGTCGTCGCGCACCTCGATCTCCTCGCCGCCGATCCAGATGCGGCCGCGGACGGTCGGGGCTTGGTCACGCCGGTGCCGCAATTTGTGGCCTAGTGCTGTGTCTTCAAAGTGGGTTGTGGTGGCCTGCTTGGATGTCGGGTTGTGGTGCGCAGGCATGAGTTGACTGATGAGCAGTGGTTGGTGATCGAGCCGTTGCTTCCGGTGTCGGGAGTGGCGGGGCGGCCGCGGGTGGGTGATCAACGGGATGCTGTACAAGTGCAAGACCGGGATCGCCTGGCGGGATCTGCCAGAGCGGTATGGGCCGTGGAAGACGGTCTACAACCGGTTCTGGCGCTGGGCCAGTAATGGCACGCTCACGACGTTGGTGGGCGGGGTTCGTGTGGTCGCGGAGGCGGTCGCCGAGCTGGACCGGGAAGTGTCGGTCGATTCCTCGATCGTGCGCGCGCATCAGCATGCCGCTGGTGCCCGTCCGGCCCGGATGGCCGATCCGGCAAACGGGCGGGTTTCCCGGCGGACAGACCGAACCAGATGATCATGCTATCGGGCGGTCCCGTGGTGGGCCCACCACGAAGATCCATCTCTCCTGTGATGGGCTCGGCCGACCGTTGCCGGTGGTGTTGACCGGCGGGAATGTCAACGACTGCACCATGTTCATCACTGTGGTGACCGGGATCCGGATGCCCCCGGCCCGGCGGGGACGGCCCTGGACCAGGCCGCGGCGGATTCTGGCCGACAAGGGCTACAGCTCCCGCGCGATCCGCAGCTACCTGCGTGGTCGCGGCATCGCCGCCACGATCCCCGAACGCCGCGACCAGCAAGCCCACCGCGCCCGCCGAGGACCAGTCGGTGGACGCCCGCCAGCCTTCGACAAGGCCGTCTACCGACGACGCAACGTGGTCGAACACTGCTTCGGGCGCCTCAAACAACATCGCGCCATCGCCACCCGGTACGACAAAACCGCCCTGTCCTACCACGGCATGATCGACCTCGCCACCCTCCTCATCTGGCTTTGAGGACACGCCCTAGTTGTACTGACCATGGAGGTTGGGTGCGGCGTGACATGTGATCGGGTGATCTTGGTGTGGGGGAGGGTCTCCGGGTTCGGTGTGGATTGCGACATCTGCACCGAATTGGCCCCGGGAGGCCTTCGTGACTCACGCTGATGCACCGTTGACGCCTGTGGGCAGGCTGCGTCTGGCTCGGTGTGTCGTGGATGAGGGGTGGCCGTTGCGCCGTGTTGCGGAGCGGTTCCAGGTCGCGGTGACCACGGCCGCCCGGTGGGCCCGGCGCTACCGTGAGCTGGGTGAGGCGGGCATGGCCGACCGGTCCTCACGCCCGTACTCCAGCCCGCGACGTACCCCGGCCCGTGTCGAGCGGCGGATCATCAAGGTCCGGGTTCTGCGCCGGTGGGGGCCGGCCCGGATCGCCTATCTGCTGGGGTTGAATCCGGCGACGGTGCATCGGGTGCTCACCCGGTATCGGCTGGCCCGCCTGTGTCACCTCGACCGGGCCACCGGGCGGGTGATCCGCCGCTACGAACACGCCTCGCCCGGCGATCTGGTCCACGTCGACATCAAGAAGCTGGGCAACATTCCCGACGGCGGCGGCTACCGGATGGTGGGTCGCCGAGCCGGACAACGACACCGCACCGTCACACTCGGCAAGAAGCGCGACCGCAACGGCAACAGCCACGTCGGCTACAGCTTTCTGCACAACGCCGTGGACGATCACTCCCGACTGGCCTACAGCGAAATCCTGCCCGACGAGACCAAAGAAACCGCGGTCGCGTTCTGGCGCCGCGCCCAGTCCTTCTTCACCGACAGCGGCATCACAGTGCAGCGCGTACTGACCGACAATGGCAGCTGCTATAAGTCCACTCTGTGGCGGAAAACGTTGTCAGATAACAACATCAGCCACAAACGCACTCGCCCCTACAGGCCGCAGGCCAACGGCACAGTGGAACGCGTCAACCGCACACTCCTCGACGAATGGGCATATCACCAGCCCTACCACTCAGAAACCGAACGCCGCGACACCTTCCCCACCTGGCTCCACACCTACAATCACCACCGCGGCCACACCGCACTCGGCGGCCACCCACCCGCCCACCGCGTCCCCAACCTCACAGGTGACTACACCTAGGGCATTTTGGGGGACATCGTCGCGCGCACCGGCGAGGCGGGGAACTCCGGTGCTCGTTTCGCCAGGAACGCCGCCACGCCTTCGCGTCCGTCCGGGCTCGCGGCCCGCGCCCGGATGGAGAGGGTTTCGCGGCGCAATGCGGTTTCCTCGGCCGGAGTGGAGGTTTCCCGGGCCAGCCGTTTCACCGCGACCTGCGCCGCGCGGGAGCCCGCGCGGAGCACGCCGACGACGCCTTCGACCGCGCGGTCGAGTTCCGCGTCGGGGTGCACTTGAGCGACGAGTCCCAGCGCCTGCGCCTCGTCCGCGCCGAGGACCGGGTTGAGCAGCGCCAGCTTCAGCAGCCGGTGCAAGCCCAGCGAGGCAGTGAGCAAAGAAGTCCCGCCGTCCGGGGAGAAGCCGAGTTTGGTGTAGGCCACCGTGAACCGCGCGGACTCGCTCGCCAGCACGAGGTCGGCGGCCGCGGCCAGGGCAAGGCCCGCGCCCGCCGCCGCGCCGGCAACCGCGGAAACCACCACGGCCTCCATCCGGTGCAGCTCGCTGACGACCCGGTGCAGACTTTCCGCGAGGTCGTCCACCAGCTGCCCGGGATCGTCTGTCGCGCCGAAAGCGGCAACATCCCCGCCGACGCTGAACGCTTTCCCCGCTGCAGTCAGGACAACGACGTGGGCATCGTCGGCGCGGGCTCGCCGGACCGCATCGGCGAGAGCGTCGAGGATCGCCTGGTTCAACGGGTTCCCGCGAGCGGCGTCGTTCAGCCGGATGCGCGCGACTGCGTCCGCGAACGAGTAGTCGACGAGGCTCATCGGGCCTCCTCCAGCGGTTCGAGGAACAGGTCGGTCTCCAACGGCCGGTCTCCGCTGCCCGCGCGGTACCGGTCCAGATCGGTCACGCCCTCTTCGGCCAGTACTTCCTCGTCGAGATAGAAGTTGCCGGTGCAGGAACGGCTTTCGCGGACCAGCACGGCGTGCGCGGCGTCGCCCATGATCTCCGGCACGCGGGCGCGTTCGATCGCAGCGTCGCCGCCGAGCAGGTTCGCGACCGCGGCGGTGGCGATGGTCGTGCGCGGCCACAGCGAGTTCGCGGCGATCCCCGCCTCGCGCAGTTCCTCGGCCAGTCCGAGCGTCACGAGGCTCATGCCGTACTTCGCCATGGTGTAGGCGAGGTAGCTGCCCGCCCACTTCGGACGGAGGTCCAGCGGCGGAGAGAGCGTCAGGATGTGCGCGCGGTCGCTGCGCTCCAGATGCGGGACGGCGAGCTTGCTGAGCAGGAAGGTGCCGCGCGCGTTGATGTCCTGCATCAGGTCGTAGCTCTTCATCCCGATCTCGCGGGTGGGCCGCAGGTCCAGCGCGCTGGCGTTGTTGACCACGATGTCGATGCCGCCGAACCGTTCCACCGCGGTGTCCACCGCCCGCTGCGCGTCCTCGTCCTTGCGCACGTCGCCGACGACCGCTGCGGCTTTTCCGCCGACCCGCTCGATCTCGGCGACTGCGGTGTGGACGGTCCCGGGCAGCCGCGGATGCGGTTCGCTGGTCTTGGCCAGCACCACCACGTTCGCGCCGTCGCGTGCCGCGCGCAGCGCGATGGCTAGGCCGATGCCGCGGCTGCCGCCGGACATCAGCAGAGTTCGTCCCGCGAGTGTGCTCATCGTCAGGTCTCCTTCAGCGGTCGTCACGGCGCACTCTCGGCGGGCGCCGTGCGTTGTTGGCTGGGCTCAGCGCGCGGCGAGAGCGGCGTGCCCGCGTTCGGCGAGCGCCGGGACCAGCGCGCCGAGCCGGTCGAAACCCGCGCCCACGGTGAGGCCCTGGCCGGCGCGGAAGTGGATGCCCTCGAAGATGACCGCGATCTTGTAGCAGGCGAACCCCAGGTACCAGGACAGTTCGGTCAGGTCCCGCCCGGATTCGGCGTAGCGATCGATCAGCAGCTCACTGCCCGCGAAGCCGGGAGTCTCCCCCGGCACCGCCGCGACCGGGCTGTCCAGTCTGCTCATCCCGTCCCACCACATCACCATCGAGGCCAGGTCGGTGAGCGGATCGCCGAGGGTGGCCATCTCCCAGTCGAGGACGCCGGTCACCCGCCCGGTGTCCGGGGAGACGACGACGTTGTCGAGGCGGTAGTCGCCGTGCACGATCGCCGGCGACTGTCCGCCCGGGACCGCCCGGCCGAGCCGCTCCCCCAGCCGGACCAGCTCGGGCAGGTCCCGGGTCCGCGACGCGGCCAGCTGCTTGTCCCAACGGCGCAGCTGCCGCATCAGGTACCCGGCCGGGCGGCCGAGATCGCCGAGCCCGACCGCGGCCGGGTCGAGCGAGTGCAGCCGGGCGAGCACGTCGGCCAGTTCGACAGCGAGGTCCTTCGACCTCGTCGCGAACTCCGCCAGCTGCGCGGGTTCGCGCAGGACGAGGCCGTCCGCGAACTCCATGACGTAGAACGGCGCGCCGAGCACGTCCGGGCCGGCGCTGACCAGTGGCCGCGGCACCGGGACGTCGGTCGGGTGCAACGCGGCGAGCACCCGGTACTCCCGGTCCATGTCGTGGGCGGTGGCGAGCACATGCCCGAGCGGCGGGCGGCGCAGAACCCAGCGCCGGCGCCCGTCGGTGAGCAGATAGGTCAGGTTCGACCGGCCGCCGGAGAGCAGCCCGGCCTTCAGCGGACCGGACAGCAGGCCGGGGGCGGCGGAGCGCAGAAACTGCTCCAGCACGGGCAGCGTGATGCCGGGCGGGGATTCCGAGACCATGCACGACTCCTGACACCGAGCGATTGCTCGGTACTATTGAACAATGGTGAGTACTGTGGACCAGGGACGGACGCACTGTCAAGGACGGCTGGGGTCACCCGGACGGGAAGGGAGCACGCAGGTGGCAGCAGAAGAACCCGAGGACCGGGAAGCCCTGGGCAGGCGGCTGCGCAAAGCACGCCGCACCGCCGGGCTGACCCTTCGCGACGTCGCGCGGGGGCTCGGCGTCAGCACGGGGACCTGGAGCGCGGTGGAGAACGGCCAGACCCGGATCGGCCGGGAGCGGCTGAACGCCGCCGCGTCGTTGTTCGGCGCGGAAAGCGCGGCGCTGTGCGACGCGCGCCCGCCGGAGGCTGGTTCGTGGCGCGATTTCCCGCCGCTGACGCTGGTTCCGCCGCTGGCCGGCGCACTGGAGGCGTTCGTCGAGCTCGGCTACCACGGCGCGCGTGTCCGGGACGTGGCGCAGCGGGCGGGACTGTCGGTCGCCGGCGTCTACCACCACCGGCCGACCAAACAAGCCTTGCTCGTGGAGCTGCTCGATCTGACCATGGACGACCTGCAGGCGCGGTGCCGCGCCGCCCGTGCCGAGGGCGACGGACCGCTCGACCGTTTCACCCGGCTGGTCGAATGTCTCGGGCTGTTCCACACCCACCGGCGGGAACTGGGGTTCATCGGGGCCAGCGAGATGCGCAGCGTCGAGGAACCACACCGCACCCGCATCGCCACCGCTCGCCGGGACGTCCAGCACATGCTCGACGACGAGGTGGCCGAGGGCTGCCGGCGGGAGCTGATGCACACCCCGCTGCCGCGCGAGGCGGCACGCGCCGTGGTGACGATGTGCACCGCCCTGCCGACCTGGTGGTCGCCGGCCGGCGGACTGTCCCCCGAAGTCGTGGCACGCCAGTACGTCGGTTTCGCGCTGGACCTCGTCCGCGCCCCGCGTTGACGCGAAAAGCCGTACACCCTATCGTTCAGCCGATCGATTGCTTGGTATTGTTCAGGAGGATTTCATGTCCGGATACGTCCTACCCGAACCCTCCGAGCGGGCGCGCCGGCTGCAGTCCGCGATGGAGCAGTTCCTGCGGGACCGGGTGCTGCCCGCCGAAGCCGCCTACGCCGAGTACCGGCAGGCCGCCGGTCCGGGCGACCACACACTGCCCCCGGTCGTGGAGAAACTCAAAGCCGAGGCCAAGGCCGCCGGGCTGTGGAACCTGTTCCTGCCCGCCGAGTCCGGGCTGACCCAGCTCGAGTACGCGCCGATCGCGGAACTGTCCGGCTGGAGCCTCGACCTCGCTCCCGAGGCCATCAACGGGCAAGCACCCGACACCGGCAACATGGAGCTGCTGCACCTGCTCGGCAGCGACGAGCAGCAGCGCGACTGGCTGAAACCCCTGCTGGCCGGGCACATCCGGTCCGCCTTCGCGATGACCGAACCGGACGTCGCCAGCAGCGACGCGACGAACATCGCCACCCGGATCGAACGCGACGCCGACGAGTACCTGATCACCGGCCGGAAGTGGTGGACGAGCGGCGCGATGGACCCGCGGTGCGCGTTCTTCATCGTGATGGGCAAAACCGATCCGGCCGCTCCCCCGCACCGCCAGCAGACCATGGTGCTCGTCCCGCGCGACACCCCGGGCGTCGAAGTGGTCCGCGACCACCCGGTGTTCGGGCACCACGACCAGCACGGCCACGCCGAGGTCGCCTTCACCGGCGCGCGGGTTCCGGTGACCAACGTGATCGGCGAGGAGGGCGGCGGGTTCGCCGCCGCGCAGGCCCGGCTCGGGCCCGGCCGGATCCACCATTGCATGCGCGCCCTCGGCGCCGCCGAACGCGCCCTCGCCCTGCTGGTGCGCCGGTCCAAGGACCGCATCGCGTTCGGCGCTCCGCTGGGCGACCAAGGAGTCGTGCAGCAGCAGATTGCCGAATCCCGGCTGGAGATCGAGCAGGCGCGGCTGCTGTGCCACCACACCGCGCACGTGATCGACACCGAGGGCAACAAGGCCGCTCGCAACCTCGTCGCGATGGCAAAAGTCGCCGTGCCGCGCGCGGCCACCCGGGTGATCGACCGCGCGATCCAGGTCCACGGCGGGGCGGGGGTCAGCGACACCACCCCGCTCGCGGCGATGTACGGCTGGCACCGCGCAATGCGGCTGTTCGACGGCCCCGACGAGGTGCACCTGCGCTCGCTGGCCAAGGCCGAGCTGCGCGGCACCCCGGTTCTTCCCGCCTGACCACGGCACGCCGACCACCGCAGCCTGGTACACGGCTGGGTGTTCGCAGAGGACGTAGCCGGGCACGGCTTGCCGCCCCGGCACGCCGACGGAAAGCGCACCGGACAAGGGATCCACCCGCGCGCAGGCGCCGGGCGGCACGGCGTGCGACAGTGCCGTGGTCTCGGTGCGGCCGTAGATTGCGCCATCAGGTCAGCGAACACGTTGCTCGAGCCGAGTCTCGCGCACGAACCGGCCGGCTGCCCTACGAGCTTGCTGCCGGAGTACCAGGAGATGTCGCTCCAGCACGACATCTTCTCTACCCCGCAGGCACTACGCTCGCTGAGCACCACGCGAGTGTCCACTTCGGCCGAGCTGAGGGGCAGCACGCCGGAGATCGGCTCGCTGCGATCACAGATCGCGTGCCACCGGCCGCTACGGACGCAGGCCCCGGCCGTGGAGGAAACCGTAGGGCCTGCGCAGCCGGACCGAGCTGGCGATCACGGTGCGCAGGTCCTGGTCGTCTGGTTGAGACCGGCTCAGCCGGAGCGTTCGGCCAGCGAATTCATTGCCGCACTGGCAGATTTCGCGGATCGCCTCGGCGAGTCCGGGTTCTTCGCCGGATGCCTCGGCTTCGAAGTCGGCCTCCCGCACCACTTCCGCACCCTCGGCGTGGTGCCGGCCTTCCACACCGTCGCCGGATTCGCCGCGATCACCAGGGTTTCGGCCACTCGCATAGCCATCCTCCGCACTCGCCGGGCTGTTGCTGCCAAACGCTACGAACGACCACGTGCGGGGCCTAAGGGATGTCTCGTAACCCGGTGTCTGACTGACTGGGTCGTTGGTTGATCATGTTGGTGTGGCGCAGGTGATCACAGCGTCGCGGCCGGAGTGAATTGCCCCGTTCACGGGCTGGAGCCGGGCCAGTTCCGCAAGCTGGTGCGGAATGCCTCTCGTGGCGCTGGATCTTCTTCGTCAACATCCCGCTGTACCTGGTCACCATCGGAGCGATCACCGCCAAGTTCCGCGAACGGGTCGAGCGCCGCGAACACTCGATTGACTACCGGAGCGCGACATTGCTGACGGCCGGGCTGACGCTGGTCGTGCCACAAGGCGCTCAGGCGTGTCGGCGTCGCGGTCTTCGCGGCCGGAACGGTGCTGCTGGTGGGGTTCGTGCTCGTGGAACGTCGTTGGCCGAACCGGTGCTGCCGTTGTGGGTGTTCCGGCGGAGGCTGCTCGTCGCCAGCGGCACCGTTTCCGCGTGCGCCGGGGCGGTCCTGACCTGATCGGCTTGAGTTCCTACATTCCGGAGTTCGCCCAGGAGGCGATCGGCGCCCATACGCGGGTAGGCGGGTCGTCGTGGCCGGGTTGCTGGTCGACTGGCCGCTCGCGACCTCCCTGGCCGGGCGGAGCTACCTGCGCATCGGTTTTCGCGGGTGCGCGGCGATCGGGATCACCTTGGTGGTGATCGGATCGCTGACCCCGCTGCCGCTCGACGAGCACTCCAGAGTGCTGCAGGTGACCGCGTCCTGCTTCGTCATCGGCCTGGGCATGGATACCACCACGAACCCGACGCTGGTCGGCGCGCAGTCGAGCGTCGGCTGGAACGACCGCGGCGTGGTCACCGCCAACAACCTCTTCCTGCGCTCCATCGGCAGCTCGGCCGGTGTCGCCCTGTTCGGCGCGATCGCCAACACCCGGCTCGGTCCGGCTTCGGACGAACACCCCGAGTCGGCGTTGCTCGCCGAGGCGGCGCATGGCGTGTTCGTCGCCATCGCAGGGGTGGCAATCATCGCGGCGGTCGTAGTGGCGTGCCTTCCTCGGCGCCAGAAACTCCGGGCTGAGCGCCGGGTCTCCGGCGAGCACTCTTTCGACGTCGTATCGAGACATTATGCCTCGAAATATAGTCGATATCGAGATATTATGGTCCGTAATCCGACTCGGGTGCTCGCCAGTCTGGTGGCGGCCCGGACGCCGGAAGCGGCCGGCACGCTGTTCATCGCCCAAGCGGCTGGCGAGTTCCTCGGAGGGCTGGCCGGTGGCGGACTGGCAGTCGGGTTCGGTCGGCGGCGCACACTGCCGGTGCCGCTGACCGGTGCGACGCTCAGCTGCGGGACCCTCGCCGCGGTCACGGCTCCGACCGTCGCGATCGTGGTTTTCCTGGCCGCCGGCGTGTTCGAGTCCGCCTTTCACCCGACCGTCGCAACCCTCGTCGGTGCGGTGCCTCGCGACGAGGACCTGCCCCGTGCTCACGACTTTCTTCGGGCAGGTGCCAACGTGGGCCGGGTCGCCGGTCCGCTGATCGGTGCAGCGGTCGCACTGACGGCCCTTTCCGCGGTGTTCGCCCTGAACGGGCTGCTTCTCGCGGCCGACGAGTGCTGCGCGCCGGCGCGGCGTCCGGCCCGTCTGTGGTTCGCCGGAGCGGCGAAGACCCAGGCCGTCCGTGCGGCGAACGTCGTCGTCGACCTTCGCGACCCCGCCGGTGTCGCCGGCCGGCTCAACAGGCGACCGCGGCCAACGAGCTCGGCAGCCGCGGCATCACGATCACTTCGATCGCGCCGACCGTGGTCAAGACCGAAGGCTTCGTGGACATGGCCGACCTGCTCGGCTACCTGGTGTCCGGCCAGGCGGGTTTCGTCACCGGCCAGATCCTGCACGTCGGCGGGGGACATACCCGAAGCGGTGCCTGACACTGTCGGGCTGCTTGCGGCCAACCCCTCGATTCTGGACACCGTGTATCGATACTGGTAATATTTCGATACACAGTGACTCGAAATTAATCAGCGCGAACAGGAACAGGAACCATGAGCAGCACCAACGATCGAACCGCACTCGTCATCGGTGCGTCCCGCACGCTCGGACTGGCACTCGCGGCGGAGCTCCTGCGCCGCGGATGGCGCGTGATCGGCACCGTCCGCGGCGATGACCGCACCGGCCTGCACGCTCTCGCCGAAGTCTCCGAAGGCCGGCTCGAGATCGAGAAGGTCGACATCACCGAGACGGGCCACATAGGCGAGCTGCGTGAACGACTGGCCGGACGCGTGCTGGATCTGCTGTTCGTCAACGCGGGGATCGCCCACGCCAACGTCCCGGTCACCGATGTCACCACCGAGTCGTTCGTCGAGGTGATGGTCACCAACGCACTCAGTCCCCTGCGCGTGATCGAGATGCTGGAACCACTGGTCGCGCCGGCCGGCACCATCGGCATCATGTCGTCCCGGCAGGGGAGCCTCACCCTCAACACCAACGGCGGCCACGAGGTCTACCGCGCCAGCAAGTCGGCTCTCAACCAGCTCGTGCGCAGCTACGCCGCTCGGCACGCCGAGGACAAGCGGGCCTTGCTGCTGATCAACCCCGGCTGGGTCCGTACCGGACTGGGCGGCCCGGGCGCGGTGCTGGAGATCGACGAGAGCATTCCCGGTGTCGTGGACACGATCGAAGGGCACGCCGGGGAACCGGGCCTCCAGTTCTTGGACTACCAGGGCAAGGTCGTGCCCTGGTAGCAGGCCCGCAATTGTTCTGGCCGGCCTCCCACAACCGACCTTGTCGAAGGAGCACCCATGAGCGCGAAGCCGACGCTCGCTGTCGGCCACATCCCGGAGAAGCAGCTGAGCCTGCACATCCTGGAACCGGACGGCGCCACGACCGGTGACCCGGTCATCGTCGATCTCTCCGGCGTACCCGGCGGCCCGCACGAGGTGGCGTATGACCCGGGGCGTCGCCGGCTCTACGTGGCCCACACCTACGTCAACGGCTGGTACCTCAGCCACGAGGCGCGCGACCATCGCATCAGCGTCGTCGACATCGACAACGCCGCCGTGGCCGAGGTGTTCGACATCGGCGCCGACGCCACTGCCGCGCGCGCACCGCACGACCTGTGGTTCGACACGGCGCGAGACCGCCTTTGGGTAGCGGTGGAGGCGGACGACGCCAGCCGCTCCGGTGCGCTGATCGCCGTCGACCCGGGCACGGGTGCCCAGATTGCCCGAATCGACGCCGACGCGCGTGCGGCGCACTGGTTCGCCACTTCGCCGGACGGTTCGCGCGCCTACACGGCCAACAAAGAGACACCGTACGTGTCGGTTCTCGACCTGGAGACCGAACGGCTCGTCGCGCGAGTCGAGGTGCCGGGCGGTGCCGAAGGCATCACCGTCGGCGGCGACGGCCGTGCGTTCGTGGCCGGCCCGTGCCGGCTGCCCGGGAGTCCGGTCACGGAGCCGGTGGGCGTGCGTGTGATCGACTGCGGCTCCGATGAAGTGGTGGATCTGATCGAGATGGCGCACGCACCCGGCGCGGTGCACGTGACCTCCTCCGGGTTGCTGCTCGCCGCCGAGCTGCGGGTCGCCACCGGCCTCGGTGACCCGGTCGCCGGCATGCTCAAGATCTGGTCGGCCACGACCCTGGAGCCGCTCGGTGAAGTCCCCGTCGGCGCGACCATCCTGACGATCAGGTCTTCCGCCGATGGAAAGCTGGCCTTCGTCGCGGACTGCGCGGGCGGACTCGTGACCGTGGTCGATCTTTCGACCCTCCGGGTCGTATCGACGATCAAGGACGTGACGGGGGCCCACGGTCTCGCGATCATTCCTCCCGCCTGACCGTTCACGTACCGGTACCTGCTTGCCGAACCTGGTCTCGCGCCGGTTGGCCCCAGTGCGTCGAGCCGAGCCGAATCGGGACCGTGTCCTTCTTCCGCGCAGCCGGGGAAGGACACGGTCCTTTCTTGTCAGAAGCTTCGCCGGAGCGGCACGCCTGCACCCCTACGGCATGCACTTGCCCGCGGTGGCACCGGGCCGTGAGTGTCGTCACCCTGCCGGCTCACCGCGCCGCCTGCGACGGTGCGATGCGCCACCCGCCCGTCCACCGTCTACCGCAGCTGGGATTCCTCGATGGACGCGGCGGGCGACAGCTCGCGGATGGCGGCGAGCAACGCCGAAGCCAGTGCATGAACCGGAACGCCCAGCTTGTCTGTTCCGGTCACCGCCAGGTAGAAGGCAGGTCCGGTCAGCACCGCCATCGCCGCATCAAGGGGCGTTGTCGGCGGAATGTCACCCCGGCTGATCCCGCGGCTCAGCACCGCACGGGCAGGTCCGTCGAACAGCGCGGCCGACCCGACGAGTTGTGCGACGGCAGGGTCGTGCTGTGCTTCGCCCAGAAGCGCACGGTAGGCGGCGCCCGCAGGGGAAGCCGTCAAGAAGCTCTCGACGGCTTCGAGGTAGGTGTTCACGTCTTCGAGCGTGGTCGGCTGAGGTTGTTTGATGAGCTCTTTGACAGCATCGGTGATGGCTGCCTCGAACAGGATCTCCGCTTTGGTCGACCACCACCGGTAGACGGTTTGGCGACCGACGCCGGCCCGTTCGGCGATACCTTTCATCGTCAACGCCGCGTAGCCGACCTCGACGAGCAGGTCGTCGACTGCGTGCAGGACCGCTGTTCGCGCTTGCTCGCTGCGAGGCCGCCCGGTCCGTGGTCGCTGATCGCTCATCCGCAGATCGTACCGAGACATTGTGGGTTGGATTATCGTCACGGTATCGGATTTCCACCGGGTTCGCCTGGATATCAGGAGCGTGCACGCCTCGATGGAAAGTCCGTTACCCCAGCACTCCGCAGAAAAGCGGCCACTTTGCTGCTCCGGCCGACGTGCCGGCGCCAACTGACGAGGAACGCTGTCGTCCGGCCATCGCCGCGCCGTGCGGACCCGGCGCACCGGCCGCCACTCGCGGCGCCGCGGGATGCTCCTGCGCACGTGCCCGGCGAGTCTGCTCACCTTCTACGACCGGGCCGTCCCGCGATCGTGATCGGGCCGAATGCAGGCCGTCGTCGGTGAGCTGGTGGCTCGAAACCACGCGCAGCACCAGTCCCGGCGGCTGCACACACTCGGTCGCTGTCATGCAGCAGGTCGAGGCCGCCACCAACGTGGAGTGGTGCGCATGAACCGCAGCATCGGCTCCCCGGGGAAGTCCGCCGACGTCGACGACGAGTTACGTGCGGGTCAACTGCGTCAGCCCGGCCTGACAGGGACCGACATGGTGGGCGGCTTCGGCCGGCCTCAGCCCGCCGCCGGTGCGAAGATCGCAACCCTGGGGCCGGACGGCCCTACTGGGCAGTTCCTCGGCGCGGACGGCTTCGCCCGTGGCGAGCCGACCCGCGCCGGCTGCATTCCCGTCGAGCTCCGATAGCCGAAGACTGTAGTCGAAACTCAGAACCGGACCGGGACTCAGGAACACGAGTCGAATGCTGTCCTTGCCGGGCGCTGCGCCGGGCCTGAGGGATGTCTCGTAACCCGGTTGTGGGCTGGGCTCGCCGGTAGTTGATCATGGTATGGTGCAGGCGATCTCGGCGGCGCGCCCGGAGCGGATTGTCCCGTTCACGGGGCTGGAACCGGAGCAGTTCCGGAAGCTGGTGCGTGTCGTGGCCAGGCGTGGCGGCGAGGAAATCGCGGACGGTCGTCCGGGTCTGCAGTGGCGGCTTGACCTGGCCGATCGGGTGCTGCTGGTGGCGACGCGAACGAACCAGACGATGCGCCAGATCGGGCCGTTGTTCGGGGTGTTGCACTCCGCTGCGCACCGGGGGAAGCGACACGATCGGCCCGTTGCTCGCGCTCGCGCCAGTCCGGAAACGGCGGGTGGACGCGGTGACGATCGTGGACGGGACCCTGGTCCCGACCCGCGATCACCGCCTGGCCGCGTCGTAGAAGAACTACCGGTACTGGGCCAATGTGCAGGTCGCTATCGACGTGGACACCCGGCTGGTGATCGCCACCGGTGACCCGCAACCAGGCAACCGCGGGCGGCTGCACCGCGTACCGCGATTCCGGCATCGCCGAGACGATCGCCGACCGGCCGGTGATGGCCGACGGTGGCTGCCGGGGTAACCCGGAGGTGATCATGCCGTACCGCACGCCAAGCGACGGCAGCGAACTGCCGGAATGAAAAGAGGAACTCAACTCCGTGCACCGCAAGGTCCGAACCCGGGCTGAGCACGCACTGACACGGATGAAGTGCTGGAAAATCCTGCGCGGCCATCGCCGCGCCGCCGGCACACCCGCCGACACCGTGTCCGGAATCGCGCACCTGCACAACATCCACCTCCTCGGCTGACCACAACACCAGAACCGCCAACCACAACACCAGTTACGAGACATCCCTTAGATGGCGGCGACGGTGAGGCCTGGTAATAGGCGGCACGTTGGGCGGCCAGGTCGGGGAACTGTCCAAGCGGGTTGAAACGGCTTTCAACAACGGCTCAATCACTTACCGGACACACCCTAGTCCGCTTTGGAGGACAGCCGTTCCCGCAGCGCGCGCTTGAGGATCTTGCCGCTGGGGTTCTTGGGCAGCGAGTCGGCGAACACCACGGACTTGGGGACCTTGAACCCCGCCAGCGCCCGGCGGCAGCCGTCGAGCACGTCCCGTTCGGTGAGCCCGCTCCCCCGCTCGGCGACCACGACTGCGGTCACCGCTTCGATCCACCGGGGGTGCGGGACGCCGACCACGGCGGCTTCCGCGACACCGTCTACTGTGTACAGTGCTTCCTCGACCTCGCGGCTGGCGACGTTCTCCCCACCCGTCTTGATCATGTCCTTCTTGCGGTCCACGACCCAGAGGTAGCCGTCGTCGTCGAAGTAGCCGAGGTCGCCGGAGTGGAACCAGCCGCCGCGGAACGCTTCCGCCGTGTGCTCCGGTTTCCCGAGGTAGCCCACTGTCGCGTGGGGACTGCGATGCACGATCTCCCCCACCTGGCCGGCCGGCAGCGGGCGGTCGCGCTCGTCGACGACCTGTGTTTCGACGTTCAGCGCGGCGCGCCCGGCCGAACCAGGGCGCGATTCCTGGTCCTCCGGGCCGAGTGCGGTGGCCAGCGATGCCATCTCGGTCTGCCCGTAGAAGTTCCAGAACCGCATGTCCGGCAGGCGTTTCTTCATCTCCCGCAGCACTTCCACCGGTAACGCCGAAGCGCCGTAATAGCCTTTCCGCAGGGAGCTGACGTCGGTGGAGCCGAGTTCGGCCAGCAGCGAGATCCACACGGTCGGCGGCACGAACAGGTTCGTCACCCGCTCCTCCTCGATCGCGCGCAGCATGGCGGCGGGATCGGGGCGGTCGAGGATGATGCTCGTAGCGCCGAGGTACAGGTCGGTGCTCAGGAAGTTGTCCAGCTGCGCGCAATGGTAGAGCGGCATCGCGTGCAGCTCGACGTCCGCGGCCGCCATGCCGCCGGTGACTATGCAGCTGGTGTACTGCCACATCAGCGACCGGCTGGTGAGCATCGCCCCCTTGGGCCGCGACTCGGTGCCGGAGGTGTACATGATGCGGATGACTTCGTCGTCGCCGACGTGCACGGGCAGCGGCCGGATGGTCTTTTCGGACCATTCCGCGAAATCCGTCCAGCCGGGCGGAACCCGGTCGCCGAGGACCGCGCGGACCCGGACCTCGTGCTCCGCCAGGGCTTTCTCGGCCACCGGCAGCAATGCATCCTCGACGACGAAGGCGTCGGCGGCGCAATCACGCAGCAGGTAGCCGATCTCGCCGCCGGTGAGCATGAAGTTGACCGGCACGAAGACCACCCCGATCCGCGCGGTGGCGAAATTGAGCACCGGGAACTGCCAGCAGTTGTGCGACAGCACCGCGAGCCGGTCTCCCGGCCGGAGTCCCGCCGCCTGCAGAGCGCCGGCGACCCGGTCCACCACCGCGTCGAACTCGGCGAAGGTGAGCCGGACGTCGCGATGCACCAGCGCGGTCTTGTCCGGGAAGCGAGCGGCCGAACGGCGCGGGATGTCGGCGAGACTGTGCGCGCGGGCCTGGTCGACGGTCACCAGAGATCTCCCTGTCGTTCAGGTGGAATCCGCGCGGGCGGCCGGTGTCGCGGAGACCGCCCGCGCGGAAGTTCAGGCAGTCCGCAGGTAACCGGGCAAGATGTCCTGCGCGGCCTCCACCAGCGTCATCGGGTCGACCAGCAGGTGCTGGGTCGCCACCGCGGCGTCGCGCGTGCAGCGGCCGAGCGCGCTGGGGTTGCGGATGGACTGACTGCCGCCCCACCGGTGCGCGAAACCGACGACCTCGCTCGCGACCTCCTGGACCCAGGTGGTGACCTGCCGCATCCGGGCCCGCTGTTCTGCGGTGATCTCCTCGCCCGCGGCAGCCGTCTCTTCCGCTTCGCCGTGGATCTGGTAGACGTAGGCCCGCGCGGCCTGCAGCAACGCTTCGTACTTGGCGAACTCGCGACGGAACAGCGCCGAATCCCCCACGAAGCCCTCGTACCCGGGACGGGCCTTCGCCGAGGAAACCGTCACGATCTCCTGCAGCGCGCGGGTCGCGAGCCCGAGCGCGACCGCGCAGTGCCCGCCGACGCCGATGCCCAGCAGCCCCAGCCGGTAGACCGGTTCGGACCGCACCGGGATGGTGGAGAAGGTGTCCATGGTGTGCTTCTCGGGGACGAACACGTCGGTGACCGCATAATCGTAGCTGCCCGTGCCGACCAGGCCCATCACGTCCCAGTTGCCCAGGAACTCGACCTTTTCGCGCGGGACGAACGCAACCCGGCACACCGGGTCGCCGGTCTCGGACACCAGCGGCTGGCCGTCGTCGCCGTACACCGTGAAGCCGGCCCCGATCCAGCTGGCGTGCGCCGAACCGCTGGCGAACTGGTAGCGCGCGGTCACGCGGTAGCCGCCGTCGACCCGGACCCCTTTGCCGGTCGGCAGGATCATGCCCGCGGTGATGCCCGGCGTCGGCTGGTCGAAGATCTCCCGCGCGCCCTCCTCGCTGAAGAAGCCCACCGCGATGCCGGTGCTGAACGCGTTGGCCATCAGCGCCCAGCCGGTGGACCCGTCGGCCCGCGAGATCTCCTCGACGACCTTCAGCGAGTCGACCATGCCGAGCCCGAGGCCGCCGTATTCCTCCGGCACCATGAGCCAGAACAGCCGCGCCTCGATCAGCGCGTCGACGACGGGACGGGTGATCGTGGTGTCGCGCTCGATGGTGTCGGCTTCGCTCTCGATCAGCGGCGCGACGGCCTTCGCCCGTGCCAGGGCGTCCGCGGCCGGGCGGGCGAGGATTCCGGTCATGTGCTTGGTCCTCTCTGACTGCACTGTGGTCCCTCCACCGTGCCGCCGGGGACCCGGGCCGCACATCCGGGCCACCACGTGGTCAGCCACCCGCATTCCGCCACTGCGCGACCTGCGCGCGCCGCGACAGCCCGAGCTTGTCCAAGATGTGCTCGACGTGGCCCTCCACCGTGCGATGGGAGATGACCAGCTTCTGCGCGATCTCGCGGTTGGTGAGCCCGTCCGCGACGAGTTCCGCGACCTCCGCCTCTCGCCGCGACAGCCCGGTCTCGCACGGGCGGGCCCGGTTGACCCCCGCGCGCACACCGAGCGCGAAGTCGAGCACCTCCCGGCGCGGCATTTCCTGCCCGCGCCGGAACGCGGCATCGTATCCGTTGTCCCCCAGGCGGTCGCGGGCCTGGCGCTCGAACCGAGTGCGCTGTTCGAGCCAGTGCGAAGAGCCGTAGAGCTGCATGCCGACCGACGCCCACAGCGTCTCGGCGGCGCCCAGCAGCACTGCCGCCCGCTCGGCTTCGCCGCGCGCGGCCTCGCTCCACGCGAGCAGGTCGGTGGCCAGCGACAGGCCGATGGCATCGTCGAAGGGCTGCTTCATCCGGAGGCTCTCGAGAGCGTGCCCGGCCGCCTGGTCGTGTTCCCCGCACATCAGCGCGGTCAGGCCCAGTCCGTAGACGGCGTAGGAGAGCATCCAGCGCTCGCCGTGTTCCTCGCACTGCGGGCGCAGTTGTTCGAAGTGCCGCAACGCTTCGTGAGTGTCGCCGGCGAAGATGTAGAGCAGGCCGAGGTGGACCCGCAGCGAACCGATCAGGTCCGGCGGCGCTTCGGTGCCGCGGTACCGGTCGAGCGCTTCGAGCAGAATCCGTTCCGAGCTCTCGAAATCGCCGCCGAAGAACGCGACCAGTCCCTGTTCGTGCCAGTTGTAGGCCAGCCCGAACGCATCGCCCGCCGACTCCGCCGCATCGGTTCCTTCCGCCAGCGCTCGGCTCGCCGCGGCCCGGTCCCCCTGCAGTGCCGCGACCAGCCCGAGCGTGGCCAGCGCCCGCGCCCGGTCCGGCGTCGGCTCCGTCTCGACGTGCAACGCGCGTTCGAGCCAGTAGCGATGTTCGCTGAAGGAAAACCCGGCCGCCCAGAGGAACCACGGTGCACCGATCAGCCGCGTCCCGTCGCCGGCCCTGGCCACTGCGGTTTCGAAGGCCGCGCGCAGATTGGCGTGTTCCAGCCGCAGCTCGACGCACCATTGGTGCTGCCGCGGGCCGAACCATTGCGCGGTGACGTCGCGGATCATCCGCGCGTAATAGGCGTGGTGGCGGTCGCGCAGGCCGGCGACGTGCGCCTCGGTGAGCTTCGCCTGGCCGTACTCGCGCAGCGTCTCCAGCATCCGGAACCGGACCTGTCCGTCGTGTTCCTCCCGCAGCAGCAAGGATTTCCCCACGAGGCCGTCGATCCCGTCGACGATCTCGTCCGACCCGAGCGCGTCGTCCTGGCAGACCTCCTCGGCGGCCTTCAGCGAGAAGCTCCCGGCGAAGACCGAGGTGCGGGTCCACAGCCGGCGTTCGACCGGGTCGCAGAGCTCGAAACTCCAGTCCACGGTGGCCTGCAGGCTCCGGTGCCGTTCCGGGGCCGCCCGGTTCCCGCCGGTCAGCAGCCGCATCCGCCGCCCGAGCCGGTCGGCCAGCTCCGCCGGGGACAGCACCCGCAGCCGCGCGCACGCCAGCTCGATCGCCAGCGGCAGGCCGTCGAGCTGGACGCAGATCCGGCGGACGAGCTCGAGATTCCCGTCCGTCAGGGAGAACTCCGGCAGGATGTCGCGCGCCCGAGCGGCGAAGAGGGTGACCGCGCTGTCCCCGCGCTCGTCGGTTTCCGGGACCGGCAGCGGAGCGACGGCGACCGTGTGCTCGCCGGGAAGCGCCAGTGCTTCGCGGCTGGTGGCGACGATTCTGAGTTCCGGGGCGCTGTGCAGGAGCGCGCTGGCCAGCTCGGCGCACGCGGCCAGCAGGTGCTCGCAGTTGTCGAGCACGAGCAGTACCTGCCGGTTTCGCAGGTGGTCCGCGAGCAGCTGCTGCGGGCCGGCTGTCCGGTCCCGGATGCCCAGCGCGTCGACCAGGGTCTGCGCCAGCAGCGCAGGATCCCGCAGCGCCCCCAGCTCCACCCACCGCACGCCGTCGGCGAACGCACGGCGCACCTTCGCCGCGGCCTGCACCGCGAGCCGGGTCTTGCCGACCCCGCCGGGCCCGAGCAGCGTCACCAGCCGGGCCGAGCCGAGCACTTGGCGGATCGCCGCCAGTTCCGCCGCCCGGCCGACGAATTCGGTCAGCTGCGAGGGAAGTTCGGCGCGCGGTGCCGGCGCGGCAGCCGGACGCGGGTGGTCCCCGCGCAGGACGCGCACCCGGTCCTTCAGCACCGTCATCGAGTGCTCCCAGCCGATCCGCTCGGCGATCGCGGCCACCGTGACCGCCGGGTCCTCGGCCAGCAGCGCCTGGATCGCCGGTTCGTGGGCGTCGGCCACGGACCCCCGGGCGCGCGGCGGCTCCGGCGGCTCGCCGAGCTGCAGCGCCCGGCGCACCGTGTTGCGGGAAATGCCGCGATGCCGGGCGATCGCCTTGATCGGCATGCCCTCGGTGTGCAACTGCCGGATTTCGCGCCAGTCCTGCACGTTCATCCACATGCCTCCTCGTCGAGGCGTCAGCGCGGTGACGCGTGCCCACTATGCGAGCAGCCCCGACTACGTGTCAAGGACGGCCGGGATTGACCCCCATGGGCGGGCGGCGCGCGTTTCCGCCCAGGTCAGGACGTCGGGCCGGGCACGTAGCGGATCACGGGCGATCCCGGTCCCGCGCCCGCCCCAGTTCCGGAAACCTCGGCGCAAGCACCCGATCCGGAAGGACGAACCATGAACAGTCAGGAACCGGCAGTCGTCGCCGAGCGCTTCATCGAGGCGTACAACTCCGGCGACCGGGACCGTCTTCTCGCGCTCTGCGCCGAAGACGTCCACGTCGAGCACCACAACCGCGGCGTCGAGCTGAACGACCGGAACGCCTTCGGCGACGTCATCAAGGGCTTCGAGGCAGCATTCCCGGACAAGCACTTCGAGAACCGTCGCGCCTGCTACACCGACGGCGACACGGTGGTCGTGGAACACACCTGGGCGGGCACCGCCGAAGCCGACGTGCCGGGCTTCGCCACTGCCGGCGAGGCGGCGCGGATCGACCTGTGCAGCCGGTACACCGTCCGCGACGGCCTCATCGTCGAGTACCACGACTACGGCTGATCCGTGATGGTCCTCCGCACCCGGGCGACCGCCGCGCTGGCCGCCGGTCGCCCGGCCGTCCTTCTCGACGAGCAGGGTACCGCCGAGCTCGTGGTCGCTGCGGCACTGGCGACCACGGACTCGCTGGCCTTCCTCGTCCGGCACGGCTCCGGCTTCGTCCGGGTGGCGTTGACCGGCCTCGCATGCGACCGGCTGGACCTGCCGCCGGTCACCGCTCGCGGGCCCTACCGGTGTGCGCAGGCGGTCGCCGTCGACGCTGCCGCCGGGGTGAGCACCGGGATCTCGGCGGCTGACCGCTGCCGCACCGTCCGGCTGCTCGCCGATCCCGCCACCGAACCCGGGCAGCTGCGCCGTCCCGGACACATCGTGCCGGTGCGCGCGTGGCCCACCGACGGCGCCGCCGACCAGCCGGGCGCCGCCGAAGCAGGCGTCGAGCTTGCCCGGCTCGCCGGCCTCGAACCCGCAGCAGTCCTGTGCGGACTGGTCTCCCGTCTCGACCCGTCCGGCATGGCCGGACCCGCCGAGGCACTGGACTTCGCCCGCGAGCTCGGGCTGGCGGCAATTGCCGTCGCGGATCTGTACCCCATGGCAGCACAGGAAAGGAGAGCAGGGTGACCGCGTTCGACGCAGCCGCCTTCCGCACGACGCTGAGCCGGTTCACCACCGGCGTCGTCGTGGTCACCGCACCCGGACCGGTCGGGATGGTGGTCAGCTCGTTCACGTCGGTTTCGCTGGACCCGCCGCTCGTGCTCTTCTGCGCGGGCAACGAGTCCACCACGTGGCCGCGGATCCGGGACTCCGGGCAGTTCTGCGCGAATGTGCTCGCCGCCGGGCAGGAGCCGATCGCCCGGCAATTCGCCGGGCCGGGCAACCGCTACCGCGGGATCGGGTACCAGCGCGGTCCGCACGGCGGGCTGCTCCTGGACGGCGTCCACGCCTACGTCGATTGCGAGATCGCCGGCGAGTATCCAGGAGGAGACCACACGATCGTGGTAGGCCGGGTGCGGCAACTGGACATCGGGCGCGACACCGTCCCGCTGGTGTTCCACCGCAGCAGATTCCACGACGGCACGGTCCTCAACGCCACCGGTTGATCTCCCCGCGCGACTCGTCCGGGGCTTTCCGACTTCTCCTCGAGGCGCCCTCGACCGGATTATCCGCATTCGCACAGGTGGTCTGATGCCAAATTCGAGGTGTCGCATCCTCTGGCTGTTTGACATCGCGCGGTACGAACGTGTCTCATTTGGTTGCGCGGTCCCGGAAGTCCGTGCGGCGCGGCACCAAGTGCTCCGCAACATACGCACCGAACGTTCGCTGCTCCCAACTGGCCGCTGTCAGTCGCGACTGCATCGCAAGTGTGGAGTGCGGGGCCGCCGATCAACCGACGTGACGAGCAGCAGCGTTTCCGGCGCGCACTGGCACGCCGCCCGAAACACGCCAAACTCGCCGCTGGCGAGCCGCTACGGGGCCACGTCCAGGACCGACGGTGGGCCATCGCATGGAGTCCGGAACAAGCCGCCCGCCGGTTCCCGTTCGACTTCCCCGATGATGACACACCACTCGTTTCACGATGCTCGCGCTCGCCGCCCTGGAGTACGCGGTGTGGTCTCGGGACGGTCGGTTGATGGAGAACTTCTTCTCGACGCTCAAGACTGAGCTGGCGTATCGCACCTGCACAGGATCGCCGCCGGCTGACGAACTCACGGCGAGTTGCGAACCGGTCGCGTCCCGGCACGTCAAGCGGCCACCCCGCTGGGACCGCATTGGTTTCCGCAGGAGACGACACCGGCCTTACCTCTTGAAGGAACTCGCCGCGCACATCTGGTCGGGTAGCCGTTCGTCAATTACGTGCGCCTCAAAGGCCGTCGGCTTCCCACTCGCCATGTCACTTGTCGCGACGCGCCATTCGCGCCCAGTGGGGCGCTCCCCCGCCAACCAGCTCAGGCCTGCCACCTCCTTGACCTGCTCGTACCACCTCCTTCACCTGGCCCTCGACCTCCACCATCTGCAGACGCCGACGAAAACACCGGGCCGGTGACGCGAAGGGGCCCTGTGTGTTGAAGCGATGTCGATCCCGCAGGGTATACAAACGCGCCACGGCGGGACTGCGGGCGTTGAGACGATCAGGTGATTCTCGTTCTCGTAGTTTTCAGCCGTCTCCTGTTCCGGCAAAGTCGAGCCGTCGTCCGAATCGACTCAGGAGCGCAGCGCGTGCCTTTCGACCCGAACCAGCCCAGAGGTCCCGACGGCAAATGGATCAAGACAGGCGGCGTTTTCACCGCGGCAGTCCTGGCGACAGTGGTGGCGGCGGCAAGCGGCGGAGACGTAGTCACCTCGGCCGGCGCCGGCCTCGACACTGCGACGACCAAGAGCGTGTCCGACGCGGACACCGCCAACAGCAAGAAGGCCGCACGGAACGGCGATCGCGCCAAGGCATGGCGACGGCTGGCCCTCAAGGAGGTCGGGAAGGAGATCAAGAAGGACCTGCGCTGCGCCGTCCAGTCGTTCGGCCAGGTTCAGCAGTACTTCCTGCGCCACCCGTGCCAGAAGCTGGACCAACTGCTTTTCGTCGTGCAGGACAGGAACGGAAACACGATCGCCGGATCGGTCACGTGGGTGAAGATGCCGTCGGCCGAATCGGCCGCACAGCTCCGCAGGCTGGAAGACACGTACGGATCCGGTGACGTCACCCCGTTCGGAACGGCGGTTCTCGAAGCAGGCGGCTTTCGTTTCACCGGAAAGCACTACCGGTCGCGGCTGGACGGCAAGCTGGCCGTCATCGCCGAAACGGACCCGATCAAGGGCCGCCCCTCCGACGCATTCCTCAAGCAGGTCGCCGACGTCGCGGATGTCCTCCCACCGCCATGACGACGTGGGCTGGTCCGCACGGATCCGGAGCCCAAGCACGCACCCACCGTCGCGCTCACCGCCGACGCAACCAGATCACGCCCGGCGCCCGCCCCCGTCGCCGAGCGGAGCTGCGTGCCATCCACAAGCACAGTGAAGCACCCCCACCTAGACTCGTAGGTCAACAAGTGTCATCCCCTGCACGAGCGAGGGTGACGTTTCCGCGATAGCCCGTGTGAGTGCGGGAGGCCGATGCAGCCGCGCCGCGACGGGATGGCAGGTGTCCTCATCCCGGCCGCCGCCCGGCGCACTACGGTTTTGCCGGGCCTTACCGACAGCGTTGCGTGCCGACGGGTGGGGGTGGCGTTCGCGTGCTCTGCAAGAGTGTGCTGATGATGGCTGCAGACGATGTGATCGAGATCTTGGTGCTCCGTGACTCGGCCGGCGTGCGTTCCTGGGTCGACGGAGGTTGGGGGGTGGATGCCCTGATCGGCGGGGTCGGCCGCGAGCACTCGGATCTCGATCTGGTGGTCTCTGCCGACGACCTGGAGCTGGTGCGGACGGTGCTCGCGGACGCCGGTTTCTCCCGTGTGCTGCGGAATTGGCTTCCCACGGCTCTGGCTCTGGCCGACCCGAGCGGCCGGGAGATCGACTTGCATCCCGTCACGTCGACACTTGATGGCGGAGGGGATCAGCAACAACCCGAGGGGGACGCATTCCATTACCCGCCTCCCGTGGCGGGAACCATCATGGGACGGAAAGTGCGGTGCGTGGACGTTGAGACCCAGGTGCTTTGTCACCTGGGCTATGAGGCCAGGTGACAAAGACCACGACGACATGCGCCGACTGCGCGGACGCTTCAAGATCGAATTGCCCGCGCCCTACCGTCTGGCATGAACCATGACACCATCCAATTGGTTCGCCGCGCCCGCATTGGATTCCTCCTCGTGAGGAAGCCGAGGTCGACCGTCGGACGCTGAGCCCGTCGGTAGGTGTCGTCGCGTTTGCCCCGAGAAAGGCCGGGGTCACCTCCGACGTCTTCGACCTCGCCGACCCAGTTCGCTGTCTGCGCCCGGGTGCGACAGTTCGAGCAGTTCGTCGGTGCCGTCGATCATCGCTCCTGGCGCGGCGTGTGGCCTGCCAGCAGCCCGGCGGCGATCGTCGGCACGGCATACCAGCATGGGCAGGACAAGCAACCGCTCACGGGTGTGCTCGTCCATGGCGTCGAGATGAGGGGTCGACTCGCTCGCCGGCGGCGCTGGTCGTGCTGCGACGCCGGCCATGACGTCACGGAATCGTTGCCACGAAACGAAGTCTGCACGGGAGGGCGCTTCACCTGCCGCACGCGACTGCTCCAGCTACCTCGAGTCGTCGGGTCGATTCGCGGACGAGCGCGGTCCGTTGGGAGGGGCCGGAACCCCTACCACGCCGAGCACGAGGGCGGTCGCATCGTCTTGAAGGGTCGGTTGCGTGGAAATTTCGGGGTCGCGGAACAGATCTGCGACGATGATAAGGCCGATCTGAATCCGAGCACGCGCCTCCAAGGGGCTCAACTCGGGCCTCGCTTCCACGAGGAGAGCCACGAGCTCCGCTACGAACTCGCGTTGAGCCGCGATCGATGTCCCCAATGACCCCAAGGTCTCACCTGTCGGATCTTCCAGAGTGGCCGCCCCGGGCTGGATCACTCGTACCCAAGACACGAGCGCCATCGCCAAGGCTTTCGCTGCATCTGAGACGGTGGCAAGCACGGCGTCGAGCTCTATCCATAAGGCGTGCGCCTCTCGTTCGTGCACGGCGCGCAAGACGTCTGCCTTGTTCTTGAAATGTAGATACAAGCTTGGTCCAGTTACCCCGGCCGTCATCCCGATGCTCGACATGGCTGTTCCGTGGTACCCGTCGCCTCGCCCGAAGTGCTCCGACGCAGCGAGCAAGATCCGCTCCCGCAGCGACACCGGCATGCGTCGTCGAGCCTCGTCGTTCGGTCTTGCACGCGGTGCGGCGAGTTCTGTTGTGACGATGCCTTTGATTGCGGCGCGCACCGCCGATACCTGCTCCGCAGGGGGAACGCGAATCGCGCGACGGCCCAGATAGAACAATGCCGACTGAGTGGCGGCCAAGAGCAAGTCGATCTGTCCGAGAGTCAGATCTGGGTGCATCGACTGCAATGCCGACCGCAAGGATCCGCGCCATCGGTCCATACGGCGTGCCAGCGCAGTGTTCGAGTCCACCGGCAGATACCGGCGCTCGTGGATCCATAGACGAGCGACGAAAGTCTGGTCGACCAGCACGCCAATCGCCTCGTCGACCACCTCGAAGAATTCACCCGGACCCAGTGGATTGTCGAGCCACGCGAAGCTCTCCTCGAAAACGCGCTCGAGCACCGTCGACTTGTTCTCGAAGTGCCGGTACAAGGCCCCTGCCGTGATCCCGACCTCCTCCGCGATTCTCGCCATCGATACGTCCGGATAGCCGACCCTGGCGAAAAGACGTCGTGCGGCGAGGAGTATCTGCTGCTTGCGGTCGGGCGGCCTACGTCGCTGCCTCGGCGCACCTGGCGGTGTGGACACGACGCGATCCTAGCAGCCGTAATGTGGCCCTCCCCGAATCCTGAAGGACTTCCCTGTGCGGCTTCCCGCGCGCGGTCGCCACGTACAGCTTCGGGCCCCAGTGGTCGGGCACCAGTGGTTATTTCGCCCTCCCATCCAGCGTTCGGCCGGGGTCGAGGCCCGGCACAGGTTCCGAATGATGTGTGTGGTGGCTCCTGACCGTCAACAGGACCGCCAGCCCGAGCACAGCGGCAGCGACCACGAGCAGCGCTGCCGCCGCAGGACTTCCGGTCGCACGGCTGAGCAAGGTAGCCAGCGGCGGCGTCGCACCTGCAACCAGTACTGCGGCGAAATTCCAGCCGAGAGAAGTTCCCGAATACCTTACCGCAGTGGGGAACAGATTGACCAGGACAGGCTGGATCGTGGCAGTCACGACGTTGCTCAGGGCCGCTATGACGAGATACATCAGTGCCATGACGGCGATATTGCCCCCAACGCCCATCAGAAGCATCGCCGGATAAACGATCAACCCACACGCCAGGAGCGCGCCGGCAACGCTGCGTGCGACACCGAAGCGGTCCGCGGCCCAGCCGCCGAGGGTGTAACCCGGTAACGCAAACAGCAGGACGAAAGCTGACAACCAGTAAACTGCCTGACGCTCAACGCCAAGGGACTCAGAGAGATATATGTTCATGTAAACGATGACGAAGTACGGTGGTATACCCGCTGCGGTCGCCAACACGAACGACTGCAGCAGCGGCCGCCTGAACTCGGTGAAGATTCGCCACACAAGTGTCTTTTGTCTTCGATCACTGTTAACGAGCACGGTGAACTCAGCCGAGTCCTCGAGGCGCATTCGCAGCACAAGGGAGCACATGAACAGCGGGATCGCTGCCAAGAACGGCATTCGCCATCCCCAGGCCGACATTGCGTCCGCGCCGACCAGTAACGTGACAACTCCGACGACCAACGGAGCGAGCGCCGCTCCGATCCCGATACCCAGGGAACCCCGGGAGATCATACGTCCGCGCCGGTTGTCTTCTGCCATTTCCCCGAGGTAGGTGGCGGCACCCATGACCTCGCCGCCGGCCGCAAAGCCCTGCGCGAGACGGACGATGACGAGCAATGCCGGGGAGAGCAATCCGGCTGTCTCGTAAACAGGCAAGAGACCCATCAGCGCCGTTGCGACACCCATCATCAGGACCGTGAGCAGCATGGCGTCCTTACGGCCACGCCGGTCGCCCAAGCGGCCGAAGAACGCGCCGCCGAGTGGCTTGGCGAGGTAGCCGGCACCGAACACCGCAAGCGTCGCCAGAAGAGAGGCCGTGGAATTATCTGCCGGAAAGAACTGCGGCGCAATCACGACCGCCAAAAAGGCGTATGCATTGAAGTCGTAGTACTCGATCACGCCGCCGACCAGACCTGCCACGCTCGCGCGGCGGCGCATTGCCTGGCTTACACCTGGGCCATCCGGTTCGTTGCTCTCCATTGTCCACCTAGCACCTTCGCCGTCCAACTCCGCCGCCTGGGCAAGACACCGCTACTATGCTGGTACCAGTCCGGATTCCACTGCCGCCTTTTCGGCTCACCGCGACCGCCCCGGACGAGCGGGAGCCCCAAGAATCGTGACCGCGGAGACGGCGTTGTCCTGACCTACGATCCCGCCTCCGTTCTCCGCGAGCCCGACCCGCGCGCGGGGCAGTTGCAGTGCCTCGGCTTCGCCACGCAGCTGCAAGGCCACCTCGTTGAGCATCATGATTCCCGTCGCACCGATCGGATGACCGCGGGACACGAGGCCGCCCGACGTATTCACCGGGATCTCCCCGTCGTGTGCCGTTGCGCCCGATGCGGTGAATGATCCGCCCTGCCCTCGGGCGCAGAGGCCCAGATCCTCGACCAGAAGAATCTCCGCTATCGAGGTGGCGTCGTGCAGCTCTACCAGGTCCAGATCCGGCGGCCCGATCCCCGCCCTCTGGTAGGCGCGTCCGGCTGCCCGAGCGGCCGCACGGTCATCCTCGAACAACGACCATCGCCGACCGCCACAGGCGGAATGCCCGAGAATCGGCAACGCACGCTCACGCACGGCGCGGGACTGTTTTTCCAGGTACGTGCGTGAGCACACCAGGACCGCCGCGGCTGCGTCACCCGTCGGGGCACACATGGCGCGTGTGAGCGGCTGGGTGACCATTCTGTCGGCGAGTACCTCCTCGATGGTCATCGGGAATCGGTATTGGGCCCGGGGGTTGTCCACGGCATTGGTGTGATTCTTCGCGGCCGCGGCGGCGATCTGCTGGTCCGTGGTCCCGAAGGCCTGTTTGTGAGCCTGGGCCCACAGGGCGTAGACATCCATGGCGATCGACCGGCCCTCTTCGCCGGGACTGAAGCTGACGTCGAGTTCGGCGGCGAGCTTGCGATGTGGGGCGTAGAAGTACTCTGCGTCAAGCTGGCCCGCGGTGCCTTCGATCCATGCGAGGATGTCTCCCCGTGGCCGTGTCGGATGGTTCATTTTCTCGACCCCCACGGCGAGCGCGACCTCTGCCTCGCCGGACAGGACGTCGCTCAGGGCCCCGAAGAACGCCGTCGTCCCGCTGGCGCATCCGGCCTCCACGTTCTGGATGCACAGACCGTGCGGCAGCAAGCCTTCATCGCACAGCGGAGTGAGGACTTCCTGGCCGCGGCACGCACGCTGGCCCCAGAAGTCCATCAACACGCTCGAGAACCACGCGCGCTCGACCGGCAGATCGGCGAAGCCGGCGTCTTCGCCAACCCCGATGACCACGTTGCGACACAGGTCGAGGAACGATCGGTCGGGAAAGCGACCAGCGGGTGTGCTTGCGATGCCCAGGATGAAGACGTCCCCAGTTGCAGTCATCAGTTGCCTTTCGTAGCCGCGCGGCTTACCGGATTCCGGTCGCCAGATCCGGATCGAAGAATTGCGTCTTCGGATTCGAGCGTGGGAGGACGTCGTGCGCCAGGTGTCGATCACCGGTCAACACCTGGGCGTCTCGAGCGTCAATGAGCCCTATCGGAGTCGGGCCAGTACGGCGCGCTCAGCTTGCGCTTGTCGATCTTGCCCGTCCCGGAGACCGGAAGAGCGTCGACGAACTCCACACTGCGTGGCGACTTGTATCCCGCTATCAGTCCCTTGCTGTGCTCGCGGATTTCCTCGTCGGTCGGCGTCTGCGCCCCGGGTTTGAGCACCACGACCGCGTGCACTCGCTCACCCCAGCGGTCATCCGGGACCCCGATCACCGCGCAGGCCGCGACGGCTGGGTGCTTGGTGACGGCGTTCTCGACCTCGGCCGCGTAGACATTCTCGCCGCCCGAAATGATCATGTCCTTGATCCGGTCGGCGATGAAGAGGTAGCCCTCGTCGTCCATGTAGCCGCCGTCGCCGGTGTGCATCCATCCGTCGCGCAACGCCTTGGCCGTCGCTTCGGGCTTTTTCCAGTAACCGAGCATTACGTGGCCACCGCGCACGACGACCTCGCCGACCGTGCCCCGTGGCACCTCGTTGTCTTCCTTGTCGACCACCCGCACCTCGGCGTGCGCCACCGCGCGGCCGGCCGAACGCAATCGTGATCCCTCGCGGTGTTCCTTCCCTGACAGCATCGTGGCCACGGGAGCGAGCTCGGTCATTCCGTAGCACTGCACGAAGTCTGCCTGGGGGAAGGCGTGCATCGCCCGCTTGAGCAGAACCTCGGTGATCGGCTCGGCACCGTAGACGATGGCACGCACGCTCGACAGGTCGTATTGCGCCAGCTGCGGGTGGTCCACCAGCATCTGGATCATGCTGGGCACCAGCACGACATTGGTGACACTGTGCTCGTCGATGGCAGCCATGACCGTTGGCGGGTCGAAGGCGGGAAGTACCACGTGCGCGCCCCCGACCATCGAGTGCGCCACCCAGATCGCGAGGTCGGCGAGGTGGAACATCGGCGCGACGTGCAACGCACGCCCGTGCGGAACGACGAAGGGGCAGGTGGCCTGGCTGCCGAGCGCGGAGATCAGGATGTTCGCGTGGCTGAGCATGACCCCTTTCGGGAATCCGGTCGTGCCACCGGTGTAGAACAGGCCGGCGAGCGCCGCGCCGCCACGCACCGAGTCGGTGAGCGGCGCAGTCGCGGCGATCAGATCTTCGAATCCGAGGGCGCCTTCGAGCGGCGGCGGCCCGTCGCCCATGTGGACCACGGCACGCAGGCCCTCATATTCCTGGCGCAATGCGGCAACCATCGGGGCGAAGGTGTCATCGACCAGGAGGATCCCGGTTTCGGACTCCGTCAGGGAGTAGCCGATCTCGGCTGCGCTCCAGCGGAAGTTGACCGGGTTGAGCACCCCGTTGGCCCACGGCACGGCAAGGAGCGCTTCAAGATATCTGTCGGAGTTGTGCGACAGGATGCCCACCCGCTCGCCGTCGACCACTCCGAGCTCCCGCAGCGCCCCGGCCAACCGGGCGACCCGGTCGGCTTGCTCGGCGAAGGTGCGCACCCGCTTGCCGAAAATCGTGGCGGGCGCGTTCGGGCTCTGTCGGAGCGATCGGTGCAGACCTTGGGTCAGGTACACGATTCCCTCTCTCTGTTCTTTTGGAAGGAAACCTCGACGGACTGGGATTGCGTCAGTGTTCGTGCCGGGCTTCTGATTCGTTTGCCAGCGCAGCGATACGCTTCCGCACGTCGTCCATCGTTCCGGACGGTTCTTCGCCCTGGCGGCGCGGCGCATGAAATTCCGTGACGACTACGGTGCACGACTCCTCGGAGATCACTTGCCACCTGTGGTTCGAACCACAAAAGAAGACGACGTCGCCCTGCTTCAGGATTTCGCGGGTTCCATCGGACGCCTCGACCGCGATCGTTCCGCTGACAACCGTATCGATGGCAATACTGTCGTGGGAATGAAAGCACCCAAAGCCGACGCCGTCATACCAATGGATCCCGCTGGGCTGCGCGTCAAGGAGCTTCTTCTGCTCCGGGGCGGCCGGCGACCACTTCATCTCCGCCAATCGCGACAGCGGGGGGAAGTGTGCGCCGAACACTCGCAGACCGCCAGGATTGGCCAACACGCTGCGAACCTTGTACGGCTCGTCCGGATAATAGGGCAAGGTCGGGGTTTCGTCGTAGCCCCAAATGTGCGCCGCGCCGAAACCATCCGGGTCCGTGGACTCGACCTCCGCAATTTCAAACTTCGATATTCCGGTCTCGATCTCCCCGAGCAGAACCCTTCTCCACGGAACAATTCCCATGTCTTTCATCTCTCCTTTCGCTCAACCGGGACGACCAGAATCCTCGCGTGCGGGCCGGTGTCGTTCCACATCCGACGAAGCGGTGCGACCCGCGCTCGACCGCGTGTCTCCTCGCCCCACAGTCCAGGGAAAGCCCGGGCGACGTGGCTGATCATCACTTATTTAGCGTTTACTTAACACGGGGTGACACGGTGCCGTCAAGCCTCGGCCCGAGAGGAAGATGCACTGCCCGGCCCCGGTCGGGCACCCATCTTGCCTCGGGGCCTCTTCTTCTCTCCAGGGGTGCTCGGGGCGGCCGACGTGCGTCTTTATCCAGGTCAGGAGCTCGAACAAGCGGGTCAGTTCCCGGGGTTGAGTCTTGCTGAGCGGGCCTTTGGCGCCCTACTTGGGGGGCGATCATCGGAGGCTGCAAGCGCCGGCCAAGCCAGGGAGCTTCGCGGTGACGGTCTACTAAATATTCGTTGACAGCGGCGAGCGAAGACCGCTACGGTCGGCTCGATGGCGTGGTGGATGCAACGCACCGCGCCACGCCGTGGGTGGACTTTCGCGACGTGCTCAGCCCTCGGGCAGGACGCGCGTGCACCTCTTATGTCCGGAATTCGGGAAGGACGTTTGGTTTATGCCAACCGTGCAGCTTCGGCGTTATCAGGTCAAGTCGGATGAGCTGGAAGGCTTTGTCAATCGTTGGCATCTGGTGTTGCCCGTGCGGCGACAGTATGGGTTCGAGGTGCTCTTCGCCTTCGTGGACAGGTCTACGAACCAGTTCGTGTGGGCAGTCAGCCACGAAGGAGAGAGCGACGAATTTGATGCTGCCGAGAAATTATTGATGGAGTCCCCCGAAGGGGCCGCCATAAGGGCGGATTATCAAGCCGCTGATCACTCCGGTCGGCTTCCTGTGGAACTCCTGGATGAAATGTTCATCGCCAAGGTCGACGTCCTCCATCAAATCTGGGGCGACTAATTGAACGGGCGCTTCAGCTCGACCTGTGGTCGTGATTGAGCAATATTTGAAGCGACCTGCACCTGCCGGCGGAGCCTCTCAATCCGGCTTTTGACGTCCAGCACTGGCGCACGTTGCAACGACATCCGCACGATCGGGACGAGTTGTGGGTGCTGATGGAGCCGTCGATCCCTGCGGCCGCAGGGTGGTGGTCGTTCCCGGACTGATCCGCGGGCGGTGTTCACGGCGATCGTGTTCGCGCTGAGCATTGACTGCGCGTGGCGGCATCTCGCACCCTCGTTCGGCGTGACCGTGCCGACTGCACACCCGACCTTCACCGCATGGACCGAGGCCAGCTTGTGGCAGCAGCTGCACCACGCAGTCCTGGACGAACTCGGCAGTCACGGGACGATCGACTGCTCCCTGGTGGTCCTCGACGCAGCGTCGGTCAGGGCGAAAAAGGGCTCTGTTGATCTACGTGTGGTTCGGTTGGGTGGTTCGGGGCAGTAGCCGTCGAAGACAGGGGAGATCGGGCCGTGAGGGTTTTCCGGGGCTGACCGGACCGCACTCCGTCGACCGCGTTACATCGGGCTTGAAACACTCATGACAGGGTCGCACGACGGTCACTGGTCAACGTGAGCCCCGTCATCCGCTCACGACGAGGCCCGTGAACCTGCACAACTCCACGCCGACAGGGCCAACAACATCCCCGCGCTGCGCGACTTGCTACGCCGGCGCGGCATCATCCCGCGTATCGCCCGCAAAGGCATCTAATCCGGCGAGAAACTCTGACGACACCGCTGGGGCATCGAACGCACCATTGCCTGACTCTCCGGACCTTCGCCGAGCGGGACAACTCGCACGTCGTGCGCTGGTCGGAGTTTCCCGAGGGCGGGCGCTTCGCGGCGAGGGAGCGCCCGGAGGTTCTCGCCGGTTACTGCGGTGGTTCTGGCAGGCCTGATCTTCATGTTGTTGGCACGGTCAACCTGCGCTGTAGGCGCGTACGTCGAGGGCCGCTGCGGTTCGGGCGGCGATGGAACACGCCGGGAAGGTGGTCCAGGACGGCGCGGAACAACAGCACCGCCAAGGGAACGGCCGCCAGCGCAACCTTGAACGACGACGTCACCACCCAGGGTCGCGCGGCCGGGTTACCGGCCGCGCGAGTTCCGGTGCAGCACAGTAGCGCGAGCTCGTTGGGAAAGACGACGTAGTGAGGTAACCCGAATAGGGTTCCGCGATCGGACGGCACCAGTAGCCTTCCGGCCGGGCCGGGTTGGAATGGTCTTCCACCGGAACCGTGCCTCGCGTCTACCACCGGGCCGGGTCCCTCGGTAGGCGGTGGGGATAGGCGCGGTCGAATTTTCCGCGGAGAGGGTTTCGGTCCTTCCGTGTCAAATGCTGTAGGGCCAGACGCCGAGCGAATGGGCGCCGAACCACAGTCCGGCCAGCACCACGCCGCTCACGGCGAACACAGTCGTGCGCCCGCGCCAGCGGGAGAACCGGATCGCGGCGACAATGAGCAGCGGGAATGCGGACAGCAGCAGCCGCACCCGGTCCTGGATGAGCCCGGAGTGCGCGACAACCAGTGCGACGGTGCCGGCGGTGTAAAGCCAGACCGGCCACGGCATCCGGGTCCGCACGGTGGCGACGACGGCGGCGATGATCACGGCCGCGGTCAGCACCGGGAACGCATCCCGCGAGGTGGTCACCGTGTCGAGTACCCAACGGGCGGTGGTTGCGCCGAAGTCGACGTGGTTACCCCACGCGCGCTCGGTGATCCCGAAATACCCGCCGGGCACGCCGGAGACCAGACTCACCCACAGCAGGTAGCCGAGCATTCCGAGCGGGGCGACCGCAACCGCGACCACGGCCGCGATCCGGTGCGTGCGGACGCGGAACAGGTGGATCAACCCGGCCACCATCACCACCGGGATCAGCGGGCCTGCCATGGGTGAGGTGAGCCCGGCCGCCGCGGCGCCGAGCCCGGCCAGGACCCAGCGGTGTTCAAGGATGGCAACGAGCGTCCAGGCAGCGAGCGCAACGAGCAGCGCCTCGGGGTAGGGCATGGCGTACACCACGGACATCGGCGCCCCGGCGGTGAGTGCGACCGCGACCAGCTGGCCGCGCCGCCCGGCCCCGAGGTGCCGGGCGAGACGCGCCACCCCGTACCCGGCGGCGATCGACGTCGCGAGCGACAGGGTGAGCGCGGCAGCCAGGAGGTGCCCGCCGAAGTACAGACCCGACAGGCGCACGGCCAGGGGGTAGCCCGGGAAGAACGCCATCGGCGCGGAGGGGAAGTATTCGCCCTGCGAGTCGTAGGTGACGGAGGGGTCGAATCCGCTGTAGCCGTAGTCGGCTATGCCGAGGTAGAAGTGGCCGTCCCAGGCTTCGATGTCGAAAGCGCGGTGGTTGGCGGCACACATCACCCAGGTGACAAGCAGGCCAAGGGCCCGGACGGTCAACACGATCACGGCCGGCTGGGCGAGTATGCGGAAGCGGGCCAGTCGCGATGGCCACAGCTGGTTCCCGTTCTGCCCCTGTTCCGGATCAGGGCCGGTCGGTGCCACCCCGTCCTGTTGGCCCACCGGACGGGGCACATGAAGCGGCTGGCCTGGAGCGTCTTCCCGGATGGCACCGGTACGCCCCGGTATGAAGGAGATCATCTCGCGAACCGCGTCGTATATCAGCTTCGGAAGGGGCCTTCGATCACCTGGCCGTCTTTGAGAGTGGCCCGGACATAGTTGGTGGTCGGCTCGTCGACCGATTCCGGAAACGCGCTCTTCGCGGCGAAGGTGCCGTCACGCACGACTGCGGGGGTCACCGAGTTGTCCGGCCCCACGAGCGACACCGCGGTCACCTCGCTGCTCGCGATTCCGAAGTGGACGGACCCGGTGGCCGGAAAGCCTTCGTTCCACGAGCTGAGGTAGTCGAACGGACGCGCCGCGGTGAGATCGCCGTACACGTGGCGGCGCGTGTCGACGCCACCCGCGATGCCTGTGCCCTTGCCGTTCTTGACGAGACAGACCGCCGCGTACTCGTCATTGCGGATCACCAGGAAACCATTCTCCGCATCGAGGTCAAACCGCACGCCCGGCCGCCAGCTTGCCGGATCCGGCACATCCTGACCTGCCTGAACACACTCCCTGGTGATCTCGTCATCGGAGGTCTCAACCGCGGACCGGACCGCACTGCCCGCGGCGGCGTTGACGGTCGGGCCCGCGTCGGGAATCGACGCGTTCGCCACCGCGCCACCGGCGATGAGCGTGGCGATCGCGGCTGCTACCGCCAACGGGAGAGCCCACTTGTTCGTTGTCATGCCCGGTGTGTTCCCGACCGGCCCGCTAGTGTTGCGTTAGTGACCCACGTCACGACATCGAAGATCGACAGGTGATCGACGGCCGTTTCCGCGGCTAGTATCCGACGGGAGCATGCTGCGTTCCTCGCGGCACGGCTGAGGTCCCGTCTCGAGAGCACTGTCGAGTCGAGTGGGACAACAACCCGGAGACGACGGCTGGAGAGTGGGTGCGGCGACCAGAAACGCGTGCTGGACAAGGCAGTGACGCGGCCCGCCAAGCTCGTCCGCCGAGTGACGACCAGACGCTGTGGGAGCAGGCAGCGCGCGGGAATGGTGCCGCGTTCGGCGAGCTGTACAGGCGGCATGCCGAGGCCGTGTGGAACTACGCCTACCGGCTGACCGGCTCCTGGGCATCGGCCGAGGACCTCACCTCCGCGACGTTCCTCACCGCGTGGCAGAAGCTGTCCGACTTGATACTGGTCAACTCCAGCGCGCGACCGTGGCTGTTCACCGTGACCAGCAACTTGGCCCGCCACGAATACCGCCGGCAGGGCCGGTTTTCCCGGATGCTGACGCGGCTCCCGCTCAACGACACCGCGCGCGACCATGCCGACGACGTCGCCGACGCGGCCGACGCGGACAGCCGGCTGCGCCGGGTGCTTGACGCCGTGAGCAAGCTGCCCAAGGGGGAACGGCGGGCCGTCGAACTGTGCCTGCTCGGTGAGCTGTCTACCGCCGAGGCCGCCCAGGTGCTGAGGATCGCCGAGGTCAGCGTGCGGGCGCGGATCTCCCGCGCCCGCACTAAGCTGCGAAGTTCGCTGCGCGACATTGGCACGGGCACCGAACCGGCAGGCAGTGAGGAGGGGCGATGAACGATCCCGATGACCTGCCGGAGCCACGACCTATGCCCGAGAGCCTGCGGAACCGGTTGTGGGCCGAGATCGAGCCGCAGTTGGAGACGCGGGCTTCCGGCAGCCGATCCAGGATGTTGCGCGCACCGTCGGCCGTGGCCGCGTCGGTGGTTGCGCTCGCCGTCGGGCTCGCGATCGTACTCCCGCAGTTCCGTGACCGGGGCCAGGACAACGTGACCGGCGCCGGCTCCCCCGGAGCCGGGCAACCGGTCAACCCCGGGGACCTGCACCTGGTCAGGGAGTGTGTTCAGGCCGGCCAGGATGTGCCGGATCCGGCAAGCTGGCGGCCGGGCGTGCGATTTGACCTCGATGCGGAGAATGGTTTCCTGGTCATCCGCAGCGACGAGTACGCGGCGGTCTGTGTACTCAAGAACGGCAAGGCCACCAGAATCGAGGGTGGCGTCGACACGCGCCGCCACGTGTACGGCGATCTCACCGCGGCGCGTCCGTTCGACTACCTCAGCTCGTGGAATTGGGGCTCTCCGGTCGCCGGGTCCGTCCACTTCGGAATCGTGACCAGCGAGGTGACCGCGGTGTCGCTCGTGGGGCCGGACAACTCGGTGACCCCCGCAGTCGTGCGCGACGGCACCTTCGCCGCGAAGACCAAGTTCGCAGAGAGCAGCGGCCAGCCGACCACCAACCACATCCGGGCCACCCTCAAAGACGGCCAGGTGATCGAAGGCCCCTTCCGCTGACCACCTTTGCGATGAGCCGGGCTGGTACTTCTGCGATTGGGCGAATCCGCCGTTCTGGCCGTCGCCCGAAGGGCGGAATCGATCAGCTCCCCCGCGGAGCTCTGCGCGTCCGCATCCACGCCCAGCTCAGCCGCTGCCGCGACCACTGCACTCACCCGTTCACCCAGCACCGAACCCGCGGGCGGCACACCGAGGTGCCCTTCTCGGCGCGGAAGCTCACGAGGTCTCCCCCGTGCACCTCCGCCCCCGAGCCGGCCAGACCGACCTGACCGACCTGACCGCGGGTCCTCGCCTTTGGCCGACGAGCCTCGCCCGGGACGACCGATGTATCAGCGAGCTCCCCGAATCTTCGACATCCGTCTGTTCTGTGCCCCGGCGAGTGCCGATAGCTTGACTCAGTCGGCTGCCGAGGCAGCCGGTACCTCTGATCGATGTGCTCCTGCGCTCAAATTGTGAGGTGGGCATGGTCTCCCACCCGCCGCTCGATTGCGCGAGAGCCACCACGACGGGAGCGGAATGCACCGGAACAACAGGCTACGTCCGGTGCGGGATGCAGGAGGAATTCGATGACCAGCTCGCTGTCCGATCTCCCGGTCACGGCAGGAGCCGCGCGGGCCGAAGGCGACGGCCCGTTCCGGCGGCTGATCCTCAAGGGTGTCACGGTGATCGACGGAACCGGTGGCCCGGCTTACGGCCCGGCCGACGTGGTCATCGAGGGAAACCGGATTGCCCAGGTGATCACCGTCGGCAACGCGACGTCGCCGACCCAACCGACGGAGTGGCCGGGATACGGATCGGAGGACCACGTTCTCGATCTCACCGGTCAGTACCTGCTGCCCGGACTGGTCGACGTCCACGCGCACATCGGCAGCGCCCAGCAGGTGCCGAACGCGGACTACGTCTACAAACTCTGGCTGGGGCACGGGATCACCAGCATCCGCGAGCCTGGGTCGTTCTTCAACGGCCTGGACTTCACCCGGGCCGAGGCGGCGCGAAGCCGGGCAAACGAGATCACCGCGCCGCGGATCACTCCGTACGTCTTCTTCGGCGAAGGGCGCAGCACTCCGATCGGCAGCCCGAAAGAGGCAGCCGAGTGGATCGCCGGTGCCGCGGAACGCGACGCCGGCGGCGTGAAGTTCTTCGGGGCGCCGCCGGAGGTCTTCCGGGCCGCGTTGCACGAGGCTCGGCAGGTCGGGCTGTCCACCGCCTGCCACCACGCACAGCAGGAGGTGGCCCGGACGAACGCGCTGACGACCGCCCGCTGGGGGCTGACCAGCATCGAGCACTTCTACGGTCTGCCGGAGGCGATGTACGGGGATCGCACCGTGCAGCGGTATCCGGGCAGCTACAACTACCTCGACGAGCCTGCCCGGTTCGCCGCGGCCGGCGAGGTGTGGACGCAGGGCCCGGAACCGGGCAGTCCACGCTGGACCGACCTGCTCGACGAGCTGGTATCCCTTGGCACCACGATCGACCCGACCTTCACCGTCTACGTCGGGACCCGCGATGCAGCCCGGGTGCGCACGTCGGAGTGGCATTCCGCCTACACCGCCCCTCAGCTCCGGTCGTTCTACGAACCGAGCCCGCAGCGCCACGGTTCGTTCCTGTCCGACTGGGGCACCGAGCAGGAAGTTGCCTGGCGCAGGAACTACCTGCGCTGGATGGCGTTCGTCGAGGACTACAAGAACCGAGGTGGCCGGGTCACGGTCGGATCGGACGCCGGTTTCGTCTACAACCTCTACGGCTTCGGCACGATCAGCGAGCTGGAGTTGTTGCGTGAGGCCGGCTTCCACCCGCTGGAGGTGATCAGGGCGGCGACACTGCACGGTGCCGAGCTGCTCGGCGTGGGCGACGAGCGCGGCAGCATCGAACCCGGAAAGCTCGCCGACCTGCTGGTGGTCGGCGAGAACCCACTGGAGAACTTGAAGGTCCTCTATGGACACGGCCACTTCCGCGTGTCCCCGCGACACGACGGCCTCCGGACCGGCGGAGTCCGCATGACCATCAAGGACGGCATCGTCTACGACGCGGGTCAGTTGCGCGCCGCCGTACGCGAGATCGTCGCCGACCACACCGACCGGGAGAGCGGATCAGCATGACCAGTGCGACAGAGGGAACCGGAACCGCGGGGCGGGCGCCCGCATCGGGCCTGACGCAAGCAGATCTGGCCGGCGTCGTCGACGACGTCATGGCGGAGCACGGCACGGCGGCCTTCACCGCGGCCGTTCTCACCGGCGACCGGATCATCCAGGCCGCACGAGGGCTCGCCAACCCCGAACTGGGCATCCCGATGACCGAGGAGTCCCTCGTCCAGATCGGGTCGACCACCAAGCTGTTCAACGCCACCCTGGTGCTCCGCCTGGTCGAGGAAGGGAAACTCGACCTCGACCAGCCGATCCGCGAGATCGTCGACGGGTTCCGGCTGGCGGACCCGGCGGCGACCGGCCAGGTCACTGTCCGGCACTGCCTGAGCATGACCTCCGGCATCGACGGCGGTCCGTTCACCGACCTCGGCTACGGCACGGACGTGCTGGCCCGCTACGTCGCCGGTCTCGCCGGCCTGCCACACCTGTTCCCGCCCGGCGGGGGCTTCAGCTACAGCAATGCCGGATGTGTCGCCGCCGGCCGGGCGGCCGAGGTCGTCACCGGCCGGTGCTGGGACGACCTGGTTCGCGACTACGTCTTCGACCCGGCCGGGATGACCGACACCGAGACGACTGTCGAGCGGCTGCTGTTCAAGCGGTACGCGGTCGGGATTTCCCCGGACGGGACGGTCATTCGCCCGTGGACTCCCTCGCGTGCGCTCGGGCCGGCCGGCTCCACCTGCGCGGCGACGGCTGCTGACCTGGTCCGCTTCGCGCGGAACTTCCTGCCCGGCGCACAGAACGACGGCGGCGGGATCCTGTCGGCCGAGTCCGTTGCCCGGATGACCGAGCCCGTGGTGGACGTCGCCACCGGTTTCCCGGCCGATCAATGGGGTCTCGGGGTAGGCATCAGCCGCACGCCGACGTACTCGATCTTCGGTCACCCGGGGTTCAACCTCTCCGGGTGCTCGATCCTGTGGTGGGTCCCGGAGCTCGACGTCGCGCTCGCGTGTGCGACGAACAAACCCTCGGCCTACGGGGACCTGGTCGACTGCGCCGGCCGGATCCTCGAGCGGCTCGGCGGTTCCCGGCCCGCCCTTCCGCAGCCGGCTCCGCGGCAGGAAGAGGTACCGGCCGGGGTGGACGGCGCGTACGAGTGCGGCGCGGCGCGGTTCGAGGTGCAGACCGACGGGGATGGGGAACTGGTCCTCAACCTGGGCGGGCAGGGGGTGTTGGCGGGGCACCGGCTCACCACGAAGCTGGTGCCCGCCGGCCGCCACGGCTACCTGCCCGATCAGCCGCTGCAGCCCGGCCTGAGCTATCCCACGGCGGTGGCGTTCGCCGAGTACGCCGGGGTTCCGGTGCTCGTCATCGGCAATGCCGCCCGCAAGGTGGAGGAGCAAGCGTGACAGTCCGGCAGATCGCCGATTCATACTGGGCGCAGCTCAAGCGCAGCGAGCCCTACTACGCGGCGCGGGCCGGTGAGGCACCCGAGGCCATCGAACCGGTCGACGAACCGGCCGAGCAAGCCCGTGCCGAGGCGGCACGCAACCTGCTCGCACAGCTGGATGCGGTGCCCTCCGAGGACGCCTCGGCCGACGCCGACCTGGCCGCTGTGCTGCGTCACCTGCTGATCGCCGACGCACAACGCGCCGACCAGATGTGGCACGTCCACCTGATCGCTCCTTACCAGACGCACTGGGCATTCCGGCTCATCGCGGAAAACGTGGTCGCGCCACAGCCCGCCCGGGAACGCGCACGCCTGACCGACGGATTCACCGAGCGGATCCGGTCCCTCGCCGGGGTACTCCGGGGACAGCGCGCCCGCGGCATCATCCTTCCGCGGCCCGCGTACGCCGGTGCCCGAGCCACCTGGCAAGGACTGCATACCGAACTGCCGGCACTGCTGGCGAGCCCTGCAGTCGAAGCCGCAACGGCCGACGTGCTCGCCGAACTCGACGAAGCGGAAGCAGCCGCAGGCCACCAGGTCGGAGTGGCCGCGCAGCCCGGCGGCGAAGAGGTCTACCGCGCGTGGGTGCGGCGGGAAACCACCCTGCCGGTCGAGCCGGAGCAGCTGCACCGGAGCGGTCTTGAACAGTGTGCCGAGCTCACCGAGCGGATGGCGGAAATCCGGGCCCGTCTCGGTGGCCCCCGGGACGAATCCGGCGTCCGCGCGTGGCTGCGGTCCCAGTCGCACCTCTACGCGAAACGGCCAGAGGACGTGGCCGCCACCTACCGAAAGCACCTGGCTCACATCGAGCCGTCGCTGCAGTCGCTGTTCCGCACCCTGCCGCGTGCGCATTACGACGTGCGCCGGCTCGACCCGGTGGCCGAAGGCTCGATGACCTTTGGCTACTACCAGCCACCGGCCCCGGAGGAACCGCAGGGGCTCTACCGGTTCAACGGCTCGAGCCTGGCCGAACGATCGCTGCTGACAGCGGCCGCGCTGATCCTGCACGAACTCGTGCCCGGTCACCACCTGCACCTGGCCGGCCAAGCCGAGAACCCGGGGCTGCACCCGGTGCAGCGGCATGTGAGTGCCAGTCCGATGGCGTTCGCCGCGTTCAGCGAAGGGTGGGCCGAGTACGCGTCCGATCTGGGCTGGGCCGCGGGCGTCTACGACGACGACTGGGATGCCTACGGCCGGCTGGCCCACGAACGGTTCGTGACCCAACGGCTGGTCGTGGACACCGCGTTGAACCTCGGCTGGTGGGACCTGCCACAGGCACGGACATTCATGCAGGAAAACACCCTCGACAGCGACGTCCAGATCGCCAGCGAGACCGTGCGTTACGCCACCGACCTGCCGGCGCAGGCGCTCGCCTACCGCGCCGGCTACCTCGGCTTCCGGCAGGCCGCACGGAGTGCCGCCGGGGCAGACCTCCGCGACATCCACGAGGCGATGCTCGGAGCGGGTGCCGTCCCGCTGCCGCACATGCAGCAGCGAGTCGGGCGTCTCACCGCCCCCGGGCCGGCGGGTACCCCGGGAGAGGACAGGACATGATTCGCAGCGCATCGATCAGCCGGTTCGCCGCACAGCACCGGATCGAGCCGGCCGCCGCGCTCGGCCGGTTGCGTGCCGAACTCGAGACCGCGCGGGGTCCGCTCGTCGAACCGATCGACGGAAGCGACCGCGTCCTGGTCACCTTCGTCTACCTCGAGCCTGCGACAGCAGTGCGGATTTCGTGCGAGCTCTGGCCGTACGAGCTGGACACACCCGGCCTCGGGCCGGTGATGAGCCGGATCGAGGGCACCGATGTCCGGTACGCCTCGGTGGAGGCGGATCCACGAGTCCGCGTGCCCTATCAGTTCCAGATCGACCCGCCGTCGTTCGGCGCCAGCCTGGAGGATGCGCACGCGCTCATCTCCGACCGGGAGCGGCTCGAATCGTTCATGGGTGCGTTGTTCGAATCCGGGCGAGCGGATCCGTTCAACCCGGTCCGGCACTATCCCTATACCGCTCTGCTGGGCGGCGACCCGGACGGCACCGCGGGCGAGGACAGGTGGGAGTCGATCCTGACGTTGCCGGACGCCGAACCACCCAGCAGCCTCGACGGCGAACCGGTCCAGGGCAGGCTGGAGCGGCACGTCCTGGCGGGTGGCGCCTTCCCCGGTGACCGGGAGGTCGTGGTGTACCTGCCACCCGGCTACGACTCCGGCACCGAGTACCCGCTCGCGGTCCTGCTCGACGGCGAGCTCTGGCGCAAGAGCGGACGGGTGGACGAGGTGATCGACGCGGCGATCGTGGACGGCACGCTGCCGCCCTTGATCGTGGCTTTCTGGTCCAATCTCACGAGTGCGTCCCGGATGAGCGAGATGAACGTCAACCCGGCCCTGCCGGTCGCACTGGCCGACGAACTGCTTCCGTGGCTGCGCAGCCGCTACCGCGTGCAGTCAGATCCCGCGCAGATCGTCGTCGGCGGGCAGAGTTACGGAGGTCTCGCCAGTGCTTTCACCGCGCTGCAGCGACCCGAGGTCTTCGGCGCGGCGCTGCTGATCTCGCCGTCGTTGTGGTTCACCCCGCCGGGCGAGGACGAGCACCCGGCGGTATCCCCGGGTGGCTGGATGGCCCGGCAGTACGCGGAGCGTGGACCCGCGCCGATCCGCCTCTACGTGTCCGTCGGGACGCTGGAGTGTGCACCGATCCCGAAACCGGGCATGAACGGGCAGTCCATGCTCGACCTGGCCCGCAACTTCCGGGACGCGGTCGCTGCCGCCGGATACTCGGTCGCCGGGTATCGAGAGGAACCCGGCGGGCACAACCACATCACCGTGCGGCGCGTCGTCGTGCCCGGACTGGCCGCATTGCTCCGGGCACCCGCAGCGCTCACCGCACAGGAGACCGTATGACCTCCCGCCAGCTCGGTACCGGCGAGCTCGCCGGATTCACCCGGTTCCTGCGCTGGCGGGAGCTGAGCTCCGGCGGACTGGTGTCCCGCGTCGAGGACCTCAGTGCCGGCAGCGTCACCTGGACCGACCCGGCCGGTGCGAGGTACCGCACGGATCTGGCGTCGGGACGGATCGAGTCGCTCGAACCGCCGGTACCGGCGGTGGCGCCGCAGCCCGTCCGGCCACCGGACGCCGAGGGCCTGCCCGCAGTTTTCGAGGTACCCGGCCCGGACGGTCACCGCCTGACCGAGGCCGGGCACAACCTGGCACTGCGTCTCGACGACACCACGGTGCACCCGTTGACCACCTCCGGAACCGCGGAACGACCGTGGCGGATCAACGCGCAGGTGAGCACGCTGCTACCCGCCCCACCGGTGTGGTCCCCGGACGGACGCCGGGTCTTCAGCATCCGCGCCGACCTGACCGGGATCCCGGAGTACCCGCTGGTGGATTGGCGCACCTTCCCGGTCACGACCGATCACGTACGCATATCCAGCGAACGATCGGGCGTTCCGAGGTTCACCGCCGCGTTCGTCGACACCACGACGGGCACGCTGACCGGGACCGACCTCGTCGACGACGACCGCACCCTGCTCCCCCTGCGCTGGACGGCCGACGGTGCGGCGTTCCTGGCCGTCCTGGCGACCGGAACCGGGGTGATCGAGCTGGTCCGCATCGACGCCGAAACCGGCACGGTGCGCGCACTCACCAGCGACAAGGTCCCGCTGCTCATGCCCTACCTCGGGCCGCTGCTGGGCGCAATCCTCACCCCGCTGCCGGTCCCGGGACAGCTCGGGTGGCTCTCCGACGCCGACGGAGATCTGCGGCTCTATCAGGTCGACCTCGGGTCAGGACAGCGAGTGGCGCTCACTCCGCCGGGAATCCAGGTCGTCCGGGTAGTGGGCGTCGATGCCGAACAGCACCTGCTGCTGCTCGTACGCAGCGACCCCGAGCGCCCCTACGACGTTCACGTGGCCCGAACCGCGCCGGACGGATCCTTCTCCGTACTCACCGCGGAGGCCGGCGCGCACAACGCCATCCTCGCGCCCGACGGCCGGGCATTCGTCGACGTCCACTCCGCGCTCACGCGCCCACCGCGCAGCGAGGTCCGCGAACTGAACGGCAATTTCCTCGGCACGATCACGGCCGCGGACACCCGGGCCGCCGACGAACTCGGCCGAGCCGAGCCTCGAGAATTCCGGGTCAAGGCCGCGGACGGCCACACCGATTTGCACGGCGTCCTCTACTTGCCACCGGATTTCGACCCCGGACGCCGGTATCCCGTGATCGACTCCGTCTACGGCGGACCGCAGGCAATCACCTACCCGCAGTCGTGGGCCGATCCGCCGGCGCCGAGCGGCACCTTATGGACCGGGTTCTCGGGCATCGCGCAAGCGTTCGCCCAGCTCGGTTTCATCGGAGTCGTCCTCGACGCCCGGGGCACACCCGGGCGCGGCCGGGACTTCCAGGCCGCCGCGACGCAGGGCTTCGGCACGCTCGGGGTCCAGGATCGAGTCGCCGCCCTGCGCGCTCTCGCGAACCAGCACCCCTGGATCGACATCAGCCGTACCGGAGCGATCGGCATTTCTTTCGGCGGGTACTTCGCCGCGCGCTGCGGCATCGTAGCGCCGGACATCTATCGCGCGGTGGTGGCTGCTGCCGGTCCCTACGATCCCGAGCTGACCCCGCCGTACTGGTTCCAAGCGCTACTGGGTGCGCCCCTCTCCGGGGACCCCGCCGCCTTTGCCGAGGCAGGCGTCGTCGCCCACGCCGGCACGTTCGAACCCGAACTCCTCCTGATCCACGGCACCCACGACGTGAACGTCCCGCTTGCCACGACCATGCGTTTCTCGAATGCGCTCGTACAAGCCGGAAAACATCACGAGCTGCTTCTCCTGCAAGGCCAGAGCCACCAGCTCGCAGGCGGCCCCGGCGAATTCGCCCTACGTGAAGCAGCTCAATTCTTCCACACACATCTCATCGACAAACCTCACCAACGCCAAGGGACAGCGACTCCGGCCATGGAGCCGTAGTACCGGGCCTCAGGTGGCCAAGCTGGTTCTGCGGACACCTCGTGTTGCCCGCGAGGGCAATGTTGCATGGATCTCGTGCCAAGTCGGCAGCGTTGGTGGGACGCTTGTTTCGGCCGCGAAGTTGGCTGGTGATTCGAGAGGAAAAGGCAGTTTGAACAATCTGCACGAGGGTCGTCGGGGCTCCAGTTCGGCACCGCCGAAAACGGCTCGGGAGTGGCGTGACTATCTGCGAGAATACAGTGAACTGTGTGTGCGCTCGGATGACGAGCCCGGCCACGGTGGCGGCACGGCGGAGCAGCGGGCAGCAGGCTGGTTGGGATGCGAACCCGCCACCGAAGCGGCTGTGGCGGCAGCCGAGCATCGTCTCGCTGTGCGGTTTCCGACCAGCTATCGTGGGTTCTTGCTGGCCAGCAATGGGTGGACCGGCGTCGGCGGGTGGATCGAAGAGCTGTACTCGTGTGCTCGCCTTGCCTGGTTCCGTGACACAGCCGAGGGCGGCATCTCCATCGACGTTGCCGGGGACTTTTTCGGGGAATGGGGTGCGCCCCCGGAGGACGACAGCGCCCGGAATCCGGTGACGATCTTCGAGCGGTCGCTGCTGGTGGCCGGCGGCCAGGATTACTGGTTGCTCGACCCTGCCGAACCCGCCGCAGACGGTGAGTGGATTGCCTGGCGGTACGAGCCGGACCAGGGAGAAGTATCGCAATTCGCGAACTTTGCGGAGCTGTTCCATTTCTGCCGGAACGAAGGCAACACGGTTGCACCGTCGCCTGCCACCGAGTCAGATTGAGCACGTCGCTGCTGACGGTGGTGTGCTGGGACCGATCTGGGGAGCCCACTCCGGCGGCGCGTCGGTTCCGTCGGCGAAGCGGGTCGCACTTCTGACGCTGCTACCGCGAATCAGCAGCTCATCGAGGACGAGTCAGCCGACTGAGGTTTGCAGGAGGACCAGTTCGCTCACGAGCAGCCGCGGACTCCACCGCGGCGGAATCTTGTTTTGCAGTCAGTGACACAGTCGGGTGTCCGCCGGCCAGCACGAGGCGAGCTTCCCGTCGGTGGCGACGGTCCAGGGCCTGAATCTGCCCAATGCGGCAATCTCCTTCTTCGGCCGCCCTTCCGCAATCGGATGTGGTGCTCCATCAGCGGAGTAGCGGAAACTTCGGCACAGCCCGGTACGCCCAAACGCGACCGGGAACCTCAGGCCGGTACGTCCGATGGCTCGGACGAATAGCGCGGAAGATGCTTGCCGAGGGTGTCGGCCAGTTCCTGGGCTCGCCGGACCAGGTCTTCCCGGTAGGTGATGATGTTGTTCCAGTACAGGCACAGAGTGCCGCTGCGGGTGTCGTCGTTGCACACCGGCAGGCCCAGCCAGCTGTGGAAACCTTCGGAGACAACGAGGTCGGCCACAGAGCGCAGGAGCGGATCGGTGGCGGCATCGGCCACGAACACGTGTTGGTTGTGTTTGACGATGTTGGGCAGGATGATCCCCTCGGCCTGGCCTTTGACGCGGATTTCCTCGACGTAGCGAGAGGAGAGCCCCCGCCAGCGCATTGTGGACGGCCACGGAGACAGCGTCGGATCGCCGGGCAAGACATTCCCGGCGGCCACGTGGACTCGGTCGGCGCCCAGCGACGCGGTGGCCACGTCGCAGGCGAGGTCGAGCAGTTCGGACATACTGCCGGCGCTCGACGCCTGCTTGTCGAACTGCTCGAAGTGGTCCGGCCGGGCAGCGGTGCTGCCGGTGATCGTCTCGACGACGTGCGTCGAAAGTGACTCCTCGATTCCAGGTCCCTGCTCGACGTGGCGGACGTAGAACTCGAGAGCGTCGCTGTCGGATTCGAACGACGCCAGTACGACCAGTTCGTAAGCTCCAGTGGTCAGGTGGACCTCATCCACCTGGGGCATCGACGCCATCCGGTCGGCGACGACGAACCGCTGGCCCGACTCGACCCGCACCAGGACGATGAGCCGCGACGGCGGCGCTTTGTGGTCCATGGTGGCCACCACGCGCATACCGTCGCGCTCGATCAACCGGCGGATCCGCTGGCGCACGGTCTTCTCCGACACCCCGACCTTGGCGGCCACCTCGAGGTTGGACATGCGCCCGTTCTCGGCCAGCAATCCGAAGATCTTCTCATCCAGCGCATCAGGCTCGCGCACATCAACCTCCTTGACTCGGACATGGTAGCACTGCTGAATCTGAATATCGACCATCATGGCCGATATTCGGCGCCGACCGGACAGGACCCTTTCCGCCCTCCGGCAACCCGAAGTGCATCCGAGCAGGGGGTCCGGATACGTCGTCGAGGGCATACCCAGCCGACCTGCGCAGGACCTCGGTCATTGACTTTCCGCCCTCGACGAAGTACCTGTGACAGGTCCGACTATAGTACCTACAAGGTCGATATTCGGACTCTGCAGATCTACGGTGCCCGAATCCGGGTGTGCAGTGTTCGGTCGTCGAGGCATCCGGCCCGGCGCCGGCCGATCACTCGTCAGCCAATCCGCGCTGGGCAACGGAGGAACCAGGAGAGGACGCAGCAAGGCATGCGATTTGCTTTCAGGACTGCCCCCCAGGACACCACCTGGGCCGAGCTACTGACCGTCTGGCAGGCGGCCGACGACATCGAGGTCTTCGAATCAGGATGGACCTTCGACCACTTCTATCCCATCTTCTCCGACAGCCGGGGGCCGTGCCTGGAAGGCTGGACTGTCACGACCGCACTGGCCCAGGCGACCAAGCGGCTCCGCTTCGGAACCCTGGTAACCGGCATCCCCTACCGGCATCCCGCCGTCCTCGCCAACATGGCCACCGCCCTCGACATCATTTCCGGAGGCCGGCTCGAGCTGGGGATAGGCGCCGGCTGGAACGAAGAGGAATCGGCCGCCTACGGCATTCCGCTCGGTACGCCCGCGCAGCGCAGCGACCGGTTCGAGGAGGCCTGTGCAGTGCTCACCAGCCTCATGAGCGAGGAGACGACCACCTTTTCCGGCCAGTACTACCAGCTCACCGACGCCCGCAACGAACCCAAAGGCGTCCAGCTCCCGCACCCGCCGATCTGCATCGGAGGCAACGGCGAAAAGCGCACCCTACGCACCGCGGCCCGATTCGCTCAGCACTGGAGCTTCCTCGGCGGGACCCCACAGGAATTCGCCCATAAGCGGGACGTCCTCCACGCCCACTGCAACGACCTGGGCAGAGATCCGAGCGAGATTCTGCTGTCGAGCCCGGTGATGTACGACGGAGACGCGGCAGCCACCGCCGCAGCGGCTGCCGCGCTCGGAGACGAAGGACTGGACCTCGCCATCATCCCCCTGAAGCCACCGCTCAACCCGGCGGTACTCGAACCTCTCGCCGCCGCCCTCTCCGAGCTCGGATAACAGGACACAAGGAAGACCGGAACACATGATCGTCGACGTACACGCCCATTACTTGCCCACTTCGTACCGGCCCTGGTTGGAAACGTTGACCGCGATGCCGGAGAGGCCACCCGCGCCCGCGGCGAGCCCGACACCAGAGGCAGGTCGGATCTTCGCAGCGATGTCCGACGAACCGGGGATGATCGAGCAGCGTATTGCCATGATGGACGATGCCGGAGTGGAACGGCAGATTCTCTCTCCTGGCAGCATGGCACCTTACTCGACCGAATTCCGGTCGGCAGTCGAGGCGGCGCGCGTGCTCAACGACAGCTACCACGAACTGGCCGATTCGCACCCCAATCGATTCGCTTCCCTGGTTTCGCTCCCCTTGCCACATATCGATGCGGCTCTCGAAGAAATGCGGCGCGGGCTGGACGAGTTGGGCATGGTCGGCGTGTACCTCAGCTGTTCGGTGTTCAACCGCTCCACCGCCGAAGAGGAATTCGAACCGCTCTATGCCGAGATGAACGCGCGTGGGACAACCCTCTTCTTTCATCCAAGCCAGAATGGCATCTGTTCACCATTCATCAATGACTACGGCTTCACCGCGGCGGCCGGGGCGTCCCTGGAGGACACCGCTATCGTCCTCCATCTGATCAAGCGAAACATCCCGGCGCGCTATCCGAACATCAAAATTATCATTCCTCATCTGGGTGGCCTCATCCCCATGCAGCTGGCCCGACTCGACGGCCAGGCGCACACGCCGGACCTGCTCAGTCCACCAAGCGCGATGGCTCGCAGCCTCTACTACGACACCGTCGGATGGGGTTCACAAGCCGCTCTCCGGTGTGCCTGCGAAGCCTTCGGCGCCGACCACATCGTGCCGGGGAGCGACTTTTCCGCTCTGCTGACGGTCGAGTCCTACAAGCGGACGTTCGAGTACATCAAGGAATCCCGGTTGTCCGACAGGGAAATCGAGAAGATCCTGCACAGCAATGCGCTGACTCTCTTCGACTTCGACAAGGCACTACCGCGGACCGCTCCCCCTCGGCCTCGAAGCTGACCACCCCGACGGGAGCCGGCACGACCGGCCTTCGTCCACTTCGCCTCCCGCCATGAGTTGGTCAGCAGGAGAGCGACATCAGCACGAAAGACGAAATAGTGGAGGTAACGCATGGATGTGTTTGCGGCGATGGAGTCGGCCATGACCATGCGATGGCTGTCCGACGAGCCGGTACCAGATGAGCTGGTCGAGAAACTGATCTGGGCCGGCACCAGAGCACCAAGCCCGGAGAACTCTCAACTCTGGGACTTCATTGTGGTCAAGTCACCGGAACAACGTGCTCGGCTGCACGAGGCGATCGTTCCCGACGTCTCGTCACTCGACACCGTCCGCGGGAAGCTGGCAGGTGCTGCCGATCCGACGAAGCGCCGCATGGGAGAGGGCGCGTACCACCTGTTGGCGACGCTACGGGACGCTCCGGTTCTCATCTTCGTCTGTGCGTCATCGTTCGTTCCCGGCGACCCGAGAGAGGACCGCTACCAGTTCTCCGCCATTTACGGGGCCACGCAAAACATCCTGGTCGCCGGAAGGGCGCTCGGCTTGGGGGTCGCGCCGACCGGCATACATCATCTCAACACCAGAGGCGTCCGAGCAGTGCTTGACGTGCCGGATCACAAGATCATCGGCATGACCGTGGCGGTGGGATGGCCGACCCGTCCGTTCCGTCCGGTCAAGCGGAAGCCGATCGCGGATATAATGCACTTCGATACCTGGTGAATGTGCAGTTCCTTGAAAAATCGTTCAGTAACTTTCCCTAGGAGGACTGCAATGCGCCGAGTGATCATCGCCGGTGCGGGAATCGTCGGGTTGAGCACCGCACTTTCCTTGCGCCAGGCAGGTTTTGAGGTTGCGGTCCGGGAGAGGGCGCCGCGGATCAGGGAGACCGGCGCCGTTCTCGGGGTGTGGCCGCACACGATCCGGGAACTCGAACGAATCGGGCTCGGCGCGCGGCTGGACGAGATCAAGGCGGAACGGAGTTTCGTACGCTATCGCGATTTCTCCGGTGCCGATTTCACCATGACCAAAATGCCGCCGGCCCGAACGGTGTATCGTCCCCAGCTCAGTGCGTTACTTGCCTCCGCCGTCGGTGAGGACGACCTGCGAACCGGCAAGGAACTCGTCGACTACATCGAAGACCCTGCTGGTGTCACCGTTTACTATGCCGATGGTGACCACGAACGCGCAGATCTGCTCGTCGGTGCCGATGGGCTGAACTCGCGGGTGCGCACGATTCTCGCCCCGGGTACCGAAAGCCACCACCAGGGCGGGCACCATGTGTGGCGGGCGGTCCTGCCTTTCGACCGCGACATCGGCGATGGGGCCCCGGTGCTCGGTCGCAACCGCACCCGGGGGACGCTCATTCGCCTCGCCGACGGTTCTTGTTGCTGGGTGATCGCCCAATTCGGCGCCACCATCAGTACCACCATGACCAGCAAGGAAGAAGCCCTCGCCAGGGTATCGGACCTGCACGACGGGACGTGGCCGTTCGCGCTGCGCGAGGTCGTCCTGGCCACCCCGCAGGACTCGGTCCTGCACAGCCGGGTCGCCGTGGTGCCGGCTATTTCCCGCTGGGCCAGCGACCGGGTCGTGCTCGCCGGAGACGGGGCGCACGCCATGTCCCCGCACATCGGGTCCGGGGCCTCGCTGGGTATCGAGGACGCGCGCGTGCTCGGCGACTACCTCAGCCGTGCCGACATCGCACCGGCATTGACCGCATACCAAGACGACCGGCTCGACCGTTACCGGCAAGTGCGGCAGCACGCGGATGCCATGGCCGCGGCGCCGACACCGCTGTCCTATGTGGAACGATTCTCGGAATACCTGACCTGGCTCCACACCACCTGAACCCACCCGGTTGCGCGGCAATAGCCCACGAACACGGGCATCTGCAGCTGCAATGCCAAATTCACCACGTTGCCGAACCCAGCTTGGCGTTCCGGACGAGCTCCACTTTGATCTGGCTGGCGTCCTGACGGCGGTGGATTTCGAGTCGGCGTGCTCCGGCCGGATGCAGACGAGCGTCGTCGTCGAGCTGTACAGCCGTCGAGGACCTAGGCCACGTTCGCGTCCCTGCTCGAGACGGCTGTACAGCTACCCGGACTGGCGGCGGTACGCCAAGCCCCGACCGTTACGTGATCGGGGCACAACCTCGGACGCCCACGGCGGCGACCGTTCATCGCCGCCGCCGGGCAAGCACGTTCAGCAGCGCGCAGAACACGTCGTACGCGGTGTCCCGGTTCGCCTTCCGACGGTGGAACAAGGCGACGCACATCGCGATTACGAGACAACAGGCGAACAGGCCGATGAGGCAGGCAACAAACACTGCAGTCCAAGACGCAGCGTCACTGCTCTCCAGCAGCAGCCATGAGACAAGAACAGGCATCAACAGCTCCCGAAGTCAGGCGGGGAGCCGTCCGGTCTGGCTCAGGCTCCCCGCAAGGATTGCTTCGGGAGGCCGCCGGCCGAGACGTAGCAGGCGGCAACGAGCAGGCACGGACAGTAACGAGGCCACAGGCCCGGCGCCCCGAGCGGGGCTGCGCAGCTGTGGGTCGTCGACAGGGAGAAGACCCTACCCCAACCCGATGCCGTTTCCGCCAATTCACCGCCACCGCCCACACCAGCTTGCAGAACTGCTCTGGTCCGAACCCCATGAACGGGGAATCCACTCCGACCGCGACGCGCTCGCGGCCGACATCGTGCTTCGCCGCCGAAGCCAACCTCCAGCTCGCGTACACCGCAGTCGGCCCGGCGCCCGACTGCGGCTCGACGCGGCTCCTGGAGGCTCGGCACCGCGCCAGCCACTGAACGTCGGCCTGACCGGCCGAGCGGTGACCGGTACCGAGGACCTCGACGACGAAGCCGCCGCGATCACGAGGATCGTCGCCACGCCCGACGGAGCCGAGGGAGCGAACGCTTTCCGGGAAAGCAGACGCCCTCGTTCTCACCACCGCAGTGTCTCTGACCACGATGGACGCTCACCTGGGCAGCTCGGCGAACGTGTCCAGCTCGTCGATGGCGATCACGATGCGGTTGATCGTTCCTGCCCGGATCAACGTCGTCGCGGCGCGCCGGAGGAACTCTCACAGCTGGTCGACCACTTCGGGCTGAGTCAGGGGTTGTTCGGCGTGTGCGCTGGACCGGGTTACTGTCGGCCCGAGCGAGCGAGGCCGGCTACCAGGAGATGGCGGAGCGAACGCTCAAGGCGCAGGAGGAAACCGAACGCGCGCTGTCGAAGATCGTCGCCCGGTTTTCCGAACTGCAGCAGCGGGTGGACTCCGTCGAACGGATCCTCAAGGAGATCGAGTGAACTGACCGGCCATCGAACATCGGCCTGCCTGGGCCGCCGAGCTGCCACTCGGCGACCCAGGAGTGGAGCAGCACCACTCGCCCTGCTCGACGACGCCGTTCGACCTCGCTGCTGGCCGGTCCGCCCGGGTTCGCGTCGTGCGGCTGGCCGCTCGGACCACGCGCTGACCTTCGTCTTCCATCACGTGGCGTTCGACGCCTGGTCGACCGGCCTGGTGTTCGGCGAGCTCTGTCGAGAGTTCGCCGGCGGCCCGGTCGCGGACCGGTCCCCTCTCGTACTGCAGTACGCCGATTACACCGCCTGGCAACGAAACAGGTCATCAGCGGCCGACTGGACAACCAGCTCGGCCACTGACGAGACCGCCTCGAACCGCTGGACCTGCCCGGCGGGCGGCCATCGCGCTACTCGTTGGCGGCGAAGTCCCCTGGTTCACCGTTCGAGCTCAGGAGCCGGGTGAGGTAGTCGAGGTCTTGCTGGAGCAGCGCGGCTGCCCCGAGTGGAGTGGGCGCGGCCGGGGTGCGGCCGGCCTCCCTGACCACCATCTTCACCGCGTTGTCCGCGATCTGTTCGGCCACCGGCTCGGCAGGGTGCCCCGGAGACGGATGGAACCACCAGGCCACCCAGTTGCACATGCCGATGATCGACAGCGCGGTGACGCGTGCGTCCACGGGGCGGAAGAGACCGGCGGTGACTCCCTCCTCGATGAGTTCGGTGATCTCGCGGAGAACGGCCCGCCGGCTCTTGAGGTGCTTCTTCGCGATCTCCGGCGGGAGCGCCTGATCGCTGCGGTCGAGCGTACGGAACTGCTCCGGCCGTTCGGCACGGCGCAGGACCAGGGTGTGCACGAGCATGCGCAGCTTCTCGGCCGGTTCGAGATCGGTGCGCTGCCGAACCTCCCGCAACGAGTTTGCCGCGCTCCGGGCGGTCGCCTCGACCATCGCGACGAGCAGCTCGTCCTTGCTCTTGACGTAGTTGTAGAGGTTGGGGCGGCTCAGCCCGACCGCGTCCGCAACGTCCTGAAGGGTGGTCCCGTCGTAGCCACGTTCGGCGAACAGCCGCATTGCCTGGTCGACGATCTCGCTCATCAGCAGCTTGCGCCGGGGCGTGGTGCCCCGGCGGGGCTCCGCGCGCCCACCGGATCGCCCCCGTGGCCCGGAGCCCTCCGCGGTCACCACATCCACCCCTCGCTCTCAGCCCTGTCCGGTTGCCGACCATCCTAGCCGCGGGCCGCGGGCATCCGTGCCGCACACTCGGACGCGAAGGCCAGCTGCCGCAGGTGCAGCGCACGAGAGAGCCGATGGTGGTCGAGGTTGTGCCCAGCGCCCGCCTGGAGCCGGGCGTCCACCCACGGGGCGGCGTTGAAGTACCCGGCGAACGCCGCCACGCGGCTCTCCTCGACGACCCACAGGCCGTCGTACTCGGCGAGCGTGTACTGAACCGGAACGATCACCGCGGCGGCCAGCTGCGCCACCTGTTCCGGCCACCCCCCGACGATCTCGAGCATCTCCTCCAACGGGACGGCCTCCACCGATACCTTCGCCGACTCCACCGTGCCGGCATCGACGGTTCCTTCCGGGCCGTAGAGCAGAGCGCGTCGCTGTTCGGCCGGCAGTTCCACCGGCCCACCCGCCGGCAGGGTGCGCCACGCGTCGACGATGTGCGCGGGAGACCGGTCGCCCACGCCGTGAATCGAGATACCCAGCAACGGCCAGTGCGGATGCCGCGCGGCGACGTGCACCGCGATGGCCGAGCCGATGGAGTGGCCGAGCAGGACCACGCCCGGACGCCCTTCGCCGTGTTCCGCCCACAGGGCACCGATCGCGTCGTCGAGAGCTTCGGCGTGGTCACCGAAGCTCGTCGCACCACCGGGAAGCGGGGCGCTTCCACCGTAGCCGGGGCGATCCACCGAGAACACCGGGAACCCGGTCGCCGCGCCCAGGTCGAGCAGCGAGTGGCCGGGCACGTCGAAGTACCTGCGGTTGTAGCCGCCGCCGTGCAGGGCCACGACCAGCGGGGCGCCTGCCGCGCTGCCGCCCGCCCGGCTTCCGGCGACCTTCCGCCCGCTGACTGGGAGATCGACGTCCGTCGTCATATCTCCTCGCTCCTTCGATTGAGGGTCCTAACAGGAATGTCCTTATTCTGACGAGTAAGTACTACTCCGTCAACTCCGCGCTCTCGTTGATACTGATGCGTCAGTATATTGACGAGTGAGACAGACGAGGCTTAGGCTCGGTCCCACGGAGTTCATCGCGAGAGGAGTACGGAAATGTCATCCCCGCAACGAGATCGGCCGGCGCACACGGTGCGCGGCGTCGACCATGCAGCGTTCCCCACGTTCGATCCGCAAGCCACCATCACCTTCTACCGGGACGTCCTCGGCTTCCCTGTCGTCCACGCGACCTGCGCGCTCGGGTGGGGGCCCGGTGAACATCCGGACTTCATCCACTTCTTCTTCGACATCGGCAACGGCGACCGGCTGGCGTTCTTCTACTACTTCGGGGTGGAGCCCTACCGCGATGCCGACCTCCCGGATCTGCTGCACCGCGCGCGGCACCTCGCCATCCACGTGGACGGTGCGGAGAACCTCCTGGAGTACCGGCGCCGGCTGGATGCCAGCGACTGGCCGTGCGAGCTGCAGGTGCGGCACGAAACCGTCGAGTCGATCTACGTCACCGATCCCAACGGGTATCTGATGGAGATCACCCGCCCGCTGCGCGCGATCACCGCCGAAGACGACATCGACGCGAACCTGAGCGTCGACGCACTCATGGACGTGGCCGGCGAGCCCGAGCCGTCCCTGGAGAAGTTCTATGCGCGGAAGGCGAAACTGATCGCCGAGCGCTACGAGGGTGAGCCGGAACTGGTGACCTTCGCATGACCACGCTGTTCGTCCTCGACGTCGACGACTTCCGCCCGCTGGCCGAAGTCGCAGCCAAGGACCCGGACGTGACGGTCCGGCGGCGTGGTCCCTATCTCGAAGTCTCCGCGCCCGGCGCAATCCGCATCGAGCGCAATGCCACCGGGTGCCGCAACGCCATCTGGTACAGCTCGGTCGCCGCGGTCCAGGACGGCCGGGTCAGTCACTGGGACAAGTCGGAGCTGGTGGTCGTGCCCACCGGAACAGGCGAGTGAGCGCGCTGGCGGTGGACCGGCTCGGTGCGGGCCGGGACGTCCACACCGAGCCGGCGCCTCCCGGCGTCACGGTGAGCACGCACCAGCTCACCACCTTCGACGGCGCCAAGGTCGAGGGCGTGCTGCACACCCTCGGCGACGCGACGACGGTGGTCACCCTGATGCATCCACGTCAATCGGTGACGCACCACCCGATGATCCCGCTACTGCTGCGCAGCGGTGTCTCGGTCTGGACCCAGGGCACTCGCTCGCCGAACAACGACATTGCTCTGGTCCACGAGCAGGCACTGCTGGACGCGGCGGCCGGACACGTGTTCCTCCGCGACGCCGGGTTCGAGGCCGTGCTGACGTTCGGCCACTCCGGCGGCGGAACGCTCTCGGCGTTCTACATCGAGCAAGCGTCGCTCGAGCCTGAACTGCGGTTGGACGTGACACCGGCCGGCCGGCCGATCGCGCTGGCGGGCGCGCGGATGCCGGTGCCGGACGGTGCGATCTTCCTCGCGCCGCATCCGGGACAGGGGAAAGTGCTGCTGAACTGCATCGACCCCGCCGTCACCGACGAATCGGACCCGATGTCGGTGGATCCCGCGCTCGACCTGTATTCGCCGGGCAACGGGTTCGCGACGCCACCGGCGCCGAGCCGCTATCGCATGGACTTCCTCCGCGCCTACCGCGCGGCGCAGCGGGATCGGATCGCCCGGATCGACGCCCGTGCCACCGAGCTCGCCGCCGAGACGTCGCAGGCCCGCACGCGCTTCGCGCACACCGGGGACCGTGACGATCGGCGCGCCTGCCTGGTGCCGCGGCTCATCACCACCTACCGCACCGACGCCGACCCCGCCTCCGTCGACCCGTCGATCGATCCGAACGACCGGCACTACGGCTCGTTGTTCGGCGGGCGCCCCGACCTGATCAACTACGGTCTGGTGGGTTTCGGCCGGATCACCACTCCCGACGCGTGGTTGTCGACCTGGTCGGCGAACCACTCCAACGCGGACTTCGCGCGATGCGCGCCCGGTGTCCGGCTGCCGACCCTCTACCTGGAGTTCAGCGGCGACCAAGCCGCGTTACCGGGCGTCAGCGCCCGAATGTTCGCGGCGCTGGCCACCGGAGACAAGATCCGCCAGGTCGTCAGGGGACAGCACTTCGGGCAACCGGTTGCCGACGGCGAGCCCACGGGATACGCCGCCGCTGCCGTCCACGTCGAACGCTGGCTGGCCGACCGGTTCGCCACCGCAGCACCACCGAGAACGAGGTGAAGGAAGTGGGCTCCATCGGAGTCGTCTACGACAGCGGCTACGGCCACACCGCCGCCCAAGCCAGGGCGGTGGGAGAAGGTGCCGCCTCGGTGCCGGGTGTCGACGTCGCACTGTACTTCGGCGAGGAAGTTGCCACCGACCCCCGGCAGCTCGACCACTGCGACGCACTGATCTTCGGCACCCCGACCTACATGGGCAGCGGCTCGGCGGTCTTCAAGACGTTCATGGAAAGCAGCGCGAAGATCTGGACCGACCAGGGCTGGAAGGGCAAGCTCGCAGCGGGTTTCACCAACTCCAGCGGGCATTCCGGGGACAAGCTCAACACCCTCACCCAGCTCTGGCTCTTCGCCATGCAGCACGGAATGGTCTGGATCGGGCTCGGCCTGCTCGACGGCAACGGCCGCAGCACAGGCTCGGACCACGAGCTGAACCGGCTCGGCGCCTACGCCGGTGCCATGGCGCAGTCCAATTCGGATCAGGGGCTGGAAGGCATGCCGGACAGCGATTTACGAACGGCGTCGGCCTTGGGACAGCGCGTCGCACAGCACGTCGCGCACTGGCAGGGAGGTGGACAGTGACGTCCGGAAAGCCCGGGAAGATCCTCGTCGTGGGCGGCGGCCCGGCCGGGCTGTTCTTCTCGATCCTCGCCCGGAGGGCGCTCCCCTCCGCCGCGATCCATGTCAGGGAGCGGAACCCGCACGGGGTGACCTACGGCTGGGGCGTGGCGTTCACCGAGAGCGCGGCCGACGCACTCCGGCCGGCCGCGCCGGACGTGGTCGACGCGCTCACCACCAACACTCGGCACGATCGGATGGTCATCAGCCTGGACGGGGCCGGCGTGCCGGTCCGGGTGGGAGGCAGCCACCTCAACGCCCGCTGGGCACTGCTGGCAACCCTGGAGAAGTTCGCGCTCGAGGCCGGGGTCACCATCGAACACGACTGCGACACCGCGGTGACCGAAAACGACCTGACCGACTGGGATCTCGTCATCGGTGCCGACGGCGTCAACAGCCTCACCCGTGAACACTTCGCCGAGCACTTCCGGCCCAGTGTCGAACTCGGGAGCAACTGGCTGGCCTGGTACGGCACCCCGAAGCCGTACCCGCCCTCGATCATCCTCCAAAACAGCGACCACGGGATCCTGATGGCCCATGCCTCGCGGTTCTCGGCGGAGATGAGCAACTTCACCGTCGAGGTGGGCCAGGAGACGTTCGATCGGCTCGGCTTCGCCGACCTGACCGAAGACGAGTCCCGCGAGCTGTGCGAGCGTCTTTTCGCCGGTTCACTGGACGGTGCACCGCTGCGCAGCGACCATTCTCCCTGGTTCCAGACGAAGTTCGTCCGGTGCGCGCGCTGGACCCACCGCAACCTCGTGCTGATCGGGGACGCGCTGCACACCGTCCACCCGTCGATCGGGTCCGGCACCCGGCTCGCGATGCGGGACGCGGTCTATCTCACCGAGGCGCTGGTCTGCGCGGGGTGGGACGTCAAAGTCGGCCTCGAGGAGTTCGAGCGGGTGCGCAAGCCCGTCGCGGACGCCTTCCAGACCGCCGCGAAACGCAGTATCGCCTGGTACGAGGGTCTTCCGTCGCGCACCATCAGCCATCCCACGAAGTTCGCGCTCGAGTACCTGATGCGCACGGGCCGAGTCTCCTACCGGGACTTCCGGCGGGAAAACCGTGAAGTGGTCCTCGGTTACGAACGGGACCTTCGTTGACCACACCGGGCGCCGCAAAGGAGAGACACGCAATGACGTTTGCTCCCGACACCCCCGAGAAGCTCGTCCGCTATCCGGCCGCGGAGGAGGCTCGCTATGTCCGCGAAGGGCTCTGGGAATCGTCCACCATTGCCGAGCATCTGCACACCATCGCCCGGAAGCACGGCGACCGGGATGCCGTGGTCTGCGGCGAAGCCCGGCTGACCTTCGCGGAGCTGGACCGCATCACCGACCGGCGCGCGGCCGGCCTGCACCGGCTCGGGCTCGAGCCGGGCGGAGCTGTCCTGCTGCAGGTGCACAACACCGCCAACACCGTCATCGCGTGGTACGCCCTGCTCAAGGCCGGTCTGGTTCCGGTGTGCACGCTGCCGCTGCACCGCGGGCACGAGATCGGCGAGATCGCGCGGCAGACCCGCCCGGTGGCACACCTGGTCGCCGCCCGCGATCCTCGCTTCGATCTCGTCGGGTTCGCCTTCCAGCAGGCCGAGGCAGCCGGGGTGGAGCGCACGGTCCTGGTCTCCGACGGGCCGGCAGACGACCCCCGGGCTGTCGAGCTGGACCGCCTGGGCAACGACATCGACGCCGCCGAGGCCCGCGCGATCGTCGAGGGCATCCAGGCCGGTCTCGGCCGGCAGTCGCTCGCGGTGTTCCAGCTTTCGGGCGGCACCACGGGAGTGCCGAAGGTCATCCCGTGCCTGCAAGCACCCTACTGGCACTACGGAGCGAGCCTCGCCCGTGCCATGGGCTGGGCGCCCGGGGACCGGATCGCCTTCATGATGCCGATCGTGCACAATGCGGGCGTCATCATCGGCCTGCAGGGCCCGCACAGCGTGGGGGCGACCCTCGTGCTGGGAGTTCCCGACGCCGCGGCCGCACTCGACCTCGTCGTCGGCAACGCGGCCACCGACGTGTTACTCGGTCCGTTCGCCTTCGACCTGGCGCTGGATCCGGGGATGGCGGCCGCCACCGCACTGCGAAGGGTCCTGTTCAGCGGGAAGAAGGTGCCCGGCAAGCACATGGAGACGCTGGCGGCGCGAGGGATCTGGGCCGGGCAGATCTTCGGCATGAGCGAAGGCCTGTGCCTGACCACCCCGCTCGACTTCCCGCCCGAGGCCCGTGCGGCGAGCGTCGGCGTGCCGATCTCTCCCGCGGACGAGATCCGGCTGTACGAGCCGGGAACCGAGGTGGAGGTGGCACCCGGCGAGGTCGGGGAGCTCTGTGCACGCGGGCCGTACACCCTGCACGGCTACTACGACGCCGCCGAGCACAATCGGCGCGCCTTCACGGCCGACGGGTTGTACCGGAGCGGCGATCTGATGGCGGAACGCACGATCGGCGGCGCCCGGTGCTACACCGTCGAAGGCCGGATCAAGAACATGATCAGCCGCGGTGGCGAGAAGATCAACACCGAGGAAGTCGAACTCCTCCTCGGATCCCACGAAGCGGTGGCCGAGGCGGCCCTGGTGGCGATGCCCGACCCGCGTCTGGGTGAGCGGGCGTGCGCCTTCGTGGTGACCCGCAACGGCCGGCAGCTCGACCTCGCCGGGGTCCGTGCGCACTTCGAACGCCTCGAAGTCGCGAAGTACAAGTGGCCGGAGCGGGTCGTCGTGCTGCCCGAGATGCCGCGGGTCAGCCAGGTCGGCAAGGTCGACCGCCGCCGTCTGCGACAGATCGCGGAAACGCTCGGTGCCGAGACACCCTGAGCACTTGCCCGCGCGAACGGAGGATCGTGATGGGGACTCCGGTACCGCTGCACCGGTACCCAAGGTTGCGGACAGCCGACGTCGACGAGGCCCAGTCCGCGGCCGGGCGGGTGATGTCGTCGCACCGGCTTCGCGTAGCCCGGCCGCGGGAATTCGGTGTCCGGCTGCACGCGGTCGGCATCGGCTCGTCCACGCTGCTGTACGCCGTGTACCACGGCGAGGCGGAGGTAACCGCACTCGCGCCGATGGACTACTGCACTCTCCAGCTGATTCTGGCCGGGGCAGTGGACGTGGTCACGGACTTCGGCCGGCGCCGAGCCGGAGCCGGGCAGGCGTGCGTCATCTCGCCCGGCGAGCGGCTGCGGCTGCGTTTCGCGCCAGGAACCGTTCAGGTTGCCGCAAAGCTGCCCCGTGACGTGGTCGATCGGGGGTACTCCAGACTCGGTGCCGAGCCCGCCGGCCCGGTCAAGTTCGAGCTCGCGGTCGCCGACGGCTCACCGTGGCCCGCGCTGCTGAGGCTGGCCGTGGACACAGTGGACCGCTTCGACACCGGCATTCTGCCACCGGGCACAGGTCTCGAGCTGGAGCGGGTGCTCGTCTCGGCTCTCCTGCTCGGCCAACCCCACGACCCCGCATGGGTACGGTTCCGCGGCGGTGGTGCCCGCGGATACCGCGCGGCGGGCGTCGCCGCGGAGGCTCTCCAGGCAGACCCCGCGACATCGGCGACACCCGGGCAGCTGGCTCGCGCGGCCGGGGTCAGTTTGCGCACCTTGCAGGAAGGGTTCCGCTCGCGGTTCGGCACGACGGTGACCGCCTACCACCGCGAGCGACGGCTGGAGCGCGCGCACCGGATGCTGTCCGCCGCAGGGGAAAGCCGCGCCATCGCCGAAATCGCGGTGGAGTGCGGGTTCGGTCACCTCGGCCGGTTCGCGCGCGACTACCGGCTGCGCTACGGGATCACGCCGTCGACCACGCTGCACGCCTCGCGCATGACGGACACCGCCGCGCCGACCGGATAGACCGCAGTGCCGCCGGAAAGCAGACTTGGTGCAGCGTCAGCGCAGACGAAGGAGCGATATGAGCCAAGCAATTCCCGCACTCGACCACCTCGACGGTGCACTGTCCACAACGGACGTCCGGCAAGCTCACACGGAAATGCGCGAAGCCTGCCCGGTGGTGCACAGCGACCGCCACGGCGGATTCGACTTCCTGACCCGGTACGACGACATCCGCGGGGCACTGACCGACACCGCTTCGTTCTCCTCGGCCGATGGTGTGCACATCCCAGCCGACTCGTCGCGGCCGCCGGTACCGGCCTTGGAGTTCGACGAGCCCGAGCACGCCGAGTGGCGCAAGGTCCTCGACGGCCCGCTGACCCCACGCGCCGTACGCGCGTTCGAACCGGTCATCGCCGAGGTCGCCGACCTCCTGATCGACGACTTCGCGACCGCCGGCGAGGCGGACCTGGCCGACCGGCTGACGGAACCGCTGCCGGCCATCGTGATCGGCCGGATGATCGGGCTCGGCCAACCGGAAGCGGTGCGCGCCCGCGGTCTCGCGGCGGCGTTGTTCGCCGCCACGGGTTCCGGGGACTTCCCGGCGCGGTTCGAGGAGTTCTCCGAGCACACCCGACGCTGGCTGGCCGACCGCCGGGAGAATCCCCGTGCCGACATGCTCACCGAGATGGCGAGCGGTGTCGTACGAGGCAAGAAGATCGACGCGGCCGGCGCGACCGGGCTGCTGCTGGCCTATCTCGTCGGCGGGCACCACTCGACGGGCTCGGCCCTCGGCGGGCTCATCCGGCACGTGCTGACGGTGCCCGGTCTGCGCGACGAACTCCTCAGCGACCGAAGCATGCTGCCACGGGTGATCGAGGAGAGCCTGCGGCTGACCACACCGCTGCAGTTGTTCGCGCGCACGCTCCGATGTCCGGTCCGGGTCGGTGACGAGGAACTGGCCGGTGGCAGCCGGGTGCTGCTCGATCTCGCAGCCGCCAACCGGGATCCGCGGGAGTTCGCAGCCGCAGAGGCGTTCGATCGCCACCGGACCCGTAACCGGCACCTCAGCTTCGGCGCAGGACCACACGTCTGCCAGGGACAGCACCTCGCCCGTGCGGAACTCCGGATCACCGTCGGCCGCCTCCTGGACCGGCTGCCGGACCTGCGCCTGTCCGGGGAACCGGTCGAGAGCGGCCTGGTCGGCGGCTCCCTGATGACCCACTTCGCGCTGCCCGTGGCCTTCACGCCGGAGAAGGCTGCATGACCGGATCGGCACCGCTCCACCTCACGGTCGGACGGCGGACGGCGATCGCGCAGGACGTGGTCGAGTTCGAGCTGCATCCGCGTCACGGCGGTGATCTCCCGGAATGGCAGCCCGGCGCGCACATCGACATCGTGATCGGAGCCGGATCGGTCCGCCAGTACTCACTGTGCGGTGACCCCGGAGACCGCACGAGCTACCGGATCGCCGTCCTTCGCCGGTCCGACGGCCGGGGCGGATCCGCGTGGCTGCACGAGCAACTCCACGAGGGCGCGCGGGTCGTGGTCCACGGTCCTCGCAACCACTTCCCGCTGGAACCCGCGCCGCACTACGTGTTCCTCGCGGGCGGGATCGGGATCACCCCGCTGCTGCCCATGATACGCAAGGTTTCCGGTGAAGGCGCTGACTGGTCGCTGCACTACGGCGGCCGCACCCTGGCTTCCATGGCCTACGCCGGCGAACTGCGGGCCATCGACGCGAGCAGGGTGCGCGTGTTGCCGTTCGACGAGTGCGGACTGATCGACCTCGCCGCCGCACTCGACGAGGCGGCGCCGGAGGCCCGCGTCTACTGCTGCGGCCCCGAGCCACTGATCGCCGCCGCCGAGGCGGCGTGCGACCGTCGCGGATTAGCACTGCGTACCGAACGGTTTTCGCCGAAACAAATCGGCTCCGCCCAAGGGGACGCTCCGTTCACCGTCCGGATCGCTTCGACCGGGGCCGAGCTGACGGTGCCCCCCGATCGATCCATTGTGGACGTCCTGATCGAGGCAGGGGTGGATATGCTCACCTCCTGCGAGGAAGGCACCTGCGGCACGTGCGAGACGGCGGTCCTGGACGGCCGTCCGGACCATCGCGACTCGGTGCTGACCGAGGAGGAACAGGCGGCGGGCGACCGCGTCCTGCCATGCGTCTCGCGGTCACTCACTCCCCGGCTCGTGCTCGACCTGTGACCCGGCCGGGGATCGGGCCGGGCGCAAGCGCATGCTCGTGTTGTCCCCTGCCCGTGATGGGCGCCGCCTGACCGGACGGTGCGCCCGCTGTCTCTTGCTGTGGTCCGGTCGGCATGTGGTCTGCGGTGGTCGGCCCGCGTGTTCCGGGATCCGATGCGGACGGCACGGCAGCACTCCACGCCCGGTCCGCCTGATCCGTCCGGTGCCGATGGACGGTGTCGCCGGTCAGTCGTCCGGAGCTGCCTGATGGAGTCGGCCCCGCTGCGGAAGGACACTGGAGACACCGCAGACGACAGGGAGGTCACCCCCCATGGCGAAGGTGTTGCTCGTTCTCTACCCGGACCCGGTCGACGGATATCCGCCCGCCTACGCGCGCGACTCGATCCCCACCATCGAGAGCTATCCCAACGGCCAGACGCTGCCGACGCCGGAGTCCGTGGCATTCACCCCGGGCGAGTTGCTCGGTTCGGTCTCCGGTGAGCTCGGGCTGCGGAAGTTCCTGGAGGATGCCGGCCACACCCTCGTCGTCACCAGCGACAAGGAGGGCACCGACTCGACGTTCGAGCGGGAGCTCGTGGACGCGGATGTGGTGATTTCGCAACCGTTCTGGCCCGCCTATCTGACACCCGAACGGCTGTCGAAGGCGAAGCACCTCAAGCTCGCCATCACCGCGGGGATCGGCAGCGACCACGTGGACCTCGCGACGGCGATCGAGCAGGGCGTCACAGTCGCCGAGGTCACCTACAGCAACAGCATCGGCGTCGCCGAGCACACCGTGATGCAGGTTCTCGCGCTCGTGCGCGATTACCTCCCGCAGTACCAGATCGTGGTCGACGGCGGCTGGAACATCGCCGACGCGGCGAAGCGCTCGTACGACCTGGAGGGCATGGACGTGGGCGTCTTCGCCGCAGGGCGGATCGGGCGCGCCGTCATCGAACGCCTCGCCCCGTTCGATGTCCAGCTGCACTACACCGACCGCCACCGGCTGCCCGCGGACGTCGAGCAGACCTACGGTCTGACCTTCCACGACGATGTTCGCTCGCTCGTGCGGGAAGTCGACGTCCTCACGGTGCACGCGCCGCTGACCGACGACACCCGGGGACTGCTCGACGACGAGCTGCTGGGCACTATGCGCCGCGGCTCCTACATCGTCAACCCGGCACGGGGCGCGATCGCCGACCGTGACGCGATCGTGCGGGCGTTGGAAAGCGGGCAGCTCGCCGGATACGCGGGCGACGTGTGGTATCCGCAGCCGGCACCCGCGGACCATCCCTGGCGCTTCATGCCGCATCACGGCATGACCCCGCACACCTCCGGCACTTCCCTGCCTTCGCAGGCCCGGTACGCGGCAGGCACGCGGGAAATCCTCGAGTCGTTCTTCGCCGGACGGCCGATCCGGCCGGAGTACCTCATCGTCGAGAACGGCGCGTACGCCGGTACCGGTGCGCACTCCTACGCTACAAAGGACTGAACGCCCCGGGGTGAGCGCACACGACGACCCCGGAGCGGGCCGTGCCGAACTGTGAAGGGGTCCGTGTGCTGCTCACCCAACTCGAGTACTTCGTCGCGGTCGCCCAGGAGCAGCACTTCGGCCGCGCCGCGGCAGCATGCTACGTCTCGCCTTCCGCCCTGTCCGAGGCGATCCGCAAGCTGGAGACCGAACTCGGCGTGCCGCTGGTACGCCGGGGACGGGTCTTCCAGGGCCTCACCCCCGAAGGGGAACTGGCACTGACCTGGGCCCGGCGGATGCTCGCCGACGAACGGGCCCTGCAGGACGGGCTCGCTGCCGCGCAGAAGCGGCTTGCCGCGGAAGTGCGTTTCGGCGTCATCCCCTCGGCGCTCGCCCAGGCCGCGGCGTTGCTCACCACCGTGACCCAGCGGAACCCCCTCACGCACGTACGAATGTTCACCAACCTGACCACCGAGCAGATCGTCCGCCGGCTGCAACGGTACGAACTCGACGCCGGGCTCATCCACCCGTCGGTCGACGACGACGATCTCCTCGTCACGCCGCTGTACGACGAGCCCCTCGTCCTGGTCGGCGCACCGGAGATCATCCCGGTCGACCGGGATGATCTCCCCGGCCGCGAGGTGACCGGACTGCCGCTGGCCCTCCTCGAACCCCACATGCGAGCCCGCCAGCTGCTCGACACGGCGTTCCGGAGACTCGAGATCACCCTCGCCCCCCAGATCGAAAGCGACTCCGTCGACGGCCTGCTCGCACTCGCCCGCACCGGCGGATGGGCCGCCGTCGTCCCCCGATCCGCCACCGGCCCCGGCTGGGACCCGCACGGCCTGCAGGTCGCCCAGCTCGTCGAACCGACCGTGACCATCTCGATCGCGCTGGCCCAGCTCGCCGAAGAGCCCAGATCCGCACTCGCGGCGGCCTTCGACAACGCCGTGTCCGGCAACCACAGACCGCCGGGTCACCCCGGCGCGGTCTGAGAGGGTGTTTTGAGACGTGGTCGAGGTGTCTGTGGGTTGCGGTTGTGGATCTTCGTGGGTGTGTTGCCCTGGTGATGAGGTGAGCTCCTGGTAGGTGGGTGGTTGTCTACGCCAGTCCGTCTGCCAGGAGCTCGTGTGTGACTGTCGCCTGCCTGTGTTTGTCTGGTGTGCCCGGCCCGTCGGGATTCGGCAGCGCTGCCGTGTCCGGTGTACCCGTCGTCGTCGATGACCGATGTGCGGTGAGCGCTGCTGGAACCGTTACGTCCTTTGCCGGGTAACACCTTCGGCAAGGGTGGGTGCCCGGAGGAACACCCGCGGCGGGTCCTCTTGGACGACGTCTTCTACCTTGTCCGTGGTGGTGTCGCCTGGGCGCAGCTTCCGCGGGGCTTCCCGCCGTATCAGGCCGTCTACGGCGTGGTCCGCCGTTGGGTCCGTGCTGGTGCCTGGCGCGGAACCCACGACGCCCTACGCGACCGAACCCGGGTCGCGGCCGGCCGTGACCCGACGTCCACCGCCGCGGGCATCGATTCCCAGACCGTGCGCGGCGCTGACACCGTGCCCCGTGCAGCGCGGGCTATGACGCGGGCACGAAGACCAAGGGGCCGTGAACGTCACATTGCCGTGGATATCCTCGGCCTGCTGCCGGGCGCCGAGGTCACCGGGGCCGGTATCCAGGACCGCGACCGAGCCCACCGCCTACTGGCGGCCTGGCAGGCCTGCTCCTCCACCATCAGTCTCGTCTGGGCCGACAGCGGCTATACCGGACGCCTGGTGACCTGGGCACACAAGGTCCTCTCCCTGACCGTCGAGATCGTCAAACGAACCGACACGACCGCCGGGTTCCGGGTCCCGCCCCGACGCTGGGTCGTGGAGAGAACGTTCGGCAGGATCGTCAAACATCGCCGCTGCGTCCGCGACTACGAAACCCTGCCAGACCACCACGAAGCCATGATCCACATCGCCATGATCATGACCACGTCCCGCCAACTCACCCACACCCCAACCCGATAACCCCAGTTTCAAAACGCGGTCTGAGGTCCCCGGCACGGCCGTTGCGGCATCCCGGCCGCGACCACCGTGCCGGGTCCGGATACGGCCGTCGGATCCCCTCCCGCACCGGGGAACGGATCCGACGGCCGGGGTGGGTCAGACCAGGGAAGCGGACAGCCCGCCGTCGAGGACGTAGTGGCTGCCGGTGATCCAGGGGGCGCGGTCGGAGGCCAGGAAGGCGGCCACCTCGGCGATGTCCTCCGGGGTGCCGAGCCTGCCCTGTTTGGCCGCGACGAGGTCGCCGAAGGGCACCTGGGTGGCGGCCTCGAAGTCCGGGACCAGGCGTTCGACCATGGCGGTGTCGGCGAAACCGGGGCAGACCGCGTTGACGCGGATACCTGCCGGGCGCATCTCCACCGCGGCGACCCTGGTCAGCTGGATCACCGCGGCCTTGGTCGCGCAGTAGGACCCGAGCAGCGGGCTGCCGCCGATTCCGGCGATCGAGGAAATGTTGACGATATTGCCCTTGGACTCCGCCAGGTGCGGGGTCGCCGCCTTCATCGTCACGAAGGTGCCGCGCACGTTGACCGCGAAGATCTTGTCGAAGCTCTCGGTGGACTGCTGCATCAGCGGCGAGGAGACCTCCACCCCGGCGTTGTTCACCAGCACGTCCAGCCCACCCAGCAGCTCGACGGCCCGCTGCACGGCAGTCTGGACCTGGGCCTCGTCGGTGACGTCGCAGTTCGCCACGCCGTGCGCGCCGATCTCGCCCGCGGCCTTCTCGGCCGCTTCGGCGTTCAGGTCGCTCACCACGACCCGGGCACCGCGTTCGGCGAACAGCGCGGCGATCGCCTTGCCGATCCCGGCCCCGGAACCGGTGACGAAGACCCGCTTCCCGTCAAGTTCAGGCATGTTCTTTCCTCTCAGTCGGTGGTGCGGGGAATCAGGCCTCGACGACCGTGGGCAGGATTTCTTCCTTGAGCCGCTTCATGTCGTCCAGTGTCTTGGCCACCGGCACGTCCTGGAACGGCGGCCAGAGGAACGGCATGGTCAGCCCGGCCTCGCGGTAGCGCTTGAGCTGATCGGTGATCTGCCGGGCGGAGCCGACGAGCAGATTGCTTCCCTTGCCCATCGGGCTCTGGTCGGCGTCCTCCTCGGTGATGACGAACCAGATCATGCTGGAGATCTCCAGATCGTCCACCGACCGCGGGGTGTCCAGCTCGGCCAGTTCCCGCTGGATCGCGGTTCGCCAGGTGCGGATGTCCTCGGGCGAGTCCTGAATGCCGATCCAGCCTTCGAGCCCGTACTTCGCGATGCGGGTCGCGGCGCGCTTGGGATCCTTGAGCCCGCTGAAGAAGATCGGCGGATGCGGCTTCTGCACCGGTTTGGCACCGAACCCGCTGCGCGCGAAGTCGGCGAACTCGCCGTGGTACTCGAACACGTCGTTGGTCCAGATGCCCTGCAGCACCTCGAGGGTCTCGCGGACGTGCTTGTTGCGCTTGGGGAAGATGTGCGAGGCGCTGGCCGCGGCGAACTCCTCCGGCATCCAGCCGGCCCCGACCGCCACGTTCAGCCTGCCGCCGCTGAGATGGTCGATGGTGGCCAGCTCTGCGGCCAGCACCCCGGGAGACCGGTACGGGGTGTCGATCACGCTCATCCCGATGCGGACCTTGGCGGTCTTCGCGGCCAGCCACGGGATCAGCGGCATGCCCTGCAGGAACTCGCCGCGCGAGCTGACCGGCAGCCCCTTCGGGAAACCCTCGATCATCCCGAAGGCGTGCTGCATCTCCTCCGTGTCGGAGGCCTCCGGCACGATGATCCGGTCCAACGTCCAGACCGAATCGAAGTCCAGGTCCTCGGCGAGCGCGGTGAGCTGCTCGAGTTCGGGCACCGTCACCTTGTCCCGGAAGTTGGGCAGGTAGAGCGCGAGTTTCATGGTCAGACAGCCTCCTTGCTGTGGTGTTCCTTGTGATTACCGGGGAATCCGGGTCAGCTGGGTGCGGATCTCGGTCTTGAGCACCTTGCCGACGGTGGAGCGCGGGAGTTCGGGCCAGACCTCGATCTGCTTGGGCGCCTTGACGCTGCCGATGCGCTCCTTGACGAACGCGGTCAGCTCGGCGGGATCGAGTCCGGCCCCTGCCCGCAGCTGGACCACGGCGGTGACTCGCTCACCCCACTTGTCGTCGGGCAGCCCGATCACCGCGCAGTCGCGGACCGCGTCGTGGGCCATCAGCGCCTGCTCCACCTCGGCGGAGTAGACGTTGAACCCTCCGGTGATCACCATGTCCTTGGCACGGTCGACGATGTGGAGGTAGCCCTCCTCGTCGAGGAACCCGATATCGCCGGTGTGGTGCCAGCCGTGCGCGGAGGCTTCCGCGGTGGCCTCGGGATCGCGGTAGTACCCGGCCATCACCAGCGATCCGCGCACGCAGATCTCGCCGCGCTCGCCCGCCGGCACCGGCTGCGACTGCTCGTCCAGCACGGCCACGGTGACCAGTGGCGAAGGACGGCCCGCCGAGCTCAACCGTCCGGTGTGGATGGTGCCGTCGGGCCGGCGGTGCTCGGCGGGCGCGAGGGTGGAGATCATCATCGGCGCCTCGGACTGCCCGAACAGCTGGGCCATCGGGCCGATCCGGTCCAGCGCCTCGGCCAGCCGGGTGGTCGACATCGGTGCCGCGCCGTACCAGAAGCACTGCAGGGACGACAGATCCGTGCGGTCCAGCGCTTCGTGGGCGAGCACCAGGTAGATCAGCGTCGGGGGCAGGAACGTGTGGGTGACCCGGTGCCGCTCGATCAGTGCCAGGAACCGGCCGACGTCGGGTGCAGGCATGATCACCACTTCCCCGCCGCGGGCCAGGATCGGGAAGCACAGGACGCCTGCCGCGTGGGTCAGCGGAGCCTGTGCCAGATACACCGGACGGCCTTCGAACGGGTAGCTCATCAGCGTGATGGCCGACATCGTCTCCAGGTTGCGACCGGTCAGCATGACCCCCTTCGGCCGCCCGGTGGTGCCGCCGGTGCCGACCAGCGCGGCCACGTCCCCGGGCGGCTCGGCCTCGACCGCGGGATCATCCGCCGCGGCGGCCAGCCAGTCCGGGAAGCCGACCGCCCGTCCGTCGCCGTTGCCGAGGCGCACGAGCGTGGTGAGTTTCGGCAGGCTGGGGGCGATCTCGGCGATCAGCGCGTCGAAGGCGGGCTGGTAGATCAGGGTCGAGCAGTCGAAGAGCTCGAGCAGCTCGGCGTTCTCGCCCGCCGCGTTGCGCGGGTTGATCGGGCACCACACCGCCCCCGCGCGGGCGATGCCGAATACGCAGGTGAACGCGGTGGGATCGTTGGCGGAGAGGATGCCGACCTTGTCCCCCGGCCCGGTGCCGGTCCGCCGCAACGCGCGCGCCACGGCCGCGGCCAGCTCGAGGACCTCGCCGTAGGAACGGGTCTCCTCCCCGAGGGTCAGGCAGGGCGCGCCGGGGTCCAGCGAGGCCCCTTTTTCGAGGTAGAAGAACAAAGACATCGTCGTCCACTCCTGAACTCCGTCGGTGGCACCCAGGACTGGTGATGACCTTGGCCGCCGTTTGGACGAATGTCAAGATTTTCTCGGACGATTGGCCAAATAACTTGGTGATGGTAGCTTCGGGGCCGTGACCAGCGCAGCTGCCGAGAAGCACCGGACCCGGGTCGACAAGTTCGCGGCGCGACAGCGGGAACTCGCAGCCGCGGCCCTGGTGGCACTGGCGGACCTCGGCTACGCCCGCACCAGCCTGCGCACCATCGCCGAGCACACCGAGTTCTCGCACGGGCTGCTGCACTACTACTTCGCCGACAAGGTGGACCTGATCACCTGCAGCGTGCAGCAGTACAAGGCCGCCTGCGTACAGCGCTACGAAAGCGGGATCGGCACCGCTGCGACCGCGCAGGAGTTCGCCGCCTCCTGTGCCGACGGACTGGCCACGGCACTCGCCGAAGCTCCCACGATGCACCGGCTCTGGTACGACCTGCGCACGCAATCGTTGTTCGAAAAGGCTTTCCGCGACGACGTCGCCGAAATCGACGACAGTCTCCAAGCCATGATCTGGCGCAACGTACGCACCTACGCCGATCTCGCCGGAACCCGGCCCACCTGCTGCCCGGCCGACGCCTACGCCCTGTTCGACGGCCTGTTCCAGCAGGCACTGCTACGCCACCTCACCGGCTCGAACACAGCACTGGACGACCTCCGTCGCGGAATCCGCGAACTGTTCCCGCGGCTGATCTGAATACTGAGGTGTGCGCAGTTCCGCCGGAGTGCCGAAAGCCCGCAGCTCGCGGTGGAGAGGGGCGCCATGGTCCCGGCCGGACGTGTCAGTCGAGGCATCCCCGTGGAAGCCGGGCGATCGGATACGGAGTCGATCGGATTCCAGGTTCGGCGCGAGTGAACCCTCCTCGAACGAAGTTGCTGTCGCCGAATTGCTTCACTCGAACCGACCTGACAAGATGTCATATACGACATACGCTCGCACCAGTCTGCCGGTTTCTCGATCTCGGTCGGCTGTCCGGTACGGCTTGCACCTGCAGGTCGCGGCTCGCAGAACCCTTGCCGCGCCCCGAGCGGCTGAACCGGTTGGGGCAGTATTGCGGGCCGATGCAGCGACTCGCCCCGCGGGGCGTATCTGAGATACCATGGCAATCATGACTGCTCCCTCGTCGCTTCCGCTGATCGAGCGTCCGGACAAGAGCCTCACTGACATGGTGCTTCAGACGATCCGGGACAGCATTGTCAACAAGACACTCCCGCCGGGAAGCCGGGTGAGTGAGGCGAAGGTGGCCGCTCAGCTTCAGGTGAGCAAGACGCCCGTTCGCGAGGCGCTGCTGAGGTTGCGCGAGGTCGGTTTGGTGGTGCCGTGCGAGCGAGGATTGCGGGTGGTGCAGCCGTCGATCAAGAGCACTCGTGACGCCTACGAGTTCCGGGCCGGCAGCGAGCGGAGTTCGGCGTTTTTCGCGGCAAACCGCGCCGATGACGAAGAGCGCGGTCAGTTCGTGCGGCTGGCGCAAGCGTCCTTGCGGGCCGCCGAAGCCCACGATGGTGCGGCGTTTCGACAGTACGACCGGGATTTTCATCACGAGATCGCGCTCGCCAGCCGCAACGCGATCCTGGCGCAGACCGTGGCGGACTCGCTGGTCCTGACGTCGGTGCTGCGCGAGCGGGACATCGCGCCCTCGCACGATTCCATCGCCTGCGGGGAGCAGCACGTCGAGGTTGCCCGCGCAATCCTGTCAGGTCGAGCAGAACGCGCCGGTGAACTCATGTGGGAGCACGTCCTTCACGTGATGTCACTCGTGCTGCTGGCCGATCCGGCCGAACAGGAGTCAGGCGCCGGCGACACGTAGCCCAGAGAACGTTCGCTCCCGGCCACGACATGCCGCACCGGTGCCGCGGACGTTCGGGAGCGGCCACCCACTGCCTTTCACCCGTCTCCGGCAACCCGGGTGGTCGTCCCGAACATGCGCGCGGCGGAGTGCGTGGTCATCAGGCCGATCCCGGTCGGTGCCACCTGCCGAGGTAGGACGCCGCAGACCCCAGAGCACCCGGCTCCGGGAGACCACGAGCCGGCCAGGGAAGCGTCCGTCCGGTGCACGCTCGCGGTCGCTGAGCTACGCCGGAACGCTGGACGCTTTTCGCACTGGCTGGACGCTCTTCGCACCGGTCAGTGCGCGTTCCAGGGCTCGCCCAACAGGCTCTGATGTACGACGCCGGCCAGGAGCTCGGCGTGCGCGGCGACATACCGCAGCGGAATGCCGTCGTCGCCGACGAACCCGGGGTCGTCCACGCCGCCGCTGCGCAGGCCGGAGGCCAGGCCGAGCCCGGTCCACTCACGGACCTGCTCCCCGGACATCGCCAGCTCGGCGCGCCGGGACAACACCGCCAGCGCCGCAGCGATCGCGTAACAACCCAGATTCGACACCGCCGCCGGAAGGAACTGGTCCACCCCGGTCGCGGCGAAGAACCCGCCCGCCACCGTGACGCCGGCCGGGGTCAGCGATTCGGCGGCCTCCCGGATCCCGCCGAAGCCGATCTCGTTGCCGTTGTCTCCGACCGCGACGGTGAGCGCACCGGCGGCCTGTGCGGCACGGAAGTACTCGTCGGCATAGGGGTCGCCGGCCTCGACCGGGGTGCCCCACACCAGGTGCCGTCCCCCGATTGCGTTCCGGCCCAGCTTCTCCACCCCGATCACGACACCGAACGTCTCGGCGAACGCACGGGCGGCGGCATCGCCGGTGAAGTCCGCCTCGCGCAGCGTGACCCTTTCCAGTGCAGCGTGCTCGGCGATGCGCGCGACCGGGCCCAGCGCCTCCGCGTCGATGACGATGGTCACCTCGCTGCCGAGCAAGGCCAGCGCGCGGGCCAGCGCGAGTGAACCGATCGGTCCGTCCACCTCGCCCTGCGGGAAGCGCGCCGAGTCGACCAGCCCGGTCACGATCAGCACCGGCTCCGCCTGCCGCTCCAGCAAGGCCGCCGCGACGTCGTGGGTGAGCGGACGCTCGCGCCCCTCCCGGGCCAGCGCGTAGAAACCGCTCATGATGCCCGACGGGCTCGTCGGCGGACGCATCTCCACCGTGGCCAGGCGGTCCAGGCTCTCGAAAGCGGGCAGTGCTTCGGGCTTCATCGAATGAGCCACCTCTCGCGGTACACCGTATCTCGACAGGCTCATTCAAGGCCGACCTGGGCGTAAGGTCAAGTCCTGGCTGCGGTCATAACCCATGCACACAGGCTGTTGTCGAACTTCGAGATACGAGATATGGTCGCCGCGAACCAGGGCTCCGATGGAGAGGACCAGCATGCGGCTAGCCAGCGTGATGCGAGACGGGCGTCCAACTGCCGCCGTTGTCGAGAGCCGAGGGGTCGTCACGATCGACTCCGTGGTGCCGGACGGTGCGACCCCGGCACCGGCAGACGCAATGGGATGGATCGAGCCCGCGCCGTGGACCCGGCTCGCCGAAGCAGTGGCGCGAGCGGGGGACGACGTGTTCACCGACTCGGCCGCCGAGACTTTCACCGCGCCGTACCGGCACCCGCGCAAGATCTGGGGCATCGGGCTGAACTACCGGGAGCATGCCGCCGATCTGAGCGAGTCCGCGCCCGAGCAGCCGGCGTCGTTCATCAAGGGCGACCACACCATCATCGGCCCGGATGAGCCGATCGTGGTGCCGCGCCAGAGCGAGCGCACCACGAGCGAGGCCGAGCTGGGGCTGATCATCGGCAGGCTCTGCCGGGACGTCGAGGAATCCGAGGCACTCGATTACGTGTGGGGCGTCACGACGATCCTCGACCAGACCGCCGAGGACATCCTGCGGCTCAATCCGCGGTTCCTGACCCGGTCGAAGAATTTCCCCTCGTTCTTCTGCTTCGGCCCCGAACTCGTTCCGCTCGAGGAGGTGCTTCGCTCCGGACCGCTGGAGACGCTCGAAGTCAGCACGATCGTCAACGGGACCGACCGGCGCAGCAACACGGTGGCGAACATGACCCACCGTCCGGCGTCGCTGGTCAGCTTCCACAGCAAGATGATGCCGCTGTTTCCCGGCGACATCATCTCGACCGGAACACCGGGGGCGATCGTCGTCGGCGACGGCGACCGCGTGGCGGCGTCGATCCCCCGAGTCGGGCAGCTGCGCACGTCGGTGACGGTGCAGCGATGAACCTGCCATCCGGTGTATTGCCTCGCGGTCCGCTCGAAACCCTGCGTGCCCAGCCGCTCGACGCCTCCTGCAAGGGCATCCCGCTGGGCACGACCACCTCGCTGGACGAGATCGGCCGGCACGGCTGGAACGTCGCCCGCGGCGATCTGGCCCTGCCCGTGCTGACCCTCGGCCGCCGCGCGGTGGCGTCAAACCTGGCGACGATGGCGACCTACTGCGCACGGCACGGCGCGTTGCTGGCTCCGCACGGCAAGACCACGATGTCGCCCCAGCTGTTCGACGCCCAGCTCGCGGCCGGCGCGTGGGGCATCACCTGCGCGACGCCGACCCAGGCAGCGGTGATGCGGCGGTTCGGGGTCCCCAGGATCGTCATGGCCAACGAACTGACCGAGCCCGGCGCGCTGCGCTGGATCGCCGGCGAGCTGGACCGCGACCCCGGCTTCGAGTTCCTGTGCCTGGTCGACAGCGTCGGCACGGTGGAGCTGATGCAGCAAGTCCTGCGCGAGGCCGGGGCCCGGCGCCCGGTGCAGGTGTTGCTGGAAGTGGGCCCTGCGGGAGGTCGCGGCGGGGTCCGTGACCGCGAAGCCGCGTTCGAAGTCGGTGCGGCGGTCCTCGCCGCGCCGAACCTGCGCCTGGTCGGGGTGGAAGCCTTCGAGGGTGTGGTCACCGGCGGTGACGCGCCGGAAGACTTCGCCACACTGGACCGGTTCTTCGCCCTGATGCGGGCGATTGTGGTCGAGCTGGCCGGCAAGAACCTCTTCGAGACCCAGCAGGTGCTGGTCAGTGCCGGCGGCAGCAGCTACTTCGACCGGGTCATCGCCGGCCTGTCCGGCTGGGACGAGGTCGCGCAGCCGGTGCAGCTGGTGCTGCGCAGCGGCTGCTACCTCAGCCACGACTCGGGCAAGTACCGGCGACTGTCTCCGTTGGACGGCCGCCGCGCGCCGGGCGAGGATCTGCGGCTGGTCGAGGGCCTCACAGGCTGGGCGGCGGTGCTAAGCACCCCGGAACCGGGGGTCGTGGTGCTGGGCGGCGGCAAACGTGACTTTTCCTACGACCTCAGCCTGCCCGTTCCGAAGGCCGCGCACACCGCCGAGGGCACGACACCGTTCGGGGAAACCGCCGAGGTGGTCAAGATGATGGACCAGCACATTTTCCTGCGCATCTCGGCCGGTGCACCGGCCCTGCGGCCGGGCGACGTGGTTTCACTGGGCATCAGTCATCCATGCACGTCCTTCGACAAGAACCGTTTCATCCCCATCATCGACGAGGACCACACCGTCGTCGACGGAGTCATCACCTTCTTCTAGAAAGGTTGATATCGCTTGTCACGCAAGACTTTCACGGTACCGACGGCGCAGCGGCCGGCGGCCGCGCTCTCCGCGGCAGCCGGTGTCGGCCGGTTCGTCGCGATCTCCGGCCAGACGGGTTCCCGAAACGGCGAGACCGTCGTCGAGGGCTTCGAAGCACAAACCCGCCTGGCGCTGGAAAGGTTGTTCGCCGCACTCACCGCAGCGGGCGCGTCCGAGACCGACGTCGTCGACGTCGGGGTGTTCCTCTCCCGCGGGGACGACTTCGACGAGATGAACCGCATCTACCGCGAGTACTTCTCCGAGCCCTATCCCGCGCGGACCACCGCCACCGTCGGGCTGCGGCCCGGCGTGCTGTTCGAAGTCAATGCCAAGGCCGTCCTCGACGACCGTCCCTCCGACATCACCGGCTAGGAGCACAACCATGGATCTGCACCTCAACGGAAAGGTCGCTCTGGTACTGGGCGCGGGCGGCGGGCTCGGTGGCGCGATCGCCGAGGGGCTGGCCGACGAAGGTGCTTCGGTGGGCCTCGCCGACATCAATGGAGACGCGCTGACCGGCGTCCAGGAGCGCATCGGCACCAGGGCCGCCACGACCGCAGTCAAGTGGGATCTGGGCGAACTCGACCGGATCGAGAGCAACCTCGCCGCGGTCACCGAACAGCTCGGCCCGATCGACGTCCTGGTCAACCTCACCGGTGGCCCTCCGCCCACCCCGGTGGCAGGCCAGCAAACTGCGGAGTGGGAGCGCCATTTCCGGTCGATGGTGCTGTCGGTCATCGCGATCACCGACGCGGTCCTGCCGGGGATGCGCGAGCGCGGCTGGGGCCGGATCATCACCTGCGCCTCCAGCGGCGTGGTCGCCCCGATCCCCAATCTCGGCCTCTCCAACGCGCTGCGCTCGAGCCTGCTCGGCTGGAGCAAGACCCTTGCCCGCGAGATCGGCCGCGACGGGGTGACCACCAACGTCGTGGTCCCCGGCCGCATCGGAACCGGCCGGATCGTCGCACTCGATCAGGCCAAGGCCGACCGCGAAGGGCGCACCGCCGAGGAGGTGTCGGCCGAGAGCGTCGCAGGTATCCCGGTCGGCCGCTACGGCGACCCGCGGGAGTTCGCGGACGTCGTCACCTTCCTCGCCAGCCAGCGCGCCGGCTACCTCACCGGAAGTGTGGTCCGAGTCGACGGCGGCCTGATCGCCTCCGTCTGAGCGCAGTCGCCGGGCCTTCCCCCACCGAGTGCGCACCAGGGAACTCGGACCGTTGAGCGTCGGCCGAAAGGGAACAGGACAATGCCAGATTCAATGCAGAGTTTGGATCCGATGAAAAGCGAGGGTGTCCTCGAAGCACACAAGGGTGCGATCTACCGACGGGTGACGCGCCGCCTGATGCCCTTCCTGATGCTGTGCTACGTCGTAGCATACCTGGACCGGATCAACATCGGTTTCGCGAAATCCTCAATGGAACTCGACCTCGGATTCAGCGACGCGGTGTACGGGCTCGGCGCAGGTCTCTTCTTCATCGCGTACTTCTTCTTCGAGGTGCCGAGCAACATGCTCATGCACCGGATCGGTGCGCGAGCGACCATTTCCCGCATCATGATCTTGTGGGGAATCGTTTCGGGCTGCACCGCACTGGTGACCCAGGAGTGGCAATTCTACCTGCTCCGCCTCTTGCTCGGAGCAGCCGAAGCAGGCTTCTACCCCGGCATACTCCTGCTGCTGACGTACTGGTTCCCCGCACAGCGCCGGGCAAAGGCAGTGGCGTTCTTCGTGATCGCCATCCCGCTGTCCGGCGTTCTCGGCGGGCCGGTCTCCGGGCTCGTCATCGGAAGCACCCACACGCTGCTCAACCTCGCGAACTGGCAGTGGTTGTTCATCATCGAAGCGATACCGTCGATCGTTCTCGGTGTGATTGCTTACTACTACCTCGACAACCGGCCACGTGAAGCGAAATGGCTCACCGACGCGGAAGCCGGCGTGATCGAGGCAGATCTTCGTGCCGACGCCGACAAGGCCGGGAGCGTGTCCGGAAAGACAGTGACGAGCTTCCTCGGCACCTTCCGGAACAAGTGGGTGGCGTTGCTGTCGCTCCTGGTGCTCTGCCAGGCTCTCGGTATCTACGGTCTCAGCTTCTGGCTGCCCACGCTCGTGACCGGCGTCGGCATCACCGGCCCGATCGCCATCGGCCTGTTCAGCGCCATCCCGTTCGGCCTGGCCATCGTTTCGATCGTTCTGACCGGCCGCAACTCCGACCGTCTCACCGAACGACGCTGGCATCTCGTGGTGCCTTTCACGGTGGCAGCAGTCGGCTTGACCCTCAGCGCACTGCTCACCGGCCGGCCGGTGCTCGGGATCGTGGCCATTTCCCTGGCGGCGATCGGCTGTTACACGACGACATCGCAGGTGTGGACGGTCGTACCGGCGTTCATGACCGGAGTGGGCGCCGCAGCGGGAATCGCGGTGGTGAACTCCATCGGCAATCTGGGCGGGTTCCTTGCTCCCTATTTCGTGGGCGCGACCTCGAGTGCGACGGGCAGTCCCGCGGTCGGGCTCATCGGCATCGCGGGCACGCTGTTGCTTGGTGCAGCTCTCACGCTGGTTCTGCCACGCGATCGCGTCAATCGCTGACCCGCGGTCCTGATGTCCGAGGCCGGCACACCCGGCCACCCGAAGTATTCGAGAGGATGAGCATGCGACGAGCAAGGATCTGCGATCCCGCCCGGCGGGTCGCAGACGATGGCACCACGGGCCGTTCGGCGAATCGAGGGAGCCGGTGAACGTGCGCAGCTCGGCGGATGTCCCCCGGCGGAGTCCCACCGGAACGAGCCCCGCGCCGAGTGCGGTCGACTTCGCAACACTCCCCCGCCTGGACGAGGAGTTCAGGCAGACCTTCGAAGCTCGCATCGTCCACACGGAACGGGTGGCCCTGCACGTCGTGACCGGTGGCCGCGGCCCGGCTCTGCTGCTGCTGAACGGCTGGCCACAGACCTGGTACGCATGGCGTCACGTCATGCCGGAGCTGGCGCGCCATTTCACCGTGGTCGCGGCCGAACCACGTGGTTTCGGCCGCTCCGAGAAGCCGCCCGGCGGTTACGACACCGGATCGCTTGCGGCGGATCTCGTCGCCGTTCTGGCCAAGCTGGGACACCGGCGCTATGTGGTCGCCGGACACGATGTCGGGATGTGGATCGGCTACGCACTCGCCGCCGATCACCCCGGCCGGGTCAGCCGCCTCGCGGTGGCCGAGGCCAACATCCCCGGTGTGTCGGAACCGCCGTTCTTCAGCAGCGAAACGGTCAACAATCGGTTGTTCCACTTCGGATTCAACCGTTTGGAGAGCCTGAACGAGGCGTTGGTCCGCGGACGTGAGGAGTTGTACTTCGGCCACCAGTTCGCGACCAAGACCGCTCCCGGCACGACCGTCGGCCGCGACGCGATCGACCACTATGTCGAGACCTTGGCCGCTGGCCCGGAGGCGTTGCGGGCCAGCTTTGCGCCTTACCGCGCCCTCGACGAGACCATCCGCCAGAACCGGGAGCGCGCACGGACACCACTGTCGGTACCGGTGCTGGCCATCGGCGGAGCCGCCGGTACCGGCGGTCAGGTCGGGCGGACGATGTCGTCCCTGGCCACGCACGTGGACAGCCGCGTGCTCGCGGACTGCGGTCATTACCCCGCAGAGGAGACGCCCGCAGAGTTCCTGGCCGTCCTCCTGCCGTTCCTGCTCGCCGATTCGGTACCCGCGCACGACGAGCCCGGTCCCACGGGCAGTTGACGGGGACAACCACGACCATCCCGCCGGAACTGTCTGCGGCGGAGCCGACCGGCAGGGGTCCCGGCAGTTCGCACTGTGCGACTTCCGTTGGACGGCGGATCGCCCACTCTCACCGCACATACCGAATCTCGAGGTAGGTACAAATGCCCGCGCTGTCCCGACATGCCAAGGGCGTGTACTCCATCGCTCCCACGCCCTTCACCGACCGGGGATCCGTCGACCACGCTTCCCTCGACCGGCTCGTCGACTTCTACGCCGCGGCGGGCGTCGACGGTCTCACCATCCTCGGCCAGCTCGGCGAAGCACCCAAGCTGGACGCCGCCGAGGCTCGGGACATCGTCACCCGAGTCACCGCACGGGCACCCTTCCCGATCGTCGTCGGAGTGTCGTCGCCCGGGTTCGCCGCGATGCGTTCGCTCACCGGTGCCGCGATGGATGCCGGAGCAGCCGGCGTCATGATCGCCCCGCCACCCACGTTGCGCACCGATGATCAGATCGTCACGTACTACGCCGGCGCGGCCGAAGCGATCGGCGACGAGGTGCCGTTCGCGATCCAGGACTACCCGCTGACCTTCACCGTGCAGATGTCTCCTGCGGTCATCCGCCGCATTGCCACCGACAATCCGGGCTGCGTCATGGTCAAGCACGAGGACTGGCCCGGATTGGAGAAGATCAGCACCCTCCGCGGATTCGACCGGGACGGCGAAATGCCCCGGTTGTCGATCCTCTGCGGCAACGGCGGGCTGTTCCTCGACTTCGAGACCGAGCGCGGTGCGGACGGCGCCATGACCGGATACTGCTTCCCCGAGATGCTGGTCGACATCGTCCGCAGGTCCGCCGCGAACGAGCGGGAAGCTGCCCACGACTTGTTCGATGCGCACTTGCCGCTCCTGCGCTACGAACAGCAACCCGGGGTGGGTCTGGCGGTACGCAAATACGTCCTGCATCGACGTGGTGTCCTGGGCAGCGCGGCCCAGCGTGCCCCCGCGACGCATCTGACGCCGACGGCACGCGCCGAAATCGACTACCTGCTCGCCCGCCTCGCGCGCCACGACGTTCGCGCGAAACTTGCCGGCTGAGCCGAGCGCGGAGGGCCGTCAGCCGATCCGAATCACTGGAATTGGCCGGCAACGTAGGCGTCGCAAGTGGTTCTCGTTGTGCGGTCATGGTTGTCACGGGACGTGCGGCTACGTCAGGGATGATTCCCGCATACAGGACGCCAGGAGCTCACGTGCGACCTCGTTCGGATCGGGTCCGGCGGCGAGGACGTAGTGATCGGGGCGCTCGGCGATCGCCGCGGCACCGAGCCGGTCGAACCAGCGGTGCAGCGTGCCGTCCACATCGGCCACCACACCGTTCCCGGCGAGCTCACCGATCACGATCACCGGGACACCGGCGGCGCGCAGGGCCGGGACGTCGACGCCGCCCAGGCGGTCCTCGCGCACCAGCAGCCGGAAGCCGCCGCCGACGACCTGGTCCAGGAGCCCGGTCTGCCGGCCGTCATCGACCTTGCCCTGCACCGAGCGGATACCGCCGCCCGGACCGTGCAGGCCCGGACCGAGATCGGGGAGGCGGATTCGCTCGGGCTCTTCGCGGGAGTCGCGACGGGCGCGCATCGTTTCGTCGCGTTGGCGGGCGAGTTCGTGGTCGGTCAGGGTGTGCTGACGCCCGAGCTCCATGCTGGTTGCGGTGAGCCCGCGGACATGCGGTTCGCGCTCACTCTGGTAGGTGTCGAGCACTCCGGGTTCCCGCACGCCGGCCAGTGCAAGATCCAGCTTGAACGCGAGGTTCGCGGCGTCGCGGATCCCCGAACACATGCCCTGCCCGAGGAACGGCGGCATCTGGTGGGCGGCATCGCCGGCGAGCAGGATCCGTCCGTCGCGCCAGCGTTGCGCGATCAGGGACCGGAACGTGTAGGTCGCGACGCGCACGATGGCGGCATCGTCCGGGGTCAGATACCGCTTCACCCGCTGCCAGGTCTGCCCGTCGGAGAACTCCCGGCCCACGTCCGCGTCATCGAGCATGAAGCAGAACCGCTGGTGTCCCCCACCGGTGGTGATGATCGTCGTGGGCTCCTCGGGATCGCCGATCTGCAGGGCCGAGGGCAGGCCCAGTTCCGCGGCGGGACGCCGGAGCTTGAAGTCGCACACCAGCCACGGCTCGGCGAAGCCGAGATCGTCCTGCTCGATGCCGAGCTCCGCCCGGACAAAGCTGTTGCCGCCGTCGCAGCCCACGACGTAGTGCGCACGCACCGTCCCGCCCGCGGCCGTGCCGACCCGGACCTCTTCCTCGGTCTGGCCGAGGCCGGTCACGGTGGCACCGTGCCGGACCTCGACCGTCGGCAGCGACGCACACCGCGCGTGCAGTGCTCGTTCGAAGTCGGGCTGGTGGAACGTGACCATGTCGGGCCAGCCGCTGTCGCCGACGAGCCGGCTCTGCATGCTGAGCAGAATCTCGCCGGCGGCGTTGCTCCAGTCGTAGGAGGTGTGCACGTGCAGAGTGGGCCACAGCTCTTCCAGCGCACCGAGTTCGGCGAGCAGCCGGAGGATCTCGCCGTCGAAACTGGCGGCACGCGGCAGGCCGTAGAGCCCGGGATAGCGCTCCAGCACCACCACGGACCGACCGGCCTGCCCCAGCAACGCCGCCAGCGTCAGGCCCACCGGCCCCGCACCCACCACCGCCACATCGGCGACATCGACACCCGGTGCCGATCCGTCGTCCGGTTCCTGCCCGGTCATCGTCTCGCTGTCCTTTCCTGCCAACCGATCTGCTGATCAAGGGATGAGCACGAGCTTGCCGGGACCGTGCCCGGCGATACCGACCTCGTGCGCCTTCGCGGCTTCGATGAGCGGGAAGGTGGCGTCGACGACTACACGAAGGGCACCGGACCCGGCACGGTCGACGAGTTCACCACGGGCGGCGCCACGGATCTCGGCGCCCGCGTCCTGCCCCGGGCCGTAACCGAGCAGCTTGATACCGGCCTCGGCACGGCGCGGCGACCCGGTGATCGAGGCGATGCGGCTGCGGTCGGCCACCAGTTCCAGCGAGACGTCGAGCGCCTCGTCGGTACCGGCGAAGTCGACCGCTGCACTGACGCCCTGCGGCGCGGCAGCGCGCACCCGGTCGGCGAGCCCTTGGCCGTAGACAACGGGAGTTGCGCCGAGTTCACGCAGCAACGCGTGGTTGCGTTCGGCTGCGGTGGCGATCACCGTCGCCCCTGCCGCGGCGGCCAGTTGCACCCCCATCAGGCCGACCCCACCGGCCCCGCCGTGGACGAGCACCGTGTCGCCGGCCGCCACCCCGGCGGCGTGCAACGCGTGGACCGCGGTGGTGCCGGTCAGCATCAGCGACCCGGCCTCGGCCCACCCCAGCCCGGCGGGCTTGACGAGGATCGAGGTGGCCGGGGCCGTGACGTAGTCGGCGTAGGCGGCCGTCACCGGATACACGATGACCTCGTCGCCGATCCGCACCCCGGTCACTTCCGAACCGGCCTCGGTGACGACACCCGCGCACTCCAGACCGAGCGACGGCATCGAGGCGGCGATCCCGGCGGCGTCCTTCTGGTCGTCGTCGACGGCGTGGAAAGCCCCGCTGTAGAGCTTCCAGTCGATCGGGTTGACCCCGGCCGCCCGGACCTCGACGACCACGCCGTCGAGGTCCGCGTGCGGCGTCGGCGCCTCGGTCACGGCGAGCACGTCGGGCGTGCCGTAGGCGGTCGGTCGCACGATCCTGGGCATGACTGAACTCCTGTCGTTGTCGTGAAGGGCTCCGGTAAAACCAGTATTGGTCCGCCCAGGCATAATTCCCAGTGCATTATTGGTACTGAGTACTTGCGTCGTACGCACGAATGGGGACGGCCGTGCCGGAGGAACTGGATCTCAATCTGCTGCGCGTGTTCGACGCGCTGTTGGACACCGGCAGCGTCAAGGAGGCCGCCGTACGGCTGCACCTGTCCGCACCGGCAACCAGCCGGGCGCTGAGCCGGCTGCGGCGCGTGATGAACGACCCGATCCTGGTCCGCGCGGGCCGCGGGCTGGTTCCCACACCGTTCGCTCTCCGCTCGGCCGGCACGGTCAAAACCCTGCTGGACACCGCGGACCGGCTGCGGACCGAGCCCGCCGGCAGCGACCCGCGCTCCTGGCGGCGCACCTTCTCGATCCGCCTCAACGACGGCCTCGTGCCGGTTCTCGCCCCGCGCCTCACCCGCCGGATCGCCGACGAGGCGCCCGGCGTCCGTCTGCTGTTCGTCCGCCAAGACTCCAAGGAACCCGACCCCCTGCGGGACGGCTCGATCGACCTCGATGTCACGGTCGCCGGCCCGCCACCACCCGACGTACACACCTCCACCTTGTTCACCGACCACTTCGTCGCCGCCGTCGCCGCCGACTCACCACTGGGCCGGATCCCACAGCTGACCCTCGACGACCTCTGCCACACACCCCACGTCTCAGCCTCACGACGCGGCCTCACCCGCGGCCCGCTCGACGACGCCCTCGAACGAACCGGCCGTTCGCGGCACGTCGTCGCCGTCGTACCCACCTACGCCGTGGGTGCACTCATGGCACTCGAACACAACGTGATCTGCCTCGTACCGCGCATAACAGCCACACACCTGATCGAACGAGGCGTCCCCCTACGCCAACACGACGTCCCCGTCGACCTACCCACCTCCGACGTCGAACTGCGCTGGCACCGCCGCCTCCACAACGACCCCCCGGCACGGTGGCTCCGCGACTGCGTCCACGACGCCATCCGCCCGCTCACCACCGCACTCGACCTCGAATCCACCTGGTGCGAAAAGTAGCCGGGGAACGACCTGCAATTTCAATCGCGGTCGGCGGGCATCGCCGGACCGTCAACCTTCGATTGACAGCGGCCGATCGACAACCTAAGGTTGACGGCATGACGCACACCACTACGCCGGTCAGGCTCGACGACCTGATCACGGCGATCACCGAGAGCAACAACGACGCCCTCGACCAGCTGACCGAAGCCATGCAGATGGCCGACCGCATCGGCGAGGTCGCCGACCACCTCATCGGTCACTTCGTCGACCGGGCCCGCCATTCCGGGGCGTCCTGGACCGACATCGGCCGCAGGATGGGCGTATCCAAGCAGGCCGTGCAGAAACGGTTCGTCGGCAAGCCGGCCTCCCCTCGGCCCGCCTTCGACAAGCTCACCAAGCCCGCCCACAGCGCGGTCGTCGCGGGCATGAACGAGGCCAAGCTCGCCGGCAACGCCGAGATCGTGCCCGCACATCTCGTCCTCGGTCTGCTCGGCGCCGAGGGCACCGCGGTCGCCGCGCTGCGGGCCCAGAACGTCGACCTCGGCCAGGCAAGGGACGCGGCAGTGGCAGCCGTGCCGGCGCGCAGCGACGCCGACCCGGTGATGATCCCGTATGGCGCCCGCGCGAAGAAAGCACTCGAACTGACCTTCCGGACGGCGCTACGGCTCGACGACGACGGGGTCGGCACCGGCCACGTTCTCCTGGGATTACTGGAGGAGGAGAACGGAACCGGGTTGTTGCACTCGCTGGGGATCGACGCGGAGGCGGCCGAACAGTTCGTCGCCGAAGCCGGGGACGAAGCGCCCGTCACCCGGTAGCGGAGCCGCCGAGCAGGCGGTATCCGACGGTGCAGAGGCCGTTCGCGCCGTCGACGGTGCCGACCGCGACTCAGTGCCGGAATGCGTCACCGCGAGCGGCCGCCGGTTCCGTCACGCCGGTAGCCGACGCGGTGCCCGCTGCGGCCCGACAGCAAGCTGATCTGCCACGCCCCGGCGCCGCAGGGTGCGCGGCCCGCCCGTCGACGATCTGACCAGCGGGCCGTGGGGCGGGCGGCCGGGCGAGCCAGGACGACGTGGTCGAGGAGACGCCGCGCCTGGAGTCCCGCTGAACATGCAGTCGCCGCGGTTCGCCGTGGAGGCCTCTCCGCAGCAGCTCGACTTGCAGGGCGCGTTCATCATGAACGGGCACCGCACGTTGCCCGTGCTGCCGGCGGCTGCGCCGGTTCCGGCCGCCGCTTGAGCACCGCTCCCCTCTGCCGTACCTGTCCGCAGCGAAGCCGCGGTGGACAGGTACGGCATTTCTCGTGCACCGCCGCGATGTCCGGCAGCGCCGGGACGTGCCGGGTCAGAACACGCCGCCGCCCGCGTGCAGTGCCTGGCCGGTGATCCAACGGCCGTCGTGGCCGGCCAGGAAGGCAACGACATCGGCCACGTCCTGAGGTTCACCGATCCGGCCGAGCGGGACCTCTGCGGCAAGTCGTTCAAGAACCTCCGCCAGCTGGCTGGCGGTGAGTGCCTCGGTACGCGTCGCGCCCGGCAGCACACTGTTGACCGTGATCCCCCGCGACCCGAGTTCCCCGGCGAGTACCCGGACGAGCTCGTCCCCGGCGGCCTTGCTCGCCGCGTACAGACCGGCACCGCGCCGATGCGTGGCCACCACGCCACTGGACACCACGACGATACGACCGCCGTCATTGAGCCGATTCGCCGCCGCACGCAATACCGCAAAGGTGGTACGGGTGTTCATGGTGAAGTTGCGTTCGTAATCCTCGTCAGTGGCCTCGGCAATCGAGGAGAACCACGGCTTCCCGACATTGCTGACCACGATGTCGATACCACCGAATTCCCGCTCGGCAGTATCGAAGAGACTACGAACCTGCCCGGTATCGGTAACGTCACCCTGTACGGACAAGGCATCTCCGCCACCTGCCCGGATTGCGGTCACCACCGATTCCGCCGCGGCCCGTTCCCCGTGGTAGTTGACCAGCACCCGGACCCCGTCGGCGCCAAGCCGCCGCGCGATGGCTCTCCCGATGCCACGCGAGCTTCCGGTAACGATCGCGACCTTTCCTGCCATCCGCGCCCCCGCGTGAGAAACTCGTAACCGGTCGGCTCGCATCCTTTTCTCGTCAACCGGAACGGTCAACTCCTGCCCACTTCATGGACGCACCCGCCGGCGCGGCGCGGCGGAAGCGGCCGCCGAATCCGGCTGCCCCGCCGGGCCGCTCACGCCCCGATTACCCGCTCGGCCGTCGCCATCGACTCCTCCAACGCGATCAGGTGCCGCGTGATCTCCCCGATCGCCGACTCCGAGTCGCCCGCCCGGATGTAGCCGACGATGCGCCGGCGGAGCTCGCCGACCCGCCGGTTGACCGGCGGCCCACCGCGCAACAGCCGCACGTGCACGGCCTGGGCAAGGGAATCGGTGAGGATGACGAGGACCTTGTTGTGGGTTGCCTCGGCCAGCAGCCGGTAGAACCGGGTGATCTGGAAGGTGCGCTGCGCACCGGGCTGGAGCACTTCGCGTTCGGTGACGAGGATGTCGTCCTCAATCCGCTTCAGATCCTCCTCGGTCGCGCGCTCGCAGGCCAGCCGCAGCACATCCGAGGTGAGCAGGATCCTCGCCTCGAGCACGTTCTCCGGAGGGAGCGCACCGAGGGACGCGAGATCGCGCACGGATCTACTCACAGTCTGGGGGTCCCCGGCGGCCACGAAGACCCCGCCGTGCACCCCGATCCGGATCTCGACAAGCCCGGAGGATTCGAGGCTACGGATAGCCTCGCGGACGCCGTTGCGGCTTACCTCGAAGATTTCGGCCATCTCCCGTTCGGTGGGGAGCCGGTCGCCTGGCTTGTACCGTCGGGTGGCGATGGCGTCGCGAACCTGTTCTGCGATGTACTCGTAGCCGCGCTTCGCACGTGCGACCGGGGTGAAGGCGTGCCTGCCGTCGCCGATGGACTCGGCCGCTCCCGGCTGGGACTGCTGCATCGATGCGACCCCCGAAAACGCGCAATTGGCTGGACCATTCTAACACTGAGAACGTCCGACCGTCGGTCGTGCCGAACGGTCGGACGCTCCCGCGTGGAAGACGCGAGCGCTGGTATCGGTCCTCGAGCTGGTCGAGGTGAGGTGTCAGAAGGGGCGCGGCGAAGGCGGCGCTTCACTCACGGCAAGGGTCATCCGCCCGACGCCGTCGACCTCGATCGTCACCTCGTCACCAGGCCGGATCGGGCCCACACCCCGCGGTGTGCCACTCGCGATGAGGTCACCGGGCTGTATGTCGACCACTGAGCTGACGAGCTCGATCGCCTCGTCGACTCCGACGATCATGTTCTTGAGGTCGGCCTGCTGGCGTTGCTCGCCGTTGACGAGCAGCCGCGAGCTCAGTGCCGCGACGTCGGGCACCTCGTCGGCGGTCACGAGATAGGGGCCGACGGGGGTGAAGGAGCGGAACGACTTGCGCAGTGAGCGGTCCTCCTCGAACTCGCCCTTTTCGATGCGCATCGTGATGTCAATCAGGCAGGTGTAGCCGAAGACGTGGTCGAAAGCGTGCGCGCGGGAGATGTTGCGGCCGCCCCGTCCGATCACGACACCGAGTTCGCACTCGTGGTCGAAGCGGCGGGCCGAGCCGGCCGGAAGGGCGATCGGCTCGCTGGCACCGCTGACCGAGCCTGCCGCCTTGAGGAAGAAGCCGGCCTGCTTGGCGGACTTGCCCTTCGCCGTGATCGCACGGGATCCGAGCTCGCCGATGTGGGCCTGGAAGTTCGCCGGGATGGCGAACAGCTGAGGCGGAGCCGGGTTGACCGCACCCAGGGTGACCCGCTCGACTTGCACGGCCGGGTAGCCGTCGAGCTCCGCGAGACGCGGCCCCGCCTCGGCCCAGTTGCGGATGAGCCAGTTGACCCGCTGTTCGGGCCAGCAGCTGTCCGGCACCACGGAGGTGACGTCGTGGATCGTCGTGCCCTGCACGACACCGACCCGCAGGTCGTCGAAGACTGCGATCTTCATCGGCCGTTGTTCTGCTCGGAGGTGTCGAGGATCTGCTCGTGATAGGCGTTGAGGGCACGCAGGATCGCGCTGTCGTCCACGCGGAACAGCCGTGCCTCGGCGTCGTGGGGGTTGCTGTGGCGCACGGTGGACCACGGCGGGACCGCGAGGAAGTCGCCTGCGCCCCAGTCGAAGCGGGAACCGTCGACCTCGGTGACACCCGCTCCCTCGACGACCCAGTACACCTTGCTGCCACTGTGGCGGTGCGGCAGTCCACCGAAGCCGGGACGCAGGATCTGCGACTTCAACGACAGCGCCGGCGTCGCCGGGCGCCCGGTCGTGGGGTCCTGGTACTCGAGGATGACGTCGTCGCACGGGTCCGGCCGCAGCCCCTTGGCCCGCTCGAGCGCCTCGGTGGTCTGTGCGTTGCCGTAGACCAGCAGCGGGTTGACCGCACGCGACTGCGTCGGCCCGACCGGCCGCAGCAGACCCGATCCGAACTCCTGGAACGTGCGCTGCGACTGCCCGGAGACTGGCTGCACGTCCTCCGGGTACGGATCGAAGAACACGTTCTGCAGCGACCGCATCAGCGAGATGTCCAGCACGTCCAGCCAGATCATCGGCTCCGTGCCCTCGTGGACGTGGTCGTGCCAGGCCCAGGACGGCGTGAGGACCAGATCGCCCTCTGCCATGTGGTAGTTCTCGCCATCGACCGTGGTACTGCACCCGGTTCCGCGCATCACGAAGCGGAAGGCCGACGCCGTGTGACGGTGCGCGGTCGCGACCTCACCCGGGTTGATGTACTGGATCGACGCCCAGAACGTGGGTGTGGTGCCGTACTCCAGTCCGGGGTTGGACAGCCGCAGCGTCCGGCGGGCGCCGCCCGCCTCCAGATCCACGACCCGGCCGAGCTCCTCCAGATATCCCTGCAGATCGGCCCAGCGCCAGTGGACGGGCTCCATCGCCGTCTCCGGCTCCCGGGTGAACAGCGGCCGATCTCCGGGCCGGTGGATGGTGATGGAGTCCTTGTGCAACTGCCCAAGCAGTTGCTCGCGGGCGAGATCTCGCTCGTCGCTGCGATGCACGGACGTGCTGGTCATGGCAGGCCTCCTCGTCTGGACGACGTGGGTCGGAGCCTGAGCTCCGCTCTTGACGTTGAAAGGTTCTACCTTTAGCGTCGCGGTCGACGGTGGCGTTGTCAACCGGACGACGGCCCCCGGACTCCGGACTCCGGACTCCGGACTCCGGCGGACGTACAGGCCATCCCTGCCCCAGTGCAGCCGAGAGAGCTGTTTTCGATGCGGAAGGACGGTTTCGGAATGGTCGAGCGTGTGCCCGTACTGATCGTGGGCGCCGGGCCGGTCGGACTGGCGCTGGCCAGCGATCTCGGCTGGCGCGGGGTCGAGTCCATGCTGGTGGAGCGCCGGTCCGGCTCGGTATTCCAGCCGAAGATGGACATGGTCGGCATTCGGACCATGGAGTTCTGCCGGCGCTGGGGGATCGCCGACGATGTCGAGGCGGCGGGCTACAACCGCGCCTACACCCAGGACTGCGCGTGGGTGACCGATCTCAACGGCCTCGAGTTCGGCCGCGAAGAGCTGCCCGCGCCGCAGGACGAGCAGTGCCCGCCGCAGAGCCCGCAGCACCGGGAACGTTGCCCCCAGAACTTCTTCGACCCCGTTCTCAAGCGCTTCGCCGCACACACCGGCAACGTGGATGTCCGCTACCGGACCGAACTGGTCACCTTCACCGACCTCGGCCACCACGTGACCGCGGTCCTGAAGTCATGCGAGACCGGGTACCACTACGAGGTCGAGGCCGATTACCTGGTCGGCTCGGACGGCGGCGCCAGTGCCGTCCGTGAGGCGCTGGGCATCCCGATGCTCGGCGAGGGGACCCTGACCCACAGCACGAACGCGATCTTCCGGTGCGAAGGTTTCGAGCAGCTGCACACCACCCGCCCGGCCTACCGGTACATCTTCATCGGGCCGGAGGGCACCTGGGCAACCCTGGTCGCGATCAACGGCCGCGACCAGTGGCGTTTCTCGCTGATCGGCGACGACCAGGAGCGGGAGGCGACCGAAGAGGAGATGCGGTCGGCGATCGTGCGTGCGGTCGGCCGGGAGTTCGACTTCGAGATCCTTTCCATGCTGCCTTGGGAGCGTCGCCAGCTCGTCGCCCAGTCCTATCGCAAGGGCCGGGCCTTCCTCGTCGGAGACGCCGCCCACCTGACCTCGCCGACGGGCGGGTTCGGTATGAACACCGGCGTTCTCGACGCGGTCAACCTCTCCTGGAAGCTGGCAGCGGCTGTCGAGGGCTGGGGAGGGGAAACACTTCTGGACAGCTACCAGATCGAGCAGCGGCCGGTCGCCGAGCGCAACGTAGGCGAGGCCAGCAAGAACCTGCGGCGCATGCTCGCACCGCGGTTGGCGAATCCGGACCCCGCGCTGTTCGACGTGACGGACTCCAGCCCCGCGGCCGTCGAAGCGCGCCGCCGGTTCGGAGACGAGTACTCCGCCGAGATGGCCCGGGAGTGGTACACCATCGGCATCCACCTCGGCTACCTCTACGAGGATTCGCCGGTCGTGGTGCCCGACGGGACGCCCGCGCCCGTGCCGGCCGTCTCCTCCTACGAACAGACGGCGCGACCGGGCTCCCGGGCCCCGCACGCCTGGCTCGACAGCAATCAGACGAAGTCCACTCTCGACCTATTCGGGCGGGCGTTCGTGCTCCTGCGCTTCGACCCAACCGCCGACGCGGACGCCCTCGTGAGCGCCGCTGCCACGGCTGGCGTCCCGTTCCGGTTGGTCGACATCGACGATGCGGCGATCGCGACGCTGTACGGGTCTGCGCTCGTCCTCGTCCGGCCGGACGGCCAGGTGGCCTGGCGGGCAGACGCGATCGATGACGCAGCGGGGCTTCTGGGCACGGTCATCGGCCGGCCCGCACGGGTGAGCGCCGCGCTCGTCGCCGGTCACTGACTCCCCCGACCCGAGCACTCCACACCGGGACACCTCACCGACTGCCTGGTGAACCGCCACGTCTCGCGTGCTTTGGCGGCTCGGCGCTCTACCTCCCAGTTCACCAACTCGATGAAGAGGGGCTGTGACCACGTCATGAGCGAAGTCGCCGCGGAGAAGCTGCAACCGGCGGTCCCGGAGACGGTGGGCCGCAAGCCCGTCCAGGCCTGGAGCCTGACCGGCATGCTCGTCCTGCTGTACATGATCAACTATGCCGACAAGGCGACGATCGGGCTCGTCGCCCAACCGCTCGCCCAGGAGTTCGGGCTCTCCGCCTCGACCATCGGTCTGGTCAGCGGTCTGTTCTACCTGACCTTCACCATCGGTGGCTTCGGCGCCGGGCTGCTCAATCGGTGGGCCGGGCTACGGTGGTCCATCGCGCTGCTCGGCCTGACGTGGGCAGCGTGCATGCTGCCGATCGCGATCGCAGGCGGGTTCGCGGTCCTGCTCGTCTCCCGGATCCTGCTCGGGCTGGCCGAAGGCCCCTCCAGTGCCCTGCTGCACACCGCGGCCTACTCCTGGCACCCGCCGGAGAAGCGCAGTATCCCCGGCGCCTGGATCACCGCCGGCGGCTCGTTCGGCAAGATCGCGCTCACTCCCCTGCTGGCGCTGGTCATCTTCCACTGGGGATGGCGCGCAGCCTTCCTCGTGATGACCGCCGTCGGCGTCGCCTGGTGCATTGTCTGGCTGCTGACCTGGCGCGACGGCCCCTTCATCCGGGCCAACACCAGCAAAACCGGCGCCACCGAGGGGCCGCAGGTCCCGTGGCGGCGGATCATCCTCACCCCCACCTTCCTCGGCGGCGCCGTAGCGGTCTGTGCGGTGTACTCCTTGGTGACGATCGTGCTGACCTGGCTGCCGTCCTACTTCGAGCTCGGCCTCGGCTACAGCCGGCTCGAGGCGGGGAGCATGTTCGGGTTCCCGAGTATCGCCGGTGTCGTCGCTCTGTTCCTGCTCGGCATGTTCAGCGACCGGGTGCTGCGCCACCTCGGTGGACGCTGGGCCCGTGGCATCGTCCCCGCCATTTCCATGCTGATCAGCGGACTCGCTCTGGCGCTGCTGCCGCTGATCTCCGGTGCCTGGCAGTCCGTGCTCGTCGTGTCCATCGGCTACGGGTTCGGCATGGCCGTGCTGCCGCTGTTCAACGCGGCAATCCAGCAGATCTGCCCGCCTGAGCGCATCGCAGGCGCGCTCGGCGTCTTCCTCGCCCTCATGGCGGTCGGTGGTCTCGTTGCGCCCTACATCACCGGCGCGATCGTCGACGCCGCCGCCAGCCCCGCCGAAGGCTACGTGACGGCCTTCCAGATCTTCGGCATGGTCGTCCTCGTCGGCGGGATCATCGCCCTGCTGACGGTCGACCCCGTCCGCGACTCCGCCAAGATCGGGATCCCCAGCAAGGCCTGAGCGCAGCCACCACGCAGGCGGTGAGCATGCAGCTGAGGTACCTGGTTACACCCTCGACAATGGCGTCCGCCCCGGACGGATTGGAGGTCGGTTGCGCGAGCGGCGTAACGGCGCTATTCGCACACGGAACAGTCACCTCGTCGCCGCTGAATTCCAGGAATAGCGTGGGCATGTGCACGCCGGCCGCGCACCGCTCGAAGTCGGCGTTCGTGCTGATTCCCGACCGAATCGACAGCCACGAGTACGACGTCGTGATCCGGCCGGAGCGGACCTGTCCGTGGTTGACCAGATCAGGCCGCCTGCCGAACAACGAGTCGTAGTGTCGGTCGTTCGGGTCGAGTGTCGCGCGGATCGACGTCGGTGCGGTAGGCGGTGATGATTCGATCGGCCCGGGTGCACCAGACCCAGCCAGCCGTTCACCGGTTCCAGGGCAGCCGCCTCGGGCAGGTACACGTTGTTCGGGTACGCGTCGGGCGCGGGTGAGGGCGGCACCACCATCCGGCCAGCACGCCGGTAATAGATCCGGTGCTCACGAGGCGTCCCCCATCAGCCGCTGACAGTGTCCACAGTGGACATCCCAGTGGCATAATCGATGTGCGGCAGTCCTCTTTTTGAGCTGTTTAGTGTAGTAACCCCATTGTCTCAATAAGCGGGGCGTCGTTTACGGCAACACGACGAACGGTGAGAGTTTATCCTTCGCGAATAGGCCTCATTGACGTGACAAGCGGTCTTCAGCTGATCGCCCCAGCGTATCGTCGGCGCGGAACGCTTCGCCCACCACCGGATGCGGACTGCGCGTGATCACGAAGTACGCGACCGGCGCAAACGGGGCGCGTTGTGGCCGAGGAACCCGGCCCGAACCCAACGTCATGCCAGTGTGGCCGGCTTGATCAGTGCGGCGATCGGCAACGTCCGGCGCCGCGGCGGGCTGCTGCACCCTGGACGGGAGCTCCTTCAACGGCGCACCCGCCATCGTCGGCGCCACCAGCCGACGATGGCGGGTGGCAGGGCAACCCGGACAGCTTGGCTGCCGGACCGGCCGGGACATCACGGAATGCAGTTTTTACGGCTTTACGACTGTCCGTTGAAAGGCACCTACTATCGGCCCGTTGTTCGCCCGGCGCCCCGCATCAATTATTGATGGTGAATTATTCACCACTGAGTCGGGAGCAAAATCAATGCGCAGGAAATTGATCGCAGGCGGCGTCTTCGCCGTCGCGCTCGCCCTCACAACCGGTGGAACTGCCACCGCGCAGCAGTTCTCCGCGGCCCCCGCGGCCACCGGTGGTCCGACGGTGAAAAACGCCTGTGCGCAGGTGCGCGCAGCGGGCCACATGTCCTGCTTCGCACAGGTGCGCACCGACGTCCAGCAGGCCCGGCTCGCCCCGAACGCCGCCCCCGAAGGCTACGGCCCCGCAGACCTGCAGGCCGCCTACCAGCTGAAGGCCGACGGCGGTGAGGGCCAGACGATCGCCGTCACCGAGTCCGGCGATTACCCCTCGCTCAAAGAGGATCTGGCCGCCTACCGCAAGCAGTTCGGACTGCCTGCGGGCGACGTCCAGATCGTGAACGAAAACGGCCAGGAGAGCCCGCTGCCGACCGAGGACCCGGACTGGGCCGTCGAGACTGCGCTCGACGTCGACATGATCGCGGCAACCGCGCCGAAGGCCAAGATCCTCGTGGTCGAGGCCGACCAGGCCAGCACCGACGACCTCGGCAAGGCCGTGGACACCGCAGTGAAGCTCGGTGCGAAGTTCGTCTCCAACAGCTGGGGCGGCGACGAGTCCGACGGTAGCGCGGGCGACGCACATTTCAAGCACCCCGGCGTCGCGATCACCGCGTCCAGCGGTGACAGCGGCTACGGCGCGAGCTGGCCGGCGTCCTCCCCCTACGCCGTCGGCGTCGGCGGCACGACCCTGAAGAGCAGCGGCGACTCCTACACCGAGACGGCGTGGGACGGCGCGGGCTCGGGCTGCTCCAGCTACGCAGCGAAGCCCGACTTCCAGACCGACGCGACCGGCTGCGACAAAAAGGCCATCGCGGACGTCTCCGCGGTCGCCGACCCGGCCACCGGTGTCGCGGTGTACGACACCTTCCAGCAGAGCGGTTGGCAGGTCGTCGGCGGTACCAGTGCTTCGTCGCCGATCATCGCGAGCATCTACGCCGACGCCGGCACCCCGGGTGCGCAGGACTGGCCCGCCCAGTACCCGTGGTCGCACACCGACCAGCTGACCGACGTCACCTCGGGCAGCAACGGCAGCTGCGACACCAAGCAGTGGTGCAACGCGGGCACCGGCTGGGACGGCCCGACCGGGCTGGGCACCCCGAAGGGCACCGCCGCCTTCACCAAGTAGGAATCGACAATTCCAGGTAATTCACCTTAATCGGGCATAATAACGACCAGTGGTCGGGCGGAACAAATAAGACGTTCCCCCCGATCACTGGTCGTTACCTTTGTCTGGACCCCTTCACCCGATAGAGTTTCGAACAGGGGAAGGCGCCACAAGGCACAGGGAGTCGCACCGGAGGTGACGCGCATTGACGCTGCACGATTATTCGAATGCGCTGCACAATCCCGATCAGCGGAACAGCTTCGACTCCCTCGACCCGGCCACGGCACCCGCCGAGACCTCCTTCGCCGAAACGCTGCGCGGCGCGATCGATGCCAGCGGCCTCACCCTGGAACGCATCCGGGCCAGGCTGACCCAGCGTGGCAGCCGGGTCAGCCTGGCCACGCTGAGCAACTGGCAGTCCGGCAGCCGCCAGCCCGAACAACGCCGGTCGCTCGAAGCGGTGCGCCAGCTCGAGAGCGTCCTCGAACTGCCGATGGGCAGGCTGTCCGGCAGGCTGGGCCCGCCCCGGCCGAGGGGCAGGCAGGTCGCCGCCGAGGAGTCCGCGGTACCCGACGAGCAGTGGCTGGATTCCAGCGCTCTGTCGGCGCTGATGACCGACGCCGACATCGCACCGCAGAACGGACTGCGCCGGATCAGCCTGCACCTGCGCTGTCACCTCGATTCCGGGCGGGCTGTGCACCGGATCAGCTACCGGCACGTCCTGCGGGCCGAACGGGACGGCATCAGCCACGACCTCAACCTGCTGGAAATCGCCCCCGGCGCCCGTCGGCGGCCCACGCTCACCTCGACGCACAACTGCCGGCTGGGCCGCCAGTCGGTGAGCGAAGAGAAACATCTGATGGTCACCGAACTGCTCTTCGACAGTGAGCTGCGCCGCGGCGAAACCGTGGTCTTCGAATACGAGGTCGAGCTGTACCCCGAACCGGGACAGCCGTCCGACAACGGCTGGACCGCCAGTTTCCGGCTGCCGATCCAGGAACTGCTGATCGAGGCCCGGTTCGATCCCGGCACCGTCCCGGTCCGCTGCCGGGAGATCCGCCGCCCGTTCAGCGATCCGAGCCCGACCGAACGCCCGGTGCGCATCAGCGAATCAGCCAACACGCACGCCGTCATGCTCGGACTGCGCGCCGGGGTATACGGGCTCGAATGGGACTGGCCCGAGCAACCAGGCTGACCGCGCAAGCCCCCGCGCGGCGGAACCGCTCTCCCCCGCCCGCACCGCCAGCCATGCTCGGCTCCGTCGAAGGTCGGTGGACCTTCGCCGGCTCGTCCGTGGCGCGGCCGGTTGGTTTGCTGGTTGCGGCGTTGGGGAATCGTAGCCGGGGTATGTCGTCGGCGCGGGTGGGAACGGATGGTCCGGCTGGAGTAGCCCGTGTCCGCCAGCGCCCTGTTCGGCCGGGTCGGCGGACGAGCCGAACCCGGACGGCGGAACTCGATTCCCGTTGTGACCTGGATGAACAAGGTGCGCGGTACGCGACCAGCGCCAGAACCTGTTGCAGACCGTCGTCGCCGGCCCGTACCGTTCCCGGCCAGATCAGGTCAGGATCCCGGGCACGGCTTCGTGGCGGTCTCGCGTAGTCGTGGCGGCGTTCCCTTCGACATGAGTGCCGTCGCGCAAGTCGACGAGTTCTCGCACCTTCGTTGAATCAGGTTCGAGTGTGCCGCAGCCGTTACCGCCGGATGCGGCCGCTCGGGAAGACTCGGGTGGCTCCGCCCGACAGCGAGCGGTGGATACCTCGCGCCGCTGCCATCACCAGCGGTGCCAGGGATCCTGGTTGCGCCCCGTCGGCGCGGACGACGAGGGACACCGCGGCCGCGACCGAACCGTCGGCGGCGTGGACCGGGGCACCGACGGACAGCGCGTCGATGGTCACCTGACCGTCGCTCACGGCGTATCCGAGCTTCCGGACCTCCGCGAGCACCCGGCGCAACCGCACGGGGTCGGACACGGTCTTCTCGGTGTAGCTCTGCAACGGGGAACCCAACACCTCCTCCTGCACGGCCGCGGGGGCGTTGGCGAGCAGCACGAGCCCGACTCCGGTGGCGTGCAAGGCGAACCGCCCGCCGACGCGGGTCCAGACCGGCACCGCGTCGCGGCCGGCGATACGCTCGACGAACACCACCTCGAGCCCTTCACGCACGGCGAGCTGCACATTCTCGTGCGTCACCTCGTACAGGTCTTCGAGGAACGGCATCGCGGCGTCACGCAGGCCGAGCCCACGCGGAGCGAGCGCCGCGACCTCCCACAGCCGCAGGCCGACGCGGTAGCGGCCGGCGGCATCGCGTTCCAGCGCGCCCCACTCGACGAGCTCGGCCGCGCGGCGGTGCGCGGTCGCGAGCGAAACACCCGAGCGCCGGGCCAGCTCGCTCAGGCTGAGGTCCGTGGCGTCCGGGGTGAACGCCTCCAGCAGCGCCAGCACCTTGCTCGTCACCGAGGTGCCGGCGTCGCGCTCGGCCCGCCGCGTCATCCCGTCACGCTACCCGGCACGTCACAGATCCAGAACCAACCGCGGACCGGCCGAACGCGATACGCAGATCATCATCACGTCGCCGGCCTCCCCTTCGTCCGGGGTCAGCACGGAGTCGCGGTGGTCGGGCTTGCCGGCCAGCACACCGGTCTCGCAGGTGCCGCACGTGCCTTCCCGGCACGACGACAGCACCGGGACCCCGGACTCCTCCACCACGGCGAGGATCGACCGGTCCGCCGGCACCGCGAGCGTGCGGCCCGACTGCGCCAGCTCCACCTCGAACGCGGCATTCGGCCCAGTACCGGGCTTCGCGGTGAACCGCTCGACGCGCAGCGAATCCGGCGCACACCGCTGCGTCATCGCCGCCAGCAGCGGTTCAGGGCCGCAGCAGTACACGGCCGCCCCCGGCGCGGCGGCCAGCGCCGCGTCCAGGTCGAGCAAGCCGCGCTCGTCCTGGGGCACGAGCTCGACCCGGTCGCCGTAGCGGTCCCGCAGTTCGGCGGCAAACGCCATCGACGCGCGAGTCCGGCCGCCGTACAGCAGCCGCCATTCGGCGCCCGAGGCCTCGGCCGCGGCGACCATCGGCACGAGCGGCGTGATGCCGATCCCACCCGCCACGAACAGGTAGCGCGGCGACGGCACGAGCGCGAAGTGGTTGCGCGGACCGCGGATGCGAAGGGTTGCGCCGGGCGCCAGCTTTTCGTGGACGTAGGCCGATCCCCCGCGGCCCGCCGGCTCTCGCAGCACGGCCACCTGCCACACCGACCGGTCCGCCGGATCGCCGCACAACGAGTACTGCCGCACGAGATCCGGCCCGAGCACAAGGTCCACGTGCGCACCCGGTTGCCACGCAGGCAACATCGCGCCCGACGGATCCCGCAGGCTCAGCCCGACGACGTCGTCGGCGAGCTGTGCCCGCGCGGCCAGCACGAGGTCGAGCTCCAGGTCGGTCGCCACGCTCATCTTCTCCCCCTACGCCCGCGCCGCCGACAACACCGGTTCGCGCGGGAAGACCGGCGCGCCGTGCCCGTTGGGGTGGGCGAGCAGCCACTCCCACAGCTCGACCGGGTCCTCGGACTCGTGTTCGGCGCCGCAGTGGCATACGCCGACGAGCACGTCGGTACCGAGCTTCCAGTGGATGCGGACCACCTTGTCGCCGGACAACATCGCCACGCGTTCGCTCACGACGGCACGACCTGCACCCGCTCGCCGGCCAGTTTCGCCAGGATGCGCCGTGCGGCCAGCCCGCCGGTGTCGATGTTGACCGAAAGCTCCTGGTACCCCTCGGGTTCCGTGGCGATCACACGCTCGAGGATGTCGAGCGCGCGCACGTCCTGCAGCACGACGGTGCGGTTGTTCTCCGCGAGGAAGTCGGACACGCTCTGGTCCTCGAGCGCGAAGTCCCTTGCCACCGCCCAGAAGTCGTGCGTACTGTGCTCGGTCTCCGGGGTGATCGCGTAGACCACCTCGACGTGGAAACCGCCGGGGTCCGCGCCGTCTTCCTCCGGCAGCACACCGACCGGCGCGATCCGGCTGTGCAGCAGGTAAAGACACGGCGGCCGGTATTCGATGTCCTGCCAGCGCGTGATCCGGCCCTCGATGCCGGTGGACTTCGCGTAGAACGGCGGACACGCCGCATCGGCCATGTGCCTGCTCACGTAGATGATGCCCCGGTCCTCGTCCACTTCCGTGGTGATCGGCGTGTTCGCGACCTCCGGCGTGCCGATGTAGCCGCCGTGCAGGTACGTCTCGTGCGACAGGTCGAGCAGGTTGTCCACGAGCAGTTCGTAGCGCGCGGCAAGCGGCTCCATCCCGCTCACCGTGGTGTAGGCCGGATCCGCCAGCCACGGCGCGCGCGGAACCGCCGCCGGGTCGGCCAGTTCCCGCTCGCCGATCCAGACCCACACGAACGAGTCCTGCTCCACCACCGGATAGGACCGGACCCGCGCGGTACGCGGAATCCTGGCCTGCCCCGGCACGAACACGCACGAACCCGCGCGGTCGTAGGTGAAACCGTGGTAGCCGCAGACGATCCGGTCACCGTCGAGGCGGCTCTCCGACAGCGGGTAGCGCCGGTGCACACAGCGATCGGCGAATCCGACGACGTCGCCGGATTCCGTGCGGTAGAAGACAATCGGCTCACCGAGCACGGTACGCGCGAACAGCTCGCGGCCGACCTCGCGACCATAAGCGGCGACGTACCACTGGTTTCGGGCGAACGCTGCCATCGCACCTCAGAGCTCCTTCGGTCGGGGTCGGCATCCGAAGCTCTCACCCGCACCGCAACGGCGGCCATCCGGCTTTTCACTGGCTGAAAGACTCCGTCGGGCACGAAATCACCCCTTCCCAGCGGGCACCCGGCGGACGTACAGTCGGCTCCGACGTTATTTCGGGTACCGGAACGTACGGGGACCAAAATGACTACTCGCGACACCGAGACGTTCGACGAACTGGGTCCGGATGCCACCCTCGGCGAGGTCCTGCTCGCACTGGGCGGACGACTCACCCGGCTCCAGACGGAACTGCTGGCCGCCCTCGAGCGGCCGCTCACCATCCGGCAGTACCGGATCCTGTCGAGGGTCGGCGCCGGCCACACCTCGCTCACCGCGCTGTGCAAGCTCGCGCACCGCAACCCCTCGACCATGTCCGAAAGCGTCGACAAGATGGTCAACCAGGGATTCCTGTCCCGCCGCCCGTCCGCGACGAGCCGGCGCACCATGCAGCTCGAGCTCACCGGCAAGGGGGTGAACGCCCGCGACAGCGCGCGGCGCGCGCTCGACAAGTTCGCCGCCGAGCTCACCGCGGGGCTGCGCCCCGAGCTCCGCGACCAGCTCCTGCCCGTTCTTTCCCAGCTCTACTTCGGCGTCCAGGGCAACCTCGACGACCGCTGACGACGAAGACCCGAGGAGTCCGCAGAGCGCACCGCACCGGGTTTCCAGCCGCTGGTCCATGCCACAAGGAGGTGGCCCGCCATGCCCCCGTCTCCCGCTTCCCCGTCCCGCTCGCTGCTCGGCAGGCTCGACGAGTCGGCGTTCACCGCACGGCACCTGAGGATCTATCTCACCGTCCTCATCGGACACTTCCTGTGCGGGTTCGTGATCAACCTGACCGGCGTGATCCTGCCGGGTGTCGTCAAGACCTTCCACCTCACCAGCGAGACCGCCGGAGTGTTCTCCTCGGCGCTGTTCGCGGGCATGCTCGTCGGCGCAGCCGTCGCGGGCACGGTGTCCGACCGGTTCGGCCGCAGGGTTCCGCTGGCGATCACGGTCATCGGCTACGCAGTGTTCTCGCTGGCCGCGGTGTTCGCACCCAGTTTCGGCACGCTCGTCGCTTTCCGGGCGCTGCAGGGCATCGGGCTCGGCGCGGAGATCGCCGTGGTGCTGCCCTACATCGCCGAGTTCGTGCCCTCGCGCCACCGCGGTCCGCTCGTCACCGCGGCGACCGCGGCGTGGCTGATCGGGTTGCCGACGGCGGCCGCGGTCGGCACGGCGGTGGTGCCCGCATTCGGCTGGCGGGCGATGTTCGTGATCGCCACCGCGGCGATCATCGTCGGCTTCTTCATGCTGGCCACACTTCCCGAGTCGGTCCGTTACCTGCTGCGCCGCGGACGCGTCCAGGCCGCGGAAGCGGTCGTCGGCGCGTTGTGCCCGGATCCCGCGGGGACCACGGCACATCGGGAGTCCGACCTGGTGCCGGAAACCGCCGGCACCGTGCGCACGCTCGTCACCCGGCGCTATCTGCGCTACACGATCGCGATCTGGTTCATGGAGGTCTGCGCCGGCGCGTTCCTCTACGGCCTGTCGAGCTGGCTGCCCTCGGTGCTGGAAGGCCAAGGCGTGGACCTGCTCAAGAGCTTCGGCTACACCGCGATCATCACCGCCGCCGGCGTCGTCGGCGCGATCCTCGCCGGACAGCTGATCAACCGGATCGGCCGGCGGGTGGTGCTCGGCGGTGCATTCGTCCTCAGTGGACTGTTCTGTCTCGCCTGGGGCACCACCGCCGCGACTGCCGCAGTGGTCATCCTCGGCTCGCTCGCCACGTTCTTCGGCAGCGGCCTCGCCGGCAGCACACTGTTCGCCTACGCCAGTGAGCTCTACCCCACCGCGAGCCGCGCGACCGGGCTCGGCTGGGCGGCTGCGTGGCAGAAGGTCGGCGGCCTCATCATGCCCGTGCTGGTCGGATTCGTGCTCGCCCTGCACGCCTCGCAGTTCCTGTTCTTCCTGCTCTTCGGGATCATCTCGATCGTCGCCGGGATCGCCGCGCTCACCGCGACCTTCGAAACCCGCGGGCGCACCGTCGAGCAGATCACCGAGGAGATCGCCGGGCGACGGCCGGAGACCGCGCCCGCCGTCGCCCGCTCCTGAACCGGCCACCCACCACACCGTGGAGGAACGATGACGATCGACCACGCCCCGGCATCCGCCGGAGCGGTCCTGTCCCCCGGCGACCGCGCCGAACTCGAGCTGCGCCATCGCAAGATCCGCGAAGCGATGGCCGAACAGGGCCTCGACGTGGTGCTCGCCTACGGGCCCGCGTGGCGGCGCGAGAACATCCGCTACTTCACCGACGTGACCCCGGCCGGCAGCGCGGCACTCGTGGTGTTCCCGGCCGAGGGTGAAGCGGTGGCCTTTTCGACCCGGCCATCGGACCTCGCGGCGTTCACGGCACAGGGGTGGGTGGACCGTGCCCGGCGGCTGGACCCGGCGAACCCGGCCGGGCTGGGCGTGGTCCTCGAGGAACTCGCACCGCGGCGCATCGGCATCGCGCACCACGAACTCGTGCCGCTCGTGCTCATGGAGACGATCCGCTCCGCGGCACCCGGTGCCGAGGTGGTGTCGGCGACGACGTTGCTCGACACCGCGCGGCTCGTGAAGAGCGAGTGGGAACTGGCCCGCATGCGCCGCAGCGCGGTCGTGTGCGCCGCGGGCTGGGAGGCGTTCGTCGACGTGCTCGAACCGGGGCTGCCGGAGTACCGGATCGTCGCGGAGGTCGAAGCACGGCTGAAGAACCTCGGCGCCGAGGACAACTTCATGCTCATCGCATCCGGCCGCGACGAGGTGCGCGGGATGACCCCGCCCGGTGACCGGCTGCTCGAAGCCGGCGACCTGGTGCGGACCGAACTCACCCCCAAAATGGACGGTTACTGGCTGCAGATCTGCCGTTCCGCCGTGGTGGGCAAGGCCGACGACGGGCAGCGCAAGTCGTTCGACCTGTTCAACGAAGCCGTCGAGGCAGGTATCTCGGTGGTGCGGCCCGGTATCACCGCGCACGAGGTGGCGGTGGCCGAGAACGACGTGTTCCGCAAGTACGGCTACGGCGAGTACTGCACGAGTCAGTACACCCGGGTGCGCGGCCACGGGCACGGCCTGCACCTCGACGAGACACCGATCATCGAGGGTAATCACACGGTGCTGCCCGAGAACTCCGTGTTCATCATCCACCCCAACACCTACACGCCGCTGGCCGGTTATCACGTGCTCGGCGACCCGGTGCGCGTGACCGCGGACGGCTGCGAAGTGCTCATCACGACCGAGCGGAAACTGTTCGAGACAGGAGACGTGGCGTGAAACGAGGTCTGCACGTACTCGATCCCGCGGAGACCCCCGACCGGGAGTGGCAGGAACGCGTCGCCACACTGCAGCGGGCGATGGCCGCGCACGGCGTCGATGTCGCCCTCGTCTACGGCGACGTCTCCCGCTCCGACGACATCGCCTACCTCACCAACCTCTGCATCTACTGGAACGAGGGCGTGCTGGCGATTCCCGCCGAAGGGCCCGTCACCTTCCTCACCAAGCTCTCGCTCCGCGTGCAGAACTGGATGAAGGCCTCGTCGAAGGTCACGGAGTTCAGTGGCGGCAGGAACTTTGCCGACCTCGTCGCGAAGTACCTGCTCGGCCGGAAAACCGGCGTACTGGGCCTGGTCGACGCCGCGTTGTGGCCGGCCGACGTGGCCGGCGAGATCGGGGCCGCGGTGCCCGGCTGGGAAGTTCGCCGCCTCGCGGGGCTGGTGCGTGCGCAGCGGCTGGTGCCGTCGGCGGCCGAGACCGAACTCCTCCGGGCGGCGGGCCGGATCCTGGACCACGCCGCCGCCGCGGCCACCGTCGAGGGGAGCACCGCCGGCAGCCGGGTCGAGACCGTGGAACGCGCGTTGCGCGGCGGCGGATTCCTCGACCTGTACCCGAACTCGCTGACCACTTCGGACGGTGTCACCTCGTTCGGTGTCACCGGCCAGTTCCGCACGGGCTGGGTCCATACGAGCCGCGTGCTCGGCGACGGCGACGGCTGGGCGGGCACGCTGAACGAGGCACTGGCCCAGGCGATCTCCGCGACCAAGGCGGGCGCGACCGTCGGTGCACTTGCCGAGGCGGCCGCCGCGGCGCTGGCGACCCTGCCCGGCGGCGCAACGGCCGAGGTCCGCTGGGTCAACCAGGCCGATCTGTCCACCGGCGGCGAGTTCCGCACGCACGACCCCGCCGCGGTGCTGGCCGACGGCGAGGCGGGCGCGGTGTCCGTGGAGGTCGTGTTCGCCGACGGTGGCAACGCGGCCGTGGCGGAAACCGTCCGCGTCACCGAAGGCGAACCCGAACACCTGACAGGAGCACAGCGGTGAGGATCCTTTCCAACAACGAGATCGAACAGGTACTCACCGCCGGTGAGACGCTCGACGCGCTCGAAACGGCCTACCGGGAGCTCTCGTCCGGTCAGGGCGCCAACCGGCCGCGCAACCACACCTACTTCCCGGTCGAGGACAGCCGCAACCCGGGCTTTCGCTTCCGGTTCAAGTCGCAGGAGGGCGGCAACGTCTCCAGCGGCGTGTGGGCATTGCGGATCACCTCCGACATCGCCGGTGTGGAGACGCTGCCCAGCGGCGTGCAGCGGCGCAGGCTGATCCCGGCCGCGCCCGGTGGCCGGTACGTCGGGCTCGTCACGCTCTACAGCCTGACCACGCTCGAGCCGCTGGCCATCCTGCACGACAGCTTCATCCAGAAGATGCGCGTGGGCGCCACCTCGGCGCTCGGCATCCGCGAGCTGGCTGCCCCGGACGCGACCGTCGCCGGCATGTTCGGCTCCGGCTGGCAGGCCGAAGCGCATCTGGAATGCCTGCTGATGGTGCGACCCGGAATCGAAGAGGTCCGTGTCTACAGCCCCACGCCGGAGCACCGCGAGGATTTCGCCCGCGTGTGGAGCGAAAAGACCGGGCGCAAGATCGTGGCCGTCGACGAGCGGCGCGACGCCGTGGCGGGCTGCCACGTCGTCACCTGTGCCACCGCCGCGATGGAGCCGTGCTTCGACGGGGCCTGGCTGGACCCGGGCACCCACGTCACGGCCATCACGTCACCGGACGGCACCGCCACCCGGCGTGAGCTCGACGACACGACGTTCGACCGCGCGGCCAGCATCACCGTGCTCTCGCGCGAACAGGTGCACCACGACAAGCAATACGACATCCTCGGGCCGGTCGAGCGCGGGCGGATGCAGTGGGACGAGATCCGAGAACTCGGCGACCTGCTGCTGGACGACGCGCCCGCCCGCACGAGCCCAGGGGACATCACCGTGTTCGCCAACAACACCGGCATGGGGGTGCAGTTCGCGGCCGTGTGCGCACGGGCGCTCGCACTCGCCGAGCAGCGCGACCTCGGGCACACGGTGCCGACCGACTGGTTCCTCGAGGAGACCAGTCCCTGACCGGCCAGCACCGCAACTTGGAGCGGAGACCTTTGCATGGGCAGCGAACACCGTGTCGGGGGCAGGATCATCGCCTTCGGCGAAAACGTGAACACCGATGTCATCATCCCCGGCCGTTACCTGGTCAGCATCGACCCGGCTGAGCTGGCCGAGCACGCGTTCGAACCGCTGGGGCCGGAAACGCAGAACCGGCTGCGGGCGAGCGACGTCGTGGTCGCCGGCCGCAACTTCGGCTGCGGCAGCGCGCGGGAACAGGCGGCCACCTGCCTGCTCGGCACCGGGATCAAGGCGGTCGTCGCGGCCTCCTTCTCCCGGGTCTTCTTCCGCAACGCGATCAACACCGGGCTCGTCGCGGTCGAATCGCCCGCAGCGGCGGAAGCGGCCGCCGACAACGGCGAGATGTGGGTCGATTACGACGCGGGAACGGTCGAAACGGACGGGCGGACCTTCCCGTTCAGCCCGTACCCCGAGGTGCTGCGGGAGATCATGGCCGACGGCGGCCTGATCCCGCACCTGATGGCGAGTTTCGCCGCGGGAGGCAAACAGTGACTGGCAAGACGTTCGCGCAGAAGGCGATCGAGCGTGCGTCCGGAGTCGTGGACCTCGCGGCCGGGCAGATCGTCGACGCGTACCCGGACCTGTACATGAGCCACACCGCGAGCTGGCGGTGCATCCGGACGCTGGAGAAGATGGGCGTCGAGCAGCTCTACGACGTCGATCGCGTAGCGATGGTGATGGACCACCTCTCCCCCGCCATGAACGCGAAGACCGCCGCGGACCACGCGCTGTGCCGCGAGTTCGCGAAGAAGAAAGGCGTGCGGAACTTCTTCGACGTCAACAGCGGCATCGCGCACATCGTGCTCATGGAACACGGGCTCGTCCGGCCGGGTCAGTTCATCATCGGCACCGATTCGCACTCCACGATCTACGGTGCGCTCGGCGCGTTCGGCACCGGCGTCGGGTTCAGCGAGATCACTGCTGCATGGGTGACCGGGAAACTGTGGGTCAAAGTGCCCGAGTCGGTGCGTGTCGTGATCGACGGCGACCTCGCCCCGGGCGTCTACGCCAAGGACATCATGCTCAAGCTCATCGGTGACCTCGGCGCCGACGGGCTGACGTACGAGTCGGTCGAGTTCTCCGGCTCCTACGTCGAAGGCATGTCCGTGTCGGAGCGCATGACGTTCTGCAACCTGGCCATGGAGATGGGCGCGAAGAACGCCTTCGTGGCCCCGGACGGCACGACGCTCGGCTACCTCGACGACGCCGGCGTGCCACGGGACGAACTCGAGGTCCTGCTGCCGGACGAGGACGCGACCTACCGCGCGACCGTACGGCTCGACGGGCCGGCACTTTCCCCGCAGATCTCCGTGCCGCACACGGTGGACAATGTGGTGGGCGTCGGCGACGTCGCCGGCACCAAGCTCGACCAGGTGTTCATCGGCTCGTGCGCCAACGCGAAGTACGACGACCTGGTGATTGCCGCCGACGTGCTCGCAGGGCACCGCGTGGCGCCGGGCCTCCGGCTGATCGTCACACCCGCGTCGGCGAAGATCATGGCGCAAGCGTCGGAGAGCGGGGTGCTCACGAAGCTGATCGAGGCAGGCGCGATGATCACCAACCCGGGCTGCGGCGCGTGCGCGGGCAGCGGCGGCGCGATGGCCGACGGCGAGGCCACGCTCTCCACTGCCAATCGCAACTTCCAGGGCCGCATGGGCAGCTACCACTCGAAGATCTTCCTCGCCAGCCCGGCGACGGCCGCGGCGTCCGCGATCCGCGGCGCCATCGCCGACCCACGTGAACTCGTCGCCGCGGCGGTGCTCGCGTGAACCTCGTCGAGAAGATCCTCGCCCGCGCGAGCGGCCGGGAGTCGGTGGAACCGGGCGAGATCGTGGTCGCGAAGGTCGACCGGCTGATCATGCACGACCTGTCCGGTTACCTCACGTCGCAGGTGTTCGAGAAACGCGTGCACACGCCCATTCCCGACCCCGAGCGCGCCGTGCTGGTGTTCGACCACCATTTCTCACCACCCACCGAACAGCAGGCCGATGTGCTGCGGCACAACCGGCAGTGGGCGCACAAGCACGGCATCAAGCTGTACGACTGCGGCAACGGCAACCTGCACCACGCGGCCGTCCGTTATGGACACATCAAGCCCGGCATGATCGTGGTCGGCTCCGACAGCCACACGCCGGTGCACGGCACGCTGGGCGCGCTCGCCGTGGCGCTTGGCAACGACTCGCACGCCGGAACCGTGCTGCCGTACGGCAAAGCGTGGTTCAAGGTGCCGGAGACCACTCGCGTGCATCTGCAAGGCACGCCGAAACCCGGTGTCACGCCGCGCGACGTGGCGCTCTGGCTGGTCGGCCGGATCGGCGAAGGAGAGCTGAACTACCGGGCCGTGGAGTTCGGCGGCCCGTACGTGCGCGGACTGTCCTTCTGGGACCGCTGGCTCTTCCCGCTGCTGTGCGTGGATCTCGGAGCGAAGTGCAGTTTCGTCGAACCCGACGAGGTGACCGAGGCGTTCGTGCGCACGCTGCCCGGCGACGCGCCGGATGTGCTGGTGCACGGCGACGGCGAGGCTGCGCAGGTGCTGCGGTTCGATGTCGGCGAGGTGGAGGTACAGGTTGCGTGCCCGCCGACGGTCGGCAACGTCAAGCCGGTCGGCGAAGTCGCCGGCACCCCGATCCAGTACGCCGAACTGGGCGGGCACGGTGGCGGACGGCTCGAGGACTTCCGCGCGGCGGCCGAGGTACTGGCCGGCCGGAAGGTCCACCCGGACGTCCGGTTCCAGCTCGTGCCCTCCAGCCGTGCGGTGTTCGCCGAGGCCGTGCGCGAGGGACTGGTGCTCGCGCTGCACGAGGCGGGCGCCACGTGGTTCCCGCCCAGCACGGGCTCGAACCAGGCCTACAACATGGGCGCGCTGGCCTCGGAGGAGGCGATGATCTCCACCCACGCCCGCAACTTCCCCGGCCGCAACGGCAGCTCGGACGCATCGATGTACCTCGCGTCCTCGGCGACCGTCGCCGCATCGGCACTGGCGGGAGCCATCGCCGGGAACGTCCGCGGTGGCCGGACAGGAGGCGCTGCGTGAAGTTCGAGGGCCGCTGCTGGCGGTTCGGGGACAACATCCCGACCGACCGGCTGGTGAAGACGCAGTACGTGTTCGAACCGATGGAAGTGCTCGTGCGGCACGTGCTGGAGGACCTCAACCCCGAGTTCCCGAAACAGGTGCAACCCGGCGACATCGTGTTCGCCGGCAAACACTTCGGCCAGTCCTCCGGCCGTGCGATCGCGACCAAGGCATTGCAGGCCACCGGGATCGGCTGCGTGGTCGCGGAAACGTTCGCGCGGACGTTCTACCGCAACTGCTTCGAGATCGGCCTGCCCGCGCTCGAAACCGGGCGCAACCCGGATCTCGCGGCCGACGGCGACCGGGTGCGCGTGGACCTCACCACCGGTGAGTTCACCAATCTCACCACCGGCGTGCTCGTCCGCGGCGCGGCGGCCGACCCGTTCCTGGTGGACATGCTCGACGCGGGCGGTTTGATCAACCTCGCGAAGAACCGGCCGGAGGTGTTCGGCTAGGGACCGTCGCGAGCGGCGAAATCCCCTGGCGGACAGGAACTTCGGTCCGCCGGGGTTTCGTCGTGCCCGCGTCCGGCGCGCCGCCGCGGCGGCCGGCGCCGATGATGTTTCACAACTTGTTGACGCGCGTCCGGGAAGTGCGTAACACTGACCGCTGCACAACGAGGTGCACCTCCTGACGCTTCTCGTGGTCGGCACCTCGCCCGATTCCCGATCCGGGCGCCAGCCCCGCGTCCCGGTCCCCGCTCCGGACATGATCGAGGTTCCCCACCGTGCCAAGGAAAACTCTCCGCCGGTTCCGGCTCGCGTTACCGTTGTTCGCCCTCGCCGCCACCGCGTGCGGTCCGGGTGGTGCCGCCTCGGGCGGCGACACGATCACCCTCGGCCTGCCGGTGCAGGCCACCACGCTCGGCCCGGTCTACCTGGCCGGGGACCAGGACCTCTGGCAGGAACACGGCCTCACCGTCAAGACCGTGACGTTCAAGGGAGACGCCGAGCTCGCCAAGGCGGTGCTCTCCGGCGACGTCGACGTCGCGGTCGGCTCGCCCACCGGACCGCTGACCGCCGAGGAAGCCGGCCAGGACGTCAAGGTCCTCTACGGCGGCTTCGACATGACCGCGTTCTCCTGGTACGCCGTGCCCGAGATCCGCAATGTCGCGCAGGGCAAGGGAAAGAACTGGGGCGTCACCACGATCGGCTCGTCCACCGACCTGCTCACGCGCTTCGCCGCGGCGAAAGCGGGCCTGGACCCCGACCGTGACATCAAGGTCGTGCAGGGCGGGGCGTCGGCGGCCCGGCTCGCCGCGATGAAGGCGGGTCAGCTGCAGGCCAACATCTTCACCGAACCACAGACGATCTACGCGCAGCAGGCCGGCTACCACAAGATCCTCGACCTCGCCGACCTCGTGGACAGCTATCCGATGCACGTCACGTGGAGCAAAGCCGGATTCCTGACCGACGACCCCGGCCGGGCCGGGAAGTTCGTCGACACGCTGTCGCAGGCCATGCAGATGACCAAGGACCGGCCCGACGACGCCGCGCAGTCCATCGCCAAGGCGAACAAGATCAGCGTCGACGACGCGAGAGCCAGCATGGCGGAGTGGATCGACCAGCTGCACCCGGACGGCCGGATGCCCTCTGCGAAGGCGATGGACGACTTCTGGCAGATGGGCCTGCAGGGCAAGGTGTTCCGGCACCGGCTGCCCGACTCGCAGTGGCTCGACAGCCGATTCCTGCCGAAGACCGGCTGAGCGGGGGAACCGATGGCAGACATCACCTTCGCCCGGCTGCAGATCTCCTACGCCGGCAAAGCCGGACCGTTCGTCGCGGTCGACGGGTTCGAGGCGCACGTACGCGACGGCGAGTTCGTCACGATCGTCGGCCCGAGCGGGTGCGGCAAGAGCAGCGTGCTGCTGGCCGCCGACGGCTTGCTCCGCCCGTCCGGCGGGCAGATCCGGATCGGCGAGCAGGTCGTGACCAAACCCGGACCGGACCGCGCCGTGGTGTTCCAGGACGCTTCGCTCCTGCCGTGGCGCACGATTCTCGCGAACGTCGCGTTCGGACTCGAAATGCAGGGCGCAGACAAGACCACCCGGTTCGACCGCGCCCGGCACTTCATCGAACTGGTCGGCCTGAGCGGTCGTGAGGACGCCCACCCGCACCAGCTCTCCGGCGGCATGCGCCAGCGCGTCGGTATCGCCCGCGCGCTGGCCACCGACCCGGAAGTGCTGCTCATGGACGAGCCGTTCGGGGCGCTCGACGCGCAGACGCGTGAGCTGATGGCGGGCGAGCTGTTGCGGATCTGGGACCTGGACCGCAAGACCGTGCTGTTCGTGACGCACGGTATCGACGAGGCCGTGTTCCTCTCCGACCGGGTGCTCGTGATGGGCGGCAGCCCGAGCCGCGTGGTCGAGGTGATCGAGATCGACCTGCCCCGCCCGCGCGACGCCGCGGTGCGTGCCGGCGAAGCGTTCGGCAAATACCGCACGCACCTCGCCGACCTGCTGCTCGGTACCGCGGCAGGGGAACCGGTGACGCCATGACCCACGGGCTGAAGGCACGACCGCCACGAGCGGTCGGCACGGCTCCCCCGCACCACGCTGTGGGCCTGCGGTGGGTGCCGCCGGTACGTGCCCGGTTCGTGCTCGGCAGTGTGGTCGTGGTGCTTGCGCTGTGGCAGCTCGCCGAGCAGTTCGGGGTGGTCGACGTGCAGTTCGCCAGCACTCCGGTGGCGATCGTGCACGCAGGTGGCGACCTGCTGAGCTCCGGTGAGCTGTGGGAGAACGCACAGACCACGCTCGTCGAGTTCTTCGCCGGTTTCGTGCCGGCCGTCGTCGTCGGCGTGCCGGTGGGCATGCTGATGGGCTGGAAGCTGCGGATCCGCCAGACGCTGGAGCCGGCGCTCGTCGCGCTGTACGTGACACCGTCGCTGGCGCTGCTGCCGCTCGTGGTGCTCGCACTCGGTATCGGCGAGGCGTCGAAGATCGCGATGGTCTTCGTCGAAGCCGTGATCACCATCGCGGTCAACGCGATGGCCGGTATCCGCGAAACCGAACCGAGGCTCGTGCAGGCGGCACGGGCGTTCTGCGCGGGCGGCGGCGCGATGTTCGGCAAGGTCCTGCTGCCGGGCGCACTGCCGACGATCATGGCCGGCCTGCGCCTCGGCGCCGGACGCGGGGTGATCGCCGTGATCATCGCGGAGCTCTACGGCGGCACCGACGGTGTCGGCCAGCTGATCTCCAGCTACGGCCAGAATTTCGACGTCGCAGCACTGATGTTCCTGACCCTCGTGGTCGCCGTGTTCGGCTACGCCGTCACCGCGCTGCTGCGGATCCTCGGCAATGTCGCGACGTCGTGGGAGAGGTGAACCGATGACCACCATCGCACGGCCACGCCGGCGGGTTCCGGAGAAGGCGATGCCGATCCTGCTCGGCGGCGGGTTCCTCGCACTCGTCGCGCTGCTGTGGCAGATCGCGGTGTGGGCGGGCCTGGTGAACCCGTTCCTCACGTCCTCGCCCGCGCTCGTCGCCGTGGCGCTGGTAGACCAGATCGGGTCCGGGCTGCTGCTGCGCAGCCTCGGCCGCAGTGCACTCGAGCTCGCGATCGGGTTCGGGACGGCCGCCGTTACCGGCGTCGCGCTGGGGCTGCTGATGGGCCGCTACCGCTACGTCGACTACGTGGTCGAGCCGTACGTATGGCTGCTGTACTCGGCGCCCGTCGTCGCGATGTTCCCGTTGCTGGTGCTGGTGTTCGGCCTCGGCAGCCCCACGGTCGTCGCGATCGCCTTCCTCATGTCCGTGGTGCCGGTGATCGTCAACTCGGCCCAGGGCGTGCGCAACGTCGACAAGGTGCTGATCCGCACCGCCGTGTCGTTCGGCGCAGGCGAGACTTCCCTGCTGCGCAAGGTGCTCCTGCCGGCGTCGGTGCCGACGGTGATGGCCGGCCTTCGCCTCGGTGTCGGCCGCGGGCTCGTCGGTGTGATCGTCGGCGAGTTCTTCGCCGGCGACGGCGGCATCGGCTACAACATCAGTTCCTTCGCCGGCCACCTCGGCACCACCGAGGTGCTCGCCTCGGTGTTCGTGGTCGTCGTCGCGGGCGTGCTGCTCAACGTACTGGCCCGCAAGCTCGAATCCCTCGCCGACTCCTGGCGCACCGAACTTCCCTGACCCGCATTCGAGAACGGGGTATCCATGAAGCAGATCGCCGCCGACATCGGCGGGACGTTCACCGACCTGACCGCCGTGGACGGGAACGGCGTGTTCAGCACCGCCAAGACCCTGACCACACCGCGCGACCACGCCGAGGGCGTGCTCGCCGGGCTCGACCGGCTCGGCGCGCATCTGCCGGGCACCGAACTGTTCCTGCACGGCTCCACGATCGCCATCAACACCGTGCTGCAGCGCGCGGGCGCCCGGACCGCGCTGATCACCACGGCGGGTTTCCGCGACGTCTACGAGATCGGCCGCGGCAACCGCTCCGAACCGTACAACCTGTTCTTCGGCAAACCCGATCCGCTCGTGCCGCGGCGGCTGCGACGCGAGGTCGGCGAGCGGGTCCTCGCCGACGGAAGCGTGCGAACCCCGCTCGACGTCGAGCGCGCCCGTGCGCTGATCACCGAGCTGAAGGAGTCCGGCGTGCAGTCGGTGGCGGTGTGCCTGCTGCACGCGTACGCCAACCCGGAGCACGAGCTCGAGCTCGGCCGGCTGTTCGCCGAGCTGTGGCCCGAGGCCTACGTGACGCTGTCGCACCGGATCATGCGCGAGTACCGGGAGTACGAACGGACTTCGACGACCGTGCTCAACGCCTACGTCGGCCCGGTCGTGTCCCGGTACCTCGACTCGCTCGCCAAGCGGCTCGAAGCACGCGGCTTCCGCGGGCGGCTGCTCATCATGCAGTCCAACGGCGGCATCATGTCCGTGGAAACCGCGCGGCAAAGCCCGGTGCGGATGATGGAGTCCGGTCCGGTCGCGGGCGTGATCGGTGCGGCTGCGCTGGCCGCGGGGCTCGACCTGCCGCGGCTGATCTCGTTCGACATGGGCGGCACCACGGCCAAGACGAGCCTGGTCAAGGACGGTGCGGTCGACATCAGCCCTGGCTACTTCATCGGGGGGTACGCCACCGGCCACCCGATGGCACTGCCGGTGGTCAACATCGTCGAGGTCGGCTCGGGTGGCGGCAGCATCGCGTGGGTCGACGCGGCCGGCGCGCTCAAGGTGGGCCCGGTCAGCGCCGGTGCCGCACCGGGTCCCGCGTGCTACGGCCGTGGCGGCGACCGGCCGACGGTGACCGACGCCAACCTCGTGCTCGGCCGGCTCGGCGCGAGCCGGTTCCTCGGCGGCGAGATGCCGCTGGACCGCGCCGCCGCCGAGGAGGCGATCCGCATGCACGTCGCCGAACCGCTCGGGCTGGACCTGCCGGCGGCGGCGCTCGGCATCGTGGCGATCGCCGACGCACAGATGTCGTTGGCCGTCCGAGCCGTTTCGGTGGAGAAGGGTGAGGACCCGCGCACGTTCGCGCTCGTGGCCACCGGCGGTGCCGGTCCGTTGCACGCGGTGTCGATCGCGCGCGAGCTCACCATCGGCACCGTCGTGGTCCCCGTGTTGCCCGGACAGTTCTCGGCCAAGGGCATGCTCTGCTCCGAGGTGCGCCACGACCTCACGCGCACCTCGCTGGCGAAGTTCGAACCATCCACAGTGGAGCAGTACGCGATCACCATCAAGGCGCTCGCGGCCGAGGCATGGGCGCGGCTGCGCGCCGACATCGGCGATCCGGGCCGCCCGCCGGTACTGCAGCACTTCCTCGAACTGCGTTACCACGGTCAGGAGTTCACGATCCCGGTACCGGTGCCCGAAGCGGGACTGTCCACGGCGAACCACGGGCAGGTGCGTGCGTTGTTCGACGAAATGCACGACCGGCTCTACGGCCACCACGCGACCGACGAGGCCGTGGAAGCGGTCGGCGTCCGCACGGTGATCTCACTGCCGCTCGAAACGACGGCCGGTGCCGGTACCGCGGCCGGGACCGAAACGGCCACCGGCACGCCCGAACCCGCCGAACACCGGCCCGTCGTACTGCACGGTGGCGGACCGGAACCGGTGTCCTGTCCGGTCTACGACCGGGAGACGCTGCGACCCGGCCACCACATCACCGGTCCGGCCGTGGTCCAGGAAGCCACGTCGTCGGTCGTCTGCTACGCCGGCGACGCGCTGAGCGTCGCCCCCGACCTCTCGCTCGTCGTCTCCGTGGGGAGCCCCGCATGACCGGAACCATCGACCCCGTCACGCTCGAAGTGGTGCGCTGCGCGCTCGTGGCGTACTCCGACGAGATGGCCACCGCGCTGCGCCGCGCCGCCTACAACCCGATGATCTTCGAGGTCCAGGACTACTGCGTTGGCCTCGTCGACACCGCGGGCGAGCTCATCGCCCAGAACCTCGGCGGCCTGCCGATCTTCCTCGCCGACCTCGGGGTGTCGGTGGCCGACGGCATCGAGCGCCACGGCCTCGACGGTTTCGAACCGGGCGACGCGCTCGTGATGAACTACCCGTACGTCGCGGGTCAGCACCTCAACAACGTCGTGGTCTACACGCCGATTTTCGTCGACGGCAAAGTCGTCGCGTTCCCCGCCGTGCGGGCCCACTGGGTCGACATCGGCGGCTCACGCATCGGATTCGGCTCCACCGCGACCACCGACATCTACTCCGAGGGCCTGCAACTGCGCTCGATCAAGGTGCTGAAGGCCGGGGAGTGGGACGCCGACGTGCTGCAGATCCTCAAGGACAACATCCGCATCCCCGAGTCGTCGCTGGGTGACCTGCGCGCCGCGATCGCGGCCTGCCGCCTCGGCGAACGCCGCATCACCGAGCTCGCCGAACGCTACGGCCTCGACACCGTCATGGCGTGCATCACCGAAATGCGCAACCAGTCGGAACTCCTTTCGCGCCACGCCGTCGCGCAGATGGCCGACGGCGAGTACACCGCGTCGGCGTGGATGGACAACGACGGCCAGGACCTCGACAAGCGCATCACGCTCGACCTCAAGGTGATCGTCGCGGGCGAGGAGCTCACAATCGACTTCTCCGAGATCAACGAGCAGGTCAAGGGCCCGCTCAACGCGGGAAAATCGGGCGGGGTCGCGGCGGCGCGCGTGGCGTTCAAGATGCTGACCCTGCCGACGCACCCGGTCGACGAGGGCTCGTTCCGCAACCTGCACGTCGTGCTGCCGGAGGGGAAACTGCTCAACGCGAGGGCGCCGGCCGCACTGGGCCAGTGGAGCATCTCGCTGCCCACGGTCGTCGACACGATCATCCGTGCGCTCGCCGACGCGCTGCCGGACCGGGTGCCGGCCGCACACAAGGGCGATATGTCCGGCTTCACCTTCCACGGCATCGACGAGAAGACCGGCGCCCGGTTCGTGTGCCTCAACATCAACGGTGGTGGCTGGGGCGGGCGCCCGGTGGGCGACGGCCCGAGCGCGTGCGTGTCGGTGTGCCAAGGCGATGTGCGCAACATCCCCATCGAGATCCAGGAAGCGCGCTACCCCTTGGTGTTCACCCGTCACGAGCTGCGCACCGACAGCGGCGGCGCGGGCAGGCACCGCGGCGGGCTCGGGCTCGAAATCGACGTGGAACCACAGCAGGCGATGTTCACCAACATCGCCAACGAACGCACGACCTGCCCGCCGTGGGGCCTGCGCGGCGGCCATCCGGGTGCGGTCAACGACACCGTGGTCACACAGCCGGGCGGCAAGCCGGAACACGTCAAGAAGCACACCGGCCTGGCACTGCAGCCGGGGTCCAAGGTCACCTTCCGCACCGCGGGAGGCGGGGGCTGGGGCGAGCCGTTCGAGCGGCCGGCCGCGGAGGTCGCGCAGGACGTGGCCGACGGGTTCGTGACCGCGGAAGCGGCGCGGGCACGCTACGGCGTCGTGCTCACCACCGCCGGGCAGGTCGACGAACCGGAGACCGCCCGGCTCCGGAACGTGCGGGCCGATGTCACTCGTCGATGAGCTCGCCGCCCGAGCGCACTCGGTCGCCACGGAGCCGGTGCCACCTGGGATCCGGGCCACCGTCCGCGCCCACCTCACCGACACCGTCGGTGCCCTGGTCGCCGGCCGGACCACGCTGGGCGGCTCGATGGCCGGGCTCGCGCACACCCTTTCGAGCGAACACGGTGCCGCCCGGCGCACGGCCTTCCTCGCCGGGGCGTACGCGCACGCCTGGGAAGCCGGGGACATCCACCGCGGTTCGGTGCTGTGCCCCGGCTGTGTCGTGCTGCCGGCAACACTCGCCGTACTGGGCAACGCTTCCGCCGACGAGCACGAGCGCGCGTACCTGGCCGGCCATGAGGTGGCGCTCGCCGCGGCGGCCGCGATCGGGGGCGAGCGGCTGATCCGGCGCGGCTGGTGGCCGACCGCACTGCTGGCCCCGCTCGGCGCGGCGGCCGCGGCCGCCGTGCTGCTGGACCGGCCGCAGACGGTCACCGCGTCCGCAATCGCGCTGGCCGCGCAGCACGCGGGCGGCTCGATCGCGGGCGCGACCGACCGCGCGGACGGCAAGTACCTGCTCGCCGGATTCGCCGCCGAACGCGCGATCACCGCGTTCCTCGCCGCCGACTCCGGCTGGACCGGCCCGCTCGACATCCTCGACGATCCGCGTTCCCCGCTACGACGCGAACGCCCCGGGCTGCCCGCGCCGTATCTGCTGCCCGAGACGAGCCTGAAACCGCACGCCGGCGCCAAGCATCTGCAGGGTGCGATCGACGCTGTGCTGGCGCTGCGCCCGCCCGGCGGCAGGCCCCGTGGCGAGGTGCGGCGGCTCACCTGCCGGTTGCCGGCGCAGCTGGCGGGGATCGTCGACCGGCCGCCGCCGTTCTCCTCACCGCTGAGTGCGCTGGGCAGCGCGCAATTCGTGCTCGCGGTTTCCGCACGGCGAGGGCACTGCACACCGTGGGACTTCGACGACGAGGCGCTGCACGACGACGCCGTGCTGGAGCTGGCCCGGGTCGTACGGGTCGAACCGGCCGGCGACCTCACCGCAGCCTACCCGGCCAAATGGGGCGCCCGCGTCGAGCTCACCACCGCGTCCGGGACCGTCGTCGCGGACCGGCTCGACGCCCGCGGGGACCCGGGAAACCCTTTGGGGCACGATGAAATCGTCGCGAAGTTCGGCACGCTCGCGGAGCGCGAGTTCGGCTCCGCACCGGCCAGGGCGATAGCGGAGTCCCTGCTGCGCCCCGGCACGGCGGCCGGGGCCCTGCGCGAACACGTCCTGCCCCTGCTCGGCGGTACGTTCGTGCGACCGCCGGAGAACGCCGCAGCGGGCGCGAGAACAGGGGGTTCGTCCTGACCACCGACCGAGAAGCACCCGACCTGAGCCGGGCGCCGACGCCGCAGACGGTGCTGCTGACCATGATCGGCCGCTACTGCCTCGGCGAGAACCCCGAGATCGCCACCGCGGGGTACATCGACGTGCTGGCCCGGATCGGCGTGTCTGCGCACGCGACCCGGCTCACCTTGTCGCGGATGACCGAACGCGGACTGCTGGAACGCGCACGCCGGGGCCGCGCCGCGTACTTCCGCGCGTCGGAGATGGGGCTGGATGTCGTGCGCCGGCAGCAACAGCGCACCTTCCACGACACCATCGAGACCCCGCACCCCGAGGGCGCGTGGACGATTCTGTGCTTCACCCTGCCCGAGACGCACCGCAAGGAACGGCACCTGCTGCGCAGGAGACTGGCGTGGGAGAGTTTCGGGCTGCTGCGCGACGGCGTGTGGATCGCGCCGGGCGAACGGGACGTCTCGGCGATCCTCGAACAGCTACCCGGCGCGGGGGCCGACCAGCACGTCGAGGTGTTCACCGGCTACCCGAAGTTCGCCGACGTCGAGGGCATGATCTCCCGCACCTGGCAGCTGAGCGAGCTGGCCGCGCGCCACGAGCGGTTCCTGCGCGCGTGGGACGTCGAGGCCCCGGTGCCCGAGGCCACCGACGACCTCGGCCGCGACCTCGTCCTCACGTCCGCCTGGCGGCAGCTGCTGCGCGAGACGCCACGGCTGCCCGCCGAGCATCTGCCACCCGGCTGGCCGGCCGCGCGCTGCCACGAACTGTTCCACGCCCTGCACGAGACCTACCGGCCCGATGCCGACCGGATCTTCGCCGGCATCCTCGCCGAACACCGGATGAGCTGAGGAGACGAGAAATGCGCGTGGTGGACTCGCACTTCCACTGGTTCCCCCGGTCCCACTTCGAGACGATGGCCGCGCGGAGCTCGTTCCCCCGCACCGAACGCGTCGGCGACGGCTACCGGTACCGCTACCACGACGGCCGCGGGGTCATCCCGCTGCCGGCCGTCTGGTTCGACCTCGATCTCGGGCTCGAAACCGCGCAAGCCGCCACCGGCCCGGACACCACCGTCGTCTGCACCACCGGTGTGCTCGCCGGGATGCTCGACCAGATGCCCGCGGCCGAGGCGCTCGACGAGGCGCACGCATACAACGAGGAGATCGCGAAGGCCCAGCGCGCCCACCCGGGCCGGTTCTTCGGCACGGCGGCCGTCCCGCTGCAGGACACCGCCGCCGCGCTGGCGGTGCTCGACCACGCGGTGCGCTCGTTGAACCTCCGTGGCGTCAACCTGCCGTCCACGGTCGGTGCCGAACCCGTCGACCAGGAGCGGCTGGAGCCGTTCTACGCTCGCGTGGCCGAGCTGGGTGTGCCGCTGATCGTCCACCCGACGGACCTCGCGTTCAACGAGGTGCTCACCGGGTACGCCGACGGCCTGCAGCGTTCTCTCGGCCGCCTGCTCGACTCCAGCGTCACCGTACTTCGGCTGATCTTCAGCGGCGTCATGGAACGGCACCCCTCGCTACGCATCGTCCAAACCCACGCCGGCGGCCTGCTTCCGTACCAGGCAGGGCGGATCGACAAGAACGCCCGCGTCGAAGGGTTGCCTGCCCCGCCTTCGCACTACCTTCGGCAGATCTTCGTCGACACCGTCGCGCCGCAGGCGCTGACCATCCGCACCGCCCTGGAGTACTACGGCGAGGACAACGTCCTGTACGGCACGGACCACCCGTGCTGGAGCCCCCGCGCCGCGAACGCCGTTCTCGACGAAGCGAACCTCGGCGAGGACGTGCGCGCCAAGATCTCCGCCAACGCTGCTTCGGTGTTTCCCCTCGAGTGACTTCCACTGTGCACCAGCAGATCTCCCGCACCCGATGTGCGCGGAGAGCACCGACCTGCCCGGCCTCGGGACACGGCTAAAGCAAACCCTTAATCAGCCATCGCCACCCCGGCGGTCTCGGGCTACAGTCGATTGCTGCGGAAAGTCTTGAACGACCACGAAACGAGGCGATCATGACCCCGACCCCGGAGACCGCGGCCGAGGTGCTGCGTGCGGTCTGGTCGGCCGACGGGACGGATACCGCCGCGCTGGACCAGACCTGCGGGACGCGGAAGCAGAAGCAGTGCCGGAACATGAAGCACGTGAGCTTCGACGGATTCGCCGAACCGGGCAGCGACATCGGCACGGCCTGGCGCGAAAAGCTCCGGCGCGAAGGCAAACTCGACACGTCCGGCGGCACGATCCGGGACCTCGTGCTCGGTGCCGAAGCACCGCACTGACCGTCCACCTTCGACGGTGCCTTACCGCAGGCCGCCGGCAGACACCACATGAGGAGCGCCCCCGCATGGATCCTCCCGCCGACGTCGGCGACCTGACCGAGTTGCTGCGCGACGGCGGCTACCTGGCCGACCGGGGTCTGGCGACCGCACTGTTCGTCGCGCTGCGGCTGGGTAGGCCGATCCTGCTCGAAGGCGAGGTGGGGGTCGGCAAGACGGAGGTCGCCAAAGCACTGGCCGAGGTCTTCGCGCGCAGGCTGATCCGATTGCAGTGCTACGAGGGGATCGACACCAGCCAGGCACTCTACGAATGGGACTACGCCCGGCAGATGCTGCAGATCCGCGCGCTGTCCGGACCGGCCGCCGGGTCCGGGCAGCCCTTCGACGAGGACGCCGCCGTCGACCGGCTGTTCGGCCCGAAGTTCTTGCTCGAACGGCCGCTGCTGGAGGCGGTCCGGGCCGGGGACGAAGCGGTCCTGCTGATCGACGAGATCGATCGCGCCGACGACGAGTTCGAGGCGTTCCTGCTGGAGGTGCTGTCCGACTTCCAGATCACCATCCCGGAGATCGGCACGATCCGTGCGGAACGGCCGCCACTGGTCGTACTGACCTCGAACCGCACCCGCGAACTGCACGACGCGCTCAAGCGGCGCTGTCTGTACCACTGGGTCGGCTATCCCTGCGCGGAACGGGAAATCGAGATCGTGCTGACCCGGGTTCCCGGGGTGTCCGAGACGCTGGCGGCCAAGGTGGTCGCCGCGGTGCAGCGGCTGCGCGAGCTGGAGCTGAACAAGCCGCCGGGTGTCGCCGAGACCATCGACTGGGTCCGGTCGCTCGAGGTGGTCGGTGCCACGGAGGTGGACGAGCGCACCGCCGAGGACACGCTCGGCTCGATCGTCAAGGAGCGCGACGACCTCGAAGTCGTGCGCGAGAACCTGGACCAGGTCATCTCCCTTGCCTGACCAGACCACCGACCCCGCTGCCGGCGGCGAGGCGTTCGTCGCCACGCTGGTCGAGTTCGGCAGGCAGCTGCGCGACGAGGAAGTGCCGGTCGGGCCGGGCGACGTGCTGACCTACTGCGCCGCGGTGGCCGAGCTGGTGCCCTCCGACCTGCTCGACGTCTACTGGGCCGGGCGGGCCACCCTGGTCGGCCGGTACGAGCAGATCCCGGTCTACGACCGGGTGTTCCGCCGGTTCTTCCTCAGCTACGACGAGGACCCCGGACCGGACCGGCCGTTCGGCGTCCGCACGCGCGCCGAGGCCCGCTCGGTGCTGCAGGTGCCGGAGACCGAACCGGGCACCGGCGAGGAGCAGGAGGAGCGCGAGGCCGAGCTCGGCCTGGTCGCCTCCGACGCGGCCACACTGAAGGGCAAGGCATTCCGCGCGTGCAGTGACGAGGAGCTGGCCGCGCTGCGCCGGATCATGCGCACCATCCGCCTCGCTCCCCCGCGGCGGCGCAGCAGGCGCAGCGTTGCCGATCCGAAGGGCCGCCGGCCCGACTTGCGCCGCACCGTCCGCGAGACGATGCGTGCCCTCGGCGACCCGCCCCGGCTGCCGCGCCGCGGACGGCGGCTGCGGCTGCGCCCGCTGATCCTCCTGCTGGACGTCTCCGGCTCGATGGCGGACTACTCCCGCAACCTGCTCCAGTTCGCCTATTCGACCGGCCGCGCCGCAGCACGCGTCGAGGTGTTCTGCTTCGGCACCCGGCTGACCCGGATCACCAGGGAACTGCGCCACCGCAAGCCGGACGAGGCGCTGGAGCGGGCGGCGGCCGCGGTCGCCGACTGGGACGGCGGAACCCGGATCGGCGAGTCGCTGCACGCGTTCGTGCGCGATTGGGCCCGGCGCGGGCTGAGCCGGGGCGGTATCGTCGTCATCTGCTCCGACGGGCTCGACCGTGGTGACCCGGCCGTGCTCGCCGGGGCCATGGCGCGGCTGAGCCGGCTGAGCCACCGCATCGTGTGGCTCAACCCGCACCGGCCGGGCGGGCCGGACGGCGGTCGCTACCGGCCCAGCACGCTCGGCATGACGGCCGCCGAGCCGTACGTCGACCGATTGCTGTCCGCACAGGATCTGCGCAGTCTGGAAGAGTTCGCCGCCGTGCTGCCCGGACTGCGCTGACCCGGCGGACGCACAGGAGAACGGAAGGTGGGACGCGGTGAAGTGGAGCGTGGCCGTGATGGCCGACGGTGATCGGGTGCTGACCCGCGAAGAAATCGTGGAGCTGGCCGACGCGGTCGCCGCGTGGAGCGGCATCGCAACCGGGATCGGGACCGGCAGCTATGGCGCCCAGCTGCTCATCGAGGCGGACACCGGCGACGAAGCCGAGCAGCGGGCCCGGGACGCCTTCGCACTTGCGGCGCGGACCGCCGGCCTGCCCCGGTGGCCGGTCCGCAGGGTGAGCATGACCAACGAGGACGACGCAGCGGGGTTCTTCGCGTGATCCGGCTCGGTTCTTTGGCCGGCTACCCGTTCGAGGGCCCGCGGGTGCTGGCCGGCTGGACGGCACCCGCGACGGCCGGGGTGTACGCGATCATGTACCGGCCGGAGGCGGAAACCCGGCCCGGCCGGTACGCGGTGATCTACGTCGGGCATTCCGGGGACCTGTCCACGGAACGGTTTCCGTTCCGTCATCCCCGCAGCGCGTGCTGGGTACGCCGCGCCGGGGACAAGTGGAAACTCTACATCTGCACCTACGAAGTTCCCGGCGGATTGCCTTCGCACCGGGAACAGATCGTGCAGGAATTGTCGGCGGTCTATCACCCGATGTGCAATGACCGGCACTACGACAATGTGTGGAAAGACGAGTGGATCGGGGAATACCGGGCACCGACCGCCGGTCCGCTGACCACCGGCCGCGAACCGGGCCGGGCGGCGCCGGACGCGGAGTGAACCGGCCGTGGCCGGTGCCCGTCCGGACCCGCCGGAGTGCGCGCGGGCGGAACTCGCGGGCATGGTTCGCGAAAGTGCCGCCCGCGCGCGATTTTCCCGGCGTGGCCGGGCGGTTCAGCGACCGCGTGCGTGCGCGTCGGCCAGCGGCGACGTGCCCGCCGGGAGGTAGCCGACTCCGTCGTGCAGGCGGGAGCGGCGCCGTCCGGACGCCGGCCGCGCGGGCCCGCGCTCGGCGGGCACGTCGGGCTCCGGGGTCACGCCCTTCACGATGCCTTCGGCCATGTCGTAGAGCAGCGGCAGCGCACCGGCGACGATCGTGCCCGTTTCGTTGATGTGCCCGACGTCCTGCGAGATCGGCTCCGCATTGCGCTTGATCCGGCGCACCAGATCCCGGCACTCCTCCAGGTTGGCGGCGATGCGGGTGAGCTGGCCGCCCACGATGAACAAGTAGATCGCCAGCCCGGCGATCAGCAGGACGATATCGATGACCGACAGTACGACCACGGGTTCACATCCTCACTTTGCCGAGCACCCGGCCCAGGAACAGGTGGTGCTCAAGACCCTCGGCGAGCACCGCGTCGACGCCGTTCGCGGTCTTCCCGATCAGCTCGGTCTGCGCGGTGTTCTCCGCCGCGGCCTTGAGCGTGTCGCGGACCTTGACCACCCGGCGGTCGATGGTGCGCACGAACACCACGAGCACCGTCAGCAGCGCGGCCACGGCCAGCACCACGACGAACCCGGCGATGATGGCACCCCACCACAGGCCGTTCTCGGTCGAGGTCAGCGCGAGCACTTGCGTTGTCATGGTCAGCCTCCCAGCCTGGTCCGGCCGCGGTGCAGCCCGGCGACGATGACCTCGGCGTGCTCGATCGTCTCGGTCAGCTTCGCCAGCGCGGCGGTGTTGCGCACCGAGTCCTGCAGCGAATCGTCGATCATCTTCGCCTCCTGGCCGATCGAGTGCGCGAGGCGCAGGATCGGCACGACCAGTGCCACGAGCACGAGCACGACGACCACGCCGACGGCGTAGCCGATCACCCAGCCGGTCATGACCGCCCTCCCCCACCGGCCGGGCCGATCTCCCGGATGGTGTTCGCCTCGATGAACTGGACCAGCGACTTGGTCGGCGCCGGGATGCGGTGCTTGACCTTCACGTGTTCGGCCACCTCACTCATCAGGTCGTGCTTCGTCGGCGCGACCAGCCGCTGGTGGCAGACCGGGCTGCCGCAGACGAACTCGTACTGGGCCACAGTCGCCCCCTCAGACGGTTTCGCAGAAATCGCGGACGGGTTTGAGGCTCTGGTTCACCGAGTCGAGCGCCTCGGGCACGGTGCGCGTCTGGGCCGCGACGACCTGGACGCCGACCACGACGGTGCCGAGGGTCCGGCGGATCGCGGCCAGGTGCAGGAGCACGCGGACCAGGCCGAGCACGGCGGCCGCGATGATCAGCGCCGCGATGATCAGGGTCACCACTGCGGCAGCGGGCATGGTTGTCCTCCTTTCCGTTCAGCCGAGCAGCTTGCCGACGGAACCGGCATAGCGCACGGCGCCGACGGCCACCTGATCGATGGTTCGCCCGGTCACGGCGAGCGACTCGGGCAGGTCGTCCAGTTCGCCGGTGAGCGCGACGCCCCCGGCGAGGATGTCGTCGGCGGCACCCCGGATGCGTTCGGCCGCACCGAGAATCCGGTTGAGCAGCGCGATGAGCACGGGCACCACGACGACGAGCAGTACCGCGTTGCCGATCCACCACCACGTCATACGATCGCAGCCTCCTCAGCTCGGGTTGGGTCGGTAGGGGGCGAAAAACCGCCGCAGGACGCGCGCCAGCGCCATCCGCACGGCCTGCATCGCGATCCCGAACCCGCTGGCCGGCGCGACGGTGCCGATCTGGTCGGGCGAGAGGCCCTTTTCGATCGCGGCGATCCGGTTCTGCATGTTCGTCGCGAAATCGCGCATCAGCACCGCGGTGACGTCGGCGACCATGCCCCGGCCGTACTGCGCCGCCGCACCGGAGAGCTGCAAGTCCATCGCCACGTCGACCTTCGAGCCACGAGCGGTCGAAAGGAGGCTCGCGATCACGGACATCGCCGCCTGGCCGCGCCCCTTCTCGTCGGCGCCGGCCGCGTCCACGACGATCTTCCGGGCCGCGTCGTCGCGCTCCTTGATCTCCGCCGTACCGTCGAAGGACATCTTCACCGGGCCCATCCGGATCGCGACCTTGCCGCCGTAGCGGTCGCTGCCGAGATCCTCGGTGAGCTCCGCTCCCGGCAGGCAGGCCGCGACCTGCGGGATGTCGTCGAAAAAGGTCCAGACCTTCTCGACCGGCTCGGCGACCTCGAAACTGCTCTCGATGAGCATCAGGCCTCCTGGTTGTGGTGGGCGAACCCGGCGCCGAGGTAGGCACCGGGGTCGGCGACGAACCGGTCACGACAGCCGACGCAGCAGAAGTGGTAAGTGCGGCCGTCGTGGTCGGCCGGATGCGCGGTCCGGTCCGCGGGCACGGTCATGCCGCAGACCGGATCGGTCTCCTGCGCCGGCGGGCACGGCGGATCGGCCCGGTCCGGAGCCAGCGCCCCGGACGCCCGCAGCTGCACCAGCTCGGCCAGCACCGCCACCGCGATCTCGCGATGTGAGGTGTGGCCGAGGTCCAGCCCGACCGGCACCTCCACCCGGTCCAGCAAGTTGCGTGGCACACCGCGGTCGGCGAGATAGCCCAGCACCGCCTCCCCGCGCCGACGTGAGGCGACCAGCCCGACGAAGGCCGGGAAGGCCAGCACCGCCTGTTCGACGGCCTCCTCGTCGCCGTGGCCCTGGGTGGCCACGACCACGATGGAGCGCGCGTCCAGATCGGCGGCGGAGAACTCCGGCGCGTCGCACAGTTCGCTGTGCCAGCCGAGTGCCTCCGCCAGGTCGCGCAGCGTGTGGGCCATCGGGGAACGGCCCACGATCTTCAGGTGGGGCATCGGGATCACCGGTTCGATGTAGACCTCGAGGGCGCCTTCGCTCTGGCACGAGATGGGCACCACGGCCATCCCGTCGGGCACCGCTGCGCCGAACTGTTCCGGAGTGCCCAGCAGCAGCAACCGCGGCCGGCGATCGCGGATCACCTCCTGCGCCTCGCGGATCACGACCGGTTCGGCGCACGCGCCGCCGATCCAGCCGTAGAGCTGGCCACCGGTCGTGACGATGGCCCGCGAGCCCTGCTGACCGGACGACGGGCCCTGCCGCCAGACGACCGTGGCCAGTGCGAATTCCCGGCCGCGGCGGGAGAGCTCCGCCGCCTGGTCGAGGACGTCCCAGCCGTCGATGCTGTGCCCGCTCATGCCTTCACCGTCCCTCGTGCCGTCAGTCGTTGTTCACCGGCGGAGCCCCGGACACGTTGCACCGCTGGGTGATCGCCTGGTAGACCCGGTCCGGCAGCACCGGCATGTCGATGTTGCGCACCTGGGCTTCGCCCACCGCGTTCACCACCGCGTTGACGAACGCCGCCGGCCCGCCCACCGTCGCACACTCGCCGACGCCCTTGGCGCCGATCGGGTGGTGCGGGCAGGGGGTGACGACCTCGTGCAGTTCGTAACCGGGCGTCTCCCACGCAGTGGGCAGCAGGTAGTCCATGAAGTTCGAGCCGACGCAGTTGCCCTCCGAATCGAACGTGATGAACTGCATGTTCGCCATCGCGTACGCCTCGGTGAGGCCGCCCATGATCTGGCCTTCGACGATCATCGGGTTGATCCGCACCCCGCAGTCGTCGACCGCGACGAAGTTGAGCACGTCCCAGACGCCGGTCTGCGGATCGATCTCGACCGTGCACACGTAGGCCGCGAACGGCCAGGTCAGGTTCGGCGGGTCGTAGAAGGCGGTGGCTTCCAGACCGGGCTCGAGACCGTCGGGCATGTTGCTGTACGCGGCCATCGCGCATTCCTGGATGCTGACGCCCCGCTCGGGCGCGCTCCGGACGTAGAACCGGCCCAGCTCCCATTCGAGGTCCTCTTCGGACACTTCGAGCAGGTGGGCGGCCAGCTTGCGGGACTTGGCCCGGACCTTGCGCGCGGCCATCGCGACCGCCGCACCGGCCACCGGCGTGCTCCGCGACGCGTAGGTGCCCATGCCGAACGGAGCGGTGTCCGTATCGCCCTCCTCCACCACCACGTCGGCGGAGGGCAGGCCCAGTTCGTGCGCGACGATCTGCGCCCAGGTCGTTTCGTGGCCCTGGCCCTGGGTTCTGGCCCCGGTGCGCAGGATGGCCCGGCCGGTCATGTGCACGCGCAGTTCGGCAGAGTCGAACATCTTGATGCCGAGGATGTCGTACTCGCGGCTGTTGCCCGCGCCCAGTGGCTCGGTCATCGTCGAGATGCCGATGCCCAGCAGTCTGCCCTCCTGGCGCGCCTGCTGTTGCTGCCGCAGGAAGTCCTCGTAGCCGACGGCTTCCAAGGCGACGTCGAGACACTTGCCGTACTGGCCGGAGTCGGTCAGGAAGCCGTACGGCGTGCGGTGCGGGAAGTCGTCGTCGCGCACGAAGTTGACCCGCCGGAACTCCGCCTGGTCCATCCCGAGGTCGTCCGCCGCGGCCTGGACCATCCGTTCCTGGAAGAACATCGCCTCGGTGACCCGGAACGAACACCGGTACGCCACCCCGCCGGGCGCCTTGTTCGTGTAGACGCCCCGCGCGGACAGGTGCGCATACGGAACGTCGTAGCAGGCGAACGCCGAATGCATCAGGCCGATCTTGAATTTGCTCGGCTGCGCATCGGCGAAGAACGCGCCGTGGTCGGACACCGTGTTCATGCGGACGCCCAGAATCCTGCCGTCCTTGCGCAAGGCGAGCTCGCCGTGCAGGTACACGTCGCGGCCGAACCCGGTGGAGATCAGGTTGCCGCTGCGGTCCTCGATCCACTTCACCGGCGTTTCCAGCAGAATCGAGGCGAGGATCGACACGACGTAGCCGGGGTACACCGGCACCTTGTTGCCGAACCCGCCGCCGAGGTCCGGCGAGATGATCCGGATCATGTGCTCGGGCAGCTCGGCGATCAACGAGACCGCCGCCCGCACGATGTGCGGCGCCTGACTGGTCAGGTAGACGGTGAGCTTGGAGGTCGACCGGTTGAAGTCGGCGATCGAACCACAGCATTCCAGCGGCGACGGGTGCGAACGCGGATAGTGCAGGTCGATCTCGGACACCAGATCGGCCTGGGCGAACGCCCGGTCGGTGCCGTCCCGGTCACCGACCTCCCAGTCGAAGGCCACGTTGTCGCGTTGGTTCTCCTTGTCGTCGCGGATCAGCGGCGAGCCCTCGGCCAGCGCCTGCTCCGGGTTGACGATCGGCGGCAGCGGCTCGTAGTCGACGACGATGGCCTCACAGCCGTCCTTGGCCAGGTACGGGTCGTCGGCGATGACGCAGGCGACCTCCTGGCCCTGGAAGCGGACCTTGTCGGTGGCCAGCACCGCTTGCGTGTCATAGGAAAGCGTCGGCATCCAGGCCAGGTTGCGGGTGGCCATCATCTCGCCGGTCAGCACCAGCCGCACACCCGGGATCGCGTACGCCTTGCTGGTGTCGATCGACTTGATCCGCGCATGCGCCAGCGGGCTGCGCAGGATCTCCATGTGCAGCATGCCCGGCAGCACCACGTCGTCGATGTAGTTTCCCTTGCCGCGGATGAACCGGTCGTCCTCGACCCGGCGGCGGCTCGCGCCCATCCCGCCGATCTTGATCTCGTCCAGCGCTCGGCTGTCCACAGTGCTCACCCGGCACCTCCGTTCGCACGCTGCCGGTCCGCCGCCCACAGCACCGCCTTGACGATGTTCTGGTATCCGGTGCAGCGGCACAGATTGCCCGACAGTGCCCACCGGACCTCGTCCTCGGTGGGATCGGGGTTTTCGTCGAGCAGCGCCTTGGCGGCCAGCATCATGCCGGGGGTGCAGAACCCGCACTGGAGTCCGTGCTCGTCCTTGAAACCCTCCTGCAGCGGATGCAGTCCGCCTGCCGACCCGCCGAGTCCTTCGACCGTGGTCACCTCGTGCCCGTCGGCCTGCACCGCGAGCATCGTGCAGCTCTTCACCGGCTTGCCGTCGAACAACACCGTGCAAGCACCGCAATTGGTGGTGTCACAGCCGGTGTGCGTGCCGGTCAGTTTCAGCCCCTGCCGCAGCAGATGGGCCAGCAGCAGGCGCGGCTCGATGTCGGCGGTGCGGCGCCGGCCGTTGACCGAGATCGAGACCCGGCGCACCGGCACCTGCTCTCCCGGGTCCGCACCGATCTCCTCGAACAGGCTGGTCATCCGGAAACCTCGTTCCTTGCCGGGTACATCACGCCGCCCGCACCGTCGGGTCGAGCTCGCGGGTCAGGATGCGGTCGACGAAAACCCCGATGATGTGTCGTTTGTAGTCCGCGCTGCCGCGGTGGTCGGACTTCGGCTGGGCCGCGTCGGCGGCGAGCCGGGCCGCGGACTCGATCGACTCGCGGCTCAGCGGACGGCCGGCGAGCGCGTCCGCGGCCTCGGCGGCGTTGATCGTCGCGCCGCCCACGCCGGTCAGCGCGATACCGGCGCGCCGGACGACACCGTCCACAGTGTCGAGGGCCACGGCGGCCCCGGCGGTGGCGAAATCGCCGATCCGCCGTTCCAGCTTGTGATAGCCGCCGCCCGGGATGCCCTGCGGCGCCGGGATGACCGCTTCGATCGCGATTTCGTCGTAGGACAGGGCGTTCTGGAACGGCCCGGTGACGAATTCGCCGATCGGGATGGTGCGCGTGCCCGCCGGCCCCCGCACCACGACGTGGCCACCGAGCGCGGTCACCACCGCGGCCCAGTCGCCCTGCGGGTCGGCGTGGCACAGCGAACCGACGAGCGTGCCGCGCGTGCGCACGATGGGATCGGCGACCAGCGGAACGACTGCGGCCATCGTCGGCTGCCGTTCGGCGAGCAGGACCGAGCGCTCCAGTTCGCCGTGCCGGCACAGCGCACCGACGTGAATGGTGCCGTCGGAATCGGCGCGGTGGTAATCGAGTCCGGGCAGCGCATTGATGTCGACGAGCAGTTCGGGGCCGGCGAACCGCAATTTGAGCAACGGCACCAGGCTCTGTCCGCCGGCGAGCACTTTGGCCTCTCCGTTGCCCGAGTGCAGCAGCTCGATCGCGTCTTCGATCGAGCGGGGCGCCTCGTAACGGAAGCGCGAGGGGTACATCCTCACCTCCGGGTGCTGGGGCGGACGGCCGGACGGCCGGGACTCAATGCGCGTCGCCCTTGTCGGTCTTGGGGTAGTGCCGGAGATCGGCCTCCGGATCGGGCACCGCAACGGGGTTGTCCTCGTCGGTCGGATCCGGCCGGGGGATCTGGTGCGGCGGCCACGGACCCGGCACCGGCTGGCCGGCGACTTTCAGGAAATCGACGAACTCCGGGAACGCCCACACGGTCGGGCTTCTGCCTGTTTTCGGCGCGTTCTCGAACAGGGCGTACAGCCGCGGATTACCGCGGCTGTGGCCGTCGGATTCGACTCGCATGGCTCGCGCCCCTTTCCGGGCGAGGACGGAGCACGGGGCGCCGTCGCCGATGTTGCGCACGTCATAGTTCTCCGCACCGCATTCGGTGGCAACGGTGGATTAAGCCATTGCTTACGTCGGTCTCCCCGCGGACCGGGCGCGACAGGCATGCTGGCCCCATGGCCCCGCACTGTCCGCTCACCGAGATCGGCGTGGTGCACTCCCGGCACACACGCACCGAGCACACGCCGGTACAGTCAGCGCTCAACCTGGCCGAGCACGCGACGGTCGAGGTGTTCCCGCCCTATCTGGACGGAATCCTCGGGCTCGCGGACTTCGGCTGGGCCTGGCTGGTGACCTGGCTGGACCGGGCTCCGGGGACACCCCTGCTGCGGCAGATCCCGTTCCTGCTGCGGCCACAGCGCCGGTCGATGGGGGTGTTCGCGACCCGCAGCCCCGGCCGGGTGAATCCACTCGGGCTCAGCCTGGTCCGGGTGATCGGCGTCGAGGGAGCGCACCTCCGGTTCGCCGGAGTGGACCTGCTCGACGGCACCCCGGTCGTGGACCTCAAGCCCTACGTCAGCAGGTTCGACCGGCCCGACGGCGATCCGCGCTGCGGCTGGTACGACACGGTGCCGATCGAACCCGGTGTCAGACCGGCGGATCTGGGTCCGGCGCCCGGCGCCACGCAGTACGACACCGACTCGCAGCGGATCGGTCCGCACCCGGACTAGAGTCACGTGTTTCGGATCGGTTCCGGATCCGACCGACGCCACCGGCAACGACGACGGAAGGGCAGGGTGTGACGCCGACACAACTCCGGGCATTCGCGGCAGTGGTACGGCTCGGCTCGGTCAAGAGCGCCGCCGCCGATCTGCACGTCTCGGAGGCCGCGGTGTCCCTGCACGTCGGCCAGCTGCGCAAAGAGCTCGGCGACAAGCTCTTCCAGCGCACCGGCGCGGGCCTGGCGTTCACCCCCGGCGGCCTCCGGCTCGCCAGCCGCGCGGCGGAACTGCTCGGTCTGCAGGACCGGACGATCCTGGAAGTGCGCCAGGCCGGCGACGGACGGCGGCTGCTGCGGGTCGCCGCGTCGAGCCTGTTCGCCGAGCACGCCGCACCCGGCCTGATCGGGTTGTTCGCCGACCGGGCCAAGGACCTCGACGTCGAGCTGAGCATCCACAATCCGTCGCACTTCGAGACCCTGCTGCGGACCAGGGCCGTCGACGTGGTGATCGGCCCCCGGCCACCCGCCGGCGACACGACGCTGGCCACCACGCACTTCCTCAACTACCAGATCATCGCGGTGGCGCATCCCGCGCACCCGCTGGCGAAAGCGCCGCCGACCGCGAGTGCACTGCGCGACCAGACCTGGCTGCTCGGCCCGACCGGGGCCTCGAGAGCGGACGTGGTGCTGGCGATGCTGCACCGGATGAACGTGCCCGAGGATCGCCAGCAGATCTTCCAGAGCCACGCGGCCGCTCTGCAGGAAGCCAAGCGGGGCAAGGGAATCGCGCTCGTGGTGTCGTTCGCCGCCGCACAGGACATCGCCAGCGGCGACCTGACCCGGCTGACCGGGAACCTGCTGCAGGCACAGGGCACCTGGAACATCACCATGCTCGGCGGTGGCACCGCGCCCTCGGCAGCGGCCGAGCTCACCCGGTTCATCACCACCCCGCGCGCCACCCAGGCGATGCTGCGCGGCGGCGGCACGACGCCGGGCCGGTTCAAGCCCTCGATCTACGTGACGCTGTGGAACTGACCGGGCCGGCCGCCGCATCGGCGACGACCCCGACGGCCGCGGCGAGCGCGGCGAAACTGTGCGCGGGCAGGAACCGGTCGCAGTAGGGCAGCGCGGCGGCCATGGTCGCCACCCGGGGTTCGAAGCCGGGCACCGCGGCGCGCGGGTTGAGCCAGCAGATCCGGAACGCACGTCTGCGCAGGCGGGCCAGCACCGCCGCGAGTCGTTCCGGCGGATCGGCGTCCCAGCCGTCCGAGGCGATCACCACCACCGCCCCGCGCACGAGCGGAGCCCATCGGGAATGCAGCAGTTCCGCCACGTTGGCCGCGATCCGGGTGCCGCCGAACCGGTCGCCCACCAGTTCCCCCGCCCGCTGCACCACTGCGGCCGGCGGGCCGGTGCCGCGCAGCACCGGGGTGAGGCGGGTCAGCGTGGTGGCGAACGCAAACGCTTCGGCGTCCAGCACCGCCGTGAGTGTGTGCATCAAGTGCAGATAGGCAGGGCTCTGCGCGCGCATCGATTCGCTGAGGTCGGCCAGCACGACCAGACGGCGGCGACGGCGGCGCGGGCCACGGCGGGCCGGGGTCAGCGGTTCCCAGCCGGTCCGCCGGGCTCTGGCCAGCGTGGTGCGCAGGTCGATCCGCGGCCCGCGCGGGCCGGCCTGACGCCGCACGCGCCGCGTCGGCCACCCGCGCGCCGCCTCGGTCAGCAGACCGGCCAGCTCGGCCTGCCGCGCCGGGGACAGCGTTTCGAACGGCTGTTGCGCGTCGGCGGCCAGCGCGCTGGCTGCCAGGTCCGGCACGTCGCGGGTGCGGTCCCGGTCGGTCCCCTCGCCGGCCGCCGGGCGGGACGGAGTCACCCACGGCAGCGGAACCGCCTCGTCCGCGCTGTCGCCGGGTGCGGGATCACGGTTCCGGCCTGCCACCGGGGCGGGCGGCGACGGCAGGGGCGGCCGGTCCAGCACGTCGTCGAGCACGTCGAGGTCGCTGCGCCTGCGCACCAGCGTCAGCCGGACCGCCCAGTACAGCTCCGCGCTGGTATGCGGCGGAAATGCGTCGAGCACGCGGACGAAATCGGCGAGCTGGGTGAGCCCGACCGCCGCACCGCCGCGTCGCAGCCGCACGGCCAGCGCCACCGCGAACGCGGCCCGGTCGACCTGGGCCAGCACCGGGCGATCGGGACGGGGGTGGTCACCGCCGGGCACGGTCCTCGCCTGCCGTCTCCGGGTAGCCCAGTTCGCCGAGCGCCCCGACGATGGTGTCCCGGTCGTCGGGGGTCTTGGCCAGTGCGGCGAGCGAGCGCACCACGTCGTCGCGGACGAGTTCGGCGACCCCGGCGGCGGCGAGCACGGCGAGCCAGTCGATCGTTTCGGCCGGCCCGGGTGGCTTGTCCAGGTCGAGGCGGCGCACCTCGCCCATGAACGCGGTGGCCGAAGCGATCAACGGCTCGGCCGCCGCCGGCACACCGCGGCGCAGGATCCGCGCCATCTCCGCCGGCGCCGGGAAGTCGATCCAGTGGTACAGGCACCGCCGGCGCAGCGCGTCGTGCAGGTCACGGCTGCGGTTGGAGGTGAGCACCACGAACGGCGGACGTTCGGCGGTGAAGGTGCCCAGTTCGGGGACCGTGACCGCGGACTCGCCGAGGAATTCCAGCAGCAGTGCTTCGAATTCGTCGTCGGCGCGGTCGATCTCGTCGATGAGCAATACCGGGGCAACCGGACCGGTATGCCGGACCGCCCGCAGGATCGGGCGCGCCAAAAGGAATTCCGGGCCGAAGAGGTCTTCGTCGGTCAGCTCGGCGGACCGTGACTCGGCGAGCCGCACCGCGAGCAGCTGCCGCTGGTAGTTCCACTCGTAGAGCGATTCGGCGGCGGTCAGCCCCTCGTAGCACTGGAGCCGGATCAGCTCGGTGCCGAGCACCGCGGCCAGCGCCTTCGCCGCAGTGGTCTTGCCGACGCCGGGTTCGCCCTCCAGCAGCAGCGGCCTGCCCAGTGCGGTGGCGAACAGCAGCGCCGAGGCCAGCCCCTCGTCCACCAGGTAGCCGACCTGCTCCAGCCGCGCGCGGACCTCGTCGGCGTCGGCGAACGGGGCGGTCATATCGGCGGTGCGGCGCGACCGGACATCGCGTCCCACACCCGCGACGGCGTCAGCGGCATGTCCGCGTGCCGGACGCCGAACGGCTTGAGCGCGTCCACGACCGCATTCACCACGGCCGGTGGCGAGCCCACGGTGGCCGACTCGCCGATGCCCTTGGCGCCGATCGGGTGGTGCGGCGACGGCGTGACCGTGTAGCCGGTCTCCCAGTCCGGCACCTCGACCGCGGTCGGGAGCAGGTAATCCATCAGGGAGGCGCCAAGGCAGTTGCCCTCCTCGTCGAAGGAGATCATCTCCATCAGGGCCATGCCGACTCCGTCGGTCAGCCCGCCGTGCACCTGTCCCTCGACGATCATCGGATTGATCCGGGTCCCGCAGTCGTCCACTGCGACGAACCGGCGCACCTTCACCACGGCCGTGCCGGGATCGACGTCCACCACGCAGATGTACGCGCCGTTGGGGAAGGTGAGGTTCGCCGGGTCGTAGGTGACCTGGGCCTCCAGCCCGCCGTCCACACCCGGCGGCAGGCTGCCGCCGTACGCATGCCGCGCGATCTCGGCGATGGCGACCGATTTCGCCGGGTCGCCCGCAACCCGGAAGGCTCCCCGGCCCCACTCCAGGTCGGTCGGCGCGACTTCGAGCATCCCGGCGGCGATCAGCCGCGCCTTGTCCCGGACCTTGCGGGTGACCAGCACTGCGGCCGCACCGGACACCGGCGTTGACCGGCTGCCGTAGGTGCCCATCCCGAACGGGGTCTGATCGGTGTCGCCGTGCACGACCTCGATGTCCGCCGGCGGGATGCCGATCTCCTCCGCCACGATCTGGGCGAACGTCGTCTCGTGGCCCTGGCCCTGGGTCTGCACCGACAGCCGCACCACGGCCTTACCGGTCGGGTGGATGCGCAGCTCGCAGCCGTCGGCCATGCCCAGCCCGAAGATGTCCATGTCCGCGCGCGGACCGGCGCCCACCGCCTCGGTGAACACCGAGACGCCGATTCCCATCAGCTCGCCGCGCGCCCGCCGCTGCGCCTGCTCGCGACGCAGGTCGTCGTACCCTGCGATGCGCAGCGCCTCGGCCAGGGTCGCCGGATAGTCGCCCGAGTCGTAGACCCAGCCGGTGCGGGTCCGGTACGGGAACTGGTCGGGCCGGATCAGGTTGCGCCGGCGCAGCTCGACCGGATCCAGGTCGAGTTCGGCGGCCAGCCGGTCCACCATGCGCTCGACGAAGTACACCGCCTCGGTGATCCGGAACGAGCACGCATAGGCCACCCCGCCGGGCGCCTTGTTCGTGTGCACCGCGGTCATCCGGCAATAGGCCGCCTCGATGTCGTAACTCCCGGTGAACACGCCGTAGAAGCCGCCCGGGTACTTGGTGGGCGTGGCCATCCCGTTGAACGCGCCGTGATCGGCGAGCACGGTCGAGCGCAGGCCGAGGATCCGGCCGTCGCGGGTCGCCGCGATCTCACCGCGCATCACGTAGTCGCGGGCGAAGGCGGTGCTGGTCAGGTTCTCGGAGCGGTCCTCGGTCCACTTCACCGGTTTGCCCAGCACCACCGACGCGGTGATCGCGCACAGGTAGCCCGGGTAGATCGGCACCTTGTTGCCGAAGCCGCCGCCGATGTCCGGGGACACCACCCGGATCTTGTGCTCGGGCACCCCGGAGAACAGCGCGTACAGCGTGCGGTGCAGATGCGGCGCCTGGGTGGTCGACCAGATCGTGAGCTTCTCGTCGATCGCGTCGTAGTCGGCGATAGCCCCGCAGGTCTCCAGCGGGGCCGGGTGCACCCGCGGGTAGACCATGTCCTGCAGCACCACGACGTCCGCGGCCGCGAACGCGGCGTCCGTGGCCACCGCGTCCCCGGTCTCCCATTCGAAACACAGGTTGTCGGCCTTGCCCTCCAGGTCGGTGCGGATCACCGGGGCGTCGGACGCCAGTGCGGTCCGCACGTCCACGACCGCGGGCAGCTCCTCGTAGTCGATGTCGATCAGCTCGAGCGCGTCCCGCGCGGAGTACCGGTCCTCGGCGACGACGAAGGCGACCTCCTGGCCCTGGAAGCGGACCTTGTCGGTGGCCAGCACCGCCTGCACGTCGTGGGACAGGGTCGGCATCCACGCGAGGTTCCGCGCCGCCAGGTCGGCGCCGGTCATCACCAGTTTGACCTTGGGATGCGCCTCCGCGGCCAGGGTGTCGACCCGGGTGATCCGCGCGTGCGCCAGCGGCGAGCGCAGAATCGCCAGGTACAGCATGCCGGGCAGCTGCCGGTCGTCGACGAACCGGCCGCGGCCGCGGATGAACCGGCGGTCCTCCTTGCGCAGCATCCGCCCGTGTCCGACCGGCTTCCCGTCGTTGTCCGGGAACGCCGTCGGGACGCCGTCCGCCGCTGTCACGGCCGGCCCTGCGTGGTACGGGTGCCGGCCTGCTCCGCCGCGGCCCACTGGACGGACCGCACGATGCTGGCGTAGCCGGTGCAGCGGCAGATCTGCCCGGCGACGGCCCGGCGGATCTCCTGTTCGGTCGGGCTGGGGTTGCGGTCGAGCAGCGCACGCGCGGTCATCAGCATGCCCGGCGTGCAGAATCCGCACTGGAGGCCGTGGCAGGCCATGAAGCCGCGCTGCACCGGGTCGAGCTCGCCGTCGAGCTCGAGCCCCTCGACGGTGCGCACCTCGTGCCCGCCGGCCATCGCGGCCAGCACAGTGCACGACTTCACCGGCTCGTCGTCGAGCCACACCACGCACGCACCGCAGTTGCTGGTGTCGCACCCCCAGTGGGTGCCGGTCAGGCCGAGCTGGTCACGCAGGAAGTGCACGAGCAGCAGCCTGCCCTCGATCCGGCGGGTCACCTCTTCCCCGTTGACCGTCATCGTGACCTCCACGCTTCACGCCCCGCCTGCGCGCGCGACGGCCCGCCGGAGGGTGCGGTGGGTCAGCTCGGCGGCCAGGTGGCGTTTGTACTCGACACTGCCCCGCTGGTCGGCCACCGGACGGCAGCCCGCCGCTGCGAGCTCCCCCGCCCGGGTGTAGAGCTCCTCCGACGGCAGGTTGCCCCGCAGCGCGGCGGAGATCTCCGGCATGCCCGTGGTGTTGGGGCCGACCGCGGCCAGCCCGACGCGCGCGTCGTCGATCAGGCCGTCACCGGTCATCCACACCGCGGCGCCCGCGGACACGACCGCCCAGTCACCGGCCCGCCGGTCGACCTTCTCGAACGCGCTGGACCCGTTGGGGCGCACCGGAAACCGGACCTCGGTGAGCATCTCGGCCGGCCCGACGGCGGTCGCGTACGGACCGACGTAGAACTCCTCCATCGGCACCACCCGTTCACCGTCCATGCCGCGGATCACGCAGCTCGCGTCGAGGGTCGTGCACACCGCCGAGAGATCCTCGGACGGATCGGCCTGGCACAGCGAGCCGCCGAGCGTGCCCCGGTTGCGCACCAGCGGGTCGCCGATCACCCATTCGGCATCGGCGAAGATGGGGAAGGTGGCGGGCAGATCCACCGACTCCAGCAGTTCGCGGTGCCGGGTCAGCGCGCCGATGCGGACCTGACCGGGCTCGACGACGATGTAGGCGAGTTCGTCGCGCAACTCGTTGATGTCGATGAGGTATTCGAAGTTCGCCAGCCGCAGTTTCATCATCGGCAACAAGCTGTGCCCACCGGCCACCAGCCGAGCGGTCTCCCCCAGCCGGTCGAGCAAGTCGATGGCCTGGCCCACGCTGGTGGCCCGCGCGTACTCGAACGGTGCCGGCAACTGCATGCACACCTCCGTATCTCCGCTTCATTGCGCGACACCCGGCGAAGCTCTGTCAACGCCGACCTCAGCGAATACTTGATCCGATCGGCGGAGACCACCCACCGACAACACCCTCTCAGGTCGACCTTGACGCAGGATTCGGCCCCGCTCATTCTTCTACAGTCGCGACCGCGGAGCCAGCTTTCAATCCCACCCGGGATCCGCACCCGGCCGACGCGAACACCACGAGCGGGTCATGCCGCGCCCCAGGTTTTGCGGTAATCGCTGGGGGCAATGTGCAGGTTTTTCGCGAAGGCCGCACGCAGGCCGGCGGCGGTGCCGAATCCGCTGTGGCTCGCGACGAGATCGATGGTGAGGTCGGTTTGCTCGAGAAGTTCCTGGGCACGGCGCAGCCGCTGCTGGGTGAGCCAGTCGCCGGGGGTACGGCCGTGGATTTCGAGGAACCGGCGGGTGAGCTGGCGTTCACTCAGGCTGGCTTGTGCGGCGAGGTCGCGGAGCCGGATCGGCTGGTCGAGATGAGCCATTGCCCAGCCGGTGACCTCGGACAGGTGTGTGGCGTTCGCAGCGGGCAGCGGGGTGAGGATGTATTGCGCCTGGTCGGAGTTGCGGTGCGGCGGAGTGACCATTCGGCGGGCGAGGGCATTGGCGACGCTGGTGCCGTGGTCCCGACGGACCAGTTCGATGCACAGATCGATCCCGGCGGCGGTGCCCGCGGAGGTGTGGACGCGGCCGTCGTGCGCGTAGATCACGCTCTCGTCGAGATCAACGCGCGGAAAGCGCTGCCGCAATTCCGCTGCGTGCATCCAGTGTGTCGTGGCACGGCGCCCGTCCAGCAGACCTGCCTGGGCGAGCACGAACGCTCCGGTGCAGATCGCCGCGATCCGCGCTCCCCGCCGGTGTGCTTCGGCGACAGCCGCAACGAGGTCGGCGGGCTGCTGTACGCAGACGTTCGCACATGCAGGCACGATCACGGTATCCGCTGCAGCCAGGTCATCAAGTCCGTACGGAGTGGTGGCGGTGAAGCCGCCGTTGATCACCGCGCCGGGTTCGGTTGCGCAAAGCCGGAATTCGTACCACGGGTCGGCCAGCTCGGGCCGTGCGATGCCGAATACCTCACACGGGACCGCAACCTCGAACAGCGGCGCGCCGGGCAGCACCGCGACGGCCACCCGGTGGATGTCGGTTTTCTTGCGCATGATGACGAGTATGACACTCGCGCACGTCCCTCGGAGCGCCCCAGACTTGACCGGTGACCACCGAAACCATTCCATCGACGACCGATGCCCGGCCGGGGATCGGGCTCACCCAGGGCGTCGCACTCTACGTTTGCGCGATCCTCGGCGCCGGAGTACTCGTCTTCCCCGGCCAGTCTTCCTCACTCGCGGGGCCTGCGGCTCTCCTCGCATGGGCGTTCAGTGCGCTGCTGGGCCTCCCGCTGGCGTTCACGTTCGCCGCGTTGGCCTCGCGGTTCCCGGACGCAGGCGGCGTCGCCACCTTCACCGAGAAAGCGTTCGGGCCCATCGCGGGCGGGATCGTCGGTTGGTGGTACTTCATCGCCGGCTCGGTCGGTCAGACCATCGTGCCGCTCACCGCCGGCTACTACGTCGCCACAGCCCTCGGAGTGGAACCACACTGGGCACCGGCGATCGCGGCGATCGTGCTGGTGATCGCCGTGGCCGCGAACCTTGCCGGCTTCAAGGTCGGCGCTCGCGTGCAGATCGCGCTCGCGCTCGGCGTCACGGCGATATTGCTCGCCGTCATCCTCATCGCGCTCCCCCAGATCGATTTCACGCAGTTCACCCCGTTCGCCCCGCACGGCATCTCCGGAATCGGGCAGGCAACCGTCGTGCTGTTCTTCGCATTCGCCGGCTGGGAAGCGATTGCGCACCTGTCCGCGGAGTTCCGGGACGTCCGGCGGACCCTGCCACGCGCGACCGTGCTGACGATCGCGATCGTCACCGTGCTCTACCTGGGAGTCGCGTTCGCGGTCGTGGGCACCGGCGCCTACGGCAGTCGCACCCTCGACCGGATCTCGCTCGGGGTGATCATCGAACGCGGTATCGGGCTCTCCGCTGCCGGCGTGGTCGCCGTCGCCGCCGTCGTGATCTGCCTCGGCACAACCAACGCCTTCGTCGCGTCAGTCTCCCGCCTCGGTTACGCACTCGCCCGGGACGGATGGGCACCGGCGCGGCTCGTTCGCCGGAATCGGCAAGGAGCACTGCAGTACTCGATTCTCGCCGTCGGAGCCATCGGTTGCGCGGGCCTGCTCGGCGCGACTCTGTTCGGCTGGGGCACGGATGACATCGTCTTCATTCCGGCTGTCCTCGTCCTCGCCACCTACTTGCTCGGCACCGTCGCCGCCGCTCGGCTGTTCACCGGTGGACTGAGGATCCTTGCCTTGGTGGCAACCGTTTTGCTCTTGATCACGGTGCCGTTCGCCGGGTGGCATCTGCTCGTCCCCCCGGCGATCGCCGTACTCGCTTTGCTCGCCCACCGGATCGGGCGCGGCACCCGCAAACACAAACCGACAACGGAATAGCTGAAAGCGCGGTATTGACCGCCGGCTGCATATCGCAGCCGGCCGCCGGCACCGTCGAAGCGGACCGCATTCTCACCCACCACGGACACGGATGAATCAGATGAAATTCGCTGGGAGCACCGCACCGAGCTCTGGATACCGCAAGAAACCGGGCAGCATGCATGCCTGTCACACAGACATGATCACGTCGCGAAAAGCTCAGCGCGGCCTCATCGTCGCTGTGGGCATCGGCTTGCTGCTCTCCGGGTGCTCGGGTGCGGCGGACGCTGACCGCACCAGCATCGAGAACTCCCTGCGCGAGTACCTCGACATGCTCGAGGACGATCCACAACCGGCTGCCGACGACGTGCTCGCCTGGGTGTCGAACGACGATGCCGGCAAGGAAAAAGCCCGCGCCTGGCTCACCCGGCACCCAGATGCTCAGGCCCACGTCGACAGCTACCTCGTCAGCGACCCGTACGAGAGCGACAGCAACGAGCCGGAGGCGAAGCTCTCGGTCAATGGCCGAGCCTGTCCGGAACCGGACCAGTGCCGGCCCTACCCCACCGAAACCGGAACGATCAACCTCAGGCGGGAAGGCGGCCAATACCTCCTCGATGCAGACATCGCCCTGAAATTCTTCGGCTACGAAAAATGAACCGTCACGGACAAAGAGCTCGGTTCGGAATGAGGTCGGTGTGTCTGCGTCGGGGCCGGCACAGGCCGAGCTGCACCCACTCCTTTCTTGACGGCGTCATCCCTGACTCCGCCGAGATCCCGGGCACGAAGCAGGCGCGGCTGTCGATGGTTGTTCGGCATCCGTCCCGGTCCGGCCGAGTGCCCGGCGGACCGTCTCGGGGCCCATGGCAAGCGCGACGAGCGTCAGCACGGCGAGCCCGCCCATGTAGACGAGAATCGGCCACCAAGTCCCGGCCCAGGCGTAGAGCGCGGTGGCGATGAACGGTGCCACGCCGCCGGAGAGCACCGAGCCGACCTCTCGGGAGAACGCGAAGCCCGACATGCGGAATTCGGTGTCGAACAGCTCGGCGTACCAGGCGGCCTGCGGGGCGAGCATCGCCGGATAGAAGATGCCGAGCCCGACCACGAACGCCAGCACCACCCAGCTGGTCGTGCGGGTGTCGGTGAGCAGGAAAAAAGGCACCATCCACAAGGCCGAGCCGAGGATCCCGACGACGAAGACCGGCTTGCGGCCGACCCGGTCGGACAACATGCCGCACAACGGGATCAGCACCGCCTGTACCGCGGAGGCGATCATGACGCTCCACAACCCGAGCGAGCGCCCGAGCCCGAGCGTCGTGGCGACGTAGGCGACGCCGAAAACGGGAAGCAAATAGGCGAAGCCGTTCTCGCCCATCCGGGTGCCGACCACGACGAGGAAGCTGCGGGGGTGCCGGCGGATCGCGGCGAACACGCCGCCCGGAGCGGGTGGTTGCGCGCTCGCGGCCTCGACTTTGGTCTCCACGAACGCCGGGGGCTCCTCGACCTGACGCCGGACCAGGTAGCCGACGAGCAGGCAGAGCGATCCGAGCAGGAACGGCACCCGCCAGCCCCAGGACGCGAACTGCTCCCGCGGCAGCAGCAGGAACAGCGAGAACACGCCATTGCCGAGCAGGGTCGCGACCGCATAGCCCAGCGGTCCGGCCGAGCCGGCGAGTCCCCGGCGCTCCGGCGCGGAGTGCTCCACCGACAGCACGACGGCCCCGGCGTACTCACCGCCTGCGCCGAAGCCCTGCACCAGCCGCATGAGGACGAGCAGGATCGGCGCCGGCATCCCGATCTGGGCGTAGGTCGGCAGCAGGCCGACCGCGGTGGTCGAGACGCCCATCAGGACCAGCGTCAGCACGAGCATGCGGCGCCGTCCCACCCGGTCCCCGAACCGGCCGAGCACGAGCCCACCCAGCGGCCGGGCGAGGAAGCCGACGGCGTAGGTCGCGAAGGCGGCGAGAGTGCCGACCAGTGGATCGTCCGACGGGAAGAACTGGCTGTTCAAAATGATCGCGGCGGCGGTCCCGTAGACGATGAAGTCGTACCATTCCAGGACGGTCCCCACGAACGCGGCCAGCGAAGCGCGGCGCGACTGCCGGTGGACGGGCGAGGCGGACTGATCGGACACGGATATCTCCTTCGATCAAGGCCTGCAGGCGGGCAGCGGCGCCCGAGCGGTCACACGTCGAGCGGCGGGTGGCGGTCAACTTGGCGCGTTTGGTCCGGGGTGTCCAGCGCGGTCAGGGACATGCCCCGGGTCTCCTTGGCAGCCAGCACCGCGACCGTCGAGATCACCGCGGCGCCGGCCAGATAGACCGCGATCGGGACCGGGGAGCCGTAGGTCTTGAGCAGGCTGGCGGTGATGAACGGGGCGAGGGACCCGGCGAAGATCGATGTTGTCTGGTAGGCGAGGGAAACGCCGGCGTAGCGCATCCGCGTCGGGAACAGTTCGGCCATCATCGCCGGCTGGGGCGCGTACATCAGGGCGTGCACGAGCACACCGAGGACGAGCGCCAGCACGACCAGTCCGGGGTTCCCGGTGTCCATCAACGGGAATCCCGCGAAGCCCCAGCCGATCATCAGGACCGAGCCGGTGAGGTAGACCGGGCGGCGGCCGAACCGGTCCGCCAGGTGCCCGAACCACGGCACGATCGCCAGGTGCACGACGTGGGCGACCGCAAGGAGCAGCAGGATGTCGGTGGTGCTGCTGCCCACGCGCAGCGCCAGGTAGGTGATCGAGAAGGTCACCACAACCTGGTAGAGGATGTTCTCGGCGACCCGCGCCCCCATCGAGATCAGCACGCCACGCGGGTAGTGCTTCAGCACCTCGATCACCGACGAGCGCGCCGTCTCGCGCTCCTTCGCCCGCTCCAGTGAGTCGAGGAAGATCGGCGATTCCTCCACCTGGGTCCGGATGTAGTAGCCGACCAGCACGATGATCGCCGACGCCCAGAACGCCGTTCGCCAGCCCCATGCGGCGAACGCGGTATCGGACAGGGAGAACGACAAGCTCAGCAGGACGATGGTGGCGAGCAGATTGCCCAGCGGCAGGCCCGCCTGGGGCCAGCTCGACCAGTACGCACGCCGGGCATCCGGACTGTGCTCACCGACGAGCAGGACTGCACCGCCCCATTCACCGCCGACCGCGAAGCCCTGCACGAAGCGCAGCAGCACCAGGATCGTCGGCGCCCAGAAGCCGATGCTCGAGTAGGCGGGCACGCAACCGATCAGGAAGGTGGCGGCGCCGACCATCAGCAGGCTGAGCTGAAGGAGCTTCTTCCGGCCGACCCGGTCGCCGAAGTGCCCGAAGACGATCCCGCCGAGCGGGCGGGCGACGAAGCCGACTGCATAGACCAGCAGGGCGTTGATGACACCGTCGAGCGGGTCCCCGCTGTTCGGGAAGAAGACGTCGCCGAAGACCAGGGCCGACGACGCCGAATACAACAGGAACTCGTACCACTCGGCGACGGTGCCGGCCATGGACGCGGCCACGACCTTGCGCGGCCCGGCCGGGGTGGCCGCGGATTCGGTGCTCTGCATCGAGGACGACTCCTTTGTCGATGTCCTACGGGGACGATCCATCGCGCACGTCGCCCACCGAGGCACGGCGGTACGCGCCGGGGCACCGGTTTGTCCCGGTGCGCCGAGCGGGGTGCGCAGCTGCCCGCCGCCGCGTACTTCGGCTGCCGGACGGCCGCTCGCTCCCGGGGATCGAAGCACACCGGTGCCGTCGTGCGCAACCGATTGTTCACAGAAGAACAATCGATTGCGCATATTGACTGGCGAACCACGCCGGACGTAGCGTGCCGGAGCAACCCGCTCGTTTCCGAGACCAGAATCGGACCGGCCCCGGCGCTCGCAGCCGCCGTCCGCCGCCGGTGGGGCATCGCACGTACAGACAGGACGACACATGCTTTCCGGAACCAGAGTCGTGAGCTTCACGCACTTCCTGCAGGGCCCCTCCGCCACCCAGATCCTCGCGGACCTCGGTGCGGACGTGATCAAGATCGAGCCGCCGCAAGGCGCCTTCGAGCGTGGCTGGTCGGGGCCCGACGCGTTCGTCGGCGGCGTCTCGGTGTTCTTCCTGCTCGCGAACCGCAACGCGCGCAGCATGGTCGTCGACCTCAAGTCCGACGAGGGCCGCGGAGTGCTGCACCGGCTCCTGGACGACGCCGACGTGCTGATCGAGAGCTTCCGGCCGGGCGTGATGGACCGGCTCGGGCTCGGCTACGAACAGCTGCGCACCACCAATCCGCGGCTGGTCTACTGCTCGCTCTCCGGCTACGGGTCCGACGGTCCGTACAAGGACCGGCCCGGTCAGGACGTCCTGATCCAATCGCTGTCCGGTCTCGCCGCGGCAACCGGGGCCGCGGGCCGGCCGCCCACCCCGGTCGGTGCCTCGGTGGTCGACGCGCACGGTGCGGCGCTCGGGGCGCTCGGCATCCTGGCCGCCCTGCACGGCCGGGCGCGCACCGGCGAGGGCACCCGGGTGGAGAGCAACCTGCTCAGCGCGGCCCTTGACCTGCAGGCCGAGCCGCTTTCCTACCACCTCAACGGGTTCCGCGGCGAGCGAAGCCCCTCCGGCGTCTCGTCGCGGTACTACAAGGCGCCCTACGGCGTCTTCGCGACTGCCGACGGGTACCTGACGATCTCCCTCACCGGCACGGACGTGCTGGCGAAAGTGTTCGACGAGCCGTGGTTCACCAGCGTCGGCCCCGACGACGAGTACGCACGCCGCGAAGAGGTCAACGAGCGGGTCTCCGCACTGGTCGCCGAGCACCCGACGGCGTACTGGACCGAGCGGTTCACCGAGTTCCGGATCTGGCACGCGCCCGTGCACGATTTCGACGACGTGGCCGCCGATCCGCAGGTCCGGCACAACGAGACGATCCTGACCATCCCGCATCCGGAGGCCGGCGACGTGCGGGTGCCGGCCCACCCGATCCGCTACGGCGGGCAGCGTCCGGGGCTGCGCCGGATGCCGCCGGCACTGGGAGAGCACACCCGGGAGGTGCTCGGCGAGCTCGGTTACCGCCCGGCCGCGGTCGACGCACTGGTCGAGGGGGGTGCGTTCGGTGCACGGTCCTGAGCACGGCGTCGCCGGCCCGGTGCTCGTCGAGCGCCACGGTGCCGTCGCGGTCCTCACCCTGAACCGGCCCGCGAAGTACAACGCGATCGACCATGCCACTGTCGACGCGCTGACCGTCGCACTCGACGGGATCGAGGCCGACGGGAACGTGCGGGCGGCGGTCCTCACCGGCGCCGGCAAGGCATTCGCCGCCGGCGCGGACATCGCCTTCTACGCCGGCGCGGACAGCGGCGAGTTCGCTGCCTTCACCGAGCGCTGCAATGCGCTGTGCGACCGGCTCGTGCGGTGCCGCGTACCCGTGGTGGCGGCGGTGCGCGGGCTGGCTCTCGGTGGCGGGTTCGAGCTCGTGCTGGCGTGCGACGTGGTGGTCGCCGAGCGTGGTGCCGCGTTCGGTCTGCCCGAGGTCACCCTGGGGCTGCTGCCGGGCTGGGGCGGCACTCAGCGGCTGACCTGGCACGTCGGCCCCACCAGAGCCCGCTGGCTCACGATGTCTGGTGACCGGATGGACGCCGAGGTCGCCGAGGCCGCGGGCATCGTGACCCACGTGTGCGAGGCGGACGAGCTGGCCCCCCGGGCGCTGGAGGTCGCGGACCTGCTTGCCGGGCGGGCACCGCGGGCCGTCGCCGGGATCCGGGACGCCGTCCTCACGGCAGTCCACAGTGGACCCGAAGGATCCGCCGGACCGGGCTTCCGCCGCGAACGCGAGGTCCTCGCGGAGCTGTTCGCGTCCGCCGACGGCCGCGAGGGCATCACGGCCTTCGTGGAGAAGCGCACTCCGCGGTTCACCGGACACTGATCGCGCCCAACCGATTCGCCGGCCGACCCGCAGCACCGACGGCCGCGTTCACCAGACGCGCCGTGGAACCCGCCATCGGACCCACGTCAGGTCGTGGCCGGTCTGGTGCAGCGGGTACCGCCGGCCGGGTCAGAGCGCCCGGGTCGACTCCCGCAGTATCAGCCGCGGGGCCGGGTCGGCGACCACGAGATCGCGCAGCGGTGTGCCGCCGAGGTGCTCGATCAGCACCCCGCACGCCGCGCGGCCGAGCTCCCGCATCGGCAGCCGGACCGTGGTCAGTGCCGGGTTCCAGGCCTCCGCGACCCAGGTGTCCAGCACGGTCACGACGGACATGTCCCCGGGTACCCGGACGCCGGCCCGGCCCAGCGCGGAAACCGCCCCGACCGCGGCATTCACGCTGGACACGACGAGGGCGGTCGGGCGTTGCGGCGCACCCAGGATCCGGTGGGCGGCCGCCGCCCCCGCATCCGCCTCCCACCCCGCCCGCACGACCCACTCCGGCGCGATCGTGAGCCCGGCCTCCGCCATCGTCTCGAGGTAGCCCTGGTGGCGACGGACCGCCGTGTCGTGGTGCGGTACGCCGGCGAGGTGGCCGATCCGCTCGTGGCCGAGTTCGACCAGGTGCCGGGTCGCCAGCCGGGCGCCGGCGACGTCGTCGAGGACCACCGAACCGGACCGGCCCGGTAGCCGGGAGTTGATCAGCACGACCGGGACGTCGTCGCCGAGCACCTGGGCGAGGGCGGTGTCGTCGAGGTCCTCACGGCGCTGCAGCAGCACGCCGTCGACCCGGCCCGCGGCGACCAGTTCGCGCAGCCGCCCGTGCCCGGACGGTGGCGGCCCGACCTGGCCGAGCAGCACGGACATACCGGCTTCCCGGGCCCGGTCCTGCACACCACCGAGCATGTCCGCGAAGACGGCGTTGGTGACGTCCGGGACGATCAGGCCGACGGCGCCGGAACGCCGGAACCGCAGGGCCCTTGCCCGGTGGCTCGGCACGTAGCGCAGGGCTTCGGCGGCGTCGCGGACCCGGGTACGGGTGGCCTCGCTGACCCGGGCCCGCGAGTCGCCGGTGAGCACCCGCGACGCTACCGAACGGGAGACACCGGCCGCGTCGGCGACGTCCTGGAGCGTGGCCATGCCGGTGAGTCTAATGACGCAATCGGTTGTCCGGAGGCCGGCAACCGATTGCGCCGGTCCCGGTGAAAGCGCTCAGCCCCCGAAGACCTCGACCTGGGGTCGCTGCGGATCGTACGCCGCCCAGCCCGGGTCGCCGTGGGTCGCGAAGGCGACCCAGGCACTGTGCACGCGGGCCGCCAGTCCGGCGGGCGCCGGGTCCGGACCGAGCAGGCCGGCGTCGCCGTGCAGCCACGGTTCGTCGGCGATGTCGAAGACGAAGGGCAGCTCGACAGTGTGGGTGGCGCCCAGCCGCCCGTCCAAGGCCGTCGAACGGTGGCCGAACGAGTAGGCGTGGGTACGGCCAGCGGACAGCCGGGCGTGGGCCGCGAGCAGCCGCGCGGTACCGGCCCCGAAGAGGGCTTCGCCCAGCACCGCGGAGCGCAGCTCGCCCGGGCTCGCCCCCGGCCGGGCCGCCCGATGGGCCGCGACGACGGCGGCGGGGTCCGCATGGACCTTCGTCGCGAGGGCGAGCACGTCGTCGTCCGTGGAGGACTCCAGTGTGCCCTGCGGCACCAGGTAGAGGTGGCCTTCCTCGGTGTTGGTGCCGATCAGGAGGCCGACCTCTTCCCCGGGCCCCTCGGTCAGGGCATCGGCCGGCTGCACGGGCAGGACCAGGGAGAACGGGCTGAGCCCGACGAGCGGGTCGGTGACCGGCCCGATCCGCAGGTCCATCCCCGCGAGAGCCGGCAGGATCTCGAGGAACCGCTCGTCCGGGATCTCGGCGAAGGCCCCCGCGGTGGGCGGCACACCCAGCGCGGTGGCCGCCGCGGCGGTGACCCGTCGCGCCTGCTCCGGGGTGAACGCTCCGGTGCCACTGCCGCTCTGGACGATTGCGCGCCGGAACAGGCCCTTGGCCTCCGGCGTCGCGAGCAGCGCGCCGATCAGGGTGGCGCCCGCGGACTGGCCGAAGAGCGTGACGTTGCCCGGATCGCCGCCGAACACGGCGATCGTGTCGCGCACCCAGTCCAGCGCGGCGAGCACGTCGAGCAGCCCGCGGTTGGGCGGGGCGCCCGCCAGATCGAGGAAGCCGGGGATGCCGACGCGGTAGTTCACGGTCACGAGCACGACGCCGTCGCGAGCGAACGCACTGCCGTCGTAGAGCGCGGCGCGGGTCGAGCCGGTGACGAACCCGCCGCCGTGCACGAAAACCATGACGGGACGCCGGCCGCCGCCGGCAGCGGGCGTGCGGACGTCGACGGTCAGGTAGTCCTCGCCCCGGACCCAGCCGGGCCCGAAGTACGGGGTCATGTCGAGCCGGCCGAAGTCGCGGGCCGGCTGGGGCGCGGTCGGCGAGGGCGCCGTGCCGTCGCGGACACCGGACCAGCCCGGGTGCGGCGCGGGCGGGGCGAAACGGCCGGCGCCGGCCGGGGCCGCCGCGTACGGGATGGCGCGGTAGAACTCGCCGGAGCCGTCGCGGACGCCGCGCACGGCGCCCGCCGGGGTCTCGACGATCGGATCTGCCTGCTGGGACACGGAAATGCTTCCTCTCCTGGACTGCTACCGGGCAGGGCGGCGGGCGGGTGCGGCCCGCTCCCCCGGCTCAGGCGATGCGGGAGAAGCCCGCCCACTCCTTGATGGCGAACTTCGCTCCGTCGCGCTCGACTTCGGCGGCGCCCCGGCCACCGAGGTGCGCGGGGAAGATCAACGCGTTGTCCTCGGCCGCGCGGCCGAGGAGCTTGTGCCGGGTCTTCCTGGCCGCTGCCGGGTCCTCGCAGAAGCAGGAGTTCGTCTCCGGCTCCACGAGCTGCAGCGGCGTATGCACCAGGTCACCGACGAACAACGCCCGATCGCCACCCGACTCCAGGCTCAGCACGGACGACCCCGGGGTGTGCCCCGGCGCGAGATCCAGCCGGAGGTTCTTGTCGATCCGGTACGAGCCGTCCCACACCTCGGCCAGCCCGGCTCCGTGCACCGGGGCGACACTGTCCTCGAAGACGTTCTGGTTGCCACGGCCCAATACCGGCTGGTGGTTGTTGGCCGGATTCCAGAAGTCGAAGTCCTGCCGCGGCATCAGGTACGTGGCGTTCGGGAACGTCGGAACCCAGGTGCGGCCGTCGAGGTGGGTGTTCCAGCCCACGTGGTCGATGTGCAGGTGGGTGTTGACGACCACGTCGACGTCTTCCGGCCGGACCCCGGCGGCGGCGAGATTGTCCAGGAAGTCCGTGTCCAGGCGGCTCCAGACGGGCGCGTAGGGGCGGTCCTTGTGGTTGCCCACCCCGGTGTCGACGAGGATCGTCCGGCCCTCGCTGCGCAGCAGCCAGGTCTGGATCGCCGAGAGGCACTCGCCGGTCTCCGGATTCAGGAAGTCCGGGGCGAGCCAGTTCTCGTGCTCGGCCCAGGCGCCGTCGGGGCTCTCGGGGAAGAAGTCCGCGGGGCCCATCTCGACCGAACCGTAGTACTCCTTGATACGGGTGACGGTCACGTCGCCCAGTGTGATCTGATCCATGGTCGCTCCTCGAGGTCACGGGCAGCCGCCCGAACGAGGTCGAGCCTGATCGTGCCCACGCGCGCCGGCCAGCCCCGCGTTGTCCTACCCCCGGCAGGGGGTGGCTGAGCGGTGCCGCCCACGTGGACAGTGGTGTGATGGACGGATCGAGCCCGCTCGGCGATTTCCTGCAAGCACGGCGGGCCAGGCTGCGCCCCGAGGACGTGGGTCTTCGCGACCTCGGGCCACGCCGACGGGTGGCGGGGCTGCGCCGGGAGGAGCTGGCGCAGCTGGCGGGCGTCAGCGTGTCGTATTACACCCGCCTCGAACAGGGGCTGTCCCGTGGCGCGTCGGCAGAGGTGCTCGAAGCGATCGCCGGCGCCCTGTTGCTCGACGAGCACGAACGCGAGCACCTGGAACGGCTCGCCGGGGCCTCCCGTCGGGTGCCGCAGGTGCGCCGGCCGCGCCCCGAGAAGCTCGCGGACGAGACGCGGGACCTGATGCGCTCCTTCGACGGCGTCCCGGCGCTCGTGCTCGGCCGGCGCACGGACGTGCTGGCGTGGAACGCACTCGGCCACGCCCTGCTCGCCGGCCACGTGGACCCGCTGAGCCCGCAGGATCCCGCACGCCGGCCGAACATGAGCCGGATGGTGTTCCTGGACCCGCACTGCCGGGAGCTCTACGCGGACTGGCGGCGCAAGGTGCGTGCCGTCGTGGGCAACCTGAGGATCGCCGTCGGCCGTCATCCCGAGGACCGGCTGCTCGCCGAACTGATCGGCGAGCTGACGATGAAGAGCCCGGAATTCGTGGCGTTGTGGGGTGACCACCGGGTGACGCCGTGCGACGCCGCCACCTACGAGTTGCGCCACCCGGTCGTCGGCACGGTGACTGTCACCCAGCAGACCCTCGTCCTCGCGCGGTCGCCGGGGCAGGCCGTGGTGGTGTGCACGACGCCCGCCGGATCGCCGTCGGAGGAGGCGCTGGCCCTGCTGCGACAGGTGGGTACGGCCGAGCAGGGCGGTCCGGCCGGGCGGATGGCCCGCCCCGGCAGGTCCGGTGACCCCGCGACCCGGTGACCACCTCGTGGTCGTCCTTCCGGCCACCGATCCTGTTGTGCGACAAGGCTTCGAGACCGGTGATCGGCCCCGCGCGGGGTCTCCTCACGGCCGTCGGCCACCGGGTGTCACGCGAACCGATTCCGGTAGCCTGCGCCATTCGAGGTCTGCGGGATCGGCTGCCATGAGCCCCGGGGAACGGGCGACGAGGATGCTCCGCGCGATCGGCTCGAAGTCCCCGCGGAAGTGCACCGAGCTCTTCACCACGAGGAGCCGCTGGTTCTCCGGGACGATGCCGACCATCCGAAACAGGTTGCGGTCGAACACCTGGGAGCGCCCGGTCGTCACCGCCACCCGCACGGATCCGGAGCGCAGGCACACGGAGGCACCGAGGTCGACCTCGGTGCCGTGCAGCATCGGGCCGTCGAACCGGCAGCGCCCGTTCGACAGCGCCTCGACGACGAACCGGCCCCGTACCGGTTCGTCCCCGGGCACCGCGGGATCACCCCCGACGGCGAGGTCCACTGTCGCGCCCACACCCGCCTCCTCGGCCGCGGAGGCAGCCGCGGGGTCTGTAATGAGCCCGAGCGCGCTGGGCTCGTCGCTGCCGGCGGCGAGGAGGGCACGGAGCAGCCCAGTGGTACGGCCCGAGCCCCCGGCGCCGGGGTTGTCCTGTGTGTCGGCGACGACGACCGGGCCGGGCCCCTCGGCGCCGGCGGCGTCGAGGCCGCGCGCCACGGCGTCGGCCGGGGCGAGCAGCGCGACCCGCCACTTCGCCTCGTCCCGGGTCACCTCCTCGTACAGCCGGTCGACGATTTCCTCGACCGGACCGGTGCCGTACGCCCACACCACCGGTCCGCAGTCCGGGATGTCGGCGGCCGGGAACCCGGCGGCGAACGACACCGTGGTGTGGTCTCCGCCGAGGGCCGCCAGCCCGCCGTAGACGGACCGGGCGGGCTCCAGCTCGGTGCATCCCGAGTTGATCGGGATGAGGAAGGGCACCCGGCGCCAGGCGAGCCGAAGCTGCGCGCGGTCCAGCAGCCGGGCCAGCAGACCGGCGGCCCGCGCTCCGGTCGCGGCCATGTCGATGTGCGGGTAGGTGCGGTAGCAGACCAGCGCGTCGGCGGCGTCGAACATCCGGGCGGAGAGGTTGGCGTGCAGGTCCAGGCTCGCGACCACCGGCACGCCGGGCCCCGCCGCGGCGCGCACCCGGGTCAGCAGCTCGCCCTCTCCGTCGTCGTGGTGCTCGGTGACCATCGCGCCGTGCAGATCGAGGTAGACGGCGTCCGGCCGGCCGAGGCGCACGGCGTCGACGATCTCGCCGGCGATGCGTTCGAACGTGGCGGTGGTGACCGGCCCGGAGGGGCTGGCGGCCGCCCAGACCACGGGCAGCACCTCCCAGCCGTGGGCACGGGCCTGTCCGAGGAACCCGCCCACCGGCAGGTTGACCGGCGCGAGTTCCAGTACCCCGTCGCCGCGGCGCAGGGCGGGAAAACCCTCGCCGTTGGCGAAGTTGGCGTACGAGGCCGGTGTGGGCGCGAACGTGTTGGTTTCGTGCTGGAACCCGGCGACCAGGACCCTGGTCGTGCCGCCCGTCATCGGGCCGTCCCTTCCTCGGCCGTGGCCGGAGCGGTCCGGCCGGACTCCGTCCGCACCCGCGTGACCGTCAGCGATACCGCGCCGGCCACCAGCAGGACGACGAGCGTGAGCAGGCCGATCTCGGTACTGCCCGTCGCTTCCTTCACATAGCCGATCAGCGTGGGGCTGAAGAATCCGCCGAGCAGACCGATGCTGTTGATCAACGCGATACCGCCCGCGGCCGCGTCCCCCTTGAGGAAGGTGGGCGGCACGGACCAGAACACCGTGTAGGCGCCCCACATGCCGGCGGTGGCCACGATCAGCGCGATCATCGAGACGCCGAACGCCGAAGCGGTGAAAGCGGCGATCGCCATGCCCGCCGCGGCGACGAAGGTCGGGACGACCGTGTGCCAGCGGCGCTCGCCGGTGGCGTCGGAGTGGCGGGCCAGCACCCGCATCAGCACCAGCGCGACCGCGTAGGGCACCGCGGACCACAGGCCGATCGCGACGACCGACCCGACGCCGTTCTCGGAGAGGATCGTCGGCAGCCAGAAGCTGACCCCGTACAGACCGCTGATCAGGCAGAAGTAGCCGAATGCGAGGCCGTAGACCCGCGGATCGGTGAGCACCTTCCGGAAGCGGTGCTCCCCGTCCTCGTGCGAGCCCGCCAGGTCCTCGGCCAGCAACGACCGCTCGCCGGGGGTGAGCCACCGGGCGTCGCCGGGGCCGTCCGGCAGGACCTTCCGGACGACGAAGGCGAGCACGACGCAGGGCAGCCCCTCGACGAGGAACATCCACTGCCAGCCGGCCAGCCCCGCGGACCCGTCGAGTCCGCTGATCACCAGCGAGGACACCGGCCCGCCGAGCATCGAGCCCAGCGGACCGGGGATCAGCAGCACGGACATCGCGGCGCCCATGCGCGTCCGCGGGTACCAGTACGTCAGGTAGAAGATGATGCCCGGCGCAAACCCGGCCTCGAACACACCGAGCAGGAAGCGCAGGACGTAGAAGCTGGTCTCGTCGTGCACGAACAGCATGGCCGCGGAGGTGATCCCCCAGAGCAGCATGATGCGGAAGAGCGTCCTGCGGGTGCCGATCCGGCGCAGCAGCAGGTTGCTGGGTACCTCGAAGAGCACGTACCCGAGGAAGAGGACGCCTGCCGCCAGGCCGTAGACCGACTCGCTGATGCCGATGTCCTGGGTCATCTGCAGCTTGGCGAAGCCGATGTTGACCCGGTCGACGTAGGCGAACAGGTAGCAGATGACGAGCAGTGGCAGGATGCGCCACCCGATCCTGCGGTAGAGCTCCGGCGGCGCGACGGTCGGCGGTGTCGCGCTCTCCTTCCTGATGGCCATGCGGGAACTCCTCGTGGTCGGTCCGGCGGAGTCGGGTGGTTGTCGTTCGATTGCCGGTACTGTGCGGGAGATCGTTGATCCGGGCGCCGGAAAGGCAGGAAACCGCCGATGATCACCCACACGATGTTCGATCGGGACACTCCGTGGTTCCCGCCGGGTTGCGCGGCCTGAGGTGCTCGACGAGACGGACCTCGCGCTGGTCGACGCCCTGCAGCTCAATCCGCGGGCCAGCTGGTCGAGCCTGGCGGCCGCGCTGGAGCTGGCACCGATCACGCTGGCCCGGCGGTGGGAGCGGCTGGCCGGCAACGGCGCAGCCTGGGTGACGGTCGCACTGAGCGACCGGCGGATGCGCGGTGCGGTGCTGGAGCTGTCGTGCCGGCCGGGCACCGCGCGGTCCGTCGCGCTCGCACTGGCCGAGCTGCCGCACGTGAGCACGGTGGGCGTGACCACCGGCCGGTTCCAGGTGTTCGCACTGGTACTGGCACCCACCTTGCCGGCCATCGCCGACGTGCTGGTGCACTCCCTGCCGGTCCCCGCCGACGTCACGGCACTGCACTCCTACCTCTACAGCGGGCTGTTCGGCGGGGTGGTGTGGCGGCTGGGCGTGATCAACCGGGCCCGGACCGAGCAGGTGCGGGAGCCGGCCGGGCCGCCGCCGGCGCAGATCCGCCCGTTCGGCGAAGGGGACCGCCGGCTGTTCCTGGCGCTGGGCCACGACGGCCGGCGCTCCTACAACGACCTGGCGGACGAGCTGGGGACCTCACCGCAGGCCGTCCGCCGCCGGCTGGACCGGCTGCGCCGGCACGGCGACATCACCTTCCGCTGTGACGTCGCCCGGCCGCTCACCGGCTGGGGCTCGATGGCGTTCCTGTGGCTGTCGGTGCCCGACGGCGATCTCCCGGCGGTCGGCCGGGCGCTGGGGGCGATGCCGGAGACCCGGCACTGCTCGGGGGTGCCGGGGCCGGCGAATCTGGCCCTGGTGATCAGCCTGCACTCGCTCGAGCACCTCGACCGGCTGCTGGAGCGGATCGTGCGGGAGCACCCGACGGCAATGGTCGTCGACCGGCGGGTGGTGCTCCAGCAGGTGAAGGTGCACGGACGCATCGTCGACGAGCAGGGCCGCAGTGTCCGTGTGGTCCCGGTCGACCCGTGGGCCGCCCTCGACGCGGCCCGCCCGCCGCGGGCAGACGTGCCGGCACCCGGGTCCGGCCGGAGCTGACCCCGGTGGGTCAGCCGCCGGCGGGCCGCGGGCGGCGCAGGACCGCGCTCTGCTGGACCGGGCCGACGAGAGCGGCGTACTGGCCCAGCCAGCCGCGCTCCTGACCCGGCCGACCCGAGGTGACGGGTGCCCCGTCGCGGGCGGGGTCGGTGGCCAGGACGCGGGCGTCGAGATCGATGGTGATCGTGTCCCCGGTCCGCACCCCGGCGAGTGGCCCGCCGTCGGCCGCCTCCGGCATGACCTGTCCGACGACGAGCCCCTGGTTGAGCCCGGAGAGTTCGCCGTCGGTCACGACAGCGATCTTGCCGCCCAGCCCCGCCCCGTTCAGCGCGGCCACGAAGCTCGCCGCGAATACGGTGCCGGGGCCGCCGCGCGGGCCCATGCCGTGCAGCACGATGACACTGCCCTCGGTGATTCCGCCGGTGCCCAGTGCGGCGATCGCGGCGTCCTCGCCGGCGAACACCTCGGCCGGGCCGGTGAAGCACCGGCGCGCGTTTCCCGCGCCGGCCACCTTGACCACGGCCCCGTCGGGTGCCAGGGAGCCGCGCAGGATGAGCAGGCCGGGTTCGGACCGCACCGGATCGTCCAGCCGGTGCAGCACGGCGCCGTCGGCCTCCGGGGCGTCGGCCGCGTGCTCGGCCAGGGTGCGCCCGGTGACGGTGAGCGCGTCGCGGTGCAGGAGCGGGAGCATCGTGCGCAGCACGGCACGCACCCCGCCGACACGCTCGAGGTCCCAGACCTGGTCCGCGCCGTTGGGCCGGATCGCGGCCAGCTGGGTGGTGTCCCGTCCGAGCCGCTCGAACAGCCCGATGACGTCGAGGTCCAGGTCTGCCTCGTTGGCCACCGCGGCGAGGTGGCGCACACAGTTGACCGAGCCACCCAGTGCCATCGCCACCCGGATGCCGTTCTCGATCGCGTCCACGGTGAGGACCTTCCGGGCGGTGAGCCCCTCGTGGACCATCCCGACGATCCGCCGGCCGGCCTCGGCGGCCAGCCCTCGCATCCGCTCGGAGTCGGCCCGGATCGGCGCGGCGCCCGGCAGCGTCATGCCGAGTGCCTCCGCCAGCACGTGCATGGTGTTGGCAGTCGCCAGGCCGGCGCAGACGCCCGGTCCCTTGATCGCGGAGTCGGCGAGTTCGCCCAGCTGGCCAGCGCTCATCGTGCCGGCTTGTACCGCACCGACGGACTCGTAGACGGTGTCGATGTCCACCGAGCAACCGCGGTACTCGCCGCCGAGCTGGTACCCGCCCGGCACGATGATCGACGGGATGTCCAGGCGTGCCGAGGCCATCAGGTGCGCGGGCGTGGTCTTGTCGCAGGAGGACAGGCACACCATCCCGTCCAGTACAGCGCCCTCGACCGCGGCCTCGACGTCGTTGACAATCAGATCGCGCGTGGGCATCAGGTAGCGGGCCTTGCGTCCGGCGCTGGTCACGAAGTCCAGCGGCGCGGTGGTCCGGATCTCGAACGGCAGGCCGCCTGCCTCCCGGATCGCCTCGGCGACGAGCTCCGCGATCCCGTCCAGGTGGGAGAAGCAGATACCCAGCTTCGACGAGGTGTTGACGACGGCGATCTTCGGTCGCCTCTGCTCCTCGGGGCTCAGGCCCAGCGCGGTCCACTGGGCGCGGCGGACGGCCCACCGGGTGCTGCCAGGGGTGAACTCGCTGCGCAGTGCGCCGCTGCGGAAGCGGTCGTGATCGGGCAGGTCGGGCATGTCGCCTCCGGGGAGTGTGGCAGTGGTCAGATGCTGCTGCCGGCGGCACGCATGGCCATCCGAACGTCGGCGCCGGGCACCGCTCGGTAGGGCAGGTCCTCGCGCAGCGACAGAATGGTGGCCACCGCCGCGGCGTGGCCGTACTCGAAGCACTGGGCGGTGACCCGGGCCGAGGCGAGCGCTTCGTGCTGCGCGCCCAGGCAGCGTCCGGCCACCACGATGTTCTCGCCCGTCCGCGGCACCAGGGCGAGGTAAGGCACCTCGTAGTAGTCGTCGAGCAGCCAGTGCAGCTTCGGCCGGTCCCCGGCGTGGAGCTCGATCGGCCAGGGAGAGCGGACCACACCGTCGGGTCGTTTCCGGCACGCCAGCACGTCGTCGTTGGTCAGCGTCCCGGCGGCCACGATGCTGCGGGTCTGCCGGATGCCCACCTCCACCCCGGTGTCCACCACGAATGCATCGGCGCAGCCCGGGACGGTCTCGCGCAGGAAGCGGGTGTACTCGCGGACCTGGCGCCGGCCGAGGACCTCGGCCTCGGTGAAGTCCGCCGGGTTGATCACGTTGAGCATCCGGCCGTCCCGCCCCACCAGCCGTGTCGCGTTGACCAGCAGCTCACCGGGGCGGGTGGTGCCGAACAGCCAGACGTGGGAGCGGGGCAGGTCCGCCCCGGCGCGGCGAGCCCGTTCGATGGCGTCGCTCACCCACGGCGGGCAGATCGTGTCCGGCCCGTAGGCCTCGTGGAACGCGTCGAGGTCGACATTGCCGAGGCGGAAGAACATGGTGGGGTTCTGGATCCGGCCGTCGTCGCCGAACGTCGTGGCGTGCCCGGCGCGGGCCGCCACGGCGGCGTCCCCCGACGCGTCGATGGTCCGCGCCGACCGGATGACCGAGCGGCCGGCGTTGGACTCGACGACGACACCCCGGTGCGCGCCGTCCTCGACCAGCACCCCGGTGACGGCGGTGTGCAGCAGGACTTGCACACCGGCTGCCTCGACCAGGTCGTCGGCGACCTCGCGCCACACCAGCGGATCGTGCGCGACGGTCCAGGTCCTGCCGTACCGCTGCGGACCGGTCACCCCGCCGCGGGCGGCGAGCTCGGCGCGGAAGCGCTCGGTGAAGCCACGGACCACCTGCTCGGGGCCGCTGCCGCCTTCGGTCGCGAGGTACAGCCCGCAGATCGTGCCGGACATCCCCGCGACCGCGGCGCCGCCGAAGAACCCGTACTTCTCGACGAGCACCACCGAGAGCCCGGCCTCGGCACAGACCGTGGCCGCGGCCACCCCGGCCGCGCCACCCCCGGCCACGACCACGTCGACTTCTGCGAGGACCGGCAGATCCCCGGCGCCGGCGGCACCGGCGTCCAGCCGCCAGCCGATGAATTCGGACCCCTCTGTACTACCCATATATTGGTTGTACATTGCTGATCGGGGAGCTGTCCAGGACCGCTGCCCTGCGGTGCGCGAGGATGGTGGCGGGGAGGTGATCCGGTGACCGAACAGGTCAACAAGGCGGACCGGGTGTACGCGCTGCTCGAGGACATGATCACGTTTCAGGAGCTGGCTCCTGGCGAGGCCGTGTCGGAGTCGATGCTGATGGCCCGCACCGGTTTCGGGCGTACGCCGGTGCGGGAGGCGCTGCAGCGGCTGGCTCGCGAGCGGATGGTGGAGATCCATCCGCACCGCGGCGTCTTCGTCGCGGCCGTGTCCGTCGAGGCGCATTTCCGGCTGCTGGAGCTGCGCAGGGGACTCGAGGAGATGGCCGTCCGGTTCGCGACTTTCCGGGCGAAGACCGCACAGAAGGAGCGGATGCTCGCGCTCGCGGCCGAGCTCGACGGGTTCACGGGCACCGACCTGCGCCGGTTCGCGACCCTGCTCAAGGGCTCACACTCGCTGATCGTGGCCGCGGCCCACAACGAGTACCTGGAGCTCGCCATGGCGCCGCTTCAGTCGCTGTCGCGGCGGTTCTGGTTCGCCCACCTGCCGGACGTGGAGCAGGACCTGCGCACCGCGGCCGATCTCCACGGCGAACTGCTCCGCGGAATCGGCCACGGCGACGAGTCCGCCGGCGTAGCTGCCACACTCCGTCTCAACGACTACCTGACGGACCTCACCTACGCAGCGCTGGGCAGCCCAGGCCAGCGAGCACGGTAACGGCGGGTCCGGGTCGGAACCAAACCTCCGACGAAGAAGAGTCCCTAGGCACGATACGGCTCCCAATCGTGTCGAGCTGCGCGTTCCCGGGGTCCGATGGCGACGCCGACGATGACGAGCCCGTCGAGGACTCGCCCCGAATCGTCGGCCGACACCCACGATGAGGCGGCCGAGCCCGATGCAAACTTCTCGGGGACCTCGGAGCCCGACGATCCGGCCGACGCCGAAGTCGCCTCTCCAGCCCAGCCACACAGCGCACTTCACGCCGGGCACGCACGGTCTGCCACCGCAACCGCCCGAAGCGCGCCGAGCCGCACCGTGACGCCCGAACCCTGCCGCACCCTTCGCCTGCAGCCAGAATCCCGACGTCGTCGGGGCTTTCGCGACACTGTCCGCAATCGCGCTATCGGGGCCGGCGAAGATCATAGTCACGGGTGTCTGGCGGGCTTGTTCGGCACGTTCGAGCAACTCCGAGAGTCAAAAAGGGGCCCACTGTGACGATGTGCAGGCCGGCCTCGCGGGCGTCGAGATCCATGTCCAGCCGAACGCCGGTGACGTGCTCGTAGAACCGGACCGCATCTTCGAACTGGCCGTGGTCAGGAAACACCCGAGCCAACACGCGCGGCGTGAGGAAGCCGGACGAGTCGGTCTGTCGCCGGTAGAGCCTGACCCGCGCGGGCAACGGCCTTCGGACAGGCGCTCCACCACACAGAACGCCTGCATGCCAAACGGAACATGCACGCCGTCCTCAAACCGGAGATCGACCGTGCTTGTTATGCACAACCCGAGCCGACCAATGCCGCCGCATGCACCCGCGCGGTCACCCAAGCCATCAGCACAGACCAATCCCTCTCCCCCAGCCCCGCTGGAAAGCGCACGCACCTTCGTCGCCCACCGCGCACCCACCCCAAGACCGAACCAACGGGCGAGTGTTCGAGGGCCTGGTCTAGGGCCGGATCGGGAACTCAGAACCTCACACCGTAGAGATCGATGTCCTTGCTGCAGCTTGTAAGACGTTGCGGTCGTCGGGTCGGCTTCGAAGAATCCCGTCGCTGTCGAGCGTGACAAGCCTTCGATCTCGGCGTATTCGACCTCTAGGCCGCGCCGGGACGGCTAACGGCTTGGGTGTGTCACGTGGCGGTGCGGCGTCGGCGAGCGCGCTGGCGGCAGGTCGCACCGCAGTAGCGGGGTGGCCGGCCGGTGGCCCGGGTGCGCAGCCGAGCGCCGCATTCCCTGCAGTGTTGCACGCTGTCAACGGCAGTATCGTGACGGGCAACTGCCGGCATGTCACGGAACACGACGTCTTTTGTGACATTCGGGGTCCGCAGCCCGTCCAGCAGCAGCCGCACCAGCCGTATCCCGCGCGCCTGGTTGCGGTGTGCCGAACGCAGCGCGGCGCCGCCGGCAGCCAGCGCGGCCAGATCGTCGGCCTGCACGTCGGCGCGTATCGCACCAGTCTGTTTCGCGTTGTGCAGCAAGCGATCCAATGCCTCGTCGAAGTGCCGTGTCGCAGCGGTCAGCGTGGCGTGCGGCCAGCCCTGCTCAGCGGTGAGCGCATCGCAGATGTGCTGGCGGCCAGCCGACTTCTCGATCACTTCGAGCAGGAATCCGAACAGCGCGTCACCGGGCGCGGCGCGGGCGGCAAACCGGTCGGCGGCGGCGACCAAACTCTCGACGTGGTCGGCGAGCACCGCCTCGACCAGGATTTCTTTGCTGGGGAAGTGCCGGTAGACGGTCCCTGCGCCGACCCCGGCACGTTGCGCAATCCGGCCGAGCGACACCTCCAGTCCCTCCTCGGCGAATACCCGAGCCGCGGTGCGGAGCACGATTTCCCTGTTGCGCCGGGCATCGGCGCGCCCGGCAAGTCCAGCACCCGGTACGGGTGCCGGTGCTGCTGCCATGTCACGTAATCCTTGTCTGCGCGGCGGAAACGGGTGAAGCATTCCGGATCATGCCAGTATTCACCACCGCCGGAACGGACGCCATGAGCACTGTGCGACCGAGCAACCCCGGCCACCCGATCCTCGTCACCGGCGCCACCGGCAAGCAGGGCGGCGCCACCGCACGGCGGCTGCTTGCCGACGGCTGGCCAGTGCGAGCACTGGTGCGTGACACGACCGCACCCGCCGCTGTCGCACTGGCCGCCGCCGGTGCCCAGCTCGCCCGCGGCGACTTCGACGATCCGGCGAGCCTGCCGGCCGCACTCGACGGCACCGCCGCCCTGTTCGGCATACCGACCGCGGCCTTCGGACCGTCCGGAAACGACACGAATCTCGAAGTCACCCGCGGCCGGGCGCTGATCGACGCGGCGGCGTCGGCGGGAATCGAGCAGGTGGTATTTAGCACCGTCGCCTCGGCATCGATGGCAGTGCCGGGTTCGGCTGGCAAAGCGCTGCTCGAGCAGTACCTGCTCGAGCACATCGCGCTGCCCACCGTGCTGCGCCCGGTCCGATTCATGACCAACTATCTCGGCATCGGGTCGATCGGCATCGACGGCATTTCCCACGGCGTGCACCGGCACCTGTTCCCGCCGCACGAGCCCATGCAGATCATCGCGCTCGAGGACATCGCCGAATTCGCCGCGCTCGCGTTCGCCGATCCACCCCGGTTCGCCGGCCGAACGCTGGAGCTGGCCGGTGACCAACCAACCCCGGTCGAGGCCGCCGACGCGATCACCAAGGCCACCGGCATTCCCGTCCGGTACGAACAACTCACCGACGAAGAGACCGCCGCGATCGGCCCAGAAATCATCGAGACCAAGAAGCGCTGGCAGGCCGGCCACCGCTGGCACGCCGACATCGAAGCACTGCGCGTCATCCACCCCGGACTGCGCACCCTCACCGGCTGGCTGACCGAATCCGGCGCCGCCGCCATCCGCACCCATCTCACCACCCCCTGACCCAGCACCTCACCGCGGCCGCCATCGCACCTGCCAACAGCCCGAAGCTCCCCGGAAACCCGCTGATACCAAGCACCAAGACTTCCGGGCACCGTCCCGCCGAACCTTGGCATGAGCAGATTTCACGGACACCGAAAGCCGCCGCCCAGCAGGTTCAGACTCGTATAGTGGCTTTCCGGGTGCACCCCAAGGACGGGAACGACACCTTGACCTCGCGATCGTGTGCTGCTGGTCGCAACGTACCGGCAGACGAACGCGAGCAATGCCCCAGACCGGACCGCTGCTCGGCGTATCGCACTCGGCGCACTATCGACACCAGCCCCGGCCCACACACGCCGGATCGACGCGATCGCAGACAGCACGCATGGCACCCACCCAGGATCACCGACCAGCACGCGGCGAAGCGCCCGACCATGGCTGACGGCCGCTACCAACGCAACTCAGCAGCGATCACGCTCTACCACAAACCAGCTACGAAACATCCCTGAGCGGCTTTAGCGTGACGACAGTCCTCAAGTGCCCACACCCGCCGTTCCGGCGCGTCGGCAAAGTTCTGTCTGCCTCAGTGGATCAGTTGCTCCTGTCCGGCGTCGTTCGCGCGAGCACTCCTCTGCCGCTGTTGACATCCGACAACATCGACCGCGCCCACCACATGCATGGTTCGTGTGCGTCGATTCGGGATATCACCATCGGAGGCATCTCCGGCGTCGCTTCTTCTTTCGATCCTCAGACGGTCGTCGATGGTTCTGTGAACAGTACGGTGGCGCCGAGGCTGGACGTGGTTCGGAGTGCGACTCCGAGTTCGAGTGAGTGGTGCTTCAATCGGTCGGTGCCGAAGACTTCTTCGATCTTCTTGATGCGGTACACGACTGTGTTGCGGTGTGTGTGCAGTCGTCGGGCGGCCTGGGTGATGCTGCGTTGGACGTCGAGGTAGACCTCGAGTGTCTCGCGTAGCTCGGCGGCGCGTTGGTCGTCGTGGGCGAGTGGGCCGAGCATGCGCCGGACAAAGGAGCGGGCCAGGTCGAGGTCGGTGGTGATCAGTGCCACCAGTTCGACGTCGGCGTAGTCGGTGACCCACGCTGCTGGGTGTCCGGAGAAGGATGCGACGCGGGCGGCGGACAGGGCGCGGGTGTGAGTGCTGCGGAAGCCCTCGATTCCGGTGTCCGGGCCGGCGATCGCCATGCGGGCGCGTCGCGACGGCAACAGAGATCCGGTGATTTCCCGCAAGGTGCGGTAGATGTTGCCGCTCGGGTCCTCGTACCAGATGTGCACCGTCGACAGGTCGGCCCACCTGCGCAGGGACCGGCCTCCGCCGAGCCTCCGGTCCAGTTCGTCAAGGGCCGCGTCGAGTTCGTCCTGTGCGCCGGACTGGGCGTGGGAGGAGTCCAGCCAGGCCACACATGCGACGTGGTGGCCATCGAGCCGGTAGTCGAGCGCGGCTGAGATCTGTTTTCCGTCCACGGCTGTTCCGGAGAGCACTTTGTCGATCAGTTCGGCACGTATTGTTGCCCTAGATTGCGACCATCGTTCGGCTTCGAGTGAGTAGCGCGCAGCGATGTTGGCACTGAACCGGTCGAAGCACCGGAACAAGAGTTCGTTGGCGTGCTGGGCGTCGGTGATCGGCCGTCGGCGGCGGTCGATTTCGCCCAACAGGCTGGCGGTGATCGTTTCTTGGCACAGGTGGATGCCGCGAATCACGGAGTCCATCGGAATACCGCGACGTACGTAGGAATTGGTGGAGTCGGCGGGTTCTGTGCCGGGCCAGAGTGTTTCGGGATCACCACTAAGAAACGCTCTCAGTACCGCGATCGTAGTCGACTCGACGGCACGTCGGAGCAATTGTTCGGCGGCCAGATCGCCACCGAACACCGGGAGCAGTTCGAGAATGTGGTCGGCCGCCCGCCGTGCCGTCGCGATCGCCCACGCGACGGGTCCGGCGCCCAGTTCTGTCGCGGCGAGCGTTCTCGTCGGAGCGTCGCTGAGCGGTTCGACCAGCTCGTCGTCCTCCGGCGCGAGTTCCAGCAGCCAGGCTGACCCCGTGTCGCGTTCCGGTTTCGCCGGTTCGGCTGCATCCACGTTGATGCCTCCTTGCAGGTGTCGTGGCGGGATTACGGTATCCCGCCACGACCTCGGTCAGACCTGGATGGTCAACGCATCGTCCGCGCCGAGCAGCAGACGGCCGTACACCTCCTTGCCGATCTCGGGGGTCGCGAAGGCGTGCCGCGCCCCGGTGTTGGCGTCCCGCCAGATGCGCCCGAGCGTGCCGTCCTGCGCGAACGCTCCCGCACCGTTCGCTGTCATCAGTACGTCGATGGCTTCCTTGCACAGGGAGATCGCGTGCCCGGTGTCCATCCTCATCCGGCCGCGAGCGCGGTCGTCGGGGTACTCGCCCCGGGCGGCGTAGGAGTCGATGTCGTCACTGGCGCGGCCGAGCAGCAGGTGGGCCGCGTCGATGTTGCTGGCCGCCTGGGCGACCGCGAGGTGGTGGGTCGGCGAGTTGCGCGCCTCGGTGTACACCGTGTATCCGACTGGACGGGTCGGCAGCTTGCCCAGCGAGTAGTCCAATGCCGCCTTGGCCAGCCCGATCGCCGGTGCCGCGAGGATCACGGTCCCGACGGGCAGGAATGCCGCGCGGGAATTCGGTTCTGATCCGGCGAACGGGGTGGCGTAGCGGCCCTGGGAGAGTTCTTCGAACGTCTGGATGCGGTGGTCGGGGATGAACACGTCCTCGACGACCAGTGTGTTGCTGCCGGTTCCGCGCATACCCAAGGTGAACCAGGTGTCTTCGACGGTCCAGTCCTTGGCTTCGACGAGCCCGAGCGCCATGGTCGGCTCGCCGTCCGGGCCGTCGACCATCATGCCGAGCGTGGCCCAGTCGGCGACAGCGCTGCCCGAAGCGTAGGGATACCGGCCGGTGAGCACGTAACCGCCCTCGACCTTCGAGCCGGTGCCCAGTTCGTGGCGGCGGGTCATGCCGGGGAAGAAGATCCCGCAGGCTTTCGCCTGGGGATTGCCTCCCCACATGTCGTGCTGGGCCCGCTCGTCGTAGGTGACGGCGAACCAGGTGCACGCGTTGACGAGCGCGGCACTCCACCCCGCTGAACCGTCCGCCCTTCCGAGTTCGATCAGCACCTCGATCATGGTGCGAGCCGACCCGCCGGGCCCGCCCAGCCGGGTCGGCACCATCAGGTTGAACAGGCCGGCCTCGGCGATGGCATCGGTTACCCGAGGCGTGATTTGCCGGGCTTCGTTTCCTCGCGCCGCCTCTTCCCGGATGAGGTCGTGCAGCGCGGATGCTCGGGCGACGACGTCGACGTCGTATCCGGTGGCACGGGTCGTCTCGATGGCCGGGGACAGCGTGTCCGTCATGGTGACCTCCGTTGGTCAGCGGCGAGTGGGAACCACGCCGGGACGCCGGCGTTCGGTTCGCTTCGAATGGCTCCGAGTCTCGCTCCACCGTGGTGAGGCCGTATACGGTCTGTGGTGACAGAGTGCACATTTGCGTTTGTGCAAACCCCTTCCGCAGTGCGACCGGCATGCGGTGAACTTCCGTCGCTATGCGGCTTCGCACCGCCAAATTTCCTGTTCGATAGCGATGTCGTCACCATGGCGAAGTCCGGCTTCCACTGTTGCTGGACGCGCACTGCACAACGCCTCCCCAACACTTTGTGTAACCGGCCCATGGTGTCACTGTCCCGCGGACCACAGACTGATCTCGACCTGATCTGAGCGGGCCTTACAGCGAAGTGGAGCCTGATTATATGAGCGTCGCGGTGTGCGACAGCGTGGCCACGACCGCCGATTCGGCCACTCGACCGGACGGCACCGGCTCCCCGGTCGACGAGCTTCGCGAGGGGCGTCCTGTCGTTGTCGGATCGAAGGAGGGCGGCGAGCACGTCGGCCTTCTGGTCGTGGCCGGGAAGCTGGCGACCGCGGCGACGATGGCGTTTCTCGTTCGACATTGCTCGGGGCTGGTTTTCGTCACCGTGTCCGCCTCGGAGTGCCGACGTCTTGGCCTGCCCGGGATGCCCTGGACCGAAGAGGACAGCCCGGCGGCCGGCGTGCGGGTGACTGTCGATGCGGCCGAGGGAATCGGGACCGGCATTTCGGCACGCGATCGGGCGAGAACGGCCAGACTGCTCGCGGAGCCCGCCTCCGCGCGGCAGGACTTCACCCGTCCCGGGCACGTGATGCCGGTGCGCGTCGATTCCGGCGCCGGCTCTGCGGACTCCGCACAACGGGTCGCCGATCTCGTCCGAGCAGCCGGTCTCGGCAGTTGTGGTGTGTACAGCCATCTGGTGACGCCCGGCGGCACCGGGTTGGCCGGCCACTCGGTGATGGCCGAGTTCGCTGTCCGGCACCGGCTCGGTCTTGTGGAACAGGAGTACGCGTCATGACAGCCGATCAGCATCTCGAACCGAGCGTCGATCCGGGCCGGCTGCGGAAGGCAATGAGCCGCTTCTGCACCGGCGTGGCCGTGATCACCGGCGTCGACGACGCCGGCCCGACCGGGCTGCTGGTGCAGTCGCTGGCGAGCGTGTCGCTGGACCCGCCGTTGGTGCTGTTCTGCCCGCAAAAGACCTCGCGTTCGTGGCCGAGAATCGTCGGGACCGGTCGATTCGGGGCGAACATCCTCAGCGAGGGGCAACGACATCTCTGCGACACCTTCGCCACCTCGGGCGAGGACAAGTTCCATGGTGTGCGCTGGCATCCGTCCCGGACGGGGACGCCGATGCTGGACGGTCAGCTCGCCTACGTCGAATGCCGGATCGAGGCCGTGCACGATGCCGGCGATCACGAGATCGTCCTCGGGCGGGTCACCGACCTGAGCGAGTCCGAACTCGACGGTCCGTTGTTGTTCTACCGCGGCCGTTTCGGCGGGTGGGCGGCATGACTCGGTGTTCGACCAGTTATCCCACCGACCAGGAGGACAACCGATGACACGCTTTGTGTCCCCAGCGCGCGAAACGGCGACTGCCGCTCCGCGCCACGACGCGGCCCGGGTGGCCACGGGTATCCGGTTGCGCGCGTTGCGCATGGTGGCGCCGCAGGGGTTCGGGTACCTCGGCCAGGCCTTGTGCTCGGCCGAGTCCCTGGCGGTGCTGTACGCCGAGCTGTTCCGGCCCGGCGTCGACCGGTTCGTGTGCTCGCCCGGCCACTACATCGTCGCCGCGTATGCGGTCGCGGCCGAAGTCGGTCTGCTGGATCCCGAAGAGCTGAGCAGCTACGGCCAGAACGGGTCGTGCCTGGAGGCCATCGGCACGGAACGTTCCCCGGCCGTGGACCTCACCTGCGGCTCGCTCGCCCAGGGCCTGTCCGGGGGAGTCGGATTCGCCTGCTCCGACCGGCTCCGCGGACGCGCTGAGGGACCGGACGCGCCGCGCACGTTCGTGCTGTGCAGCGACGGGGAACTGGAGGAGGGCCAGTTGTGGGAGGCGGCCCTGTTCGCGGCCCACCACCGGCTCGGCCGTCTCGTCGTGCTGCTCGACGCGAACAACTCGCAGGTGGACGGCCCGGTCGACGGGATCACCACGCTGGAACCCATCGCCGAGAAGTGGGCTGCGCATGGATGGCATGTGGCCGACGTCGACGGGCACGATCTCGATGCACTCCGCCGGGCCTATGCCGACGCCCTGTCCGACGACCGTCCGAGCGTGATCGTCGCGCGCACGTCCACCCGGCACGGCCTCGACTGCCTGCCGCCCGACGCCGACGGTCACTTCATCAAACTTCCGCCCGACTTGGCGAACCGGGCCTTCGCCGAACTGGAGACGCGCTATGCGTGAGCTGCCGTACCCAACCGTGCAAAAGCCCTACGGCCGCGCTCTGCTGGAGCTGGCGCGCCGACGCGACGATGTCGTCTGCTTGTCGGGAGATCTGACCCGGCAGTGCGAGGTCGACCTGTTCCGCGACGAGCTGCCCGACCGGTTCGTGCACGCGGGCATGGCCGAGGCGAACATGATCGGTATGGCGGGAGCGATGGCCCGTGAAGGGCTGAACCCGTTCGTGCACACCTTCGGCGTGTTCGCCACGCGGAGGCCGCTGGACCAGATCGTGAACGCGGTGGCCTATCCCAATCTTCCGGTGCGGTTGATCGGGTTCATGCCCGGAATCTCCAGCCCCGGCGGGCCGAGCCATCAGGCGATCGAGGACGTCGCGCTGATGCGGGCGCTGCCGAACATGACCGTGATCGACGTGGCGGACGCGGTGGAGATCGACCAGGTCGTGCCGCTGATCGCCGACCATCCCGGCCCGGTGTACCTGCGCCTGAAGCGGGGCGAAATCCCGGTGATCTTCGACGACGACCGACGCCTGTCGCTGGACGAAGCGCACGTGATCTCCTCGGGCGACGACGTCGCGATCTTCACCAACGGCATGCTGCTCTCCGCTTCGCTGGCAGCGGCGTCCGTGCTGGAACGCCATGGCGTGCACGCCGCCGTGGTGAACGTGCCGGTGATCAAACCACTCGACGTCGACACGGTGGTGGGTGTCGCGCGAGCCGCGCGTGCGGTGGTGACGGCGGAGAACCACACCATCATCGGCGGCCTCGGATCCGCGGTCGCCGAGACCCTCGCCGAGGCGGGGCTGGGACGCACGTTGCGGCGAGTGGGTGTGCGCGACACCTTCGCCGAAGGGGCGCTGACCAGCCCCTATCTCTTCGGGCGATACGGACTGTCCACACAGGACGTCATCGACGCCGCGTGGAACGCGCTGGACCATTCCGGCGAACCGCCCGCAGCCCCGGTGGCCAAGGTCGAGGCGGGCGAGTACTCGCCGGTGTGACAGCGCCGGTGAACGGGCAAGGACAAGGGAGTTCTCATGAGCATTCTGAACAACGACGCGCCCGTGGCCTCGCCGGGCGCGGCCATGGCCGTGGACTGGGAACAGCGGGTCGACTTCACCCGGCTGCGCACCCAACGCTTCGAACGCGTCCAGCAGCAGCTACGCGACTCGGACATCGGCGCGCTGGTGTTGTTCGACATGAACAACATCCGCTACACCACCGCGACACACATCGGAAACTGGGCGCGGGACAAGCTGTTCCGGTGTGCGCTGGTGATGCGCGACCAGGACCCGATCCTGTGGGACATCGGGTCCGCTGCGCGCCAGCACAAGGCGCACGCACCGTGGTTCGGCCCGGACAGCTGGCAGGCCGGCATTTCCAGCTGGCGGGGCTCGATCCCCGAGGACGTCGGCGTCGAACGCGGCAACGCGCGACGGATCGCGCAGATTCTGCGGGAGCGCGGCCTTGCCGGCGAGCCGATCGGTGTCGACTTCGTCGAAATCCCGGTGCTGCGCGCTCTTGAGGCGGAGGGCCTGCACATCGTCAACGGCCAGGAACTGATGCAACGCGCGCGGCGGATCAAGACCGCCGACGAGATCGCCCTGCTGGACCACTCGGCCGGCATGGTCGACGCCGCCTACGACGAGCTCTACCGCAACCTGCACGTCGGCACCCGCGAAAACGAGTGCGTCGCGCTGGTCAACCGCGTGCTTTACGAACTGGGCTCGGAAGAAGTCGAAGCGGTCAACGCGATCTCCGGGGAACGGTGCAGCCCGCACCCGCACGTGTTCTCCGATCGCCTGACCCGTCCCGGCGATACCGCGTACTTCGACATCATCCATTCCTTCAACGGCTACCGGACCTGCTACTACCGGACGCTGAACGTCGGCAGCGCCAGCAGCGCCCAGCGCGACGCCTACGGCAAGGCCCGTGAGGCCATCGACAACGCCATCGCAGCCGTGCGACCCGGCGCGACGAGCGCCGACGTGGCGCGTGCGCTGCCGTCCGCGAAGGACCTCGGCTACGCCAGCGAGGAAGAGGCCTTCGGACTGCAGTACTGCCACGGCGTCGGGCTCTCGGTCTGGGAGCAGCCGTTGATCAGCCGCTACCACTCGCTGGACCATCCGGTCGCGATCGAGGAGGGGATGGTCTTCGCGTTGGAGACCTACTGGCCGACTCCGGACGGCTCTTCCGCGGCGCGCATCGAGGAGGAGGTCGTCGTGACGGCCGGCGGCGCCCGCGTGATCACGCGATTCCCCGCCGACGAACTGCTGGTCGCGGGCACCCGCTACTGGAACGGATTCTCGTTCAACACCTCGACCGTGCCCACCGGCAACGCCTTCTCCGCCCCTTCCGCCGCTGGTAACGGGGCCGTGGCGGCCGGGCCGAGGGGAGTCTGATGCCCTCGCCGAACCCGCGCATCGGCTGGATCGGCCTCGGCCGCATGGGAACCCGGATGGCCGATCGGCTGATCGACGCCGGTCACACCATTTCTGCCTGCAACCGGACGAAATCGAAGCTCGCCCAGTGGCGAACCGACCACGTGGTCCCCGTCGACACCCCGGCGGACCTGGCCGACTGCGACGTCGTGTTCATCACGGTCTCGGGCCCGGCCGACCTGCTCGCGGTCACCACGGGGCCCGACGGCCTGCTCTCCCGGGACGGCACCGGCGAAAACCGCACGGTCGTCGACTGCTCGACCGTGTCGCCCGAGGTCTCGGCCGAAACCCGCCACGCGGCAGAGGAAGCGGGATGGTCGTTCTTGGCCGCGCCGATCAGCGGCAATCCCGACGTGGTCGCCGCCGGGGGCGCGTGCGTCGTCGCCTCCGGCCCTCGGGCATCTTTCGAGCGCGTGTCCGCACTGCTGGAGGAGATTGCCCGCGCCGCCGTGTACGCCGGGGACGGTGAAGTCGCGCGGTTGGCGAAACTCGGACACAACCTGCTGCTCGGCTTGATTACCCAATCCCTGGCCGAAGTTCTGGCCCTGATGGACAAGGCGGGCATCGAGCGCGAGGACTTCTTCGCGTTCCTCGGCCACACCGTGCTGTCCTCGACATTCATCACCGCCAAGTCCGGCCCGCTGATCAGGCGCGACTACCAACCGCCCACCTTCACCACCACCTTGCTGCGCAAGGACTTCGACCTCGGCCTCGACCAGGCACGAGAGCTCGGCGTACCGCTGCCGCTGGCCGCGGCGACCCGTGAACTGATCCAGTCCTGCATCGGGCTGGGACACGGTCAGGACGACTTCGCCGCGCTCTACGAATTGCAAGCCCTCGTGTCCGGCCTGCCCGCACCCGAGGCGTGAAAGGAACCCACTCCGATGTTCGAACACTACGTCGTCTTCACACCGAAACCCGGGCGCGCCGACGACTTGGCCCAGGCCCTGTCCGACTTCGGCGCGGGAGTCCACGGGACCCTGCCCGACCTGCTCGAGTTGACCTTCGGGGCGAACGTCAACACCGGCGGGCTGCAACGTGGCTTCACCCACGCCTGCCTGGCCCGGCTCACCTCGGAAACAGCGTTCAAGGACCAGTACTGGAACCACCCGGCCCACCGTCGGCTGCTCGAACGACTCGACGAGCTGTGCGAGGAGCGATTCGCACTGGACTACGTGCCGGAAGCCACCGTCACCGGCCGAAAGGAACACGCGGTATGACCACCACAAGTCCGCTGGTCCAGATCGAACGCACCGACCGCGTCGCCTGGATCCGCCTCAGCCGGCCCCCGAAGAACCTCCTCGACACCGACCTCACCGCCCAGCTCCACACCGCGCTGGTCGACCTCGACGGCGACGGCTCGGTCGGCGCGATCGTGCTCACCGGTTCCGGCGGGTTCTTCTGCGGCGGCGCGGACGGACCGAAACTCCGCGAAACCGGGACCGCTCGCGAATTCGCCGACGCGGCAGTCGAGCTGTTCGCACACTTCCCGCGAGCGCGCAAACCGATCCTGGCCGCGGTCAACGGCGACGCACTGGCCGGCGGGTTCGGGCTGGTGTGCAGCGCGGACATCGTCATCGCGGTCGAGGGCAGCAGGCTGGGCACCATCGAGGCCACCTTCGGCACCTGGCCGATGATCGCGCAGGCCCCAGTGGCCCGCCGGGTGCCGATCAAGGCCGCGCTGACCAACGCACTGACCGGACAACCCTTCGACGCGCACCGCGCCCACGAACTCGGCATCGTCGACGAGGTCGTCCCCGCCGAGCACCTCGCCGACCGCGCCCGCCACTACGCCGAACTCGCCCAGGGCGGCGGCCAGGCCGCCCTGGCCGGGCGGTCGCTGTTCCTCGCCAGCCGCGACGAGCCCTACGAGCACGCACTGCGCCGAGGTGCGGACGCGTTCGTGGAAATGTTCGGGAAATGACCGATAACCGCGTACGGGCCGCACGCGGTCGCGGCGGCACCAGCCAATTGGCGAGGTTCGGATGGACCCGGATACGACCGAGCTCGATTTCGGGTCGACGCCATGGTTGCACCGCCGACCCGAACACCGGGAGCGCACCTGCCGCAGTACCCCGCTGGACGCGGCGTCCGAGTGCGACATTTGCTCCGGCGAACCCGGGCGGGTCGCTTCTCGTGACGGCGGACGACCTCCGGAAGCATCGTCCGTCCTCTCGTTTCCTGCCGGACAGCCACGCTGGCGGCAAAGATGCGTCGTACCACTTCCTCTGACCCGAGCAGCCGGAATGCACCAACCCGAGGGAATTCGTGCCCATGCCGCGACAACCACGACGAAGTGGTGTGCAGCTACTGGTCGTCTCAACCGGCGACCTCGAGCGTGCGCGCTCGATCGGCGAGCGAGCCTTCTTCCCGCATCGCCTGGTGCCGGTCGACGAGGCCGGCCGCGAGTCGGTCGGCATGCGGTTGCGCGCCTGCGAATTCGGGCCCGAGATGACCGTCGGAGTGATCGGGTACGGGGCGACGGTCCGCCTGGATTGCGGCCGGTTGGAAACCGGATACCAGATCAACATCCCCCTGTCGGGACGCATCGACACACGGTGCGGCGATCAGTGGGTGCCGGCATCACCCTCGACCGCCGCGGTCTACACACCCGATCTCCCCTCGTGCATCGACCGGTGGAACGCGGGCTGCACCCAGATTGGGGTCCGATTCAGTCGCGAAGTGATCGAACGCGATTTGACCGAGCTGTTGAATCGACCGCTGCGACACTCCATCGCGTTTGACCACGCGCTCGATCTGACGGACGCCGCGGCCCGCTCGTGGGTCGGTCTCGCGCGGTCCGTGCTCGACCTCGGCAGCACCCTCCCCCCGCGCAGCTGCCGGCAGATGGCCGACTCGCTGACACGGACGCTACTGACCTCTTTCCTGCACACCGCCCAGCACGAGTATCGCGACGAACTCGACAGGGAACGGCCGATCGCGAGGAGCCGCGTCGTGCGAACGGCTGTCCGGGAGATCGAGGAGCACCTCGAGGAACCAGCCGACGTCACGACGCTGGCGAGCACTTGCGGCGTAAGCGTGCGCGCCCTGCAAAACGCGTTCGCGCGAGAGCTCGGCCTCAGCCCGACCACATACCGACGCGAACGCGCCTTGGATTCCGCGCACCGGGACCTGCTGAGCGCCGATCCGGCGCATGTCACCGTCACCGACATCGCCACGCGTTGGGGCTTTTACCATCTGGGCCGATTCGCTCGTGACTACCGCCGCCGCTTCGGCGTCACCCCAGCCACCACCCTGCACGAACAGTCATAGCGAACACTCCGTGCGCGGGGCGGATATCGGCTACGCCGTGCGGATAGCCCACTGCGACACGGCTGCCTACCGTCGGCTTGGCCCGGAGCAGACGACACAAGGGAGTGCGCTGTGACGAACACCCAGCCGGCAGAACTGACCGGATTCAACCCGATGGTCTCACCCCACCGCGAAAACCCGCACCTGTTCTACCGATGGTCGCGTACTGAGGAGCCCGTCGCCTACAGCCCGGCGCTCAACGCCTACATGGTCACGCGGTACGACGACATCAAGGCGATCGTCGAGGACCCGGAGACCTTCTCCTCGGCCAACGCCATCCCGACGATGTGGACCAATCCGCCCGAGGTGCTGGAAGCGCTGGACGGGCTGTTACCGGAAGCGTCCACCGTCGTCAATGCTGACGAGCCCGCGCACGCACCGCTGCGGCAGGTACTCAACCACGCCTTTTCCGGTCGCCGGGTACGACGACAGCTTCCCGCGATGAAACGGCGTGCCCATGAGCTCATCAACGCCTTTCTTCCCGACGGACGAGCGGATCTGGTCGGCCGGTACTCCGATCCCTACGTCCAACTGGTGGTCAGCCTGGTTTTCGGCATCCCGCCCGAAGACGTCGACCGAGTACAGGCGTGGACCGACGACTACATGCTGCTGATGAACCCACTCGCGCCGGTCGAAGGCAAGGTCGAGGCCGCCCTGCGCCTGCACGACTATCAGGACTACGTCGCGAGGATGGCCGCCGATCGCCGGGAGAATCCCAGGGAGGACTTCATGTCCGACCTCGTCCACGGCAGCGACCACTTCCCGCCGGCCAGCCATGAAGACCTGCACTACATGTTCCGCGGGCTCCGTTTCGCCGGCCACGACACCACTCGCGATTTGATGACCAGCGCCCTGCTGCTGATGCTCGGCGACGGGCGGAGCCTCTGGGAGCAGGCAGCGGCCGACCGAACGATTCTCCCGAAGATCATCGAGGAAACGCTCCGCCGCGACGCGCCTCACCGCGGGCTCATGCGCGTCACCACGCGAGAGGCCGAACTCGACGGGATCACCCTGCCCGAAGGGACGGCACTGTTGTTGCTGTTCGGCTCGGCCAATCGTGACGAAACCAGGTTCGACCATCCCGACGAGGTCGATCTCAACCGGCCCAACGTCCGAGAACACCTGGCCTTCGGCAGCGGTATCCACCAGTGCCCGGGATCCCAACTGGCTCGCACCGAGGTGCGCGTGGCCATCGAGACCCTGCTCGATCGGCTGCCCGCACTTCGTCTGGTGGACGGCTACGAACCCGCCTACATCGCCAGCTACTTCTTCCGGGGGCTCGAGCGCCTTGACATCACCTGGTGATCGCATTCCCCTGTCCGTGCGCGTCACGCAGGCGCACGACGAAACTAGAGACGTGCGTTCGCTGATTCTGCGTCGCACGAGCGGCGCGCCATTGCCGGAGTGGAACGCGGGCGCCCACATCGACGTGCTGACCCCCGACGGCTCAGCGCGCCAGTATTCGCTGTGCGGGGATCCGGGCACCACTGACCACTACCGGATCGGCGTGCTGCGCGAACCACACGGCCGTGGTGGTTCACAGTGGTTGCACGACGAGGTCACCGTGGGCGATGTACTGCGAATACGTCGCCCGCGGAATCACTTCCGGCTCGAAGAGGCTACGGGCTACGTCTTCATTGCTGGCGGCATCGGCATCACGCCGATCCTGGCCATGGTCCGCGCGTCGGACCGAGGCGAGGCGAGCTGGAGGCTGTGGTACGGCGGACGGTCAAGACAGTCCATGGCGTTCCTGGACGAGCTGGAATCCCACGGTGCCCGAGTCACGGTACAACCAGACGACGAGTGCGGACGCCCGGACATCGCAGCCCTGATCGCGTTGGCGAATCCGGGCGAACTGATCTACGTCTGCGGCCCGGCCGGACTGATCGACGCGGTACGGGAACAAGCACGTCAATCAGGTGCACCAGACCGGGTGCGATACGAGCTCTTTTCCGTTCCTCCCGACACCGCCGCCCACGACGACGGTGACCGTGAGTTCCTGGTTGAGCTCGTCGACTCCGGTTTGACGCTGCCGGTTCCCGCTGACCGCTCCATCCTCGATGTCGTCCGGTCAGCCGGAATCGACGTCATCAGCGACTGCCAAGACGGCATCTGCGGAAGCTGCGAAACAGACGTCGTCGACGGAACCCCCGATCACCGTGACCACGTCCTCACCACCGAGGAACAGAATGAAAACTCCTGCATGATGATCTGTGTGTCCCGTTGCTTGGGCCCCAAACTGGCCCTCAGGCTCTGAACCGAGCCCTTTCGTGTGGTCAGTCTGCACGAGCGGGATTCGGACGGTACTCCGGCTGTGACAACGGCCGCGGCACAGGCCGCTGGTTGAGCGGAACCCGCCGCGCCACGCGCGTCCCGGACGGTGGCAACCCGCATCGTTACGCCGTGCCGACGAAATCACTGATCGGTCTACCGTGGCACTACGCCCTGCGCTGCGTCGACGAACTCGGGCTGATTCTGAGCGCAGCGATCATCTGGGACAAACGCCACGGACTGCCCGAGTCCGTGCACGGCCGGGTCCGCCGCAGCCACCAACCTGGTTCCACTTCACGCTCAACCCGCGCTACTACAGCGCTATCGACACCATCAGGCTCCGGCGTTCCGCGGCAAGTCTCACTCTTGCGATGTCACACCGATCCGATCCTGTCCGCGCGGTACAGAGCAGCAGCCCCTGAAACGACGGCAGATGTTGGACCCGCACGGCCGCCTGATCGTGGACGCGATCTTCTCCGTCACCGACAATGGCATCAAGCGGCGGGCGCTGCCGGCGGACTTCCCTGCACCCGACACCGACGCTGCGCCCGGGACCACGAACGCCCCACTACACAGCCTTCGTCCACTGGGCCATGATCAGAACCCTGAGCCGACGACTCACCCAATAAGCTGATGATCGCACGTCCCAGGCGCAGGACGTTTTCGTGGATGTCGTCGCGGATCTCCCAGCGGATACGGAGCTGTCGGAAGTCGACCGGGTTCGGGCCGCCTTACACCTGCGATCAACCACCGCCGAGACCAATACTGTTAGGCGTTCCGACCGGTCCTGACGAGCTGATCTTGGTGTTGGCCGACTCGATCAGTGCGTTGGACAGGCTGCGGTCGAGCGTGGCGTGGACGGCCGGGAGCTCGGGCCGGATCGTGCTGGGCAAACTCGGGTATCCGGCACCGGGTAACCCCAGGAGAGCCACCGTTGCAGGGATCCTTTGCTGCCTTCACGACCTACTGCGAAAACGTGGCGAACCCCTTCTTTGGGCAAGTCGATCGTCAGGGGTGGCCAGCCGCCCTGCGCGTTGACCAAGGACGGCACACAGACCGACGCGCTCGGGAGTCGCGCGAGCATTGAAATGCAGCTTTCTCGGCTCCGAGCCGGCACCGCGATGGTCTCATCGGGTGCCGGTGCTCGGTTACAACCGTCTACTGTGGATTTCGCTGCCGCCCAGGCGGTCGGCGGTGTGTGGGCCGTGTGGTCTCGTCGGGACTGCCGTTCCGACGTTCGGTGTCGGTGTGGCGGTCAGGGCGGCGAGACGGGGGAATTCGGTCGGCTCGAAGGATATTCCCGTTCAGGCACTCGGTGCCGTGGCGGTCGCGGTCAGCACCGCGCGGCCCAGGATGTGCCCGGCGATGGTGAATCCCAGGAACGCCGGCGTGCTGTCGCCGGCCACGCCGGTCGTGCCCACGTCGAGTGCGCTCACGACGATGAAGTAGCGGTGGACCCCGGTTCCGGGCGGCGGTGCGGCACCGAGGTAGCGCGCGGCGCGCGCGTCGTTCGGGAGGTGCAGGGCGCCGGTGGGCAGCTGCTCTCCGTTGCCCGCATCGGCGGGCAGGTTCTGCACCGAGGCCGGGATGTCGGCGACCGCCCAGTGCCAGAAGCCCGATCCGGTCGGGGCGTCGGGGTCGAAGACGGTGACGGCGTAGCTCGAGGTTCCTTCGGGTGCGCCCGACCAGGACAGCTGCGGGGAGATGTCCTTGCCCCCTGGCACGCCGAGGATTCCCGACCACTGGTCGAGCGACAGCGCACCGCCGTCCCGTACATCGGTGCTGGCGACCGTGAAACTCGGCACCACTGGCAGCCCGTGCAACGGGTCGTTGTCCGACACTGATTTCTCCTTTGCTCGAAGTTCTCGGGGACGTTCACGGGACGAGGATGGCCCGCCCGCGGATGCGGTTGGCCGACAATTCGTCGAGCACCTGGGGTGCTTGTGCCAACGGGTATTTCCGGGAATGCAGCGAGACCCTTCCGCTCTGGGCGAGCACCATCAGCTCGGCCAGATCGGGGTACGTGCCGACCATGTTCCCGATGACGCTCTTCTCCGCGGCGACGAGTTCCATCGTCGGGATCCGCAGCTCGCCGCCGTAACCGACCACGAAAAGAGACCCGTGCGGAGCGGTCATCGCCCACGCGTCGTGCTGCGCGTTGCCCTCGGCGACGAAATCGAACACCACCTCGGCGCCGGACTCGCCGGCCAGCTCCCGCACAGCGTCGAGCTGGCTGCCGTCGGCGAGCACGGTTTCGTCCGCGCCGACCGCGCTCGCCAGCGCGAGCGCTTCCTCGTTCTGGTCGAGGGCAATCACTCGGGCCGCGGTCAGCGCCTTCAGCACCTGGATCCCGATGTGCCCGAGCCCACCCGCGCCCTGCGCGACCACCGTGGTTCCCGGACGCAGCAGCGGCAGAGCCTTGCGCACGGCATGGTAGGCAGTGATACCCGCGTCCGCAAGAGCCGCGACGTCCGCAGGGTCTGTCTCGGGCTGCAGGACCACACAAGCCCGCTCGGTGGTACGCAGGTATTCCGCCATCCCTCCGTCGTGCCCGGACACACCGGGGAAGAAGGAACGGGTGCAGGCCATGTCGCGGCCGCCGCGGCAGGCCGGGCACACCCCGCACGAAGGCTGCGGGTGCAGGATGACCGTGTCCCCCACCCGCACAGTGCTGACTCCCTCGCCGACCGCGTGCACCCAGCCGGCATTCTCGTGGCCGATCGTGAACGGCAGCGGGGGTTTCATCAGCTCCGCCAGCTGTCCCTCGACGATGTGAAGGTCAGTGCGGCAGACTCCGGCACCACCCACCTTGACCACCACGTCGAGTGGTCCCGTCACCTCGGCGTCGGGCACGTCCTCGAGCACCGGCGCCGATCCGTATTCGCGCAAGCGCAGGGCTTTCATCGATCTCACTCCTCGGCCGCACGGGCGCTCAGTCGGTCCCGGACATCATGATCGTGAAGTCCTTGCACACCAGATCACCGTCGAGCCGCAGCACCTGCGCAGCAGTGGCCACCGCGGTTGCGTCCGGCGCCGGTGGCACCGCGTCCCAGATGAAGAAGACGGTGTCCCCCTTCCTGGTCGCATGCCGGCGGGCCCGGAATCGCAGGCCGCTACCCGCGACGAGACGGTTGTGCGACCTGTCGATGCCCTCGATCAGCTCGGCGTGGCCGGTACCGACGAACCCGCCGAGGTGGACGCCCTCCGGCGTCCACAGACCACGGACCAGCTCGTCCCGCCTGCCGGCGTCGAGGTCGTTCCACGCGGACACGTAGCGCTGCGCGAAGTCCTGTGCGCGCTCTTCGAACGAGTCGGACAGGATGAAGATGTACTCGTCCTTGATGCGGCCGCCGGGCGTGGTCACCGCCACGGTCGCTCCGGTCTCGAGAATTTCGCCGCCCCCGGCGACGACTTCCCACCGGATGACGAGAACCTCGTCCCGGCTGCAGATCTCGGGGCCGAGACGCAGTGTCGCACCGGAGGGACCGAAGCTCTCCTTTCGCAGCGCCCCGATCGCGCTGACGATCGCGGCCCGTCCTTCGACGGTGGTGTCGCCGAATTGCCTGGCGTCCTCCGTCCACAGGCCGGCCACCGCGTACGCGCGCCGAGCCGGGTCCGGCTGGTTGTAGGCGGCGAGGTATTCCTCGGCGATGTCCTGAGCCAGCGCCATCGTCATGATCAGGCCTCCTCGGATTCGAAAACCGACAGCGGCAGGTATGCGCTGACGAGCCAGTTGGGTACGTTGACGATCTCGCTGACCCGCAGGTCGGCCGCGCAGCTGGACAGGACGTAGGCCTCCTGCCGGGTCAAGCCGTGTTCCGAGACGAGCAGCTCGATCAGCGACCGCACCGCCTGCCGGGAGCCCTCGTAGAGGTCGTTGCCGACGCCCATGGTCACGAGGTGACCGCAGTCCACCGGTCGCTCGACCGGGGCACTCACCTGTGCACGGGGCGCTGTGCCGGCGCCGCCGGGAACGAGGCTGAAGCGCAGCTTCGCCGAGACGCTGGTCTCGATCGCCGTTCCGCAGACCTCGCCGTCGCCCTGTGCGGCGTGCCCGTCGCCGCAGGAGAACAACGCGCCCGGTACCTCCACCGGCAGGAGCAGCCGGGTGCCGGGGCGCAGGTGCCGGTTGTCGAGGTTGCCGCCCACGGCCCGGGGCGGGATCGTCGAGTGCTCACCGGGCGCCGCGGGCGCGACACCCATGATGCCGAGGAAGGGTTCCAGCGGAACCCGGACGCCGTCCCGGATTTCGCCGAACTTGCCGGCGTAGCGGACCACGTGCACGTAGAATTCGTCGAAGTCGTCGGCCAGCAGCCCGAATCCGGGCATGAAGGCGACGACGCCCTGCGGGGTGGTGAGCCGGACGTCCAGGATGTCCACCGCCAGTGCGTCCCCGGGCCGGGCACCGCGGATCAGCACCGGCCCGGTGATGATGTGCGGGTGTGCGAGGTCGAGATTTTTCAGGTCCTCGATCGACGCTCCCGGGCCCCAGTCGAAAATCGACGGGCAGTCGAACTCGACTGTGTCGCCGTCGTCGATGGTCAACGCGGGCGCGAGCGCACGGTCGAAGCTTCGATGGGTCGCCGCAAGGGAATGCTGCATGATCACACCTCGATCCGTCGGGTTCCGCCGGGGTTCAGTCGATTTCCTGGTCCAGGCCGCGCCGGCGCAACGTCCGGCGGTGGTAGTCCCACGAGCCGGACACCACGAGATCGCTGCCGAGAATCCGGGCGTCCTCGATCTCGGCGTCCGTCATCAGCACCGGCTCTCCGCCGGCGTGCACGAGCAGCTGCACCCGGCACGACCGTTCCAGCTCGATGGTGGACACCACCGTGTCCGCAATGGACGGACCGGTGACGAGCACACCGTGGTGCTTCATCAGCAACGCCTTCTTGTCTCCCAGGATCTGCGTGACGGCCGGGCCCTGTTCCGCCAGCGGCAGGCTCTCGATGTCCCTGGTGAGGTCGATCTCCCCGGACCAGCGCGCCGCATTGCGGTCGAACGGAACGAGATTCTGGTTCAGCGCGCCGAGGGCGACGGCGTGGTCGCCGTGATGATGGGCGATGCACAGCACGTCGGGGCGAGCCCGGTAGATCTCGCCGTGCAGCCGCAGCGAGGGGTTGATGGCCCCGTCCCCGGACACCACGTTCAGCTCGAAGTCGACCTCGCGGAGGTCCTGTTCCCGAACTTCTTCCATGCTCTGGCCGAACTGATAGGTCCAGAACGTCGAGCTCCCGGGTTCCCGTGCCGTGAGGTGGCCGAGCATTCCGAGCCCCAGCCCGTACATCCCGAGGATGCGATAACCGAGGGCGAGATCGTGGCGGGGATCCGACATAAACACCTCTTTGTGAGTTTCGATCCGGTCCGGAGCGGATCGTAATGAGCAGCTACGGACGCTGTCAAGGACGCACCGGCGTCCCCCGCCCCGCGACCGGGCCGGGATACGCTCCGCCTCGGATGGAAACGTCTCGTCCAGGCGGGCAGGCACACCTCGGACCCGGCAACGGACCGGAGAACGGAGTTTCACACCGTGGGAGGACGACCTCGGGACGAGCGGATCACCGACGCGGTGCTCCACTCGACCCGCGAACTACTGGGCGAAGTCGGCTATCACGGACTGACCGTCGAAGCACTTGCCGCTCGCGCGGAGACGACCAAGACCGCCATCCGGCGGCGCTGGCCATCCCTCAAGCACGTCGTCATCGCCGCAATGACCCACGACGACCTGCTGCGCGCCACCCCCGACACCGGCTGCACCCACTGCGATCTCCTGGTGCTCGTCGAGGAACTTCGGCTCTCCATGGACGACGTCATGCTCGGCAAGATCCTGCCCGCCCTGCTGTTGGACCTCGCCGACGACGAGGACCTCAAGCGCCGCTTTCTCGGCTCGTTCTGGAAACCCCGCCGGGAACGAGCGGACCGGGTGCTGGAGCGAGCTGTCGCCCGCGGCGAGCTCCGCGCCGACCTGGACTTCGCACTCGCCCAGGATCTGGCGGCGGGAGCAGTGGTCTACCGATTCCTGTTCGAACACGCGGAACTGGACCGGGCCATGAGCGAGCGCATCGTCGAGTACGTCATGCAGGGCATCGGCGACGTCGGCCCGTCGCCCTCGCCGCTGTGCACGGCCACACGAACGTAATCCCGTCGCACCGCCAGACCGCATCGCGAACTCCGCCGGCCGTCTCGTCATGGATCAACGGTGCCGGCGAAATGCGTCACCGGTTCACCGCTCCCGCGTGACCCTCTTCTTCGGACAGCCCGCTCGGCATCGGAAACCGCGGGCATGTTCGCATCAGCCGCGAACACCGAATGTCCACTGTGGAGAGCGAGCCGGGTCAGCTCGCCTGCAGGAAGGCGACGACCGGCAGACCACCGGCATACCCGCAGCTCACCCCGATGCGCGGCGTGCCCTGCTCGGTGACCTGCGAGCAGTCGTACTGGCCGTAGACGTCCTCGGCGTATCCGTCCGGGCCGCCGAGCTGGGACGGGTCCAGCTGGAGGTAGCGGCCGACGACGTTCACCGCGTCATCACCACCGGCGTGGGCACCGTTCACGTCCCTGGAGTAGACGTCGTAATAGGTGCCGTCCGGCGCCTGGATAGCGCCCTGGCTCACGTCCGCGGGCTGCGGGCCGGGCACCTCCGGATGCGCCGCGACCGGCTGCGCACCGGCGAAGGTCTCCGCATTCGCAACACCCACGGAACCGGCGATCCCGGCCAGGGCGAGACCGGCGGCGAGAACAGAACCTGCAATGGCTTTACTACGCATGATTGCCTCCAGAATTTCCTTGTCATGTCAGCTACTCTGAAGACGTGAGCGAGAGCGACGGGTTGATCAGAGTGTCGTGGATCACGGCCGGACGATCTCCGAGATCGTCCGCCAATGAGGGATCGACCCGGGGATAGTGCGTGTCCGGGTCAAAGACGAGCAGGCCGAACTGCACCGGTTACCCAGGCGGGTGCCTGGTCTGAAAAAACAACCCGTTCCCGGTAAAAGCTTCGGCGTACTTTGCCTCGATGTGGAAATGACCGTGACAGGTCCGGCCGCGTCATTCCCGCCGGGCCGGGCAGACCGGGGCCGGTGCGACGCGGTCCGGCTCACCGATATCACCTGTGGTGCAGGCGATATGTTTCGCCAACCGGCCACCATGCAGTTCACGCCGGAGCCCTGCGTCGATTGCGTGAAACGGCCCCGCGCACCGCCGTGGTGGTGCGCGGCGCGGGTCGGCAGTCCGGTGGCCGGATGGGTCAGGCCGTCTCGGCCAGCCCGCGCCACTGATGCCAGGTGGCCAGCCGCTGCTGGTACACGCTCTCCGCGATCGGGTACGGGTAGCCGCCGAGGAACAGTCGCAGCGGCGGTTCCGGCAGGTCGACCAGGGTGAGGACGACCTCCGCGGTGGCAGACGGGTCGCGCGGCGCGCGGGCGGTGGCGCCCGCCCGGCGGGCCGCCCGGATCGGTTCGTAGGCCGCGATCGGGGTGGTGTGCGCCGCCGAGGCCCCGGCCCAGTCGGTGCCGTACGGTCCTGGTTCGAGGATCGTCACCTTGATACCGAGCGGGCCGACCTCCTGGGCCAGCGCCTCCGCCATTCCTTCAAGTCCCCACTTGGAGGCGTTGTAGAGGCCCAGCGTCGGGAAGGCGGCGATGCCGCCGATGCTGGAGACCTGGACGAGGTGCCCGCCGCCCTGCGCCCGCATGATCGGCAGCGCGGCTTGGCTCACCCAGAGCGGGCCGAACAGGTTGGTCTCGATCTGGGCGCGTGCCTGTTCCTCGGTGGTCTCCTCGATCATGCCGAACAGGCCGTAGCCGGCGTTGTTGACGACCACGTCCAAGCCGCCGAAGGCTTCCGCGGCGCGGTCCACCGCCGCGAAAACCTGAACCCGGTCGGTCACGTCGAGTGCGATCGGCAGGAAGCGGTCGCCGTGGGTCTCGGCCAGATCCTCGAGAGTGCCGGGCTGCCGTGCCGTCGCGGCGACCCGGTCACCGCGCTCGAGTGCCGCCACTGCCCAGGTGCGTCCGAGGCCGCGTGACGCCCCGGTGATGAACCATGTCTTCATGGCCCCGACCATGCCCCGGCGCAGCATCACCAGCCAGCACCCCGGCAGGGATACTCTCGACGAACGATGACACGCGACAACCTTCTCGGAGAGTTCCTCCAGGCGCGCCGGGCCCGCGTCCGGCCGGAAGAGGCCGGGCTGGCGTCCTACGGCCGGCGCCGGGTCACCGGCCTCCGCCGCGACGAGCTCGCGCGGCTCGCCGGCGTCTCCGTCCAGTACCTGACCAGGCTGGAACAGGGCGTCGACCGGCATCCGTCCCCACAGGTCGTGGACGCGTTCGCGACGGCACTGCGCCTCGACCTCGACGCCGCGAGGCACCTGCGTGCCCTGGCCGCTCCGCCCGCTGAACCGGCCGAGCCCAGCGAGGTCCGGATCGAGGTGCAGCACCTGCTCGACTCGTGGGGCAGCACCCCGGCCTACGTCCGCGACCGCCGTTTCGATGTGCGCACGGCCAACAAGGCAGCGATGCTGCTCGCCCCGATGTACCGCCCCGGCCACAACCTGGTTCGCGACGTATTCCTCGACCCCGCCGCCCGCAGCTTGTTCCCGGACTGGCCGGACATCGCCGAACAGACAGTCGCGGCCCTGCGGGCGACAGCCGATCCACGCGACCCACGGACCGCCGCCCTCGTGGCCGAGTTGCAGTCCGATGATCTGTTCCGCTCATTGTGGGCCAGATACGACGTACGCCCGTCCCGCAACGAGACCAAACGATTCGATCACCCCGACGCCGGCCCGCTCATCCTGCGCCGCCAGACCCTCACCATCGCCGGAGCCGAGGACCAGGTGATCATCGTCTACCAGCCGGAGCCCGGCAGCACTTCCGCCGACGCCCTGGCAAGACTCCGCTAGCCCGAGCGCGCCAACCGAAACCTTCGCAGGCACCATGCTGATCGTCCACGATCAGTACCGCACCAGCGAAGGCAACCCGACCGGCGGCCCCGTTCCGGCTTCGGCTCCCCCTTGGTCCCCCGCCCGGCTGATCTGCCGATCGACCGGCCGGGCGCGGGTCTCGCGGGGGTTCGTACCGGCAGCCAATCACTTGACAAACTCACTGACCTATCCAACTATCTTAGGGCAGTGATCCACTCCGGCACTTCGCCTGTCGAGCAGCGTGCGGAGCGGCCGGGCGCGATCCGAGGCTGATCTCCGGCCAAGCGGCCTCGGTGCCTTGGCACCGCCGCCCTCGGCGAACTCGGTCCCATATCGAGGAGAACGATGAGAACGACGGTCATGACAGGAGCGACGTCCGGGCTGGGTGCCGTCGCCGCACGCCTCCTCACCGCGGATCCGGAAATCCGGTTGCTCGCGGGCACACGCGGCAAGCAAGTCGACGGCGCGGAGACGGAGCAGCTGGATCTGGGGCAACTTGCCGGCGTCCGGGAGTTCGCCCGAAAGATCATCGCGCGCCTGGGAGACAGCAAGATCGACATCCTGGTTCTCAACGCCGGGATCAGTTCGCCCGGCGACCGGCCGAGCACCGAAGACGGTTACGAAGTGGTCTTCGCCACCAACCATCTCGCCCACTACTTGCTGCTGCGGCTGCTGACTCCGCACCTTTCACCAACCGCGAACATTGTTGTGACGACCAGTGACACGCACGACCCGAAAATCAACAAGCTCGCGGCCCCGCACCACGCATACGCGGATCTGCTCGCCCGGGTGCCTGACGGCGGCCCGGCGAAAGGGCGCGCCGCATTCCGGGCCTACGCTTCTTCCAAATTGTGCAACCTGCTCACCGCGCGCGCCTTTGCCCATTTCACCGAGGCGGAAGGCCACCAGTTCCAGGTCATCGCCTACAACCCCGGATTCACGCCCGCAACCCAGCTCAATCGTGAAGCGGGCCGGGTGATCCGGACCGCAATGCGGACCTTGCTTCCGTTGGCCCGAAAATTCATGCACATCAACTCGGTCGACGAGGCGGGCCGGACCCTCCGGGATCTGGCACTCGGCGAGATCCGGCCACCTGCCGGCCGGATCTACGCCTCATTGGCACAGGGGAAATTGGTGTGGCCCGACCCATCCCGGCTTGCCCAAAGCAACGACGCGATGACCAGTCTCTGGCAGGAGAGCGCTGCACTGGTCGACATGCGCCCGCTCTGACGAGACACAGCCCTTCCCTCTGCCGGTTTCGGGAACGGGACGGCCGCACTGCGCACACCAAGATCATCGATCTCGACCGGACACTGCCCGGCCCCGGAACGACCTTGGGGTGCGGAACCGACGCGAACGGCAGCCAGGACCGGACGAATCGTGCCACGGACGCGCACGGTTACGCTGTCCGGCCGCGCGCCGCAGAGCGGGCCTCCAGGCTGTCGACCAGTCCCCAGGCGAGCGCATCCTGCGCGCCGAGCGGCAGACCGGCCACTGACAGGTAGAACGTTCGCCAGCGCCCGATCCGCCGGGGAATGCTGACTGTGCCGCCGGCGCCGGGGATGAGGCCCATGGCGATCTCGGGCAACCGGAACGTGGCGTCCGGCGTGGCGGTCACTCGACCGGCGAATCCGGGCAGTTCGATCCCGGCTCCGACACACGGGCCGTGCAGCCGGGCCTCGACGCGGTCGGCGAGCCGGTGCAACAGGTGGCCGGCGCCCGCGCGGGTACGGACGAAATGCGCGGTCGCGGTGTCCGGGGCGGTACCGAACTCGTCGAGGTCGCCACCCGAGCTGAACGACCGCCCCGAACCGTCGAGCAGGATGTGTTCGACGGTCGGATCGTGCACGGCGATCCGCAATGCTTCGACGAGCCCATCGCGAACCTCACGACCGTAGGCGTTGCGCCGTTCCGGCCGATTGAGCGTGATCCGGAGCAGGGCACCGTCGCGGTGGGCGAGCACCGGATCGGCCTCGGCCCGCGGCGGGCGGGGCCGACGGCCGCGGCGGTCGAGCCACCGCCGGAACTCGGCTCCACCGAGCAACGTGGAGTAGGCCAGTGACTCGGCGTCCAGCCCGGCCGGTACGGACAGGCGTCCGGACCAGCGCAGCAGCCCGGCCAGCACGGTGACCGCTTGCGGGTTGGCCATCGCCAGCGCAGACATGGCGGTGGCCTCGGCGATCGGATCGGCAACACCGACCAGCTCACGCGCCGGCGTCTCTGCTGCTCCGCCCGGAACGAGGCTCACATCCAGCTCGGCCACGAGCTGCCGCATCCCGGACCGCGGCGGATGGCGAGCAGCGACGCCGACGAGTACCCGCTCCCCCGTCGCCGCGACAGCTGCGGCCCGTGCGATGTCCGCGAGATCGGCGCCGCAGTCGAGATCGACGAACACCAGCGGCTCCCGAATCCGACCCGCTTCATCGAGCATCGGCGCCGCACCGCCCCGGGCCAGCTCAACCGGATCGATCAGCCGCGGCGCACCAGAAGTGGTCATCACGACCGAGAATATCGCAGCAGCACAAAAAGATCCGATCCGAAGTGCGGCGTACGACCGGGGGGCGACCCCGGGCGAGCGACGGACAGTCCCCGCACCCCTTGACAACACGGATCCATAAAAGAGGATACTCTAAGAACCGGAGAGCGAGGAGGAGCGATGGATCTGAAAGACGTCTCCGCGGTGGTGACCGGTGGCGCGGGCGGCTTCGGCCAGGCCACGGTGCGCCGGCTCGTCGCCGAAGGGGCGAAGGTGGTCATCGCCGATCTCGCGGACGACCGCGGCAAGGCGCTGGCCGACGAACTGCACGGCTCTGCCGTCTTCGTGCCCACCGACGTCATGGACGAGGACTCTGTCGCGGCCGCGGTGACCGCCGCGGGCGAGCTGGGGCCGTTGCGGGCCGCGGTGATCGTGCACGGCGGGCCCGCCGCGGGCGCCCGGGTCCTGAACAGGCAGGGTGAGCGGTACCCGCTCGCCACGTTCCGGAGGACTGTGGACATCTTCCTGAGCGGAACGTTCAACGTCCTGTCGCAGACCGCCGAGGCGATGGCCAAGACCGAGCCGACGGCATCCGGGCAGCGCGGCGTGATCATCACGACGGCGAGCATTGCCGGGTTCGAAGGCCAGCCGGGCCAGAGCGACTACTCGGCAGCCAAGGGCGGGGTGATCGGGCTGAACCTCACCGCCGCCCGCGACCTGGCGCCCCTGGGGATCCGTGTCATGTCGATCGCTCCGGGGGTCTTTCTCACCCCGGCGTACCGGATGTCTCCCGAACAGGCGCAGGAAAGGTTCGGCCCGATGGTGCCGAACCCGAAGCGGATGGGTGACCCGGACGAGTACGCGCGCCTCGCGCTGGCGATCGCGGGCAATGACTACCTCAACGGCGAGGTGATCCGGATCGACGGGGCGCTGCGCTTCGCCGGACGCTGAGCAGCCGGCCCGCCACATCTGAGGAGCGACGATGACAGTGCCCGAAACGGGAGGACGGCCCGCGCGGCCGACCGAGGACTGGCCGGGGCCGGTCACCTACGTCGGCGTGGGGAATATGGGCGCGCCGATGGCGCGGCTCCTGGCGAGATCCGGTGGCCCGGTAACGGTTTACGCGCGCAGGCCCGAAGTCCGCGCGGAATTCGCAGCCCTCGGAGCCCGTGCGTCGGGTTCGATGGCAGAGGCCGTGCGTGGCGCCAAGGTGGTGTGTGTCTGCCTGTTCGACGAAGGACAGCTGCGAGATGTGGTCCTCGGCAAGGGCGGCCTGCTCGACCTGTGCGACGCGGGCACCGTCGTCGTCTGCCACACCACCACGGGTCTCAACACCCTGCACCGCATCCTCGACCATGCCCGGGACCGACAGGTGCAACTCGTTGACGCACCGGTCAGCGGCGCCGCGAGCGAGATCGAGACAGGCAAGCTCACCGTCCTCGCCGGAGGTGACGCGGCGACGCTCGATCTCGTCGAGCCGGTGCTGGGCACCTACGGCACCGTGGTGCGAGCCGGTGGCGTCGGCTCGGCGAGCCGCGCGAAGCTGGTCAACAACTTCCTGTTCGCCGCCAACGTCCAGCTCGTCGTGTCGGCGGTGCAGCTCGCCCGCGGACTGGGGATCTCCGACGAGGGCATGCTCGAGGTGCTGTCCTGCTGCAGCGGGGGCAGCGAAGCGGTGCGGCACATGGGCGCGGCCGGCCGGACCCCGGAGGAGTTCGGCGCCGGATCATCGCGGTACCTCGTGAAGGACGTGGCCGCCGCGTTGGCCACGGCCACCGAACTCGGCGCCGACCCGGGCCTGCTCGAGGTGGTCGTCCGGCAGGGCCCGACGACCATGACCGGCAAGCCCCCGAACGGATCCTGATCGAGGATGCGGTGTCCAGTCGGGCCGCGGAGCCGTCTGCACCGTCAACCGGACCTCTTCAACCCGGATATCGAGAATACCCACATCGTCTGCGGCGGCCCGGATTGGTGCGCCGGGTCCTTTCGGTACCGAGGTAGCCGCCACGATCGGAACTCGGTCGGCTCCTGATGGACACGATGCCCGCCGCGCCGCAGGAACCCAGCGCACCGGCGATCACGAGCGCGGCGGCCCTTGTCGCCCGGCGAGGAACGTGGTCCGCACCGGCGAGGCTGATAGCGGCAGGCCGGTCAAGACATCGGCAAGCGGACGGTCCACCAGCGCCAGGTCGGCCGGTGCCCCCGGGCGGACACGGCGGGGCGGACCGCCCGGCGCCTCCGGCGCGGCGAGGTAGGCGTCGAGCGCGGCGGCCGGGGACAGCCGTTCGGCCCGGCCGGCGACCACCCCGGCCGGGGTGCGGCGATGGACCGCCGCGGCGATGACGGCCCAGGGGTCGAGCGGGCCGAACGGGGCATCGCTGGACAGTGCCAGCGGGATTCCCGCCGCCACCAGGCCGGCGCAGCGGTAGAGGTCGGGCCGATCGCCCGTGGGGAGCGCACGCAGGAAGTCGTCGCCGCGGTGGACGAGGAACCCCGGTTGCGTGACGACGCGCAGTCCGCGGCCCGCGAGCCCGTCCACCAGCTCGGGCGGGGCCAACGCGGCGTGCTCGATCCGGTCGCCGGCAACGGACCCGGTCTCGTCCAGTGCGGCGAGCAGCAGCACGAGTGCTTCCCTGGTGACGCAGTGCACCGCCACCGGGCGGCCCGCGACGTGGGCACGGCGGATCACCTCGGTCAGCGCGTCCAGTTCGGGCAGGCCCGAGTCGGCGAGCACGATCTTGTACGGGCCGACGGTGAGCGGCGCGGGCGGTGCGACGCCCAGCGGCGCGCCGAGCACCCGCACGTGCTGCCGGAGCGCACCGGTGGTGACCGCCGAGGCAAGGGAATCGAGCGCGGCCGGCGCGAGGTCGGGCGTCGCGTCGGTGACCGCGGTGATCCCGAACCTGCTGAGGCGAGTGCCTACCGCGGTGAGGTCCGGCGGACCGGTACGCGGAAGGCGGGAGCGCAGCCAGGCGTCGGCGCGCCAGAGCCGTCCGGTCGGAGTGCCGTCGGCGGCCCGCTCGATCCCGTGCTGATCAGCCTGTGCCAGGCCGATGCGCCGCATCCCCGGGCTGTTCACGATCCACAGCGCGCCACTGCGGTGTTGGAGCCGGACCGGCCGGGCGCAGTGGAGCCGATCGAGCCCGGCAGCGTCGAGGTCGCCGGCCACGCTCTCGTGGTAACCGACGCCGCGGACCCAGCCGTGCTCGTCGGCGGGAGCCGCGGCGAGCGTGGTGGCGAGGCCCGCGGCGCCGCTGACGTCCGGTGGCCCGCAGTGCGCCGAGCGCATCGCAGCGGCGAGTGCGTGCAGGTGGAGGTGGTGGTCGACGAGACCGGGGATCAGCGCACCGCCGCCGGCGTCGATCACCTCCTCGCCGCGGCGGGTGAGCCGCCGGCCGATCCCGGTCACCCGCCCGCCGGTGATCCGGACGTCCACGCGGAGGCCGTCGACCTCCGCGTCGCGGATCAGGATCACGATGCGGGCCCGGCGATCTCGGCGAGTACGCGGGCGGTGTCTGCGCCGCTCGGCGGTGCGGTGCCGGTGACGGCGCGTCGGCGCGGCCGGACGACCGGGAACGGACCGCCGGGCATGTCCAGCACCCAGCAGGAGCCGTCACGGCGGGCAGCGGCGGCGGGACCCGCGGGTCCGGGATCGAGTGTGGCGGCGACGACGCCCGCCATCGCGATGTCCCACAACATCCCCGAACCGTCCGCGGGCGCGGTGAGCGCGAACGCGGCAGCAGTGAGCCCGGTGAGGGGATCAGCGATGGCGTCTCCGCAGAACACCGCGCCGTCCGCGTCGAAGGCGAGCAGACCCGCGGCAGCGGCAACGTCGTCGCCGAATCCGACGCGCTGCGACGCCCGGCCGGCCGCGGTGATGGAGATCCACGTGCTGCCCCTGGCAACGGCGGCGTGTGCATCCAGCCCGAAGCCGGCGAGCGCACGGGGCCGGGAGGCCTCGATGACGATGTCGGCGGCGTCGACCAGGATGGCCAATGCCGCGCGGTCGGCCGGAACGGCCGGGTCGAGTACGACCGAGCGGTGCCCGGCGTGCAGCAGCCGGTAGAAGCCGGGATTGCCCCGGCGGGCACCGTCGGGCCGGCCGGGAGTCTCGACCTTGACCACGCGCGCACCGGCCAGACCGAGCAGGTGGGCGCAGAGCGGCCCGGCCCACAGCGCACTGAAGTCGACGACGAGCAACCCCTCGACCGGGCGCGGCGGCAGATCCGGGAACACCTGCGGCATCGTCGGCCGGACCGGTGCCGAGGCGAGCCCGAGCAGCTCGGCGCGCTCGGCCAGTTCGGCACCGGAACGCACACGCAGCCAGTCCGCGACCGACGGCCACGGGTCGTCCGGCAGCCGGGCGCCCACGAGTGCGCCGAGCAGCATCGGGTCGTCGGGGCGGGCGCACGAGACTGCCGCCCAGCCGTCGGCCGTCGGCAGCAAACGGCAGCTGCCGCCCGGCGACACCGGGCCGCGGCGCTGCTGGCCGGTGAACGCGGCGCGCTCGGACAGCAGCTGCGCCCCGTCCACCGCGACACGCCCACCGGTGGCGGCCGCGATCCGGCGGGTGAGCTCGCCGGCCACAGTGGCCGCCTGCCCGGGAGGGACGAGCGGAGGACCGTCGGCCCGCCCGGTGAGCGTGAGCACCCCGCTGGCCGCCCAGTCCCGCACCCGGCGCGACGACGCCGGCAGTGGTGCGGAACGGCGACGATCCGCGTGCGCGCGCCCCGGCACAGTCAGCTCGCGACGATCTCGTTCCGCAGCGTGCCGATGTGGTCGACTTCGACCTCCACGACGTCGCCGGCACGCAGGAAGCGGCCGTCGACCACACCGACGCCGGACGGCGTACCGGTGAGGATCACGTCGCCCGCCATCAGATCGAAGTCCTTCGACAGGCCCTCGACCACGGCCCCGAAATCGAACAGCATTTCGGCGGTGGTGCCCTCCTGCCGCAGCTGTCCGTTCACCCGGGTGCGAAGGGTGAGCGCGCCGGCCGCCCGGATCTCCTCGACCGTCGTGACGCACGGCCCGAGCGGCTTGAACCCGGGGAACGACTTGCCTCGCAACACCGCATCGAGATCGACGATGCGTCCGTCCTCGAAACCCGCGTGCTGGACGTCGCGTGCCGAGATGTCGTCGGCCACGCACAATCCGGCGACGTGGTCCCACCCGGAACCGGGTGCGATGTCGCGGCCCGGCGTGCCGACGAGCACCGCCAGCTCACCCTCGTAGTCCACCTGCGTCGGGGCCTCGGCCGGGAGCGCGACGGCGTCGTAGGGCCCGGCAAGCGCGGTGGCCGGGATGGGCATGCCCATCGCCCTGGACGGCTCCGTCAAGCCGGCTTCCTCGATGTGGCTGCGGTAGTTGGCACCGATGAGGAAGATCCGGGTCGAGGCCGGGACGGGCGCCGTGATGGTGCAGTCCGCGATCGGCAGGCGCTTGCGGACAGCGGCCTTCGCCGGGTCCGCGTCCCGGTCGTTCAGCAGTTCCACCACGGTGCCGTGCGGAAGGTCGAGGATCGCCAGGCCGTCGTCGTCCGCACTGGCGATGCCGTGGTCGGTCTGGAAGAGCCGCACGGTTATCGCCCTCCGGCCAGCGGAGCGGCAGTGCGCCTCGAGAACCGCCATCGGCCGTCCTCGCCACGCTCGAACTCGTCGTCGAACCTGCTGAGTGCCCGAGGGGTCAGCTCGCCGGGCCGGCCCAGGACATACAGGCACACGATCGACTGCGCGCGTGCCGTTTCCGGTCCGACCGCTTCGAAGACGACGTTGGTGACCTGGTGCACGGTGCGCCGATCCGCATCCGCCTCCCGTGCCGCGAACGCCTTGGCGAGCTCTTCCCTGCCCCTGATGACCTGGCCGGGCGATACCAGCACGCCGGCTTCGGTGAACAGTTCGACGGCCTTGCCCGCCTGCCCGGAATCGACGAGCCGGCCGAACGAGTTGATCAGGTCGGTGCACGCGAGCCGCGCCTCGACATCCGCGACACCCAACGGGGTACCGACCTTGGTTTCAAGCATGGGCTCCACAAGTCCTCCTCGACATCGGATCGCCGCTACCGTCTCGCAATGTTGACTGCGAGTCAAGACAGCGGCGGGTCAGCGCGCGCTGCGGCGCGCCTCCGATGCGAGTGGCAGGCCACCGGTGGCGTGCTCGACCGCCACCATCGTGACCTCGAAGCAGAGCTCGACGAGCTCATCCAGGGGAACGTCCTCGCCGTTGGTGAGCCAGTCGGCGGTGAGCTGGTACAGGTAACCCCGGCACCCGCGCAACGCGGTGCGCAGCAGGGGCGGTGGATCGACCGGCAGATCCAGCAGGCGCAGCAGTTCACGCTCACCGGCCCGGTGGGTGCCCTCACTCACCGCCCGGGATGCGGCGTCGCCCGGCGTCGAGGCCAGCAAACCCAGCATGAGCTCGGGATGGGCCCGGAAGTATTCGAGGTGCCGCCGCGCCATTCCCCTGATCTGGGCGGCGGTGTCGCCGTCGGTCAGGATCGGGCGGGTGAGGGCCTGCAGATCCTCCTGGACCACCTTCAGGACAGCCACGTAGAGCCCGCGCTTGCCGCCGAAGTAGTAGGACGGCAGGCCGTGCGCGACGTTCGCCGCCGCCGCGATGTCGTCGATCGAGATGTCGTCGTAGGCCTGCGTCGAAAACAGCTGCAACGCGGCCGAGACGATCTTCTGGCGCCGGTCGTCGGCCCGTTGACCGGCCGACGAGGCCGAGGATCGGGGAGCGCGACGGGAGGCCTTTTTCCGCAGCGTCGCCGACGGCGCGACACCGTCTTCGCTGGTGGGGCTCTCCCCCTCCTCCGGCGACAGCCGCGGCCCGAGCCCCATGGCCGGAGGCTAGCACACGGCACGGGCGCTCCCGGGCGAACGGAAGGCGCCGCGGCGGCCGCGGGGATCGGGCAGATTTGACTTGAAGTCAAATCTGCCGCAGGCTGGAGACATCCAGCCGCACCTGTGGAGGAGCCCATGCCAGCACCGCAGAAACTTGCCCATGTCGTGCTCACGACGAACCAGATCGATGCGATGACGAAGTGGTACTGCACCGTGCTCAGCGCGCGGATCCAGCACCAGAGCGAGGTGGCCACGTTCCTGACCTACGACGAGGAGCACCACCGCATCGCGCTCGCCCAGATCGACGGTGCGCAGCAGCCGCAGGAAGGCAGCACCGGACTTTCCCACATCGCATTCACGTTCGACGATCTCGACGGGCTCTTGACCACCTTCGCGGAACTCCGCGACGAAGGAATCACCCCGCATTGGACGGTGAACCATGGCACGACGTCGTCCCTCTACTACGCCGACCCGGACCACAATCTCGTCGAGCTGCAGGTGGACAACTTCGCGACCGCCGAAGAGGGCAACGAATACCTGCGCTCGGAGCAGTTCGCCGCAAACCCGATCGGTGTGCGATTCGAACCGGAGCAGTACCTGAAGCGACTGCGCAGCGGCGAGTCCTCGGCCGAGCTCATCGAGGAACTCGCCCGCGTGGAAGGCGAGCCGGTCGGGCCGCCGGCCTGATCCGCGCCGCTCGTCGACCGGAGTGCAGGAACCTCTTGGCCGGCACCGGATATCTCCCGCAGTCCGGGTGGATCGGTTCCCTCGCCGGGCGACGGCGGGCACTGCCCTGCAGGTGATCGCCGAACCGGACGTCTGCACCCGGTTCGACGGCGGCACCGCCGAGATCGGCAAATCAGTCACGATCTGTGGTGCACGGCCTGATCTGCCGCTCCGGCTCATGCGAACCCCGGCGCCCCGCGACGGGTTCCGCCGGCCGGGCGAACCAAGACACCGTCGAGATGACGGCAGGTAGTGGAGACCAACCCGCTACCTGCCGTTCGGCGAACTCCGGCACACCGTGCGAACCCGCGGGACGGTCGCCCCGGCACCACTACCGAATGCCGCTCCTCGACGGGATGCGCGGCCGCTTGTCGCAGCGTCCGCTGTATGGCGGAGGCCGCGCCGGCGGGATTCCCGGCCCCCGGCGGCAGACCGGTACATCTGTTCAAAACCTTTATAGTATACTCTATTAGGCGCGCTGCCCTCGGATCCCGGCGAGCAGCTCGCCGACCGGTTTCGGGAAGGATACCGACGTGAGGGTCTACGAGGCGTTCGCTGCTGCACTGCTCGAGCACAACGCCGACACCGTATTCGGGCTGATGGGCGACGCGAACTTGCTCTACGTCTGCGACTATTCCGAGCGCGGCGGACGCTTCGTGCCCGCGGTGCACGAGGCCGGCTCGGTGTCGATGGCCGACGCGTGGTCGCGGATGACCGGGCGGGTCGGCGTTGCCTCGGTGACGCACGGACCCGCGGTCACCAACACCGTCACCGCACTCGTCGAGGCCGTCCGCAGTCACAGTCACGTGCTGCTCCTCTCCGGCGACACGCCGCGGGAACCGACCTACCTCCAGCGACTCGACCTGTCGGCCGTGGCCGCCGCGGCGGGCGCCGGGTACGAGAAGGTGTACCGACCGGAAAGCGTCGTGCGTGACCTGAACCGGGCTCTGCAGCGGGTGGTCGCGGAGGACCGGCCCGTGTTGCTCGACCTCCCCGTCGGCTACCTGCGCAAGGACGCGGGAACCCCGCAACCGGCGGTCCGCGCGGTGCGGCCGCACGCCGGCGCTCCCACCGAAGAGGAGCTCGGCGACGCCCTCGGGCTGATCGCCGCCGCCAACCGGCCGGTGGTGCTGGCCGGCCGCGGTGCAGTCCTGTCCGGGGCCAGGGACGAGCTGATCGCACTGTCCGAGCGGCTCGCCGCGCCGCTGGCCACCTCGCTGCTCGCCAGGGACTACTTCCGGGGCCACCCCAGCAACATCGGGATCTGCGGCAACCTCTCGCACAGTGTCGCAGGCAGTGCGATCGGCGAGGCCGACTGCATCATCGCCTTCGGCGCCAGCCTGAACGTCTTCACCTCCTTCGAGGGCGAGATCACGGCAGGCAAGAAAATCGTCCAGGTCGATGCCGACCCGGGCGCCTTCGGCTCCTACACCCGCGTTGACGAGGCCGTGGCCGGTGACGCGAAGGCGGTGGCGGCAGCGATGAACGCGGCACTGGACGCCGTCGGCCACCGGCCCGCCACGGGCCGGCTGCGCGGAATCCAGCAGGCCCTGACGGAGCACCGCCCGGCGGACGAGTTCGCCGACCGGTCCGCGGCCGACACCGTCGACGTGCGCACCGCCGCGATCCGGCTCGACGAGGTCTTGCCCGAGAAGCGCGTCGTCGTCAACGACATCGGGCGCTTCGTCGCCGGCGTCTGGCCCTACCTGCACGTGGCCGATCCCGGCGACTTCGCCTCGATGGGCGCGTTCGGCTCCATCGGGCTGGGCCTGGCCGGCGCGATCGGAGCGGCCATCGCCCGTCCCGGCGACCTCACCGTCGCCCTCGTCGGCGACGGCGGCTTCATGATGAGCCTGGCCGAACTCACCACCGCAGTCCGGCAGCGGCTGCCGCTGCTCGTGGTCGTCCTCGACGACGGGGCCTACGGCGCGGAACATTTCAAGCTGGTGCACCACGGCCTCGACCCCGCCTACTCGTTCAACCCCTGGCCGGAGCCGGTCCCGATCGCCCAGGCGATCGGCGCACGGGGGATGACCGTGCGCAAACTCGCCGAACTCGACGCGCTGACCGACATCGTCGCCGACCTGGACGGGCCGTTCCTGGTCGATATCAAGCTCGACCCGGACGTCAACGTGCTCGCATGACACCTCCGCTCACCGCCACGGAGACACCGCGACCTGGTCCCCTCGCGGAGCAGGTCATCGACCGAAGGCGTTGGGGGGTGCGCTAAGTGGAGCCGGCAAGCGGCAACAGTGCCGGGTCCGAGCGACCGGTAACCCGGCCCCTCCCCCAGCCCACGCTCGCCACCGAGCCCTTCTGGCAGTCCGGACGGGACGGGGTGCTCCGCATCGCGCAGTGCCTGACGTGCGAGCGGCGCATCCAGCCGCCGCTGCCGATCTGCCCGAGCTGCCGCGGCCGCAAGATCGAGATGAACCCGGTCTCCGGACGCGCGACGGTCGTCGGATTCAGCGTCAACCACCAGTACTGGCTGCCCGCGTTCCCGCCGCCCTACGTGGTTGCCGTCGTCGCGCTGGACGAGGACGACCGGGCCCGGCTGACCACGAACATCGTCGGCTGCCCTCCCGGCGACGTGCACATCGGAATGCGGGTCCGCGTGCTGTTCGAACAGGCCGAGGAGGTGTGGATCCCGCTCTTCGAGCCGGATCCGGACGCCGGTGCGCAACCGGGGCCGGTCCCCGAGCCGCGGAACTACCGCGCCGCTCTGCGTCCGATGGTCACCTCCCGCAAGTTCGAGGACAAAGTCGCGCTGACCGGGGTCGGACAGTCCCGGATCGGGCGGCGGCTGATGGTCGACCCGCTCTCGCTCACCGTCGACGCCGCGCTGGCGGCGATCGAGGACGCCGGTCTCACCACCGACGACATCGACGGTCTGTCGACCTATCCCGGCGGCACCGGCGGCGGGATGTCCGAGGGCGGCGTCACCGCCGTGGAGGAGGCACTGGCGATCCGGCCCACCTGGCTCAACGGCGGCGGTGAGGTCCCCGGCCAGATCGGGTCGATCAGCACGGCGATGCTGGCCGTCGCGGCCGGCCTCTGCCGGCACGTGCTGTGCTTCCGGACGGTGTGGCAGGCCTCGGAAACCGCGATGCAGCGCAGCGGGCGCATCCACCCGGTGCAGGGCCGGGCGAGCGGCATGCTCGAGTTCCGGGCACCCTTCGGGGCAGTGTCCGCAGCGCAGTGGATCGGCGTGCAGGCCTCGCACTACCTGCACCGCTACCGGGCGGGCCGGGAACTGCTCGGGGCCATCGCGGTCAATGCCCGCACGAACGCCGGGCGCAACGCCGAAGCGCTCTACCGGGACCCCATCACGATGGACGACTACCTCTCGGCCCGCATGGTCACCACCCCTTTCGGCCTGCTGGACTGCGATGTGCCGATCGACGGCGCCGTGGCGGTGATCGTCTCGGCGGTCGAGACCGCGAAGGACCGGCCGAAGCCGGCCGTACTGGTGGAAGCGACCGGAACCCAGGTCCTCGAACGGCTGTCCTGGGACCAGGACACACTGACCCACCTGCCGCAGTCCCTCGGCCCGGCGGCGCACCTGTGGACCCGCACCTCGCTGCGCCCGGACGACGTGGACATCGCCGAGCTCTACGACGGATTCACGTTCAACTGCGTGTCCTGGCTGGAGGCACTGGGGTTCTGCGGATTCGGCGAGGCACCGGACTTCATCGACGGCGGCCGGACCATCGCCCTCGACGGCCGGCTTCCGCTGAACACGCACGGCGGCCAGCTTTCGGCAGGCCGCACGCACGGCTACGGCTTCGTGCGTGAAGCCATGCTGCAGCTGCGCGGCGAGGCCGCCGGCCGGCAAGTGGACAGTGCCCGGGTCGCCGTGGTCACCGCCGGAGGCGGAGTCCCGGCGGGTGCGATGCTGCTCCGCCGCTCCGACTGACGTTCCCACCTTGCTCCAATTAAGGATACCCAATAATATCGACCACAGTGAGCATCACTGATGCTTCGGCTCCGCTGCGGCGCCCGGAATCCGGCCGCACCCAGCCCCTTCTGCCCCAACGATCGGAAGGAAAACCATGCCGCTGCAGCCGTACATGAAGCTGCTCTCGACCGACGACCACCTGATCGAGCACCCTTTGGTCTGGTCGGACCGATTGCCGGCGAAGTACCGGGAAGCCGGACCGCGGATCGTCGAGAAACCTCGCCCGAGTGGCGGCGCGCCCTCGGAGGTCTGGGCGTACGAGGGTCGCTTCTACCCCTACATCGGTCTCAACGCCGTCGCGGGCAAGAAGCCCGAGGAGTTCGGCACCGAACCCACCCGGTACGACGAGATGATCCCCGGGTGCTACAACCCGAAGGCCCGCCTCGCGGACATGGACATCGACGGGGTGTGGGGCGCGATCAACTTCCCTTCCTTCCCCCGGTTCGCCGGCACCGTGTTCCTCGAAGGCGAGGACAAGGAGCTCGCCCGCCTGTGTGTACAGGCGTGGAACGACTACGTCCTCGACGAGTGGTGCGCGACGGCTCCCGACCGCTTCATCCCGATGGTCATCCTCCCGTTGTGGGACGTCGACGCCTGTGTCGCGGAGATCCATCGCACCGCGGCCAAGGGTGCGAAGGCGATCGCGTTCCCGGAAAACCCCGTGCCGCTCGGGCTGCCCTCGTTCCACACCGACCATTGGGACAAGGTGCTCTCGGCCGCCGAGGAGATCGACCTGCCGCTGTGCCTGCACTTCGGTACGTCCGGCAAGCCGCCGATCACCGCGCCCGAGGCTCCGATGGCCGTCATGATCACGCTGTTCGGCTGCAACTCCATGTACGCCACCGCCGACATCATCTTCTCCCCGCTCCTGCACAGGCACCCGAAACTGAAGATCGGGCTCTCCGAGGGCGGCATCGGCTGGATCCCCTATCTGCTCGAGCGCATGGACATGACCTGGGAACGGCACCGCTTCTATCAGAACGTCAACCAGGACGTGCGTCCGTCGGACCTGTTCCGGAAGCACTTCCACGGCTGCTTCATCGACGACTTCTTCGGCGTCGAGAACCGCCGTCACATCGGGGTCGACCACATCACCTGGGAATGCGACTACCCGCATTCGGACTCGTACTGGCCGCACAGCCGCAAGCGGGCCGCCGAGACGTTCGTGGACGTCCCGGACGAGGAGGTACACCGGATGGTCGAGCTCAACGTCCGCCGGCTGTACAACTTCCCGGCATGAGCGGGCTCATGCACGAGCGCCACGAACGGCCCGTCGGCCGGCGGGCCGAGGCGGAGCGGTCCGACTGGACCGAACAGGACCTGCTCACCGTCGACGAGGCGCTGCCTCGGCTGCTCGACGGGATCGACGAGGTCACCGGCGAGATCGAGGCGACCGCTGACCCCGCCGAACGCGAGCTGCTGGAACGGCGTCTCGAAGCGATGCACCTGGCACGCACCCACCTCGAAACCCAGCAGGAGGCCCGGCGCGCCTGAAACGTGGTCAGTCCTCGGACGAGCCGACGCCGACGTACCGAAGGCCGAAAAATCCCCGGAAAACGGCCTGCGCCATCGAATCGACGCCGTCCGCGTCTGCAGGTAGCTGTCCGCGTCGCCCGCGTTCCACTGGGCCGCCGCCGGCTTGCACTGTCCATACAGGACCGCGTAGTTCAATGCCGGACGCACCTGGGGATTGTCGAGCGGCGGGCGGGCCGTGTTCGGGAAGAGCGCGTCCGTCCGCGCCGCCGAAAAGCTCGGCGACCCGGTACGGATCCGAGCCCGCCTGCCGTCCGGGCTGTAGCGCAGCTTCGTCGCCGGCATCAGCCGCAGCGCACGACCGGCGGCGAGCTCGGTCAGCCTGTCGTACCGCCACGGCGGCCAGCACGAGGCCCGTCCGGCGTCGGGGCACGCACGCCATCGGGTTTCCTCATCTCGCGGATCGATCGCTCACCCCGCCGACAAGTAGCCCCGTTGACCGGAATTGTCTGCCCGCGCGGACGGTGCCGAGCGAGACGGCATTCACAGTGATCCCGTGGCGGCCGCCCGCCTTTCGCTGCACCGTTTCCGGGAACACGGCGCGAGCGCAGTTCAGCACCCGGTACAGGTTGACGTCGAACCACGCCTGCCACTCGCCCGGCCCGGTCTCCCAGAACGGCCGCCAACTGCGGTCGAACGCCCGCTGTGCGCCGGCGTTGGTGACCAGGACGTCGGTCCGGCCGTGCCGGTCAGTTCGGGACGGTGGCTCTCGGCCTGCGGTACGGACCGCGCGGTGACCCTAGCCGGGGCGCGGAACGTGTGCAGGGTTCCTCCGGTTTCGCGCCGAAGCGAGACGTTGCGGGCGATCAGATCAGCTCGATGACCGTCGCGTTGGCCGTGCCGCCGCCCTCACACATCGTCTGCAGCCCGTACTGCAGGTTTTCGCGGCGCATCCGGGCGAGCATGCGGGACATCAGGATCGCCCCGGAAGCACCCAGCGGGTGCCCGACCGCGATCGCGCCGCCCAGCGGGTTCAGCCGGCCGGGCTCCGCGCCGGTGTCGACCAGCCACGCCATCGGCACCGGCGCGAACGCCTCGTTGACCTCGAACACCCCGATGTCGTCGATGCGCAGCCCGGCCCGGCGCAGGACCTTCTCCGTGGCCGGGATCGGACCGGTCAGCATCAGCACCGGGTCGGCTCCGGTCACCGCGCCGGAGTGGTAGCGCGCAACCGGGGTCAGCCCGAGCTCACGGGCCCGCTCCGGGGTCGTGATGAGCAGCGCCGCCGCGGCATCGGAGATCTGGGAGGCGTTTCCGGCGTGGATCACGCCGTCGGGTTTGAAGGACGGCTTGAGACCGGCGAGCGACTCGGCCGACGTTGCCCGCCGCAGTCCCTCGTCCTCGGTGAACTTCGTGCCGTCGATCTCGACCGGCACGATGTGGTCGGTGAACATGCCCTCGTCGATCGCCGCGGCAGCCTTGGCGTGCGAACCTGCGGAGAACTCGTCGAGCTGCTGCCGGCTGAAGCCCCACCGCTCGGCGACCAGCTCGGCGCTGACGCCCTGGTGGAAACCGAACCCGCCGTAGCGCTGCAGGACAGCGGGCCCGTACGGCTGTCCGGTGGCCCGCGACGAGCCGATCGGCACCCTGCTCATCGACTCCACACCGCCGGCGACCACGAGGTCGTACTGCCCCGCCATGACGGCGTGGGCGGCGAAGTCCACCGCCTGCTGGCTCGAACCGCACGCCCTGGTGATCGTCACCCCCGGAACGTGCTCGGGCCACCCCGCCGCGAGCACCGCGAACCTGCCGACATTGCTCGACTGGTCACCGAGCTGGGTCACGCAGCCCCACACCACGTCGTCCACCGTGGCGGGATCGATCCCGGTGCGGTTCACGATCGCCCCGAGTACCTGTGCCGACAGATCCACCGGGTGCACCCCGGACAGGAAACCGTTGCGCTTACCGATCGGCGTGCGCACGGCGTCGACGATGACGGCTTCTCTCATCATGATCCTCTCGTTGCGTCCGGCAAGTCCGGTGGCGCCTGCACGGCTGCGCCGGCCTCGAGCACCTCGTCGACGCCGGCGATCCCCCAGTCATCGAGGACGGCGCGGGTGTCGGCGCCGGCTGCCGGTGCGGCCGCCCCGGGGCTCGATGCCGTCACCGAGAACCTCGGCGCGGCCCCCGGCTGCGCGACGCCGTCCCGGCAGATCACGCTCCCGCGGGTGGCCACGTGTGGATGTGCCGCCGCCTCGCCGAGGCCGAGGACCGGGGCGACACAGGCATCCGTTCCTTCGAACAGTTCCGCCCACTGGTCCCGCGTGCGTTCCGCGAACCGCTTCGCCAGCAGCTGCCGCACCTCCGGCCACGTGGACCGGTCATGCTGCCGGTCCGGGTCGACGTCGAGCTCGAGCAGTTCGACGAGCCGGCGGTAGAACTTGGGCTCCAGCGCTCCGACGGCCACGTGGCGTCCGTCTTTGGTCTCGTACACCGCGTAGAACGGCCAGCCGCCGTCCAGCTGGTTGACCCCGCGCTCGTCACTCCATCCGCCGGCGGCGAGCTTGCCGAACGTGCTCGCGAGCAGATGAGCGGTGCCGTCGACGATGGCGGCGTCGACAACCTGTCCGCGGCCGGTCCGCCCGGCCGCGTGCAGCGCCGCCAGTACCCCGATCACGAGGTAGCAGCCGCCGCCCCCGAAGTCCCCGACCAGGTTGAGCGGGATCTGCGGTGGCCCGCCCGCGGATCCGATCGCGCCGAGCGCCCCGGTGAGGGCGATGTAGGTGATGTCGTGCCCGGCCGACGCGGCGAGCGGGCCGGACTGGCCCCAGCCGGTCATCCGCCCGTACACCAGCCGCGGGTTGCGCGCGAGGCATTCGGGTGGTCCGACGCCCAGCCGCTCGGTGACCCCGGGGCGGAACCCCTCGATCAGCACGTCGGCGCGCTCGACCAGGTCGAGCAGGATGGCCGGGCCGGCCGGGTGCTTCAGATCGAGCACAACGGATCGCTTCCCCCGGTTCTGGACGTCCGCCGGGCCTCCCGTGCCCACCTCGGGCACGCGGTCCGGCCGGTCCACCCGCACGACCTCGGCTCCGAGGTCGGCGAGCAGCATCCCGGCGAACGGGCCCGGACCGATCCCGCCGAGCTCGACCACGCGGCAACCCGCCAGTGGTCCGGCCGGCTTCCCCGCCGGCATCTCAGCGCCCCCGCCACACGGGGGCCCGCTTCTCGGCAAACGCGATCGCGCCCTCCGCGGCGTCCGCCGAGGAGAACACCGGCTGGGCGATCTCGACCTGCTTCGCCCAGCCCTCCTGCACCGTCCAGTCGAGGCTGGACCGGGCGATCCGTTTGGTGGCCGCGACGGCGAGCGGGCCGTTGGCCGCGATCGTCTCGGCGAGCCGGAGCGCACCCTCGAGCGCACCCCCCTCGTCGGTGAGCCGGTTCACCAGACCGACCTCCGCCGCCCGCTCGGCGCCGACCGGATCGCCGGTCAGCAGCAGTTCCATCGCGACCGCGAACGGCACCCGCCGCGGCAGCAGCATCGCCGCACCGGCGCGCGCCACCAGCGACCGCTTCACCTCCGGTACGCCCAGGCGCGCGGTGCGCGCCGCGACGACGAGGTCACACGCGAGAAGCAGCTCGAACCCACCGGCGAGCGCCCACCCTTCGACCGCCGCGATCAACGGCTTGCGAGGCGGCGTCATCGTGATACCGCAAAGCCCGCGACCCTCGACCGTGGGACGCTCGCCGCGCAGGAACGCCTTCAGATCCATCCCCGCGGAGAACGTCCCGCCGGCACCGGTCAGCACACCGGCCCGGAGCTCGTCCGATTCGTCGAGCTCGTCGACCGCCTCCGTCACCCCGGCCGATACCGCGAGGTTGAGTGCATTCTTCGCCTGCGGACGGTTGATCGTGATGACCTGCACAGCGCCACGGCGCTCGACGAGTACCTCGTCCGACACGTCTGTTCCTCCACCCGATGGCCGCACCGCCGCAGCCATACTCCACTAAGAGTATCCTTAACTCACATCGTCCGCCAGAGCCCGGACACGGTCATCTGCTCAGGAAATCCCGGCACTGATCCCGTCGAGACCCGGCGACGGCACCGGTCCGCGTTGCCCGGACGCCGTCGACGAGTCTAGTATTAGGTATACTGATTATCATCCACCCGGGCTTGGTCGTGTGCTCCGAGCCAGTCGAGGACCACGAGCCCTTACCCGCCGAAGCGCGCTCCCCCGAGGAGGGACCCGATGCGCCGCACGCTCTTCACCCAGGACCATGCGGACTTCCGTCTGCTGGTCCGCGACTTCCTCGCTCGTGAGGTGGTGCCGGTGTACGAAGACTGGCAGCGGGCGGGCCTCGTCCCCCGGGAGCTGTTCACGTCGCTGGGGAAGCTCGGGATCCTCGGCACGGCGATCCCCGAGCAGTACGGCGGCGGTGGCCAGGACGACTACCGCTACCACGTCGTGATCCAGGAGGAATGCGCACGCGCAGGCGTGACACTGGGCAGCCTGCGCACGCACCTGGACGTGGTCATCCCCTACTTCACCGGCCTGGCGAACGCCGAACAGCGGACCCGCTGGTTCCCCGGCCTGGCCTCGGGTGAGCTCTACACCGCCATCGCGATGAGCGAGCCGGGCACCGGTTCGGACCTGGCCGGCATCGCCACCACGGCGGTCCGCGACGGTGCGCACTACGTGCTGAACGGGGCCAAGACCTTCATCACCGGCGGCCACCATGCCGATCTGGTGATCGTCGTGGCCCGCACCGCCACCGACCCGGACAACCGGCGCAACGGCCTGTCGCTGCTCGTGGTGGAGAAGGGCATGCCGGGATTCACCGTGGGCCGCAAGCTGGACAAGCTCGGGCTGACCGTCCAGGACACCGTCGAACTGTCCTTCGCCGACGTCCGCGTCCCCACCGCGAACCTGCTCGGCGACGAGAACGCGGCGTTCGCCCATCTCGGCCGCAACCTCGCGCAGGAGCGGCTGGCCATCGCCGTCGGCTCGGTCGCCCAGGCCCGTGCCGCGATCGACCAGACCATCTCCTATGTCCGCGAACGCACGGTGTTCGGCAAACCGGTCGCGCACTTCCAGAACACGAAGTTCGAACTGGCGGCGATGAGCGCCGAACTGGAAGCCGCACAGGCCATGCTCGACGCCGCGATCACCGGGCTCGGCGCCGGCGAGCTGAGCGGTGCCGACGCGGCCAGGACCAAACTCTTCTGCACCGAAATGCAGGGCCGCGTGGTCGATCGCTGCCTGCAGCTGCACGGCGGCTACGGCTACATCCTCGAGTACCCGATCGCCCGGCTTTACGCCGACGCCCGGGTGAGCCGCATCTACGGCGGCAGCAGCGAGGTCTTGAAGATCGTCATCAGCAAATCCCTGGGCCTGTAAGGAGTTCTCGCATGCAGATCGCAGCATCCTCGGCGCTGGTCACCGGCGGTGCGTCCGGGCTCGGCCTCGCCACGGCACGGCGGATCATCGACCGCGGCGGCCGGGTGGTCATTGCCGACATCTCCGACGAGCTGGGCAGCAAGGCCGTCGCCGACCTCGGCGGCGGCGCCCGGTTCGCCCGCGCCGACATCACCGACGAGGCGGCCGTCGAGGCCGCTCTCGACGTGGCGCAGGAGCAGGGCCCGCTGCGGTTCGTCGTGCACTGCGCCGGCCGCGGCGGCGACCGCAGCCGGGTGGTCGCCGGTGACGGCACACCGGGCGGGCTCGCGACGTTCACCGAGGTCGTCCGGATCAACCTGATCGGCACCTACAACGTGCTGCGCCTCGGCGCCGCTCGCATCGCCGCGCTCGACACGCTCGACGACGGCGACCGCGGTGCCATCGTCCTCACCGCCTCCGTCGCCGCCTTCGACGGCCAGATCGGACAGAGCTCCTACAGTGCGTCCAAAGCGGGCGTGCACGGCATGACGCTGGTCGCCGCGCGCGACCTGGCCGGCAGGAAGATCCGGGTCAACACCATCGCCCCCGGCGTGATGGACACCCCGATGCTCGGCAGGCTGCGCAGCGATATCCGTGACCGGCTCGCCGCCTCCGTGCCGCACCCGCACCGACTCGGCGCCCCCGACGACTTCGCCCGCCTTGCCGTCGAGATGCTCGAAAATCCCTACCTCAACGGCCAGACGATCCGCCTCGACGGAGCGATCCGGATGCCGCCCCGGTGACCGTCAGATCGTGCCGAGCACCTTGGTCAGGGTGACCTGCAACTGGCGCTGCTCCGCGGCATCGAGGACGCCCAGCGGGGATCGTGCGGTGACCTGCCGGAGCAGCCGGTTGCGGACCTGGACTCCTTTTTTGGTGAGGACCAGGGTGCGGACTCGTCCGTCGCGGGGATGCGGGCGGCGTTCGGCGAGGCCCTTCTCCTCGAGCCGGCTGCAGAGCAGCGTCACATTGGACGGGTCGTAGTGCAGCCGCGCCGCGAGTTTGCGCAGTGGTACCGGATCGACCGCGGGGTCGACGAGCCAGATCAGATTGGCCAGCGTCTCGGTGAGATCGAGCGCCTCCAGACCGTCCCGCATGATTCCCGCGACCCGCCCGGACAAGCTCATCACTTGATCCAGCAACTCCGCCGCCAGCTTGTTCGACGCCATGCCGACCACCATGCCTTGCTCTTCTCCGGGATTCGATCTCTTCCCCTTTCCGCGCACCGCCCGGGACGCCGGGTCCCGGGCGGTACCGCCGCCGTGCGGTGCGCGCGGAGAACCCCGTCAGGGCAGCAGGACGATCTTTCCGCGGGTGTGCCTGGCGTTCAGCTCCGCATACGCGTCCCGAACCTCGTCCAGCGGGTAGCTGCCGGCGATCGGGATCGTGACCGCACCGTCGGCCACCAGCCGGACCAATGCGGAAAGCTGAGCGGTGTCGGCAATCTCGGCACTGCCGTTAAAACCGACCCCGTGCTTGCGGGCCGCGCCGAGGTCGGCGAGCGTGTTGACCCGGCGGGGCTGGACCCCGAGTTCGATGGCCAGGTCGACGTACCCGCCGCCGAACGTGTCGACGAACGCGTCGAGCCGCCCGCCCGCGGCTTTCCGGACCCGGTCGGCCTGGCCTTCCCCGTACTGGACGGGAATCGCCCCGAGCGAGGCCAGCCAGTCGTGGTTGCGCGGGCCGGCCAGCGCGATCACCGTCGCCCCGGCGTGACGCAGCAGCTGCACCGCGACCGATCCGACGCCACCGGCCGCCCCGGACACCGCGACCACGTCGCCGGATTCCGCCTTGACGGTCTGGACACTGGCAAAGGCGGCCATCGGCGCGGTGAACATCGAGCCGGCCACCTCCCAGGACAGGCTTTCCGGCTTGGCAACGAGGTGGTCGGCGGGTACTGCGACCAGCTCGGCGTGGCTGACCCGCTCGTCCGTCCAGCCCAGCACCGGCGCACCGGACTCGAACCCGGTGACCCCGGCACCGAGGGCCACCACTTCACCGGCGAGGTCGGTGCCCTGGCCGGACGGGAACGCGGTGGACCACATCGCCGCGGCGGCACCGCTGCGGATGAAGTTCTCGGCCGGATTGATCGCGGCCGCCCGCACCCGGACGAGTACCTGTCCGGGTGCCGCCACGGGGTCGTCGACCTCGCGGACCTCGAGCACGTCGAGGTCGCCGTACCGGTCGAAACGTACTGCTCGCATGGTGTTGCCTCCTGTCGTGAAGCGGAGATCCGCGGGGCGTCGCCGAGGTGTCCTTGCTCGTCATCGCCGCGTCCGCCCATACTGCTGACTTTCATTGAGATTATCAAGTTTTGTGGCTGCCCCTCACCTAGCCGGGACCGGATCCCGGGATACGCACGACATCTGCGGACCTCCTGCACCCGCCGCGCACCCATGGCGCAGGACACTGCCGATTTACTTGAGAAATTCAATGGATTACTCTAGTGTCAGTGGCATGGTCGAAGCCCTCCAGCACACGCCCCCCGCATCCGGCGTCGAAGCCCTTGCCGGTACCTGCACGCCCACCGGGCTTCCGCGGACGGTCAGCAACCCCGCCATGGGGGTCACCGTGACCTTCCTGACCGCCAGCGACGAGACCGACGGCGAGTACGTGGAGGCACAGGTCCGGATCCCGGCCCGGGAGCCGGGGCCGCCGTTGCACTTCCACACCGACTTCGAGGAGACGTTCACCGCGGTGGAGGGCACGCTGTTGCTCGACCACGGCGACCGTCGGCGGATCGAACTGAGTCCCGGCCAGTCCGTGCACGTCGAGCGCAACGTGCCGCACCGCTACTTCAACGATGGCGACCAGCCGGCCGTGTTCACCTTCGTCGCGCGGCCCGGACTCGCCTACGAGCAAGGAATCCGCGCCTCCTTCGGGCTGGCCGTGGACGGCCGCACCACCGCGGACGGCACACCGCGCGACCCCGCCGAGACGGCCCTGATGTTCTCGCTCGCCCGCAGCTACCTGGCCGGCGTCCCGCTGTGGCTGCAGCGTGGACTGACCCGGATGGGAGTCAAGCTCGCCAGGCGGCGTGGCTACGACCCGGAGTTCTCCCGGTACACGAAGGCGCCCGGCACAGCTCAGGACGCCGCGGTCCGCCACACCGCAACCTGCTTCTCCGGAGCGCACTGACGATGGCGACGATCACTGCCACGGACGAGGCGGGTTCGGTGTCGCGGGTGCCGGGGCTGCCGGACGGGTTCACCGACATCTTCACCAGCCTGCGGGTGGACACCGGCACGGTCGGACTGCACGTGGTCAGCGGCGGCACCGGCCCGGCGCTGCTGCTGCTGCCCGGCTGGCCGCAAACCTGGTACGCCTGGCGGCATCTGATGCCCGCACTGGCCACCAGCCACACGGTGGTGGCCGCCGACCCGCGCGGCACCGGCGCGTCCGACGCCCCCACCGACGGCTACGACACCGCCACCCTGGCCACCGACCTCGCCGAGGCGATGACCGCGCTGGGCCATCGCACGTTCGCCGCGGTCGGCTACGACCTCGGCATGAACCTCGGCTACGCGCTGGCCGCCGACCATCCCGAACGGGTCACCCGGCTGGCCGTCGGCGAAGCGAGCCGGGGGTTCGCCCCGCCACCACCGATGATCGCGCCCAAACCGGTCGCCGAAAAAGCCTGGCACTTCGCGTTCAACCGGGCCGGGGAGATCAGCGACCGCATGGTCGCCGGCCGTGAGGAGATCTACTTCGGCTACCAGTTCCAGTCCAAAGCCGCCCACCCCGACGCGATCCCCGCCACGGCCGTCGAGGTCTACGTCGCCGCTCTCCGGAATCCGGCCACCCGGCGAGCCAGCTTCGAGTACTACCGCGACGATCTCCTCGACGCCCAGCAAGCAGAACGGCGGCGCACCCCGCTCACCATCCCGGTGCTCGGCATCGGCGGGGCGCACTCCATGGGCCCCGTCATCGGCTCCCTCCTGCAGCCCCTGGCCACAGACCTGAGCACCGCCAGCATCCCGGGCGCCGGGCATTTCCTGCCCGACGAAGCGCCCGATGCCCTGCTCGCCGCCCTCCAGTCCTTCCTTTCCACCACCAGTTGAGGAGTTGCTTCCGTGTCCATCGCCGCGACCGTGCTCAGTGTCCTGCTCGCCGCCGTCTTCCTCTTCAGCGGAGGCCGGAAGATCCCCGGTGGCGAGACCGCCGCCGGGGAAGCCGCCCACCTGCGCATCCCGCTCACCGGCTATCGCACCATCGGGGCCGCCGAGGTCGCCGGCGCGGCCGGTCTGATCATCGGTATTTTCTTCGCCCCGCTGGGCATCGCCGCCGCCGCCGGACTCGTCCTCCTGATGCCCGGCGCCCTCATCGCGCACCTGCGCGCCGGCGACCCAGCCTCCGCCTGGGCGCCCGCCGCCGCGCTCACCGTCGTCGCCGCCGTCACTCTCGTGCTCCGGATCACGACGGCCTGACCCGGCCCGGGGACCGGAGTGCCGCTCGCGCGGCGGGACACGTGGGAGAATCGGTCGCATGGCGTCGAACAAGCTGGCGGCGGAGTTGCTGGATCAAGTGATGAGCTTGTCCGGGCGGGTCGCGGGAATCATGCGGGACGGTCTGGAGGCGCTCGATCTCACCGAGACGCTGGCCAACCTGATCTGGCTCGTCGACCCCGCGGTCGATCCGGTACCACTGCGCAAACTCGCGGTGCAGCTGCGCTGTGATCCGTCCAATGTCACCTTGCTCTCCACCCAGCTCGAGGAGAAGGGCCTCGCCGAACGCCGCCCGCATCCCCGCGACGGACGAGTCCGCACCCTGGTCCTCACCGAAAAGGGCGCCGACGTCCGCAACCGGCTGCTCACACTGGTGACCGCGCGATCCCCGCTGAGCGTCCTCGACGATGCAGAACAGCGCCAGCTGCACCGCTTTCTGGCGAAAGCACTCGCCCCGCTCTGAGCCGGGCCGCGGGCGGTCCGGTCAGCCCGGCTCCGCCGTCATCGGATCGTCACGCCCGCGTCGACCTTCAGCTGGGTGCCGGTGACGTAGCGGGACTCGTCCGAGACGAGGTAGAGCACCGCATTGCTCACGTCGATCTCCTCGACCGCCTCGACCGGCATCGCGTTCTGGTAGAGCGCCCCGAGACCGGCGTGCGAGCCGGCCAGCAGCTCGTGCAGACCGGGTGCCCGGAGCCCGGTGGGTACACCGGTCGGGTGGACGGTGTTGACGCGGATCGACTGCGCCGCGAGCTCGTTGGCGAGCGCGAGGCTCAGCCCGACGATGCCGTGCTTCGAGGCCGTGTAGGGCAGGGTCAGCGGATTTCCCTTGACCCCCGCCGCCGAGCTGATGTTCACCAGGCTGCCGCCGCCGCGGCCGAGCAGGTGCGGTATCGCTGCGGCGCAGGTGTTCCAGGCGCCGATCAGGTTCACGTCCACGACCGTCCGCCAGTCCGCAGCGGTGGTGCTGTCCCAGGTGCCGGAGGTGAGCACGCCGGCGTTGGCGACCGCCGCGTCCAGCCCGCCGAGTTCGCCCGCCCCCTCGGCGACCACATCCCGCAACCGCTCGGCGTCCCGGACGTCCGCGACCCGGGCGACCACCCGCCGTCCGAGCGCCTGCACGGCCTTCGCGGTTTTGTCGAGATCCTCCTTGCTGCTCATCGGGTACTCGATGCCGTCCACGGCCGCGCAGACGTCGACGAGGATCAGGTCCGCACCCTCCTCGGCAAGCCGCAGCGCATGGCTGCGGCCCATGCCCCGGCCGGCGCCGGTGACCAACACGACCTTGCCCGCTGCGCGATCCATCTCGCACCTCCCGCTCATTTCGCTCGTCGTCATGACCAGGCCCGCTCGTGCCGCAGCGCCTCGTCGAGCACCAGATCGGGCTCGATGTCGAGCTCGCCGCCCAAAGCCGCCCGGACCGTCAGGAAGTCCCGCACCGCGCCGACGTCGTGCACCCGCAGGATATGTCCGCCCGCGTCGAGGCAGTGGCCGAGCGCAGCAAGCGTGCCCGCCAGGCGCCGGCTCGGCCGCCGTCCGGTCAACGCGCCCACGAAGTCCTTGCGCGACACCGCGATCAGCAATGGCCGGCCCAATGCGTGCACATCATCGATCCGCCGCAGCAGCCCGATGGTCTGCGCCGGTGTCTTCGCGAAGTCGGGACCGGGATCCACGATCAGCGAATCCACCGCAACGCCGCGCTCGAGGGCTGTGCGCATCCGCAGGTTCAAGAAGTGCACGACATCGCCGACCACATCCGGGTATCGCCGCGGGTCCTGCAGCCGTTGTTTCGGCGCGGCCCGAGTGTGCATCAGCACCAAGGCAGCCCTGGTGCGGGCGCACACATCCGCGAGCCCCACGTCACGCAACCCGCTGACGTCGTTGACGATCACTGCGCCTGCCGCGATCGCCGCCGCTGCCACCTCCGGTTTGTAGGTGTCCACCGACACGACCGCGCCGAGCTCGTCGACAATGCGCCGCACCAGTGGAACGACACGATCGATCTCCACGGCGACCGGGATGGCGGCTTCGTTGGTCACCGCCGACTCCCCGCCGACGTCCAGGATGTCCGCCCCTTCCGCCAGCAATCCGGCGGCCCGTTCCAGCTGCCTGCCGACATCGCCGACGCTGCCGCCGTCGGAGAACGATTCGGGCGACGCGTTCACCACCCCCATCACGAGCGGTGCGTCGCCGAGGGAAAGAGTCCGGTCGACCGCCCGCAGCTCAAAACGGCGACGCCGTCTCAACGCCGGCATAGTGACCCTCCTTTGTGGATCTGTCGGGCTGATGCAGACGCACCTGCCGAAGAAAGTCGGCGATCCGAACCGGCACCGCCGCAGCGCCCGACGGCGAGCAGCGTCCTGGCCCTTCCGCGTCCGGGTCGAGGAGGAGCCCGCCGGAGGTCGCGTGCCGCGCCGCCGGTTCTGGCTCACCGCGGCTCCGTCGTCCGTGGCCTGCGCCGTCAGGCGTGCCAGCGCAGCGGCAGGGAATCCAGGCCCCACACTCCGCCGGCATGCTCGACGGGGGACCCGCCCAGCTCGTAGCCGGGGATCAGCCGGTGCCATTCCTCGAGGACGATGGCGAGCTCCTGACGGGCGAGGTGCGAACCGAGGCACCGGTGCGGGCCCGCCCCGAAGGACAGGTGCCGGGTCGTCGTCCGGTCGAGGTCGACGGTGCGGGCGTTCGGATAGGCGGCCACGTCCCGGCCTGCGGCCGCCAGCGGGAACGCCGCCATGTCGCCCTCCTTCACCGGGCAGCCGTGGAAATCCGCGTCGCGGGTGGCCTTCCGCGCGGTTTGCACGATCGGGTAAGTGCGGAGCAGCTCCTCCACGGCGTGCGGGATCAGTGCCGGATCGTCGACGACCCGCTTTCGGTCGGCGGGGTGGGTCGCGAGGTGCAACATGGCGTAGGACGACTGGCTCGCCACCGTGTCCAGGCCCGCCATGAACAACAGCAGGAGACAGTTCAGCACGTCGGCATCCGTCACCGGCACGCCGTCGATCGACCACTGCACCGCGGCACTGACGATGTCGGTGGCGTCGGGCTCGGGATTCGCGCGGCGTTCGGCGATGAGCTCCGCGAAATACTGCTGCACGGCCTTCATCCCGGCCATCCGGATCGCTCCGTCGGGGTCCTGCGTGTCGTCCTGGTGCAGGATCATGTCCTCCCACTCCAGGAACTCGGGCAGCTTCTCCGGGGGCATGCCCATGATCCCGAGGAAGATCGTCGACGGGAAGATCCGGGCGAATTCCGTGACGAAGTCGCACTCACCCTTCGCCCGGAGGTCCTCGACCAACCGGCGGGCGAGCCGATGCTGGCCGGACCGCATCGCCTTCGTCCGCCCCGGCGAAAGGTAGCCGCCGAGCAACCGGCGCCACTTGGTGTGCTGTGGCGGGTCGAGCATCGCCGGGATCCACCGGTATGCCGGATTCGACTCGGTCGGGACGATGACCGAGCTGCTCCACAGGTCCGGCTGCTGCAACCCGTCGAGAATGGTCTCCTGATCGGTGAAGATCCAGTAGCCGCCTGCCTCTTCGGTGCGGACGGCGGGGGTAGCGGTGTCCTGGTAGCCGTCCATCCGGGCGAAGTGCATCAGCGCGGGTACCGCCGGGGGCCGCAGCACATGGTCCACGATAGGGCATCCGCCCGCGGTCGGCGCCGACTCGGCGGTGGTCTCGGTCATCACGACTCCTCCTCGAACACGCTCACAGTCGTCACGGGCCGGCTCACGTTGCGGCACCGTCGATCTTGAGCTGGATGAGCTCCTCGTCGGTCAAGCCGAACTCGCGCAGCACCTCGTCGGTGTGTTCGGCGAACTGGGGCGCCCGGCGGATCGTCACCGGGGTCTCGTCGAACTGCACCGGGTTCGCCACCAGTTCCCGTTCGACGCCGTCGGTGTCGACCACACCTGCGATGAGCCCGTTCGCGCGCAAGGCCGGATCCTGGCCGACCTCCCACGAGTTCTGCACCGCGCCCCACTGCCCCTCGCCACCCCCGAGCAGCTCGGCCCACTCGGCGAACGGCCGCTGCTCGATGATCTGCGCGACGAGCTCGGCCGCCTCGGCTGCGTTCGTCATCAGCTTGTCGACCGTGTCGAACCGGTCGTCGGTGACCAGATCGGCGCGGCCGGCCCGTTCGCAGAACTCCGCCCAGTACCGCCCCGGCTGGAGCATCGCGAGCTCGAGCCACCGGCCGTCGGCCGTGCGGTAGGTGCCGATCAGCGGATTGGCCGCCGAACCGTGTTTGGGCGGTTCCCTGACCGGGAGCGGCCCGTCGGCCATCAACGCCAGGTTCACCGAGAACTGGGTGACCCAGGCCCCCACCCCGAGCAGCGAGACGTCCACCACGGACGGCTCACCGGTGGTCTTGCGCGAGTACAACGCCGCCGCAATACCGCCGGCGATCGTCATCCCGCCCATCGAGTCCCCGTAGGCACCCGAGGGCATCCGCATCATCCGGTCCGATCCCGCCGGGGTCACCCCGGCCGCGCTGCCGCCGCGAGCCCAGAACGCCGTGCTGTCGTAGCCGCCCTTGCCCGCCTCGGGACCACGCGCGCCGTACCCGCTCCCCCGGACGTAGATGATGTCCGGGTTGATCGCGCGCACGTCCTCGACGTCGATCTTCAGCCGGGCCCGCGCATCGGGCAGGAAGTTCGTGAGGAAGACGTCACTCGAGCGGACCAGCTCCTCGAACACCGACCGCGCGGAGGGCTTCTCCAGCGCGAGGCCGACGCTGCGCTTGCCGCGGTTCGGGCCTTCCATGATCGGGAAGAACGACGAGCTGTCCCCGAGTTCCAGCCCGAGGACCCGCACGAGACCGCGCTGCGCGTCGCCCCGCTCCGCATGCTCGATCTTGATCACGTCGGCGCCCCAGTCGGCAAGCACCGCACCCGCCGCCGGGACGAAGGTGAACTGGGCGACCTCCAGGACGCGCACGCCCTCCATCGGTCGGTACATCCCCGGCCTACCTCCCCGCCGATGCCGACGACCGGCGGTCGGCGGTGATGGCGCGCTCGGGGCAAGCATGCACGCCGGCTACGGCGGCCTTCTCGTCCTCGGGTGCAACCTCGCCGTCGAACGGCACCGCGTAGCCCTGATCGTCGAGCGCGTAGACGTGCGGAGCGAGCGCGGCGCACCGCGCGTGCCCAGAGCACTTGTTCGTGTCGACCATGATCCTCATCGACCCATCACCTCTTCCGGCGGTGTCGCGCCACTGCCTTCGGCAGCCTGCCCCTTAACAGTATCCTGATTAGCCGAAGCTGCAAAGGACACCATCGCCGGAACCGGCTCCGGGCTCTGCACGCCGCGGGTGCGCCACCACTCTCGCGAACACTCGGAGGATTCCGCACCCGACTGTCATTGCAACCTCAATTACGTGTACCCGAAGGGGTGAACCGGACGGCCGCCCCGGCGGCGCACAACTGCAGACGAGCCATCAATTGCCTTGCCCGGGAACAGTTCACCGGCCACCGGAGACGACAACCCAGCTATCCGAACGAAGCATCGCGGCACCAATATAGGCTACCCAAATAGGAAACCGGACCCTATGCTCGACGTAGCAGCTTCCGCGGCCCGACGTCGCGCCCGGACCCCAGGAGGACCACCCAGTGACCGAGGACTTGTCCTACCGGCTCTACATCGGCGGCAGCTGGACCGACGGCGAGAGCACCAGCAGGCTCGAGGTGGTGAACCCGGCGACGGAGGCGGTCATCGGCCTGGTGCCGCAGGCTACGCGGGGTGACGTGGTCCGTGCGATCGAGGCCGCGCGCTGGGCGTTCGACGAGGGGCCGTGGCCCCGGATGTCTCCCCAGGACCGGGCGAAGGCGATGCTGCGGATGGCCGAGGTGATGGAGCGGCGGATGGCCGAGATCGTCGCGCTGAACATCGCCGAGGCGGGTTCGGTGCCGGCGATGGCGGAGTCCGTCCAGGTGGGCATTCCGTTGCGGCACTTCCGCGACATGGCCGAGCGGGTGGTCTCGAACTTCGCCTGGGAGAAGCCGATCATGCCCTACGTCGGTGCCGGCATCGGCCAGGGCGTGCTCCGGCGCGAGCCGTTCGGTGTCGTCGGGTTGATCTCGGCCTACAACTTCCCGTTCTTCCTGAGCATCATGAAACTCGCGCCCGCGCTCGCCGCCGGCTGCACCGCCGTGCTCAAACCCGCCCCCACCACCCCGCTCGAGGCGTTCCTTATCGCCGAGTTCGCGCACGAGGCGGAGCTCCCGCCCGGTGTGCTCAACGTCGTCACCGGCGACGTCGGCGCCGGGCAGGAGCTCACGAGCAATCCGATGGTGGATCTCGTGAGCTTCACCGGTTCGGACACCGTGGGCAGGATGGTCTACAGCCAGGCGGCGCCCACCCTGAAGAAGGTTGTGCTCGAACTCGGCGGAAAATCGGCCAACGTCATCTGCGACGACGCGAACGTCGACCTCGCGGTGACCGACGTGCTGCGGGGTATCACCGTGCACGCCGGGCAGGGCTGCTCACTGCTCACCCGCACTCTCGTGCACCGGTCCCGCTACGCCGAACTCGTGGAGAAGGCGCTCGCCGGCCTTGCCCGCGTCACGGTCGGCGATCCCGCCGTGGCAGGCACGACGATGGGTCCGCTCATCAGCGAGGCGCAGCGGGCCAAGGTGGAGAAGCTGGTCCGCACCGGCGAGGAGGAGGGCGGCCGGATCAGGTTCGGTGGCGGCCGGCCTGCCGGGCTGGACAAGGGTTTCTTCGTCGAGCCCACGCTCTTCACCGAGGTCACCAACTCGATGACGATCGCGCGCACCGAGTTCTTCGGTCCGGTCGGCGTGGTCATCCCGTTCGACGACGACGCACAGGCCGTGCGGATCGCCAACGACAGCCCCTACGGCCTGGCCGCGGCCGTCTGGGCGAAGGACCCGGTGCGGGCCTACGACATCGCCAAGCAGATCCGCGCCGGGCTCGTCACGGTGAACGGCGGTGGTGGCGGGCTCAGTCCGCACGCGGCGTTCGGTGGCTACAAGCAGAGCGGGCTCGGCCGCGAGTGGGGTGAGCACGGGCTCGACGAATTCCTCCAGACCAAGACCGTCACCTGGGGCGTCCCGAACGGCTGAGCAAGGCACATCATCGAAAGATCGAAAGGAGGCCCGGATGGGCCGGGTGCAGGACAAGGTCGTGTTCATCACCGGGGCGGCCCGCGGACAGGGCCGGGCGCATGCGATCAGGTTGGCGGAGGAGGGCGCGGACATCATCGCGGTCGACATCTGCACCGACATCGCGACCAACGCCTACCCGCTCGCCGGACCCGAGGACCTCGAGGAAACGGTGCGCGAGGTCGAGAAGCTCGATCGGCGGATCGTCGCTCGCACGGCCGACGTCCGCGATCCGGCCGCGCTCAAGGCGGCGGTCGCCGATGGCGTCTCGGAGCTCGGCCGGTTGGACGCAGTCGTTGCGCAGGCCGGAATCTGCCCGCTCGGAACACAGGACGCGCAGGCCTTTCTCGACGCTGTGACAGTGGACTTCAACGGCGTGGTGAACGCCGTCGACGCGGCACTGCCGCATCTGGCCGACGGCGGGTCGGTGGTCGCAACGGGGTCGCTCGCCGCACTGGTCGCCGGCTCCACCGACAATCCGAACAACGGGTTCGGCGGACTCGGCTACTCACTGGCCAAGCGCTCGGTCGCCGCGTTCGTCAACGACCTCGCGCTCGTGCTCGCCCCGCGGAAGAGCCGGGCGAACGCGGTACATCCCACCAACTGCGATACGGACATGCTCAACAGCGACCTGATGTACCGGCAGTTCCGGCCGGACCTGGACAACCCGACGCGTGCGGACGCCCTCCCGGCCTTCCCGGTGATGAGCGCGATGGGAGTTCCCTACGTCCAGCCGCGCGATGTCGCCGACGCCGTACTGTTCCTGGTGTCGGACGAATCCCGCTACGTCACGGGGATGCAGCTGCGGGTCGACGCGGGCGGCTACGTCCGGCGCCGCCCACAGCAGCCCCCGTTCTGAAGTCCGCCGGTGTGGCAAGCCGGCCGCAGAAGGTCGGTCAAGGGACGCTGCGTTCGCTTCGCCGCACGCTCACCAAACTCCTTGGCCACCTTTTCGGCTGGCTGCAACGCCACACAGTCGAGAACGCCCGAACCTGACCTCGAACGACATGAGCCGGCTGAAGTCCCGGTTCCGGCACCGGTCCGCCGAGGTCATCTCCTGCTGATCCGGGCCGCGAAACGGCGTGCGACGTCGGCCGGGTCGGTGCGGAAGCGCAGTTTCGCCATGGCCTCCAACCCGAGTGCGTGGGCGAGGGTGGCTCCCTCGCCCACGGCCGGCAGGTCGCGCGTCGCGGCGACAGAGGCAGGTGACGCGACGCGGATCTCGTCGACGATCCGCCGCACCCGCCCCCTCAGCTGCTCGTGTGGCACCACCTCGTTGACCAGACCGGCGCGAAGTGCCTGGTCGGCGTCGATCGCCGCGCCGGTCAGCATCATCTGGCGGGCCAGCCGCGCGCCGACCGCCCGGGGCAGCAGTGCGGACATCCCCCAGCCTGCCAGCATTCCGACGGCAGCATGAGTATCGGCGAAGCACGCACGCTCCGACGCGATGAGGAAGTCGCACGACAGTGCCAGCTCGAGCGCTCCCGTGTAGCACAGGCCGTTGATCGCGCCGATGACCGGCGTTGTACACGCCCGGAACACTTCGGCGGGGTTCGTGCGGGCGCCCCGTACCGAGCCCGTGCCGTCCCCGAGCGACTCCTTGAGGTCGATGCCCGCGGAGAAGGCCGGGTCGGTGCCGGTGAGCACGACGACCCGGGTCCCGGGACCGACGTCCGCAGCCTGCATCGCGGCGATCAGACCGCGCCGCATCGCGATCGTCAGTGCATTGCGCGCCTCCGGGCGTTCCAGGGTCAGCCAGACAACCCCGTCGGACCGATCGGAGCCGAGGCCGTCAACGGCCGGATCGTCGATCACCGGCGGATCATGCGGTGAGCACAATCGCGGCGCCCATCCCGCCACCGGCGCACATCGCCGCGACCGCGGTGCCGCCCCCGCGCCTGCGCAGCTGGTGGGCGAGCGTGCTGACCATCCGGGTACCGGTGGTGGCGATCGGATGGCCGAGGCTGCAGCCGCTGCCGACCGTGTTGACCCGCTCGGGGTCGAGTCCGAGCTCGCGGGTGGTGGCGACGGCAACCGCCGCGAAGGCCTCGTTGATCTCGAAGAGATCGACGTCGCCGATCCCGAGCCCGGCGCGGTCGAGCGCCTTGCCGATCGCGCTGATCGGCGCGAACCCGGTCTTTACCGGGTCGACCCCGACGCTCGCCCAGGACCGGATCGTCGCCAGTGGGGAGAGTCCGTGATCGGCGGCCAGGCCGGCACTGGCGACGACGACCGCGGCGGCCGCGTCGTTGACACCGCTGGCGTTGCCCGCCGTGATGCTGAAGCCCTCGATCTCCGGATGAAGCACCTTCAGCCCGGCCAGCCTTTCCATGCTCGTGTCCCGGCGCGGGTGCTCGTCGACCTCGAACATCGACACCGCACCGCCCCGGCCGGTGACCTTGACCGGGACGATCTCGTCGACGAACACACCGTCGTCGATGGCGCGCACGGCCCGCTCGTGGGAACGCAGCGCCCAGGCGTCCATCTCCGCGCGGGAGATACCGGCCAGCCGCGCGGTGTTCCACCCGACGAGGATGGACATGTCCTGGTTGGGGGCCTCCGGAGTGGGCACGTGCGACGGGGAGGACCAGGGATCCTGCCAGTCGTCCGTGCCCGGGATGCGCCGCCGCGCCTGCGGAGCGGTCGAGGTGGACTGCGTGCCCCCGGCGACGACTGCCCGGTCCATCCCGGCCCGTACGCTTCCGGCCGCTGTCGCGACGGAGGCGAGCCCCGAGGCGCAGTGCCGGTTGTTCGCCAGGCCGGGGACGTGCGCGAGACCCGCCTCGATCGCCGCGTAGCGGGCGATGTCTCCGCCGCCGGCGAGCGATTCACCGAGCACGACATCGTCGATCTCCTCGGGCTGCAGGCCCGAGCGCCGGACGGACTCCCGCACCACCAGGGTCGCGAGGTCGAACGCACTCGTGTCGCGGAGGGTTCCCTTGCGCGCGGTTCCGATGGCGGTACGGCAGGCGGACAGCAGGACGGCTTCGCTCATGTAATTCGTTGTACTCTAATCGGGCGCCGCAGAGAAGTGCCGTCTCCCGCCTGGAGTACTCGATGAACCTGAAGACCGTTCGCTACGAGGTCGCCGAGCACGTCGCGACGATCACGCTGAACCGCCCCGAGGTGATGAACAGCTTCAATCAGGCAACTCTTGACGACTTCGCCCAGATCTGGGCGACGGTCAAATCGGACGACGACGTGCACGTCGTGGTGCTGCGGGCCGCGGGCGAGCGGGCGTTCTGCACCGGGGTCGACGTCAAGGAGGGCATCGACCGGCATCCGAACGTCTGGACCCGATCCGATCCCGGCGAACAGCTTTCGCCCAAGCTCAACCGGGTCTGGAAGCCGGTGGTGTGCGCGGTACACGGGATGGCCGCAGGCGGCGCCTTCTACTGGATCAACGAGTCCGACATCGTCATCTGCTCCGACGACGCCACGTTCTTCGACCCGCACGTCAGCTACGGCATGACCGCGGCGCTGGAGCCGATCGGCCTCGCCCGCCGCGTCCCGCTCGGCGAGGCCCTGCGGATCGCGCTGCTCGGACTCGACGAGCGCATGTCCCCGGAGCGCGCGTTGCAGATCGGCCTGGTGAGCGAAATACTGCCGCGCTCGCGGTTGTGGCCGCGCGCCGCCGAGCTCGCCGGCCTCATCGCGGCGAAGCCGCCGGCCGCGATCCAGGGCACCGTCCGCGCCATCTGGGAGTCGCTGGACTCGACGCGGACCCAGGCGCTGCACACCGGCCTGTCCTACACCCTGCTCGGCAACCCCGTCGGGCAGGCCGAAATCGACCGCGGCTCGGTACCCCGCCGGACGTGGACACTCCGCTAGTCCGCCAATTAGAGTGCTCTCAATTCAACTGCCCCAGCCGAGGAGGTCCGGATGCTGTTCGGGATGCCATGGCCCGGTGCCGAGGTGGCCGCCGAGGCCGAACAGGCCGGCGCCGGCGCGTTCTGCACCGGAGACTTCGTCGACCACGACGCCTATCTGACGCTGGCCGAAGCCGTTGCCGGCACCGAACGCGCCCTGATCGGCACCGCGATCGCCTACGCCTTCGCCCGCACTCCCTACGCCCACGCCACCGCGATCCGCCACCTGCACACCAAGGCCCCCGGCCGGTTGTTCCTCGGACTGGGCACCGCGGCGTTCCGCATCAACCGCGACTGGTTCGGCGTGCCCGCCGAACATCCCGCCGCCCGCATCGCCGAAACCGTCGACCTGGTGCGCGCCTGGCTGCACGCCGAGAACGGCGAGAAGATCCAGTACTCCGGCCGGTTCCACACCGTCGACGCCCGGGTCCGGGCCCCGGTGCTCGGCCGCATCGAGGTCCCGGTACTGCTCGCCGCGTTCAACAAAGGCATGGCCACCACCGCCGGCCGCACCGCCGATGGGGTCATCGGCCACGGCCTGTTCACCGCCTCCTGGTGGAACCGGGTCGTGCGCCCAGCGGTCGAAAAGGGAGCCGCCGAGAACAACCGGGCCGGACGGCCCACCGAACAGGGCTGGATCATCACCGCCGTCGACGACACCGCCCCGGAGCGGGCTATTGCCGAAGCCCGCCGGATGATCGCCTTCTACCTCACCGTGAAAACCTACGACCCGTTCATCGCCCATCACGGCTGGGAAGGCCCCGCCGCGCGGCTGCGCGCGGCGTTCCGCGACAACGACCCGGATGCCATGGCCGCCGCGGTCACCGACGACATGCTCACCGAGATCGCGATCTGCGGCACCACCGCCGAGGCCAAGCAGCAACTCGCCCGCCGCGCCGACGCCCTCCCCCGCGACGTCGGCTACTTCGCACCCCCCAGCTACCTCGTACGACGCCAGCGCCGCGCCGCCTACGCCCGCGCCAGCCTCGGTCTCCTCGACGCGCTGCCCGCGCATACCTGACCCCGATCCAGCAGGTCCCGCTCCCCGGCCGGCGGGCGGGACTGTCCGCCGCCGTCCCGCCCGCCGGAGACGGATCGGGCCGGCGCCGATCGATCAGCGCGGCTCGCGCGGAAGCCCGAGGCCGCGTTCGGCGATCTGGTTGCGGAGCACCTCGTTGGCGCCGCCTGCGATGGTGTACGCCCGGGAGTAGAGGTCGGCGTCTTGCCACCAGCCCTGCGCGGCCACCGCCGGATCGCCCTCGGTCAGGATCCCGTCGGTTCCCTGCAGCCGGACACCGAGCGCCGCGAGGTCGTGGTTCACCTCGGAGAAGAAGATCTTGCCCATCGGCGCGTCGGCGGGTGCTTCGGTGTGGTGCAGCATCCGGGACTGCGCGAGACCCACCATCGCCGTGTTGACGCCGACCCGCGTGGCGAGTTCGCCGATCGCCTGCCGGGTGGCGGAGTCCCCAAGGGCGGGCCGCCCTCCGATCGCCGTGCGACCGGCGAGCTCCAGCAGGCTCTCGAGCGCGGCAACCAGTTCGACGCCGTGCCCGGCCACCGCCGTGCGCTCGTGGCCGAGGCTGCTCATCGCCACCCGCCACCCGCCGTCGATCTCCCCGATCACGTCGGCTGCCGGGATGCGGACGCCGTCGAGGAACACCTCGTTGAAGTCCGTGCTGCCGGTGATCTCGCGCAGCGGCCGGACCTCGACGCCGGGCGTGCGCAGATCGAGCGCGAACGCGGTGATCCCCTTGTGCCGGGGTGCATCGGGGTCGGTGCGCGCGAGCAGATACCCCATGTCGGCATGCTGGCCGTTCGTGGTCCACACCTTCTGGCCGTCGACGACGAACACCTCGCCCTCGCGCCGCGCCCTGGTCTGCAGCGCCGCGAGGTCACTGCCGGCACCCGGTTCGCTGAACAGCTGGCACCACACGTCCTCGCACCTGCGGATGCGGGGCAGGTACCGGGCACGCTGCTGCTCGGTACCGAACTGGAGCACCGCGGCCGAGGCCAGTGCGGCCGCGCCGATCGGGGGCCAGGTGCCGGCGCGGGTGATCTCCTCGACGACGATCGACGGCTCCAGCGGGTGTGCGTCAGGGCGGCCCCCGTACTCCTCGGGCCAGTCGATTCCGAGGAAGCCCGCCTCGTACAGCTTCGCGGTCCATGCCCGGATCGCCGGCATCAGCCCGGGATCCGGCGCCCGGACTCCCGTGTGCAGCTTCCGCCCGGGGGCGTGCTCGGCGACGAATGCCCGCACCTTCTTGCGGAACGCCGCCAGCTCCGGGGTGGACTCCATCCGCATCGTTGCCGCTCCTCGTATCGCACCTTGCACACGGTGGGGGTCGCCGCCGGATTCCGGGCAGCCACCGCTGACCGTCAATAGAGTATACTTCTTATCGATCAGTTTCCCTGTGCCCCACCACGACAGATCCGGGCGGTGATCGGTGGACTTCGAACTCAGCGACGAGCAGACGATGCTGCGCGAGGCGTCGCGCGACCTGCTTTCCGACCACTCGCCGCACGACGTCGTGCGGGCGCAGCTGGACCGCGACGAGGACGTCGACGCAGCGCTCTGGGGATTTGCCTGCGATCTCGGATGGCCGGGCATCGCACTGCCCGAGGTGCACGGCGGCGCCGGACAAGGCCTGATCGAGCTCGCGCTCGTGGCCGAGGAGATCGGCCGTGCGGGGGCGCGCGTGCCGTTCATCCCGACCGTGCTCGTGGGCCGGGCTGTCGCCCGTGGCGGCTCGGCAGAGCTGCAGGCCGAGGTGCTGCCCGCACTCGCCGCCGGCACCGCATGGGCGAGCTGGGCATTCGCCGAGCCTGGCGCACCCTGGACGACCGACGGCGTCCACGCCACCGCCCGGCCCGACGGCGACACCGCAGTCCTCGACGGGATCAAGACCGCCGTCGAGGGTGCCGGGAACGCCCGCTGGCTGCTCGTCACAGCCCGGTTCGACGGGGCACCGGCATCGTTCCTCGTCGATCGTGCCGCGCCCGGCGTCCGCGTCCGCCGCCAGCAGGTCCTCGACCTGACCCGCACCTTCTACGAGGTTCGCCTCGACGGCGTCCGCGTTCCCCTCGCCCGTCGCCTCGACGGCGGCGTCCCCGACGTTCAGCGCCTGCTCGACGACGCGTCGGTGCTGCTGTCGGCCGAGGCACTCGGCGTGATGGACCACCTGCTCGGGCGCACCGTGAACCACGTGACGGTGCGCGTCCAGTTCGGTCGTCCGATCGGCTCTTTCCAGGCCGTCAAACAGAAGTGCGCCACGATGGCGATGCTCGTGCACGGCACTCGCGCAGCCGCCTACTACGCGGCGATGGCCGCCGACGCGGGCGCTGCGGACGCTGCGCGTGCCGCCTGCGTCGCCGTTTCCTACGCCAGCGCCGCGACGGGCGAGGTGGCGGGCGAGTCGCTGCAGCTGCACGGCGGCATCGGCTTCACCTGGGAACACGATCTGCACCTTTACCTGCGCCGGGCGAAGGTCGACGGCGTTCTCTACGGGGACACCGCCCAGCACCGCGACCGTCTGTGCACGCTGGTCCAGACCACCCGCACGGCGTACTGAAGACAAGCGGAACCGGAGCCAGGACGTGCGGACGACTCGCGTACTCGACCTCGATCAGCTCACGACCGACCTGTTCCGCGGTGTCCGCGTGCGACCGGCCGTCGATACACAGGTTCGGCCGCACCGGCAGAAGCGCCCGGTACAGTGACCCGAAATCGGCCCAGGACCACGCTCTCGCACGTCACGCGGGGCACTGGCCCGCCAACGGATTAGACTGAGGATCCGCTACGACCTTCTGAGGAGCTGGCCGCACATGGCGACTGCCGTCGACGTCGAGCCGGACGAGAGCGAGCCGAATTCGGCCGCCCTCGCGGGCAAGTTGGCCTCGCAGGTCGCGAACCGCATCGAGGCCGAGGTGATGCATCGAGGCTGGCCGATCGGTGAGTCACTCGGCTCCGAACCCGATCTGCGCGAGCGGTTCGGCGTCAGCCGCTCGGTCCTGCGCGAAGCGGTGCGGCTCGTCGAGCATCACCAGGTCGCCCGGATGCGGCGCGGCCCCAACGGCGGCCTGTTCGTCTGCGCCCCCGACGCCGGTCCGGCGACCAGGGCGATGGTTATCTACATGGAGTACATCGGCACCAGCGCCGCCGAACTGATGGAGGCACGGCTGCTGCTGGAGCCCATCGCCGCGGATCTCGCCGCCGAGTCGATCACCGAGCACGGCATCGGCTCGCTGCGTGCCACGCTCGAGGCAGAGGTCCCGCACCTCGACGACACGAGCGTCCGGTCGCAGGATCTCCTCCACCCGGTGCTCGGCAGCCTGTCGGGCAACCCGGTGCTGCACCTGTTCATCGACATGCTGACCCGGCTCACCGCCCGCTACGCCAACACCTCGCGACGTCTGTCGAGGGCGGAGACCCGTGCCGCGAAGGAGCACTCGCACGAGGAGCACCAGCGGATCGTCGATGCCATCACCGCGGGCGATCGCGCACGCGCCCAGACCGGCCTCGCCGAGCACCTCGGGTCCATTGCGGACTGGATCGAGACGCACCGGGTGCGCCGGACCCACCGCGTCGTGGGCCGGGCCATCGAACCCGAGCTGGCCTCGGCGCCGAAGGCGAAGCTCGCCGAGGTCGTCGCCGCCCGCATCCACGACGAGATCACCGCGCAGGGCTGGCCGGTCGGCTCGTTGCTCGGATCGGAGTCCTACCTGCTCGACCGGTACGACATCAGCAGGGCCGTGCTGCGGGAGGCGGTGCGGCTGCTGGAGTACCACTCCGTCGCCAGGATGCGCCGCGGCCCCGGCGGGGGGCTGATCGTCTCGGAGCCGGATCCGCAGGCGACCATCGACACGATGGCGCTGTTCCTGGAGTACCAGCAGGTCACCGCCGAGGACCTGCGGATCGTCCGCGACGCGATCGAGCTCGAAACCGTCGCCCGTGTCACGCAGCGGCACCTCGACGGCGATCCGAACGTCGCGCTGCGGCTCGGTCACGCCGTCCGATGGGCCACCGAGGCACCCGCCGGCGAACCACGCAAGTCCGACCTCTTCCACGCCGAGCTGGCCGATCTCGCGGGCAGCCGGGTGCTGTCGCTGTTGCTCAGCATCCTCACCGAACTCTTCCGCCGCCACGCCGCCGGACAGGATCGGCAGCTGCCCGGCGACGAGGCGATGCACGAGGTGCAGCACGTCCATCAGCGCATCCTCGACGCCGTCCTCGCCGGCGACAGCGGTGTGGCGCGGCACCGCATGCGCCGCCATCTGGATGCCTTGACCCCCTGGTGGCACCAGTAGGCCGTTTCCCGGACGGCGCGGCTCAGTCCGCCCGGTGGCGGGTCAGTTCGTGGGCGACCATGCCGTCCAGGCCGGGGGCGGGGGGTTCGGGAAGCGTGACCGGGTTTCGGCGCGTGGGCAGGAGAACCACCGCCGTGGCCGGGCTCGTCACCTCGCCGCGCTGGTTCTCGCACCGCAGCTCGATGTGCACCTCATTGCGGCCGCCTTCCCGGGCTTTGCCCACGACGCGGCCGCGCACCCAGGTCGTGTCGCCCAGATAGTTGAACTTGCGGTGCTCGCACCGCAGCTTCCACAGCCATCCCTCGTCACCGGCCCAGTCGGTCAGCAGGTGGCACAGCCAGGTCTCGCGCATGCCACCGTAGTCGTAGGCGTTGGGCAGCCCCAGCTCCTGGGCACGTGCCGGCTCCCAGTGCAGCCGTTGCACCGTGTCCGGGATGTTCAGCGCGTTCGGCGGGTAGAGCCCGGGGGCCTTCCGCCGGATGTCCGCAGCGATCTTGAACGCGCCGGGCGGAGTGAGCTGCATTCCCCACCCCAAGTGCCACACCACCACGTCGGTGGTGGTCAGCGGTCCCTTGACCTTCGGCGGCAGCTCCTCGCCGATTTCGACGTCCTCGAAGTGGCGTGGTTCGGCTCCGCGACGGCTCTCCGCTGCGTAGGCCGCCTCGATCCCGGCGATCTCCTCCGGCCGGTACGGCTCTTGTCGGAGCTTCTCCCTCGCGCGCTTCTTCGACGTGTGCCGTTCTGCGTTGATCCAGGTACCCCGGCGCACTGCGTGCATCTCACCGCGGCCGTTGGCGTAGAGGAAGCCGTTGGTGACGTGCGCGGTGCGGCCGCCGAAGCTGCTGCGCTTGGCCTGCACGCCCACCTGAGCCTGCAGCATCCGGCAGCGATCCCCCAACCGCAGCGGCCGCCACCACTCGAACTCCATCACCGCCTGGTAGGACCCCAGCCCGGCGAACGGGTCGCCCCGCAGCAGCGCTTTCGCCTCCGGATCCGGTTCCGGAGCGGCATCCTCGCCCATCGTGTAGAGAAACGTCGGTGGCGCCACCAGTGCGCCCCACCGCGTGCCCAGCGCATAATCCGGATCGCAGTAGAGCGGGTTGTCGTCGCCGTAACCGAAGGCGAAGTGCCGCACGCCGTCCCACGTGACCTCGTAGTTGTGCGGCGAGCTGTGCTGGGGTTTCGGGATGCCGAGGCGACGGCGGGAGCGTTCGATCGCCTCGTCGGTCAGCAGCCCGAAGGTCTCCGCGCGCTGCTGCTCGTTACCCGTCCGCTCGGTGCTCGTCATCGCAGAATCTCCTCCTGGTGCCGGGCCGGGCCCGCTACGCCTTCTCGGCGAACCCGGCCCGGACGACGTCGATCAGCTCGACGCGGCTGACCTTGTTGGACGGCGTGCGCGGCAGCTCGTCGAGCGCGACGATGTGCACCGGGACCTCGTAGGGCGTCAGGTGTTCCCGGCACAGCGCAATGAGCTCGGCCACCGACGGTGCCTGCTGCCCCGGCTCGACCTCGACCGCCGCCACCGGAACCGCACCCAGCCGCTCGTCGGGCAGTCCGGCGACGGCCGCCTCACGGACCGCCGGATGCGTCTCCAGCGCACGTTTGACGGTTTCGGGCGCCACCTTGAATCCGCCGCGAATGATCACGTCGTCGGCACGCCCCTCGATCCACACGAAGCCGTCGGTGTCGATGCGGGCGAGGTCGCTCGTGCGCGTCCAGGTGCCGCTGCCCTCCGCCGCCTGGCCGGTGCGCACCTCCAAGCGGCCGCTCGTGCCCGGGGGCACCTCCTCGCCGTCCGCCCCGGTGACCCGCAGCTCCGCCCCGGGGAACGCCCGGCCGGCGCTGCCGGCCTTGGCGTGCCACCACCTCTCGTGCAGCGGCAGTGTCCATCCCGCCACCGCACCGGCGAACTCTGTCGCACCGTAGGTCGTCAGCACCCGGATCCCGTACTTGCCGAAGAACGCGTCCGCGAGCTCCGCGGGGCAGGGCGCGGTGCCGGACGTGACCACCTGGAGGCTCGCGAGCCGCTCCCCCGGGACGTCCGCTTCGAGGACCGTCCGCAACGCGGCCGGCATGAGACTCGCGACGCGCAGCCGATGGCGTTCGACGGCACCGACCCACGACTCCAGCGCGAACTTGGGCATCAGGATCATCCGGCGGCCGGTGTACAGGCAGGCCAAGGCCCCCCACAGCCCGCTGATGTGCACGAGCGGCGAGTGGACGATCGAGGCCGACCGGCTCAACAGCTGATCCGCTTTCGGAACCTGACCACCCGCAACGAGTCCCTGGTCCAGCTGGGCAGTGCTCAGGTGCACGCGCTTCGGAGGGCCCGTCGTGCCGGAGGTCAGCATCTCCACCGCGATGCCGGGGCTGGTCACAACCGAGTCCGGGGAGATCTTGCCGCCTGCGGTACGCACCTGGCCGTCGCGGCCGAGCTGCAGGACGAGACCACGCGCATTCGCGGCCCCGGCCACGCCCTCCCGGGCGAGCACCTCGGCGTCCGCGACGACGACCGGCACGCCGGTGCGCTCGATGTCCGCCGCAAGCCGTTCCGCGGGCTGGAGCGGGCTGAGCGTCACCAGGCAGCGCCGGGAAGCGAGCACCGCGGCGGCGACCGACACGTGTGCGGGCCGGTTCTCGAGCACCACCCCGACCCGTGCGCCGACGCCGAGGCCCGCAGCATCGAGATGCCCGGAGACGGCGCGCGCAGTGGCCTGCACCTCGCCCCAGGTCCACCACGCGCCGTCGTGCTCGATCGCCTCGGCAGCAGCCGGCACATCCCGCAGCAGCAGGCTCAAGCGATCCCGAATTCCCACTCCGATCAACCCTTCGGCAGGCCGAGCACCTGCTCGGCAAGGAGGTTCTTCATGATCTCGGTCGTACCGGCCGCGATCGTCGACGAGCGGCTGCGCAGGAAGCGCTGCGCGGCCGGGTTGCCGGCCAGCAGGCCGTCGGCGCCCTGCACCCGCAGCAACGTCTCCCCCAGCTCGGCTGTGGTCCGGCTCCACGCCGCCTTGATGACCGACTGGGCCGCCCCCGGCTTCCCGCCCTCGCCGAGCGCGGCGAGCGCCCGTGCCCCGAGCAGCCCGGTCAGGCGAGCGTCCATCCACCGGCGCAGGATCTCCTCGCGCAGCAACGGATCGGACACGCGCAGACCGGGCACGAGGCGCTCCACCTCACGCTGCAGCCCGGCAGCCAGCGAGAGCACCCCGGACCGCTCGTACCCCAGCGTCGCCATGGTGACGCGCCATCCGCCGTGCAGCGGGCCGAGCAGCGCCGTGCGGGGCACCTGCACGTCGGTGAAGAAGACCTCGGCGAATTCCGATTCCCCGGTGATCTGGCGCAGCGGCCTGCGCTCGATGCCAGCGGAGTCCATCGGCACCAGCAGCACGGAGATGCCCCGGTGCTTCGGCGCGGCCGGATCGGTGCGCACGAGCAGCATCAGATGGGTGCCCTGCATACCGGCGGAGGTCCACACCTTCTGGCCGTTCACGACGAAGCCCGCGGCACCGTCGTCACCGACGAGCTCGGCACGGGTGCGCAGTCCGGCCAGGTCGCTGCCGGCCTCCGGCTCGCTGAAGCCCTGACACCAGATCTCTTCCCCGCGCAGGATCCGTGGCAGCGACTCGCGTTGCCCGGTGTCGCCGAAGAGGATCAGCGCCGGGCCCACGTTGTTGAGCCCCAGCACGCCTGCAGGCATCGGCGCGTCGACGCGGGCGAGTTCGGCGTCGCACTGCACGCGGTCGACAACCTCCAGCCCGCGCCCGCCGGCCCAGACCGGCCAGGACGGCGCCGCCCATCCGCCGTCGGCGAGCAGTCGCTGCCAGGCGAGCGCGGCCACGAACGATCGGCCGTCACCCCATTCGGCGCGGTATGCGGGAACGACCGACTCCAGGTACGCCCTGAGCTCGGCGGCCGCAGTGCCGATACCCGCCACCCCGGTCTCACCCGTCCGGACCCTCACATCGACTCCCTCATCACCTGCATTTTGCAACAGAGTACACTAAATAATCTCTCTTTAGACCGTTCTTAGCTATCTCGGGCATAAGTCGTGCAGGTATTTCCTAATTAAGGTCACTCATACCGAGCCATCTAGCTCGGGCATCGCCGGATCGCGCGGCAGCCCGAGCACCTGCTCACCGATCGTGTTGCGCTGGATCTCCGCGGTACCCGCCCCGATCGTCGACGCCCGGGTGCGCAGGAACCCCCACACCCAGCGGCCCCGCTGTACGGCATGCGGGTCCTGCCGCCCGAGCATCCCGCAGGCCCCCAACAGGTCCATGGCGAACTCGTGCAGATCCTGCTCGAAGGTCACGATGAACAGCCGCGACACCGACGAGGCCGGACCCGGCTCACCCTTGGCCATGATGTCGGCGATCGTGCGCATCCCGGTGTAGCGCAGGATCCGCACCCGCGCCTCGAAGTCCGCGAGCCGATCACGCACCAGCGGATCGGCGGTGGCACCCCGCCGGTGCGCCAGCTCGACCAGCTCGTCGAGCACCCGCCGGTACCGTGCGGCCTGGTTCATCGCCCCGGCCGCACGCTCATGACCAAGGCTGGTGCGCACCAGCGGCCATCCGCCGTTCTCCTCGCCGATCCGATCGGCCACCGGTACCCGCACCTCGTCGAAGAAGATCTCGCAGAACTGCGTGCCACCGGTCAGATCGCGCAGCGGGCGCACCGTGACACCCGGCGCGCGGGCGTCGACGAGCAGGTAACTGATCCCCCGCTGCCGCGACTGCGGTGTGCCGGTACGCACCAGCGTGAAGATGATGTCGGCGATATCGGCCGAGCTGTTCCACACCTTCTGGCCGTTGACCACGTACTCGTCCCCGTCGCGGCGCGCTGTCGCGCGCAGGGCCTGCAGATCGGAACCCGCTCCCGGCTCCGAGTACCCCTGCGCCCACACCGAATCGCCGCGCAACATCGGAGGCAGCAAGCGTTCCTTCTGCTCCGCCGTGCCGTACTCGATGATCGTGGGGGCCGCGATACCGAGACCGGTGCCCAGCGGGCCCGGCACCCTGGCACGGGCGTACTCCTCCTGGTAGATCACCTGCCTGGCGAAGTCCAGGTTCATCCCCCCGTATTCGCTCGGCCACCCCGGACCGGCGTATCCGGCGTCGAACACCGTGGCCAGCCATGCCTTCTGCCACGCCAACCGGTCGGCAGCGTCGCCGGGCGGCCGGCCGGGGTGGTTCTCCTCCAGGAACGCCCGCAACCGCACCCGGAACTCCTCGTCGGTTTCCGGCGCGCTGCCCGGCTTTACCGTGCTTGTCCGCGATGTGCCCGGCACCGTCAGATCCCCACCAGGTCGGCCAGCCGCGCCCGATGCGACGCCGGGGCGCCGAACAACTGCTCGGAGGACTTGGCGCGCTTGAGATACAGGTGCGCATCGTGCTCCCACGTGTAGCCGATACCACCGTGGATCTGCAGGTTTTCCTTCGCCGCATGGGTGTAGGCCTCGGCGCAGTAGGATCCGGCCAGCGCCGCGGACACCGCCAGCTCGTCGGTCCCGTCCGCGGCGACCGAGGCGGCATGATAAGCCGCCGAACGCGCCCCCTCGAGAGCCAGCAATACGTCGGCACACTTGTGCTTGATCGCCTGGAACGAACCGATCGGCCGGTCGAACTGCACCCGCGTCTTCGCGTACTCCACTGCGGAGTCCAGGCACGCCTGGGTACCCCCGACCTGCTCGGCGGCCAGCGCCACGACCGCAAGATCGAGCACGGTGCGCAGGTAGCCGGTGGCATCCCCGCCGGGCCCGATGCGCGTGCCCACCACTGCATCGAGATCGATCCGGGCGAGCCGTCGCGTCAGATCGAGCGTCTCGAGCCCGGTGCGCTGCATTCCGGCGGCACCGGCCGCCACGGCGAACAACCCCGGCCCCTCCTCGGTGCGCGCCACGACCAGCAGCAGATCCGCCGTGGCACCGTCGACGACGAACATCTTCGTACCGGTCACGAGCCACCGGCCGTCGCGCTGCTCCGCGGTGGCCGCAACGTCTTCCAGCCGCCACGACCCGCTTTCCCCGGCCACCGCCAGCGTTGCGGTCACCGAGCCGTCGGCGATGCCGGGAAGCCAGCGGGCCTTCGCCGCGTCATCCCCGCTGACGACGAGCGCCTGGCCGGCCAGCGCGACCGTGGCGAAGAACGGCGACGGCACCAGCGCCCGCCCCATCTCCGCCAGCACGATCCCCAGCTCCACCGGCCCTCCGCCGGATCCGCCGTACTCCTCCGGAAACGCCAGCCCCGGCAACTCGAGCTGGCCCGCCATCTGCGCCCAGACCGCCGGATCATGCCCCTCTTCGGACTCCATCCAGCGCCGCACGGCAGCGCTCGGCGACTTCTCGGCCAGGAAGCGGCGCACCGACGCGCGCAGCTCCTCCTGTTCCTCGGTGAACGTGAGGGTCACGGACTGCTCCTCCACAGGTGCCGAACGTCTCGCCGGTTTCCCGGACGAGAAGGTGAATTGAGTATACTTCATAGGCCGGCATTCCCGGCGACCTCCGGATGACTTCCGAACGGCTCACCGCGCGGCACCGGGTGCGGCACGGAACTCGAACCGCCAGATCCTCGACCCAGAGACCCTTGCCGGGCCACTGATCGACCACGATTGCTTCGGCACCGGACGCGGTTCGCTCCGGGATCGCGGAGTACGCCGGAAGTCCGCCCCCCTGCGTGGACCGCTCCTCGGCGTGGCCGATCGAGTGTCCGGATCAGCTGCGCAGCTCAGCGACGATCTCGCGCCGGGACAGCTTGCCGGTGGTAGTGCGCGGGAGCTCGGGCCAGCAGACAATCCGGTCCGGGGTTTTCGAACCCCGCAGGACTTCCCGGACGGTGGCTCGCAGCACCTCGACGTCGACTTCGGCGCCGCGCCGTGGCACGACCACGGCCTCGATGCGCTGCCCCCACTCCTCGTCGGGAACGCCCACCACGACGGCGTCGAGCACGTCGGGGTGGCGCATCAGGATGTCCTCGATCTCGGCGGGCGCGATGTTCTCCGCCCCGCGGATGATGGTGTCGTCGACGCGGCCCTGGAGGTAGAGGTAGCCGTCGAGGTCGAGCCGGCCCTGATCACGGGTGTGGAAGAAGCCGCGCTCGTCGGTCGCCGAGCCCTGCCCGGCGTACTCGCCCGAGACCTGCTCGCCGCGCACCCAGATCTGCCCTGTGGTGCCCGCGGGCACCACCTCGCCACACTCGTCGCGGACCTCGATCTCGATCCCCGGCACCGGACGGCCTGCCGAGGAGAGCCGGGAGCGCACCCGGCGGTCGTCGCTGGCGATCGCGGCTCGGTGCTCGTCGGGCCCGAGTATCGAGATGGTCGAAGAGGTCTCGGTGAGCCCGTAGGCGTTGACGAACGCCACGTGCGGCCACTCCCGCAGCGCGGTCTCGATGACCCGGAACGGCATTTTCGCCCCGCCGTAGGCCAGCGCCCGAAGCGACGGCACCGACCGGTCGACGCCGTCGGCATCCATGATCCGGGCGAGCATGGTGGGCACCACCATCGCGTTCGTCACGGCCTGCTCGCGCACCAGCTCCAGCCATCCCTCCGGGCTGAACTGCTCCAGGGTCAGTGTCCGGCGCCCGCCGTAGAGGTTCGTGAGCACGTTCGACACGGCCGCGATGTGGTAGGGCGGCACGCTCATCAGCGCCGCCTCGTCCGCGTCGGCAGCGGCGAATTCCACCGTGCCGACCACATAGGAGACCAGGTTGTGGTGGCGCAGCACCACACCCTTCGGGACCGATGTCGTGCCGCTCGTGTAGATCAGCACCGCGGTGCTGTCCGGGTCGGCCGGCTCTTCCCCGGCGCCGTTGCCGGCGGAGTGGCTGGCCGCCGCGGCGGCCAGCCACTCCGCCGGGCTGAACACCGGCAGCCCGGCCCGGACCAGCGGCTCGGCCTGCCCGGGTTCGGCGATCCCGAGCGCACGGGGATGCTTGGCCAGCAAGGCATCGAGCTGCTCGCGCCCGAGCCGGTAGTTCACCGGCACCAGTGGCACCCCGGCCCGCGCCGCCCCGAACATCGCCACCGGGAAGGCCGGACCGTTGACCGCCAGGTACACCACGGCGTCGGCACCGGCCTCGCGCACCACCTGCCCGCCACCGAGCGAGAGCTCGCGCAAGCGCGCAGCGGTCAGCCCGTCCTGCCTTGACCCGATCACGACCCGGTCAGCGCAGCTGTCGGCCACCATGTCCAGCAGCATCGTGATACTCATGGCTCAGCCCCGGCTCAGTCGGAGGCGGGCAGCGGCTTGGCGTCCTTCAGCCGCAACGGGGTGCCGTTGACCGCGAGGCTGCCCTCGCCGGCTTTGGTGCACAGGAGCTCGATGCCGAGCTCCTCGTCGGCATAGCGTTTGCCGAGCCGGGATCCGGCCATCTGGGCCGGGTCGGCGGTGCCCGCGGTCTCGGCGGGGCCGGCGGTGCCCGCGGTGCCGGCGGTGCCCGCGGTGCCCGCGGTGTCGGCCTTGGGGCCGCGGGGATCCACCATGCCCGCACCACCACAGGTGATCTCCAGGTCGTCGCCCGTGCACCGCACGACGGCCACCGTGGTGGTATCGACCGTGCTGGCGAGCATCTGGCCAACGCGAAGCTTCATTGCAGCAACCTCCGGGGATCCGGCCAACTCGTATAAGAGTATACTACAAAGGCTCGATCTGGGTCGCCCGGCGAGAACCGGGCACCGGCGCCGGGGCTCCGTTCCCGGCGCACGAGCCCTCATCCGGCATGCCCGGCGTCTTCCCGGTCCGGCACCGCCGACGGCTTCGGGCGACGCCAGAATGCCGCGAGCTGAGCAGTGGCCGCTGCCGCCCCAGCCCGAGGGCCAGCGCAGCCCCTCGCCGCCCGTCCGGCCGCCGGTTCCACCCCAAGACCCGGTCAACGCTGAAGCGGCCGGGTCCGGGTGCAGCCGCCGCCACGGACGCGGCCGCGGGGTTCAGCACATACTCATAACCGTCGTCCGGGACGAAGAATCCGTTCCGCAGGTGGGCCGAACGCGCCGCGACACCCATCGCGGCCGACCACCGCGGCGGCCGCCAACGGTGTCGCAGCCCCGGCCGCGAGTGCGGTACCGGCACCGATCTCCACGACTGCGCTCGCCACCGCCTGCGCACCGGGGCGTCGGAACCCGACCGAGGAGAACGATCCGGCAGTGCCGTTCAGGGTGCGGGCGTGCCGCACACCGTGCGCGATCATCGTGCCGCCGACGACGCCCCGCAGCAGCAGCCGTGCAGCGTCCGTGCCACTGATCAACTCGGGCTCCTTCCCTCGATTAAGGGTACTTAAATGCCGAGCTGAGCGAGAATTCATCCCCAGGTGATCGGCAGCGCCCGAACCCCGTTGACCGGTCCGAGCGGCCGGAAGGTCAGCTCCGACTCCGGAGCCGTGATCCGCAGGTCCGGCAGCCGGTTCAGCAGCGCCGGGAAGGCCACCGACATCTCCATCCGGGCCAGCTGCTGCCCGAGGCACTGGTGGATGCCGTGCCCGAAGGTCAGGTGCGGACCGGGCGCCCGCTGCACGTCGAAGACGTCCGCGTCGTGCAGGAACTCGGGGTCGCGGTTGGCCGAGGGCAGCGAGACGACGACCAGCTCCCCGGCCGCGATCTGCACGCCCCCGATCGTGATGTCCTCGGTGACCAGCCGGGGTGAACCGGAGTGCACGATCGAGAGGAACCGCAGGATCTCCTCGACCGCGGTACGCAGCACGGCCGGGTCGTCGCGCACCATGGCCAGTTGATCCGGATGCTGCGTCAGCAGCAGGGTCCCCAGCCCGATGGTGTTGGCGGTCGTCTCATGCCCTGCGATCAACAGGATGTTGCCGATCCCCAGCAGCTCCTCGTCGGTGAGGTTGTCCGCGTGCTCGCGGATCAGCATGCCCAGGATGTCGTCACCGGGGTTCGTGCGGTGCCGGGCGATCAGCTCGGTCATGTAGTCGTTCATCTCGCGGCTGTTCTCCCGCTGCCGGTCCGGCCCGGCGGTGGGGTCCAGCAGCACGTCACTGCGCCGCTGGAAGTCGGCCCGGTCCTCGTAGGGCACCCCCAGCAGCTCGCAGATCACCAGCGACGGCACCGGCAGGGCGAAGTGCTGCATCAGGTCGGCAGGCGGCCCGGCGGCCACCAGGTCGTCGAGGAACCCGGTGACGATCTCCTCGACCCGCGGGCGCAGCGAGTTGATCCGCTTCACGGTGAACTCGCGGGTGAGCATCCTGCGGATGCGGGTGTGGTCCGGCGGGTCGAGCGACAGCAGGAATCCGGGCTGCGACGTCCCGTTGTCGCCCGAGCTGAACGAGTTGCTGGTGTGCGGGCTGCCCAGCACTTCACGCACGTACTCGTGGTTGGTGATCAACCAGGTGGTCAGCAGCTGACCGTCCGGGAACTGCCGCTGGACCTGCATGACCGGCTTCTCGGCCCGAAGCCGGGCGAATTCCGGGGCCGGGTTGATCGGGTGCGCCGGATCCCGGTTCGAGGACGGGGCGGTGAGCGGGGTGGCATTCATCGGTATCTCCATCAGGTGTGGCTGTCCGGGAAACTCATGCGGCGGTGCTGGACGGGCGCCCGATCGCGGCACGGGCCGCGCGGAAGCCGCGCGGGTCGTTCCAGCCGACCGCGCCGATGACGTGCTCGCCGGCCGCAACGGTGGCCGCGAACTTGCCCTCGCCGGGGTTCCCGCTGACCACGGTGAGCGCGGTGTCCTCCGGGTTCTCGCCGACCAATTCACCGGCGAAATGCAGGGAGACGTCGTACTGATTGGTCCACGAGCTGGCCATCGGCGCATAGGGCCGGGTGTCGCCGAGGATGCGCCGCGCGACGGCGAGCCCCTGTGCGGAGGCGTTCGTACGGTCCTCGCGCCGGACCAGACGGCCCAGGCCCTCGTGGTACCAGCGTGCGACGTCGCCTGCCGCGTAGACGTCCGGAGCAGCTCGGCAGTGCGCGTCGCAGACGACGCCGTCGTCGACGGTGAGACCGCTGCCCTGAAGCCAATCTGTCGCGGTGTCCGACCCGAGAGCGACAACCACCAGGTCGGCGTCTATGCGGGTGCCGTCGGCGAGGACCACCTCGCGCACCCGCCCGCCATCGCCTTCGAGCCGGGCCACCCCGACACCCGTGTGCAGCTTCGCGCCGCGCCGGGTGTGCAGCGTGGCCAGCATTGCCGCCAGCTCATGGCCGGTACGGGACCACATCGGCGCCGGTTCCTTGTCGATGAGGGCGACCTCGAGCCCCATGCCGCGTGCGGTGGCGGCGATCTCGCAGCCGAGGACGCCGGCTCCGACCACCGCGATCCCGCGCGCGTTCAGCATCTCCGTCCGCAGCACAAGGGCGTCGTCGAGGGTGCGCAGCACGTGCACCCCGTCCAGCCCGCGCGCAAAGCCGGGAAGCCGGGGAGCCAGCCCCGTCGCCACGACGGCGCTCGACCACCGGAGGCGTTTCCCGTCGTCGAGTTCGGCGGCGTGCGCGTCGACGTCCAGCCCGACGACGCGGTGGCCGAGCAGCCATCGAGCGCCGAGGCGACCGAGATCCGCCGACGGCCGCAGCTCTGTCTGCTCCGGCGTCAGACGGCCGTCGAGAACGCGTTTCGACAACGGTGGCCGGTCGTAGGGAGACCACTTCTCCGCACCGACGACATCGATGGGTTCCTGATAGCCCTGCTCGCGCAGCCCTTCGACCACCCCGAGGGCCGCCGCTCCGGCACCTATGACGAGGACGCCGTCCCCGCTCATGCGCCACTCCCCCGCACGAGCCGGATCGCCGCGGCCGGGCAGAGTGCGGCGGCCTCCCGTGCCGCGGGCAGCTCGTCGGAGCGCGGCTCGTCGCGCAGCACCACCGCGATCCCGTCCTCGTCGCGCTGGTCGAACAGATCCGGGGCGACCATCACGCACTGACCGGCCCCGATACAGCGGGGTTCGTCGACGACGATGCGCGCGGCCCCGTGCTCCTGTGCGGTCACACCCTCCGGTGCCTCCATGACATTCACCATCCAAATCCCATCGCAAAGACTCAGTGCCGTTGACGTGCCGACGGCCGGCACCGGCAGGTCCGCCGCGTCCGACGGCCGGGGCACGTCCGACGGAGCGGCCGCGGAGCGGGCTCCGCTCCTACTGACTAACAATGCCAGATTGGCAAAATTTGTCAACACGGCACGTCGTGACACGGTAGGGTCTGCACCATGGAGCGCAACAGTCTCAACCAGCGGCGCAGGAGCCAGACCCGACTCGAGATCGCCACAGCCGCCCTTGCGCTGTTCGTCCGGCACGGCTACGACGCCGTTGGGCTCGACGCAGTCGCCGAGGAGGCGGGGGTGTCACTCCGCACGCTTTACCGGTACTTCCCGACCAAAGACGAGCTGCTCTCGCCGATCGTGGCGACCGGCACCGCACGACTGGCCGACCGGCTGGCCGAGCGGCCTGCCGGGGAACCCCTTGTCGAAGCGGTCGAACGCGCGTACGACACGTCGTCGATCTGCGCGGGCCCAGAGAACGTCCACGTTCTCATCGACCTGCTGATCACCGTTCCGGCGCTCCGCGCCCGCTGGCTCGACGATCTGCGCACCGTCGAGGAGGCACTTGCCCCGGTGATCCAGGATCGCGCGCACGGCGATCTCGACGAGGACCAGGCACGCTGCACGGCCGCGGTCATCGTCACCGCACTCCGCCTGGTACTGGAGCGTTCGGCGCGGCCGGGGTCGAACCTGTCGCTCAGCGCCGAACTCGGCCACACCCTGCACTACCTGCGCGCCGGCGCCCACCTGTGACGGAGGCGGGATCGACGACTCACCACCATCGACAGCCCCCCACGGCCACCAGCACACCCGTGACGATCCGATGACGAGCTCAACAAGCTGACCGACGCCGACCCACCGCGTCCGGCAACAGACCGGGGCCGCGTGCGGGGCAGGACCGCGTCGGCGGTGCAGAACATCTCTTCTTCCCCGGTGCGATCCACCAGGCGGGCCGGCGATTTCCCGGGCCGCAGCGCACGAAGCCCGCGGAATCCGGAGCCGGGGCATACTCGGTCGGCAGTGAACCAGCGAGTGGTACGCCGGCCCCGAGCCGTTCGTCTGGATCAAGACCGCCGACGACGCCCTCTCCGGCTACGGCAGCCGATCGACGACTCACCACGCTGGAGCACCCCGCGCTCCGAACAGCTGCGATGCGCGAACCGGGCGGCTGGAGCACCTCGCCGAAAATTTCCCCATCGTGCTCACCGGAATAGGGCCGGCGCGAGGGTTGCGGGAAAAACGTGGTGCCAGATTTTGCATGACAATTGCTTCGAGCCTCGTGGGCTCGTTTCCGGGCGTACCAGAACGAGTTCACCTTCGTAGAGCGCGACGATGGCCTGTTCGCCGACGTCGATCGCCCGCGCAGGTGCATCGGTTTTTGCGGTAGCGGCCCCGACTTGTCACCTCGGGAGTGAAGCGCAGCAGCGTGCATCCGGCGCCGGACAAGTCCATTATGGACTTTCCGCCGGACGCGCCGGCGTACGGTGGGTCCGTGCCGGCGACCTGCCGCGGACCGCATTTCCGTGCTCAATTCGGTCGTGCGGTTGCGGTAGGCTGGCACCGGATCGCGGCCGCGTCCGAACCGTTTGGCGCAGCGCAGTACCAGGTGCCGGGCGGGTGGTCCGGCGGGAATCCGGCTGTCACCGCCTGATCGGCGACTCTCGGCCGGACCACTGCCCACGATCGGCACCGGTGTGCCGATTTCTCCGGCCGTCGCCACGGCGCCGTCGTCTTGACGCCACGCCATCCGGTGGCCGAGCACCTCACGAACAGCGCTGCCGTGGCTCGGTCACTGCGCCGCCTCGATCGCGGCGGCACCGGCCTGTGCAATCTGGTCGTCGCCGCTCCAGTGTCCGCCGGACACGCCGATGCCGCCGACCACCTGCCCCGCTACTGACAGCGGGAGTCCGCCGCCGAAGGGCACGAACCGGTCGATCCCGGTCGGGGCGCCGGTCGCGAGAGGAGCGTCCTGCTGCAGGAACTCGTGCCACTGGCCGCTGGGCAGGCCGAACCCGGCCGCGGTGTAGGCCTTGTCCTGGGCGAGCTGCGCGGCCTGCAGGGCCGCACCATCCAGCCGGGCGAATGCGCTGAGGTTCCCGCTCGCGTCCACCACCGCGATCGCCGAAGGCTGCTCCGCGGCTTCCGCCGCCGCGATGGCCGCCTGCAGCACCCGCCGGGCCGCCGCACCACTGATACTCGGAATCTGCCGGACAACGTCGGTCATGTTCTTGCCTTCCGTCGGAGGAGGATCGCTCGCATCTTATCAGCATGCTGACAGGAGTCAGTATGCAGTCATACAGAAGCGCGCCTGCGCTCGGCAGAACGTTCGCTAAGCTGGGCGAATGGTGCACTACACGGCGCGGTTGCTTGCCTACATCAAGCGCGCGGAACAAGCCACGCAGCAAGCAAAGGAGCAAGTGCTGCGCGGCTACGGCATCACGCCGGCACAACAGGCGGCGCTGACCATCATCAGCGAACACGAGGGCATCAGCTCCGCCGAACTGGCCCGGCAGTGCCAGGTCACCCCGCAGACGATGAACAGCACGGTGGGCCGGCTCGAGGCTCGCGGCCTCATCCGGCGCGCTCCGCACCCGATGCACCGCACGTTGATCGAACTCACGCTGACCGAACACGGCCGTGACTTGTTCGAACGCGCCGACACCCGGGTTTCCGCTCTCGACGCCGACCTCGCCGCGGAACTCAGCCCCGCCGAACTCACCACCCTCAAGGAACTGCTCACCCGCGTCATCGACACCGCGCCTCGCGCCGCGGACAAGCCCGAGCCGCAACCGGCTCCGCCGAGTGCCCGCCACCGCGTCAAAAGCCACCGCGTCAAAAGCCGGTAGGCCCATCGACGCGCTTCGCTGAGACACCCACGGCACGGAGCTGGGTGCTGCCACCGGGGCCGGAAGCCGTCACGTTCGAGCGGGATGCTTTCGCCCCCGGAAACCCGCCGAATGAGCAAGTCCAGGCAGATTCCCTCATCCGTTCGCCAGCATCCGCACGGACTGCTCGCGCATTTCGACCTTGCGGACCTTGCCGGTGACGGTCATCGGAAACTCGTCCACGACCAGCAGGTAGCGGGGGATCTTGTAGTGCGCGAGTTTGTCGGTGGCGAAGGCCCGGAGACTCTCCGCGGTCATCTGCTCGGCGCCGTCCCGAAGTTTCACCCAGGCGCACAGTTCCTCGCCGTAGCGGTCGTCCGGTACTCCGACGACCTGGGCATCGACGATATCGGGATGAGTGTGCAGGAACTCCTCGATTTCGCGGGGGTAGAGGTTCTCGCCACCGCGGATGACCATGTCCTTGATCCGGCCGGTGATGGTGACGTAGCCGCGGGCGTCCATGACGGCGAGGTCGCCGGTGTGCATCCAGCGGGCGGCGTCGATGGCTTCGCCGGTCTTGTCCGGCTGGTTCCAGTAACCGAGCATCACCGAATAGCCGCGGGTGCACAGCTCACCGGGCGCGCCGCGGGGCACGGTCAGCCCGGTGCCGGGGTCGATCAGCTTGATCTCCAGATGCGGGTGCACCTTCCCGACGGTGGAGACCCGCTGGTCGAGGGAATCACCGACGCGCGTCTGGGTGGCGACCGGTGCGGTCTCGGTCATGCCGTAGCAGATGGTGACTTCGTGCATCCCCATCCGGGAGACGACCTGCTTCATGACTTCGACGGGACAGGGGGCACCGGCCATGATCCCGGTTCGCAGTGCGGAGAGATCGAAGGTGCCGACGCCGGGGTGGTTGAGTTCGGCGATGAACATCGTGGGCACCCCGTAGAGCGACGTGCAGCGTTCCCCGGCGACTGCGGCGAGGGTGGCCACCGGGTCGAAACCGGGGCCGGGGATGACCATCGTGGCACCGTGGGAGGTGCAGGCCAGGTTGCCCATCACCATGCCGAAGCAGTGGTAGAACGGCACCGGGATGCAGACCCGGTCCAGGTGGGTGTAGCCGCAGATCCGGCCGACCGAGAAACCGTTGTTCAGGATGTTGTGGTGCGACAGTGTGGCACCTTTCGGTGCTCCGGTGGTACCGGAGGTGTACTGGATGTTGATCGGATCGTCCGGGGACAGTCCGGCCTGCGCGGCGAACAGCCTGGCCGGGTCCGCCGCCCGTCCGGCCGCCAGGACGGCGCGCCAGCCGGCCGAACCGAGCAGGACCACCCGGCGCAGGTCCGGGCAGTCGCCGCGGATGCTGTCGATCATTCCGGCGTAGTCGGAGGTCTTGAATTCCCGCGCGGCCACCAGCAGCGAGATCCCCGCCGCGCGCAGCACGTAGCGCAGCTCGTGGGTGCGATAGGACGGATTGATGGTGACCAGGATCGCGCCGATTTTCGCCGTCGCGTACTGCAGCAGCGTCCACTCGGCCGTGTTCGGGGCCAGGATCCCGACCCGGTCTCCTTTGCCGACGCCCGCGTCGAGCAGGCCCAGTGCGAGAACATCGGTGTCCGCGCGGAATTCCCGGTAGGTCCAGCGACGGCCGGTGCCGGCCTCCACCAGTGCGTCGCGGCCGGGGTGCAGCGCAGCGGTGTGGTCGAGGTTCTGGCCGATGGTCTGGTAGAGCAGCGGGACGTCCGCGACGCCGGAGGTGTAGGACAGAACGGGGGAAGCGCTGGTCACAACAGTCTCCTTTGACCTCGTGCGGCAGAGCAGGTTTCGTCGCCCGGCAGGCCGGACGGGTTCGCGAGCGGTGGATCGGCGTTGTCAGCGGTGCGGCTCGGGACCGGCGGGCATGCACTTCGGCGCGTCGGGCAGCGCGTGTGCTCCGACCGGGGTGGTGCGATGGCCCAGGAACGCGGGGCGGTTGGCGTAGCTCAGCAGCAGCGGGAGGAGGTCGTCCGCGCTGATCCGGCCGTGCCAGCCGTACCGGGTCGCCCGCTCGCCGGCGGAGGTCACCTCGTCGGCCCGCACCGTCGGGCCGGCGACGATCAACGGGGTCGGCTCGCCGGCGTGCAGGAGGCCGTGGGTGGACGGGGTGGCGTGGTCACCGGTCACCGCCACCACCGCCCGGTCCGCGAGGCCGAGGAGCCCGCCAAGGCCACGGTCGACGGCTTCGAGCGTGTCGTGTTTGGCGTAGGGGTCCTTGGTGTGCCCGGCCTCGTCAGTGGCCTTCGAGTGCACGTGCACGAAACGCGCGCCGTCGGCGATCAGCTGCTCGGCGGCGGCGATGCGCTGCCGCAGGTCGACCGCCGGGTCGGCCTCGGCACGCAGGTGGGTGAAGGGCATGCCGAGCAGCGTGGCGAGACCCCGATACAGCGGCGTGCTCGTCACCGCCGCCCCGATCACCCCGGCGCGGTCGGCGAACCCGGGGACCTGCCGGCGGGTGCCCGACCATTTGGTGGTCAGCACGTCCAGTGCGGGAATCCCCCGTGCCCGCCGGGCCGCGTTGACTTCGCTGCCGAGCAGGACCGCGCGGACGTCCGGGAGCGCCCGTGCGAGGCGCCGCGCGAACGGGGCGCCTTCCGGCAGCGTCTCGACGGGATACAGCCACGGGTGGATGTCTTCGAAGAACGGGTCGGTATCGGTCACCGCGCCGCTGGCGTCCTCCGGTGCGACGAGGACGCTCTCCCCTTGCCGCCCGACCGGAAGCGCGGCCAAACCGTGGGTTTCGAGGACTGGGCCCACCTCGTGGTAGAGCGCTGCGGCGTCTTCGTCGTCCAGAACCCGTTTCGCCCGCCCGGTGATCCACACTCGGTCCGAGCGCACGGATGCCGGACGCAGTGCGGCGTAGCTGACCGCGACCCCGGAAGGAACATCGAGTCCGGCGCCGAGCGCCTCCAGCACCGCGCGCCCCGGGAACACGACGTCGCCGAATCCGAACATCGACCAGTGCGCGAGTTCCGAAGAGGGGGCGCGGCCCCAGCCGAAGGGAAGGTGCCATCCGGTCGCGCCGGCTGCCGCGAGCCGGTCGAGGTTCGGCGTCCACGCGGCCTCGGCGGGCGTCCGGTCGCCGAGTTCGGCGATCGGCCGGTCGCCGAGCCCGTCGAGGACGACCAGGACGATCGGCATGCGGTCGTCGACCGGACGTGGCTGGGCTTCGCCGTAGGCGAGGGGACTCATCGCGGCCGCCCGGCGGAATCGGCGCCGCGGCGCGCTGCCGCCAGCGCACGCAGCGGCGCCACCACGGCCGGCGGGACCAGCTCTTCCCAGGGGTCCCCGCGGTCGATTCTGGCCCGGATGTCCGAGCCGCTGATCCGCCCGTCCGGCTCTCCGACGAGCCGTTCGACGAGGTAGCCGCCGTCGGCGAGCAACCCGGCTTTCCGTTCCTCCCATGCGGAGTAGGAACGAACGAAATGCCGGGCATGCGAGGGCACGTACTCGTACCAGGATTCCGGCCGGAACAAATCGAACGGGACGATGGTGAAACGGCCGTCCCAGCCGTCTGCCGTGAGCGCCGCGGTGATCAGCCGTGACCTTTCGAAGAAGGTGAACGGGTTCCCGTCCTCGGTGTGCCGGTGCGCCGAGGACGGCTCCTCGCGACGGGTACCCGCGTCCGGGTTGGTCAGCCCCACGAGCAGATGATCGGCGCCGGACAAGGCGATCCTCATCAGCTCGAGGTGCTGGTTGTGCACCGGCTGGAACCTGCCGGTGACGCAGGCGAGTGCTTCGGTGCCTGCCCTGCCCGCGGATTCCGGGGCCGTCGCGTCGCTCATCGGGGGACCGCCTCGGCCGAGACGAGCCCGGGGCTGCCCTCGACCAGCTCCCCGACGACGCTCGCCACCACCTCGCCCTTCCGGCGCAGGTCGGCAACGACGTCGTCGGCGGTCGCGGGCGGCACGGCGAGCAGCAGGCCACCCGAGGTCTGCGCGTCCGCGAGCAGCAGCCGCATGTCCGCGTCGAGGTTTCCCGGCCGGAACCAACCCCGGTCCAGTGCGGTACGCAAAGTCACCCGGCTGCCGTCGGGGCCGAAGCCACGAGCGACGAGTTCTCGCACCCCGGGCAGGAGCGGGACCGCGCCGGCGTCGATGCGTGCCGAAACACCGCCTGCCACTCCCATCTCGTGCAGATGCCCGATCAACCCGAAGCCGGTGACGTCGGTACCGCCCGACAGGCCGAACCTGCTCGCGGTCGCCGCCGCATCGGCGTTCAGCCGGCACATGGACCGCACCGCCGCGGCCACCACGGCGGAGTCCGCGCCGCCCCGTTTGATCGCGGTACTCACCACCCCCACCCCGAGTGCCTTCGTCAGTACCAGGAGGTCGCCGGGTTTTCCCCCGCCCTTCCGGAGAATCGCGGACCGCGGCACCTCGCCCACGACCGCCAGCCCGTACTTGGGAGCAGGGTCGCTGATCGAGTGGCCGCCGGCGAGCGCGGCACCCGCGGCCCCGAGCGTTTCGGCGCCGCCCGCCACGACCTGCCCGAGCAGCCCGGGGTCCAGGGTGCCCGGCCAGCCGACCAGGTTGAGCGCGAGCAGCGGCCGTCCCCCCATCGCGTAGACGTCGGAGAGCGCGTTCGCCGCCGCGATCCGGCCCCAGTCCCGGGGCTCGTCCACCACCGGAGTGATGAAGTCGCAGGTGAGGACCAGTGAACGGTCGGTGAGTCCGGCGAGGTCGTAGATCGCCGCGTCGTCGGCGGGGTCGAGCCCGACCCGCAGGCCCGCCGAGGCGGCACCGGTCGAGCGAAGTCCGGACAGCAGGTCCGCCAGCACACCCTGCGGCATCTTGCAGGCGCAGCCACCGCCGGGGGAATACTGCGTCAGGCGCGCGGCGGTCGCACTGCTCATGCCGCCGGCCCCTCGTGCTCACGCAGCAGCCGACGGGCGATCGAGTTGCGCTGGATCTCCGAGGTTCCCGCGGGGATCCGCAGGTTCCGGGCGATGCGGAAGAGTTTCTCCTCGGGAGATCCCTGGATGAGCCCGACCGCACCATTGATCTGGACAGCGCGGTCGACGACGCGGAAGAACGCCTCGTCGTTGATCAGCTTGATGAGGCTGATCAGGCGCGGCGCCTCGGGACTGAGCGGAATCGCGAACGGGCCGAGTGCGTCGAGGCGCTCTTGCGCGACCAGTGACGCCGCACGCGCGGCGAACCGGTCCGCGTCCATGTCCGCCAGCAGGTGCTGGATGACCTGGAGATCGGCGATCGGACGGCCGCTGACCGTCCGGCGGGTGGCCCTTTCCAGTGCCCGGTCCATCAGCCATCCGGACCATCCCGCGCACATGCCGCCCCTGGTGACGCGCCGCCAGTTGATCCAGGACATGGCGAGCGCGAAGCCGTCGCCGACCTCGCCGACGACGTTTTCGGCCGGGACCCGCACATCCCTGAGTTCGAGTTCGCCGGTGAGACCGTCGCCGAGGATGGTCGGGATGTCGCGCCCCCTGGAGAATCCGGGTGCGTCCGCATCGACGAGGAACATCGACAGCGACCGGGTGCCCGCACCCGGTTCGGTGACGGCGACCACCTGGAAGAAGTCGGCGAAATGGGCGTTGGTGATCCACGCCTTCTGCCCGTTGACGATCCAGTCGCCGCCGTCCCGCCGGGCATGGGTCTGCATGGCCAGCACGTCGGTGCCCACGCTGCGCTCGGTGTTCGCGAACGCCGTGGTCACCTCCCCGGCCATCAGGGGGTCGAGATACCGCTCGCGAGCGGGCCCCGACGCGTGTTCCAGCGCCGGATTGCCGCTCTCGGTCCAGCCGAGCGCGGCCAGCCCGAGCCCCAGCCCCGCGGTCCGGTAGACGAACTCCTCCACGTGATGCATCTCGACCCGGCTGAATCCGCCGCCGCCGACGTGCGCGCCGAGATGCGGCTGGTAGAGCCCGGCCCTCGCCGACCGGCGCTGCACCTCCCGCCGGGCCGCCCAGACCGCCGGGTGCATCCGGCCCGCCTCGTCGAGATGCGGCTGCCACGGGGTGCCGGCCCGCTTCGCGGCAAGGTCCTCTTCGAGCGGCGCGACCTCCTGCTCGAGGAACCGGCCGAACCGCGCGGTGTAGTCCACCGCACGGTCACTCAAACCCACGCTGTCCATCCGCAACCCGCTCCTTTTGAACACTGTTCATACTCCATGAACGCTGTTCAATCAAGGTAGCATGACGGACCCGAGACGGAAGGCTCTTCATGTCGCGCAGTGCCCGAGACGACGTACGCGAGGCGATGACCGAGATCAAACGGGCGAGCGTCCTGGACGCCGCGCTTCGCGTCTTCGCCACCAAAGGGCTACGCGGTGCGAGCATGCGGGCGATCGCGCAAGAGGCCGGTTATGTCGCCGGCGCCCTGTACGCCTACTTTCCCAGCAAGGAGCACATCTACGCGGCCGCACTCGAGAAGTCACTGGATCGCCTGGGACAGGAGATCCGGGGTGCAGCGGAAGCCGGAGCGAGTTCCCGTGACCGGCTCCGGCGTGCGGGGCTCGCCTACTTCGATTTCTACGACAAGAACCCACGGGATATGGACATGGGGTTCTATCTCTTCGGCGGGGGAATCGAGCCGAGGGGGCTGTCGGACGAACTCGACCGGGCACTCAACCGGAAACTGCTCGACGCACTGGCCCCCATCGCCGAGAGCGTCACCGCGCTCGGCGCCCCCGCCGAGGAAGCCGACCGAGTGGTCGCCGGGATCTTCGCCTGTGCTTCCGGCATCCTGCTGCTCGCGCACACCCGCCGTCTCGCCCTGTTCGGAGCCGACGCGCGGCAGTTGATGCTGCACCAGCTGGATCTTCTGATCGAATCGGTACCGCAGCGATAACCTCCCGCGAGCGACGACTCCGGTGCCGCGATCCCACCTGGAACCCACGCAGGGCGCGCGGGCGGCTGCCCTTCAGCCACGGCTCGGCTGCGACCGGTCTCCGGCACAAGACGACCGCACCGCCTCCGGCGGATGCAACAAGACCGTGCCCGCACAGCTGACAACCCGACGACGAGCCGCGGCCGAACACGTCCGGCACACATCCGCCGGGTCTTGTACGCGGAACGTGCTGCAACTTCGCCATGCTGCCCGCGGTGTGCCGGGGATCAGTCGGCGGCCGTCAGGTGCGAGGCCACTTCTCCGAGCCGGACGAGCTCGGCCAGGTGGCCCGCTCCCGGCCAGACGGTGAATGTGCTCCGCGGTACCAGGCTCGCCTGCTCGGCGACCATCCGCACGGGCACGTTCCGGTCGTGGTCGCCGGCGTAGAAGTCGACCGGGATGCTGATTGCGGCCGGATCGAAACCCCACGGTCGGGTCGCGAGCCACAGTTCGTGGGCGAGTCCTTCGAGACCGTGGGCGACCACGGCGCGCAGGTCGACCAATTCCGCGAGCATTTCCGGATGCTCGCGCACGATGGCCTGGTCTCCGGCGGGCATGGTGGCGATCATCGCCGCGACCGAGTTCTCCGAAGAGCTACCGCCTGCGGTCAGGGCTTGCGCGATCGGCAGGGCGGCATCGGCCCCGGCGGCGGCCGTGGTGAAGATCGAGCGGTTGGTGTCGGTGAGCCGGTCGCGGGCTTCCGGGGTGTCCAGGGGGCCGATGCCGCTGGTGACGGCGGCCCGGACCAGCCGTGGATCGCCACCGGCGGCGCACGCCAGCGCGTAGGGTCCGCCGCCCGAGGCCCCGAGCACCCAATAGCGGCTCAGGTGCAGATGATCCGCGAGAGCGGCGACGTCGTCCGGCCAGTCGGTGATGCGCCGCCCTGGCCGGAAGGTGGACGCACCGCACCCGGGCCGGTCCGGCATGATCAGCCGGACGCCGGATTCCTCGGCCATCCGCGGGATTCCGCTCCACAGGATGCGGCATCCGGGGGTGCCGTGCAGGTAGATCACGGCCGGCCCGGCCCGGTCGCCGTGCTCGTCCCAGGCCAGGACGCGGCCGTCGCCGAGCGTGAGCTGCGCGGACGGCGCGGGGATGTCGCGGTGTACTGGGGGCATTGTGCGGTCTCCCGGCGTCGGGTTCGGGGTGGGCGAGCAGGATCAGCCGTTGCCGGTACCGCCGTCGACCGGAAGGACGACGCCGGTGACCAGTGCCGCCTCCGCCGAGAGCAGCCACGCGACGGCATTGGCGATTTCCGCAGGGCGCCCGATCCGGCCCTGCGGCTGGGTTTCCGAGACTGCACCGAGCACCTCGGCGGGCAGATCCCGGGTCATCGGCGTGTCCACGAATCCCGGAGCTACCGCGTTGATACGCAGATTGTGCTGCACGTAGTCGAGGGCGGCGGTCTTGGTCAGGCCGGTCACTCCGGCCTTCGAAGTGACGTATGCCGCGAGCGAGCCGAGCGCTTTGACGCCGCCGGCGACGGCGGTGATGTTCACGATGGCGCTCGCCGGACGCTCGAGGAGTGCCGGAATTTCGGCGCGCATGCTGAGAAACGTGCCGCGCTGGTTGACCCGCGAGACGCGGTCCCAGGTCTCGATCGGTGTCTCGTGGGCGGGCATCGGGTCGACCGCGATGGCCGCGCAGTTCGCCGCGAGGTCCAGCTTGCCGAACTCGCGCACCGCGGTGGCGACCATCGCCTCGGCCGACGCGGGGTCGGTGACGTCGGTGTGGACGAACACGGCTCGTCCGCCGGCACCGTGGATCTCTTCGACCACTTGCGCACCCCCGCTGTCGTCGAGGTCGGCCACGACGACAGCGGCGCCCTCGCGCGTCAGCCGGTGGGCGACGGCGGCACCGATGCCGGACGCGGCACCGGTCACGACAGCGCTTTTGCCCTCCAGGAGCATTTCTGCACCGCCCTCTCGTCCGAGGTTCACGGGATGACGACGGCCTTTCCCCGAACACCGGTTTCCTGGGCGGTCGCGACCTCGTCGAGTCCGTAGGACGCGGTGACCGATACGGTCAGCTGCCGGTCGGCGACCAGCCGGGCCAAGGAACTCAACCGCGGTCGCAGCGGCCCGTCGGCAACGGTGGCGGTGCTGACGAGCCGGGCACGGATTCCCGACGGAGGCGGCATGGGTGGGTCGAAAAGGGACAGTGCGAGCCCGCCGCGGGTGATCTTCGGATAGAGCGCGGCCAGGCCGGTTGCGCTCACGCCGTCGATGACGAGGTCGAGATCCGCGAGCAGCGCGGGCAGGTCCGGTGAACGGTAGTCGAGTACCTCGTCGGCACCGAGCGCGCGGACGAAGTCGTGGTTGGCCGCCGACGCGGTACCGATCACGTGGGCGCCGCGCTGCTTGGCGAACTGGACTGCAAGGTGGCCGACCCCGCCCGCGGCGCCTTGGACCAGAACCCGCTGCCCCGGCCGCACCTGGCCGTCCTCGACGACCGCGACCCAGGCGGTGACCCCGGCGACCGGCAGAGCCGCGGCTTGGTCGAAACCGAGACCGTCGGGTTTCACCGCGAGCAGCGTGGCGTCGACGACCGAGTACTCGGCGTACGCCCCGCTGGTCGGCCAGAGCGCACCGAAGACCGCAGCCCCCAGCGGAAGGTCGGCCCCCTCGCCCACGGCCTCGACGATGCCGGAGAAATCACTGCCTGCCGTATAGGGCAGCCGAAACCGTCCGCTGAGGTACCCCTCCCGCACCCGGCGGTCCACCGCGTTGACCGAAGCCGCCTCGACGCGTACCCGTACCTGCCCCGCCCCGGGCACCGGACGTTCGACCTTCCGCACGACCAGCCGTTCAGGACCACCCCAGGCGTCGAGCTGAACGGCTCGCATCATCGGTTCGGTGTTCGCGGCAGAAGGCATGGCGCGGTCCTTGTCGTTCTCGGCAGGCGGGCGCCCGCGTATTACAGACCATCAGTCTCTTACCTGGAGAATAAGAGACCGTTGGTCTGCTGTCAAAGAACCGCCGGTCGGTAAAATGTGACCGTGGTGACTTTCCAGCGGGCCAGAAGCGACGAACAGCGCGAGATCCGGCGCCAGGCGATCCTGGACACCGCAGCAGCGATGATCGCCGAAATGCCGGTCAAGCAGGTCAGCCTGAACGAGCTGAGCCGGCGCGTCGGCCTGGCCAAGTCGAACGTGCTGCGCTACTTCGAATCCCGCGAGGAGATCCTGCTCGAACTGCTCGACCGGGCCTGGCGGCACTGGACGGCCGACCTGCGCGCGCGGCCGGCCGGCCGGTCCGCGCCCGGCGCACCGGTCCGGCACCGAGCCGACGATCTCGCCGCACTCCTCACCCGGTCGCTCGTCGAACGCCCGCTGCTGTGCGAACTGCTCAGCGCCCAGGTCGGGGTCCTCGAGCACAACGTCTCCCCGGACATCGTCGCCCGCTACAAGAAGTCCTCCCTCGACAACCTCGGCGAACTGATCGCACTGGTGCGCGAACGCCTGCCCGAACTCGATGACCGCACACCGGGCTTCTGCGCACAGACGATCATCGTGATCGGCGCGATCTGGACCCACGCCCACCCGTCCGAATCCATGCTCGCGGCCTACCGGTTCGACGATTCGCTCACCGCGCACTGCGTCGAATTCGGCCGCGATCTGCAGGACATGCTCAGCACACTCCTGGCGGGCACGCTGTCGCCGAAGTGACCGCCGCGGCGGTTCGGCCGGTAGTCCAGCGGTGCTCGCGGCCCGGACCCGACGTTTTCACCGGCGCGCTGACGCACCGGTCGCGCTGCTTGCGACGGCACCGGCCGCCTCGAGGTCGGCGACGCCGAGCGTCGCCCGCGCGGGCGCGGAACACACACGTTCGTCCAGGAGTTGAGCGTGACATGAGCCAACTCGTCGACCGTACGATCACCGCCCTCCGCTCCGAGCACGCCACCCTCTCCGGTCTCGTCCGCAGCCTCACCGACGACCAGCTGGCCACCACCAGCGGCGCCGCGGAATGGACCGTCGCCCAGGCGCTGTCCCACCTCGGCAGCGGCGCCGAAATCGGCCGCGCACCGATTGCCCGCGCCGCCGGGGAAACCGTGGCAGCCGAAGACAACCAGACGATCTGGGCACGCTGGGACGCGTCCACGCCACGCGCGCAGGCCGAGGGCTTCCTGGAGCACAACAGCCGCTTGCTCGACACCGTCGAAGCACTCACCCCCGAACAGCGTTCGGCACTGACCGTCGACCTCGGTTTCCTGCCAGAGCCGGTCCCGCTGCTGACCGCACTGGGCATGCGGCTCAGCGAGGTCGCCAACCACTCGTGGGACGTACGCGTGGCCTTCGACCCGAACGCCGAAGTGGACGCCGACTCGGCCGCGGTACTCGTCGATCTCCTGACCGGGCCGGTCGGCTTCATGCTGGGTTTCCTGGCAAAACCGGCCGAACTCGCGAACCCGGTGTCCCTCGCCGTCCCGGGGGCCGGCCTGGTGATCGACGACGCGGTCACCTTGGTCGACCACCTCGAGTCGCCGTCCGCATCGTTCCACGGGCCGGCCGAAGCATTCATCCGGCTGGTCAGCGGCCGCCTCAAAGCACCCTACGACAACGGCATCACCGTCGAAGGCGGCGTCACCCTCGACGACCTGCGCCGGGTGTTCCCCGGCTTCTGACGAAATCCACCCGGGTTGATCGGCACTCGACCGGCTCCAGGACGGCCCGGGGTGGCACCGGCCGTGCTGAGCGAGAAGATCGCGGCCACAGTCCGCGCCGGACGAACCGCGTCGCGTCGAAGTGCGCACGAACGAGGTTGTCACCGCTCGCGCCGGCGAGATGCCGTCCGTTCCACCGGCCGGCGAGCTCGGGTGGCAGATCCTCGGTGCGCAGCAACGGCCCCGGCAGGAATTCGTCCTCCCGGCCGGGATCCAGCACACCACGGAACGACAGGGCGACCTCCGCCCGTGGCCGACGCCGGCCACGGGCGGCTGCGCGACAGAAGTGACCCGGGATTCCGTTGTGGCAACGGATCATGCTCCTGCGTCACTGCCGTCCGTGGCCGCCCGGGATCGCGCTGTGTGCCGTATCCGCCGTCGATCCTCAGTACTGCGCTGGTGACGTAGGAAGCCAGCGGGCTGGCGAGGAAGACCACGCCTGCGGCGATCTCCTCCGGCCTGCCGTAGCGGCCCATCGCCGTTGTCGGGAGGAACATGGGTGCGGCTGGGCTGTCGGCGGGGTTTCCTTCGGTGTCGATGAACCCGGGCTGGATGACGTTGACCGTGCTGTCCCGGTGCGCCAGATCGCGGGCGGCGCCCCGGCTGAAGCCCTCGAGAGCCGATTTCGTGCCCGTGCACCCTGGGAACCTGCCCGAGCAGCCACGCCCGAGCTGATGCTGACGATCCGCCCGCCATCGGGCAGCAACGGCACCGCCGCCTGGATCCCGGCCACCACGCTGGTGTAGTTGACGGCGAGCTGCCGATCGACCGCGGCCTGGCCGGTGAGCTCGCTGCCGACCAGGCCGCGGTCGCCCAGTGCCGCATTGTTGACCAGAATGTCCAGCTTCCCGAACTGCTCGGCCACCCGCCGGACCAAGCCCGCCGCCTGCGTCGCGTCGGCCTGGTCGGCCTGGAAGGCTGCCGCGTGCACCCCCTTTGCCTCCAGATCGGCGACCACGGCCTTGGCCCGTTCCGCCGAGGACGAGTAGCTGATCGCGACGTCGGCTCCCTCGTCGGCCAGCGCCGACGCCGCCCCGATCCCCCGCGACCCGCCGGTCACGATCGCCACCTTGTCGTCCAGCTTTCCCATGTGTTTCCCGCTTCCCTCAGTGCGACATGCGACATGCTGCCGGTATGGCACGTCCGCGAGCGTTCGGCGACAAGCGTCAGCTCTTCCTCCGGGTGCTGCACAGGACGCCCTCGCCGAGGTTCCACAGGCCCTGGACGCACTGCGCATGCTCCTCGAGGCAGCGATCGACGACCCGACCGGCGCCGGCACGCGGCGCGGCTGCCTGATGGCCAACAGCACCTGCGAACTCGGTAACGCCGATCCGGAAGTCCTCGACCACGCCCACCGCAGCTACGAGGCGTCCACCGCGCTGATCGGTGACTGCGTCGTCCGCGCCCAACGCGAGGGCGACCTGCCGGCCGAAGCGGATCCGATCACGCTCGCGCGGGCCATTCTGGCCGCGCAGCAAGGGCTCGTGTTCATGAGCCGGACCGGGCTGGACACGGCCACAAGACCGCCACGGCACGATCGCTCGAGGCTCAGCTGCTGCCGGACCGCTCCGGCGGCTGAACGAGTCGTTCGCACCGAGCCTTGCCGGCCCGGGTGAACCTCCGGGTCGGGGCCGTGCCGCGTGTCGTGCCCTCGAACGGGTCAGGCTCCAGGCAGGCGAGCGACCTCACGCCCGGTCGGCGATCCAGTCTTCGATGCCCGTGGCGGACACCGGGAGTGCGGCGGTCAAGATCTCGATGCCATCGTCTTCGACGACGACGTTGTCCTCGATACGCACTCCGATGCCACGCAAGTGTTCAGGCACGTAGTCGTCGAAAGGTGCGAAGTACAGGCCCGGCTCGACCGCGAGGACATGTCCCGGCTCGAGTGCGCCGGCGGCGTACTCCCCTGCCACCACGAGGCTGTCGTGCACATCGGCGCCGAGCATGTGGCTCGTGACGTGCAACGTCCATCGCCACGAGCGTTCGCCGGCGGAGAGCCCGTCGAAGACCGGATGGGGCAGCACGCCGAGGCTGTGCAAACCGTCTGCCAGCACCGCCTGCGCCGCACGGTGGGGATCGGTGAAGGATCCGCCCGGCCGGACAGCTGCGAGTGCGGCCTGATGGGCGGCGTGGACGACGTCGTGGACGTCGCGCTGCGCGGAGCTGTAGCGACCGGAAACAGGCATGGTCCGGGCGACGTCGGAGGCGTACAGCTCGGGACCTTCGACGCCGGCGTCGAGCAGTAGCAGATCCTCGGGTCCGATCTGCTGATCGTTGCGTTGCCAGTGCAGGATGGTCGCCCGGTGCCCGCCTCCGACGACCGGTGTGTAGGCGAGCCCGCGGCCTCGCGTTCTGGCCTGCTGGGTGAACACGCCTTCGACGAAGGCTTCGCCGTACCGGATCGCATCGGGCAAAGCCCGTGCTACGGCCGCGAACCCTTCGACCGTGGCAGTTGCCGCGTGGCGGAGCTGCGCGATTTCGTAGGCGTCCTTGTGCAGGCGACGCCGGGCGAGCTGTTTTTCGAGCTCGCGCCCGTCGTCTGCCACGATGGCGTCCACGTGCGGATCGAGGCCCCGCACGGCCCTCGCCTCGGTCCCGCAAAGGCGCTTGTCCAGTTCGTCGAGCGGGCGGGTTTCGATCCCGAGCCGCAGCGCAGTGACCGCGCTCGGCTCCCGCCGGCCCTCCACGAGCGGGCCATGGGAGCCGAGCACCGCCTTCGGGTGCCCCAACACCGGCTGCTCGGCGACGTAGAGCGTCTCCGCACCGTCCGGCCCTAGCACCAGCACCGAGCCGGGTTCCGTCGGCCCCGCCAGCCACATGTGGTCCGTTCCCGGACGGAACGCGAACGGCAGGTCGTTCGTGCGCACGGCCGGCCGGCCGGTCGGGATGACCAGCGTGCCGCCGGGGAAATCCGCGGCGATCAGCTTGCGACGGGCTCGTCGTGGGCCGGCGCCGCGCCACTCCGCAGCGTCGCTTTCGGGTACGGACCAGCCTTGTGTCATCGCGCGCAGCAGGCCCGGCGAAAAACGGCCGGCCGCGGAGGACTGTTCGAGCAGCGCGGTGAGTTCGGCGTCGCTCCAGTTTCCCTGCGGGACAAGTCGATCGGTCACGGTGCCCTCCTGATGCGTTGATGGGCCGGCGATGCCTGGACGGCGTGGCCTAGGAAGCGGGCAGATAGCGCCCGAACCAGTCGAGCAGGCGTGCGCCCTGGTCGACGATGGCCGGAAACGACCTGATCCCGTGCCCTTCGCCGGGGTAGATCACGCAGACCGACGGCACCCCGGCCATCAGCACGGCACGGTGGAATTCCGTTGCCTGACCGGGCGGAGTGCACCGATCCTCCGCGCCGGCGATCAGCAGTGTCGGCGTGCGTACCCGGTCGGCGAACGTCACCGGGCTGCGTTCCCGGTACCGGCCGGCAGTCCCCTGTGGACGGTCGGCCAGCAGCAGCTCGTCGAAGAACGGGATGTTGGCCGTGTAGTGCTGGGAATACCAGTCCGTCACCGGAGCGATCGGCGCCGCGGCGGCGAACCGCCGATCCTGGGTGATCAGCCACGCCGACAGGTAGCCGCCGTAGGACGCTCCGGTCACGCCGATGCGCTGCGGGTCGGCGACGCCACGGGCGACCAGTGCGTCGATCCCGCTCAGGTAGTCGTGCGTGTCCGCGCCGCCGGGATCACCGAAGACGGCTTCGGCGAATTCCTGTCCGCGCCCGCTGCTGCCGCGCGGGTTCGGATGCAGCACGGCGTAGCCGCGGCTCACGAACAGACGGACATAAGCACCGCCCAGCGTCCAGTGGTTCCGCCAGGCCCACACCGGTCCACCGTGCACGTTCACCACGAGCGGGAACGGACCCGGACCGGCCGGTTTGCACAGCAGTCCCTCGATCTCGGTCCCGTCCGGTGCCGTCCACCGGACCGGCTCGACCCGGCCGGCGACCTCGCCCAGGTGATCGGAACCCTCGTGCCGGAGACTCGCCACGGTTTCGACCTTGCCCTCGCGAAGCCACGCCAGCTCCGGGAAGACCGAATAACTGCTGTGCACCATCGCCGCGGAGCCGTCCGGGAGGAACGACGCGACCGGATAACGGTCACCGCAGGTGGCCGCGCTCGACCAGGTTTCGGTCGTTTCCCCGCTGCGGGCGTCATACGTCCCCGCGACCGTTTCCAGCCCCCGCATTCCCAGGAACGCCAGCCGCGACTCGTCAAGCCACTGCAGGTGCGTGACGTCGACGTCGGCGGTGCTGATCTTCGCCGCAGTGCCCCGCTGCGCATCGATCACGACGACGTCGCCGGCGACCACCCAGCGGTCCGACGAACACGCCTCGACCACCGCACGACGCCGGCCGGACGGGCTCGCCGCGGGCCAGCCCAGCTGGCGGTCCGGCTCGTGAACGAGCTCGGCCGATGCGCCGGTGAGCTCGATGCGGCGCAGATCTGCCGTGTACCACGCACCTTCGCCGGGCGAAGGGCTCGTCACGGCGAGCACCGCATCCGGTCCGCACCACACCGACTCCCATACGTTCAGCCCGCCCAGCGGCAGCCGCTCGACCGAACGGCCGGCGACGTCGTAGATCCAGATACTGCGCCAGTGCTCGCCGGACACACCGGAATCCACCTCGGGAACCCACGCGGGAAGACCGTCACGACCGCCCCGGACGACGCTGCCGGATCCCTCGCCGCCGGCCAGATCGGCGCCGAGCCCGGCAACACCCAGCAGGATCCGGGCGCCGTCGGGCGACCACCGGAGGTACTCCACGGTGCCGTCCACCGCCGGTGCATCCTGCACCTGCCCGCTTGCCGCGTCGGCCAGTGCCAGTTGCTGGACACCGGGTGTTTCGCGGTCGGAGGTGAAAGCGATCGTCCGCCCGTCCGGACAGTACTGGGGATTCCGCTCGTCCACCTCCGGGTGCGGTCCGGTCAGCTGCCGGATCCCGGAGCGCTCGGCCAGGCACAACCGGAACCGGGGACGTCCTTCGAGATCCGTGCGGACCTCTCCGGCGAAAGCGATCGCGAGCCCGTCCGGCGAAGCCGCCGGCGACATCGCCCCGCTGACGGCGCCGAATGCCGGGGCATGCCACCGCCGGTAGAACTGCGCGACCCGCTCGAACTCGGCGGAACCACGGATGTCGCGTGCGCCGGGATCGGGAAGTCCGGTCATTGTGCATTCCTTTTCCCTCGGAGAATTACGATCGTCGAGAACACCGCGCTTCGCCATGGACTCGAAGCACGCCCAGGTGGCGAGCGTTCAGTCCAAAGCCGAGTAGACGGCGTTCAGGACCGCGGTCTGGCGCGGATCGAACGCTGCCGTTCCGTATCGGGTGGTCATCCAGCACAGCGCGAACCCGGCGTCGGGGTCGGCCATGGCAAGCGAACCTCCCGCTCCGCCGTGCCCGAAGGCCCGGGGACTGCGGGCAAGCGGGTAGGTCGTGCTGGGCTTCTGGAAAGCCAACGCGAACGCCGTCTCGGTCGAAAGCACCGCATCAGTACCGCGCACGATCTCGGTCGTCGCCAGTTCGACGGCCTCGCGAGACCACAGCGGCGACGACTCGCCGCGTAAGGCAGCGCTCAGCGCGTGGTAGAGGTGCGCGAAGTCCCGCGCAGCGGTGAACATGTTCGCAGCGGGCATGAAAGCGTCGCGAACCGCGGCGCCGTTGACCATCGGCATCGGGTCGGGCATCGCCTCCGGGATGTTGCGCGCGATGCGCGCAAACAAGCTCTCCGGATCGGCGCGTACCGCAGCCAGGACCGGCTCCGCGATCGCGCCACCGGCGGGCGCGAGCACCCGCGCGACACGGTGCCGCTGCCGGGCAGGCAGGCCGACGTACATCTCGATCCGCAGCGCTTCGGTGATCTCTTCCAACAGCTCGGCAAAACCTTTGCCGGAGGCTCGCTCGAACAGGAAATCCGCGTAGTTCCCGAAAGTCTGCGGGCTGTACCCGATCCCGGTTCCCGGTGTCCACGCGGGAGCCTGCGCGATCAGCGCCGCAGCGAGCTTCTCCCGGTCCGTGGTCAGTGCCAGGGGCATCGTGTCGTCCAGATAGAGCAGCCCGGTCTGATGCGAGAGCAGCTGGGACACCGTGATGTCCCGCTTGTCCGGCGTCCCGAACTCGGGCCAGTACGAGGCCACCCGCGCCGCCGGATCGAGCCGGCCGCGGGCGACCAGGAGCGCGGCCACCGCCCCGACCACACCCTTGCCCATGCTCTGGGCGATCTGCAGCGTGTGCGGGGTATACCGCGCACCTGCCTCGGCGTCCGCGAACCCCCACGTTGCGTTGACCACCTCAGTGCCGTCGACGACGACGCACAGTGCGGCACCGCCTTCCGGGTCGTCCTCCAGCTGGGCTGCAGCGATATCGCGGACCTTCTCGGCATCGAATGTCATGCGGACTCCCGGCTTGCTGGCAACGAAGAAACGGACGGAGCAACGGCTGGCGGACGCCCACACACCCGCCACGGCCGATGCGGCCGTGCCACTATATTAACAGCGTCAATTTAAAGCGCAAGAGGACGCCGCGGACCACGCGATGGCCGACTGGGCATCGACGGGCATTGACGGGCATTGACACGCCGAACCGCTTGCGGAGAACGACTTTGCCCGCCGGCGTGCCTTGCCGGCAGCGGTCAGTCGTTCCGCGCACCCGGCGCGGACGCGGGCGGCAGCAGCTCCTGCAGGACGACGTCCAGCTGCTGGTCGAAAGCGCGCTCGCCCTCTGGCTGCGCGGCACGGCGCAGGTAGCCGTGGAGCACGCGGTACCGTTCGGTGTCCAAATGGCGCTCGAGCCGGTCGGCGAGCGACGACGCACGCGGGCGGGAATAGTTCACGTAAGCGATCGCGTCGCCCACGCACAGCATCACCAGCGCACGGTAGAGCACGACCGCCCGGTCCGGCGCGGCGCCTGCGTCGAGCAAGTCCGAGATGATCAGTTCGGCGCAATCCATCTGCGCGGACGGTGCTTGCTCGGGGATGTAGCCGACGATCGCGGACAGCAGGCCCGGGTGCTCGAGACCGGCGCGGCGGAGCCTCCGCGCGATCAGCCGGACCCGCTCGATCGGCTCCGTCTTCCGCGGCAGCCGCCGCAGCACCTTCCGGAACACGAACGCGTCCGCGACGGCGTCCAGCAGTTCGTCCCGGTCCCGGACGTGGTTGTAGATCGCGGTCGGGCTGACCCCCAGTTCGGCAGCCACGGCGCGCAAGGACAGCTTGGCTACGCCCCCTCGTTCGGCGACGGCCTCGGCGGCGGCGACGACGGTTTCGCGGGTGAGTCCGGCCGATTCGCCTCTCGTGCGGCGTGCTGGCGTTTCCACGGTGCCCCTCGGTGTCGTGCGCTGGCGAGTACCCCGGTACACCCTATGTCCGCCGCCCGCCGGAGAGCGACCGGCACCGCCCCGGTCCACGCGCCCGCCCGGCACCGGCCGCCGCCGGTCTCTTCGCGAGGTGACCGGGCGTCCGGCTGACCACGCTCAGAACAGCGTCGCGGGCTCGACCGGGTCCGGCTCGGGCAATGCGTCCAGGCCGGGCACCAGTACCCGCACGTCGTCGTGGAACCGGCGGGCGAGCGCCGGCGCGTCGTCGTTGTCCGGGGTGTGCAGGAAAACCGTCGGCGACCGGCCCTCGCGCAGCCAGCCGGCGACCACCTCCGCCCACGGCCGCCACCCCTCGACCGTCTGCTCGACCGAGTCCCGGCCCAGGTAACGGACGATCGGCCGGTCGGTCAGTGCCCGCGTCCGCCGCGGCAACCGCGGCTTCTTGACCCAGGCCTCCTGCTCGGCCTCGCTGGTCGGCGGATTCCGGAAGAAGACGGTCGTGTCGAACGGCACCCACTCCGCGGCCACGCCGGCCAGCGCCCGCTCCAGCAGCGAGGTCGAACCCGGATCAGTGAAGAAGCCGGGATGACGGACCTCCACGGCGCGCCTGCGGCCGGCCGGGAGCCGACGCAGAAAGCGGCCGAGGCTCTCCACGTCCGAAGGGCCGAACGAACCGGGCAACTGAGTCCACAGAACCGCCCGTGCACCGAGCGGCTCGATCGCGTCCAGAAACGCCCGCATCTCCGCCTCGACCCCGACGAACCGGCGCTCGTGCGTGACAACCTTGGGCAGCTTCACCACGAACCGGAAACCGGGGTCGGTCTGCTGCGCCCAAGTCGCAACGGTGTCGCGGGCCGGAGTCGCGTAGAAAGTGGTGTTGCCTTCAACCGCGTTGCACCAACCGGCATAGGCGCGCAAGCGCTGCTTGACCGGCAGCGATCGCGGCAGGAACCGGCCGGGCCACGCCTTGTGCGTCCACATTGCACAGCCGACATGAAGACGTGCCACTGCCCTGCGCTCCCCTCGATCCTGGATGAAAACTACTACCCGGGCGCCGGTTCCCGCTCAGGACCCCGGGTCGCCTCAGGTCGTCTTCAGCGCCTCGGACTTCGAGCCGGTGCGGGCGGCCGCGATGACGTGCCGCTCGACGTCTTTCACCCGGGACATCAGGCCCAGCTGGTGGAGGTCCGGCTGGTCGACGGTGAGCGGGTGGACGCCGTTCGCGTCGGCCATCACGGTACTTCGACGACCGCGTCGTCCGCCAGGCCGTTGATCGTGCCGTTGTTGCGGACGTTGAGGATCATCGTCCGGCGGGCTGGTCGCCATGTGGACGTGGAACGAATTCCTGCTGCCGATCGTGCCCGGCTACCTCTTCCTGCAGAAGCGATTCATCTCCGGCATGCTCACCGGGACCGGAACCCGGTGACACCCTCTCGAAAAGGAAGGCAATCCGATGAGAAACCGCACATCCAACCTCGCCGTCAGCATTCTCGCGGTACTGGCGACGGTCGGCGGTGCCACGGCCGCGCAGGCAGAGGACGCCGCGATCAGCGTGGATTTCGGCCACCAGATCTCCACCTCGGGCAACCTGATGTTCGGGCTGTCCTCCTGGCCGAAACTCGACCCCCGATACGCCACCGAAGTGGCCGATGCCGGTGTCACGATCCTGCGCTCGGACGTCTACCTGTACGACCTCATCCCCGATCGCGACGTGTTCGAGCAGGATCCGGCCGAGTGGAACTGGAACCCCGGCGACCCGAGCGAGACCACCAGCGAGAGCGACCTCGACGCGTTCAACGGTGCCGGTCTCAAGCACATGCTGGTCATCCACGGCTTCCCCGAGTGGATGGGCACCGAAGGCAGCAGCCCGTCCTGGGACGGCGACGACGATTCCCTGCCGGTCACCGATTTCACCGCGCTCAAGGAAGCGTACCGGCAGGTCTTCGCGCACTACTTGGACAAGGTCGACTACTTCGAGGTGGCGAACGAGCCGGACCTCGAGATGTCCTACGAGGATTACGCGCAGCTCTACCGGGAAGCGCTGGCCGGGATGAACGAAGTGAGCACCACGAAACCGGTCGGGCCGCAGATCGCGAGTGCGGACGGAGAATGGTACGAAAAACTGCTCGCGGACCCCGCCACGGCGCCTGATGTGCGATTCGCGGATTGGCATTCCTATGGCACCGACTGGGGTGCGAATGCCGGCAGGTGGCACGACCTGAGCAACGCGGCGGGCCGTCCGGACCAGCCCTTGTTCGTGACCGAGTGGAACTCCTCCCCTTCGTTCGACGACGGCGACCCGCTCAACGCAGGCAGCCCGCAGGCGATCTCCTACGCCGGACGGCGGCTGTCGGCGATGATGGACACCGGCGTGACCGGCGCGATGCTGTTCGGCAGCAATGACGAAGCGGACTCGTTCGACGCGGACCTGCGCCACCCGTTCGCGTTCATCGACAGCAACGGCGCACTGACCCCCAAAGCCGCCACGTTCCGGCTGCTGTCCAAAGACCTCGGGCTCGGAGCCGGGCAGAACAAGATCATGAACACCGGGGACAGCGGCGTGAGCGCATCCTGTGCCGCCCTGACGGCGGACGGTCGGCGCGTCGCGTGGGCGGTCAACGACAGTGAGAACCCGGTGACGGCGTCGCTGTCGCTGGAAAACACCGACGAGACCGGCGACGTCCAGCTCACCCACTACGTCGCCGGCGAGGACAACGACGCCACCACACCGGCGAAGACCGAAACCGCGACAGCGGACAACGGCACCGTCTCGACCACGATCGAGATGCCGCCGTACTCCGTGTACGGAGTCGTCGTCGGCCGGCCCGGACGGATCCTCGAAACCAACACCCCGCATTGACAACTCACGGCACTGAGTACCGCTGACAGAAATGGACATAAACAAACAGGACCCTTGACCGACCAAACGGGCACAGCGTTATTTGGATGCTGTGAAGCCGAGACAGCTGGGTACGACCGCCATCGCGTTCGCGTTGCTCGGGAGCGTCGCCGCCGCTCCCGGCGCCACGGCCGCGCCTTCGGAGGTCGGCGCCTGGACCGTACGGAGTCCGGGCAGTACCGGCGTGACCGCGACGCTCGGTCTGGACAGCGCCGGAGAGCTGCATCTTGCCGTGGCCAGCCGCGGGTTCCAGGTGCTGGCGCCGGGGAAGCTCGGGATCACCACCGACGCGCACGAATTCGACTCGGGTCTGTCCTTCGCCGGCCGCCGGGACAAACTCGTGCGCGAGTCCTACGACATGGTGACCGGCAAGCAGCTCGACCGCTCGACGACCATGCGCGAATCGACGTTCACCTTCACCACCGCAGACCACGCGTCCTTCGACGTCGTGGTCCGCGCGGCACACGACGGGGTCGCGTACCGTTACGTGGTCGGCGGTTCCGAACCGGTCACCGTGCGAAACGAAGCTTCCACCTTCGAACTTCCCGCCGACGCCGAGGCGTGGGTGCAGCCGTACCAGAGCGCCTACGAGACAGAGCGGACGCAGACCACCGCGGCCACGGCGAACACCGCCGAGCCCAAGACGTGCACCGGCGCCACCTGCTCGTTCGGTTACCCGACTCTGTTCAAGGTCGGCGGCGCCTACGCGCTGCTCACTGAGTCCGATGTGGACGGACGGTACTCGGGCACGCACCTCGACCACGTCGACGGCAGTACCGCCTACACCGTCGCGCTGGCCGACGACAAGCCCGTCACCGCGCCCGGTCCGCTCGCCACGCCCTGGCGCACGGCGATCGTCGGCAGCCTGGACACGGTGGTGCGCGCCAATCTGGTCGACGACCTCGCACCGCCGTCGAAGCTGCGGGACACGTCGTGGATCAAGCCCGGTGTCGCGGACTGGTCCTGGCTGACCGGCGGAGTCGACGCCAGCGCCAGCGCCACCGTCCAGCGCTCCTTCATCGATTATGCCGCTGCCCACGGCCTGCCCTACACCCTGGTCGACTACGGCTGGCAGGAAAGCGAAATCCCCGATCTGGTCCGCTACGCCCGGGCCCGTGGCGTGGACATGGTGCTGTGGTTCGCCTGGACCGACCTCGCCACTCAGCAGCAGCGCGACCAGTGGCTGCCGAAGATCAAGTCCTGGGGTGTCGCCGGGGTCAAGGTCGACTACATGGACTCCGACGCCCAGGCACAGTTCCGGTGGTACGACGAGATCCTCGCCGACACCGCGCGGCTGCACCTGATGATCGACTTCCACGGTGCGACCATCCCCCGTGGCCTGCAGCGAACGTGGCCGCAGGTGATGAGCGTCGAAGGCGTGCGCGGCGAGGAGAACGGGCAGGACGCCGACCGCGACATCTTCCTGGCCTTCACCCGCAACATCGTCGGATCGATGGACTACACGCCGACCTGGTTCTCCCGGCCCGGCAGGCAGGATTCGGCCGGGCACGAACTCGCCCAGGCGGTCGCGTTCGAATCCGGCTGGACCCATCTCGGCGACGATCCGGCCGGGTTCGCCACGCAACCGGCCGCCGAACGCTACCTCGAACAGCTGCCGACGACCTGGGACGAGACCCGGCTCGCCGCCGGCTCACCCGAACGTGACGCGGCGGGCAACCGTACGGTCGTGCTGGCCAGGCGCAGCGGCGAGCGCTGGTTCATCGGCGGCCTGCTGGCCGGTCCGGGCGGCGTGACGCGCACCCCGCTGGACTTCCTCGGCCACGGCCGGTGGTTGGTCCAGACCACCAGCGACAGCAACGGCACCCTGACGCAGACCACCAGCACGCACGCGGCCGGGGACACGCTCTCGGTCACGTCGCCGGCCAACGGCGGCTTCGCGGCCATCGCCTGCCCGGCGACCTACGGACGCACCTCCTGCGACAAGCCGGTCCGACCCGCCTCGACGACGTTGACCGCCCGCGCCCCGTAGACCGCAGGCCGAGCCCGGTTCGGCGCAGTGGAGCGCCACCATGGCCGGCACGTCCAGGGGACCGACGCAGCGCGTCAGACCACCGGGCGGCATCCGGTCAGCGCGAACGGCTCGTATGCCCGTTCGACCCGCCGGGTGCCCCAGCGCAGGAACGGGGTGCGGACGGTGGCCGAGCAGGAGAGCGTGACCTCCAGCGGGGCGACCCCATGGTCCCAGCAGACGATGACGAGGAACTCCGCCGTTCCTTCGATCCCGATCGGGTCCCTTTCCGGGGCACGGAGAATCCAGTCGGCTCCGGTTTCGCTCCAGAAACCGACCGCGGTCGCCCGCGGCCGGCCGATCGTGATCGTGCGGCCGATCTTGCCGCCTTTGGCCTCCAGCACCGGCCCCAGTTTCAGCGACGGTTCAAGCGTCACTTCGGTTTTCCGCTCCTGCTCCACCGTCACCTTCGTCGGGAAGATGCTGTGCACCCGCGGCGCGGTGTGCGCCTGTCCGAGCTGCACGGTGAAGCGGAACTCTTCGACCCGCGAACCCGGTGCCGCACGCAGTGAGCACGGGAACCGCAGCAGGCGGAAACACGCACCTTGGTCCAGTTGCGCACGCAGCAGTGCGTCGACCGCCGGGTGCTCCTTCAGCGCGTCGAGGTTGACGCAGTCGAAACTCGTACGGGGCAGACTGACCACGGGGTCGTGGCCCGCAGGCGCCACGGGCGAGCCGCCCGGCCGGTCCCGCTCATCGGCCGGATCCGCGGCCGGCAGGGCGTACTCGACAGCGTCCGGCTCCCAGTCGGGAAGCTCGATGCGCGACACGGCGGTGATCACACTCCCACGGCGACGAACGGCGCCCAGTAGTAGGGATGCGGAGCGGACGCGCGCAGGTCCAGCGCGGCTTCCCGGAGCGCGCCTGCCGGATCTGCGCAGCCGGCCAGATTCCGGTGGAACGCTTCCATCAGACGCCGGGTGGCGCGCGAATCGACCCGCCACTGGCTCGCCACCACCGCACCGGCACCGGCGACCAGGAACGACCGCACGAGCCCCTCGCTTTCATCGGTGGCCCGGACGATCCGGCGATTCGACTCGCATCCGCTGAGCACGACGACGGTGCCGGGGAAGCGGGTCAGCCCGATGACCTCCCGCGCGGTCAGCACGCCGCCGGCCAGCTCCAGGCCCGAACCCAGGGGGTCGCCGGGATCGAAGAACCCGTGCGCGGCGATGTGCAGAATCGACGCGCGCGAGCCGAGTTCGGCGATCCGGCCCGCCTCGGACGTCGGCGGTTCGCTGCCGAGCAGGTTCGCCACGGCCGAGGCTTCGCGGCCGAACTCGGTGCTGAGCTCTTTCGGATTGGCGAGCACGATCGCGGTGTCGCCGGCCGGACTGCGGTGACGCAGGCGCTGCGCGACCGTGAGACTCGGCAGGTGCCGGACCGGCGCCGCCTCGATGAGCGCGCGCCCGCCGAGACAGCTGAGCGGCAGCGCGTGCAGCGGAAGTTCGTGCAGCAGCCCGTGCGGGATCAGCAGGACCTGGCGGGCCCGAGCCACCAGACCGTGCCAGGCATGCGGTACGAGCGCGTCGGCGAACTCGCGCCACGCCGGCGAGATGGCCTGGTCCGGGCGGGTCGGCTGCCGCCACAGGTCCGCCGCGGCCAGCCGCACGTGGGATTCGAGGTCGTCCGAGGTGAGCGGGACCTCCTCGGCGCGGACTTCGGCCGTGCCGCCGGACACCGCGAAGGCGAGGCATCGGCTGGGTGAGGTGTACCAGGCCAGCACGAGCGTATCCGGGCCGAGCGAACGCGCGAACGACCTGAGCTCCTCGGCGGTCGGCCGGGTGCCTTCGCGGGCCTGCGCGAGTTCCGGGGAAATCGTCGCGAGTGCTTGGTGGACCTCGCGCAGCTCCTGTTCGGCCTCGTTCAGCGTGACCTCGTCCGGCGGGTTCTCGGTCCGGAGCCGGCGCAGCCGTGCGCGAGCCGCGGCCTCGCGGTCGGCGATGTCGCGCGGGATGTATGCCGGCAGTTCGGTGAGCCGCCCGACTTCGGTCAGGAACCCGCGTCCCCTGGCCCGTTCGGCCGCGACGAGCGCGGCTGCGGGCGACCCCTCGTCGAACGCGGCGTCGACCAGGCCGGAATAGGCCCACAGGCTCGCGGAGAACTCGGTCTGTCGGTCGGGCACTTCACCGGCCTTCATCAGTGCATCGGTGGCCTCGACCGCCGCACTGCACGCGCGGCCGTGCAATCGCCGCAACCGCACCCGATCGCTCTCGTGGACGGCCCCGTCCAGCACGATCCGGATCGCCTCGGACAGCTTTCTCGCCGCGGCGTGTTTCCGCGCCGGGTCGATCGCGGCGATCGTGGCGTCGAGGGCCTCGGTGAAGGCGTCGACTGCCCGGAAAATCCGGGCAGCCCCCTCGGGTTCGAGCCGGCCGAGTTCGAGGCAGACGTCACCGATCGCCATCGCGATCGAGGTGTGCACGAGCGGTGTGGTTTCCGGAAACGCCGTCTTGCCCGCCTCGGTCAGCAATTCCAGTGCGGTCCGCAGATTGCGTCCGCGGTCACCGTCCGTGCGCGCGAGCTGTTCCCGGGCTGCGCGCAGGCCCATGCTCGCCTTCAGCAGCGGATCGCCGAGCTGCTGGGCGATCTCGAAGAAGTCGTGGCCGCCGGTGCCACTGAGCGTCTGCTGACCGATGAAGAACTTCACCCCGAGCGGATCGTCGCCGTCGACCGCCGGGATGCTCGCGAACGCCTTGTCGACGCCCTCGGCCCGGCACGCCCGGAGGAGACCGAGATGTGCTTCCACCCGCGGTTGCTGGGCCGGCGGCGTCTTCGTGCGCAGCAATTCCTCGAGTGCGCTGATCGCCTCGTCGCCCAGGTACCATTCGTGCGCCTCGATCAGGCACTTGCTTTCCCGCCAGCTGCCGACGTGCACGAATCGCGCGAGGAGCTCGTCGGCGGACTTTCCGGGGAGCTCGGCAAAGGCGCGGTCGATGCCCTTCTCGCGGCAGGCGTTGATCAGTTCACGGATACCGAACACTTCGTTCAGGTCCAGCCGGTAGCCGGCCGAATTCTCCTCGAGGAATCCGACCACCCCGATGGTCTCGCCGCCGTCGAACAGCTCCTGTTGCGATTCGTAAAAGCGCTTCCGCTCCAGCCAGTCCTCGATCCGGACGAGCTTGACGAGCGCCGCCAGGAGAGCGGCCAGCTCGGCCTGGTGCTCGCGTTCCCTTGCCACCGCGAAATCAGCCCCCAGCTCGAGCACCTGGTCGACGAATCGCTTGAAGGTCCGGCGGCGGATCGGGCCGATCTCGACCGGCAGCGGTGCTTCGCCGTCGAGACAGCGACCCGCGAGCTCGAGCACCTCCCGCGGCACGCCCCGCACGGCGGCGGCCCAGCCGTCCAGATGCGTCGCGGTGTGCAACTGCTCGACGACCAGCTCCGCGGAGAACCGGGACGACCCGCGCTGCTCGCTCGTGAGCCGGTTGATCTCGGCGGCCAGACCGACGAGCCCGCGGTCGTCCGGTACGCCGGCCCTGCGGGAGATCCGCAGCGACTCCTCGATCAGGGCGAGCGCCTGGGTGAAATCGGCCTGGCTCGTGGCCAGTTTCGCGAGATGACCGGTCGTGACGGCCTGGCCGGTGAGGTCGCCGGCGCGGCGGCGGGCGTCGAGTGCTGCATCGAGCAGGTCACGGGCCTCGGCGTGGCGGCGCTGGCGCCATCGCAACTCCCCGAGATTGCTCAATACCGAACCACGCATCACCAGGTCGTCCCCGGATGCCGCCAGCGCCTGCTCGTAGAACCGGGCGGCCTCGTCGAAATCGTCCAGTTCCTTCTGCACGTTGCCCAGGTTGACCAGGATCGTGGCCCTCTCCTGTTCCGCCGCGAAGCGGAGCGCTTCGCGATAGGCGGCGGTGGCATCGTGCATCCGGCCGAGCGCCCGCAGTGCGACACCGCGGTTGAGGTGCAGCGCGGACAGGAGCCGTGCGTTCGCGGCGGAACTGTGCCGGGCTGCGCGGTCGAACCTGGCGAGTGCGTCCTCGGCACGCCCGGTGTGGATGAGCGTCCGGCCGGCATTGACTTCCAGCTGGAAGATCGCGTCGTCACCGGGATCCCCGCGCGGCTCGTGGAACCCGTCCAGTTCGGCCGCCGCATCGCCCCACCGATGTTGTGCCGCGACCGCGACGATCAGCAGGGTGAAGGCGCGGACCACGGTTTCCGCGCCGGTCACCCGCGCCAGCGTGTACCGCGCCCAGAACTCGCATTCCGGCCAGAGCGGCAGGCTCCCGCACGCCTTGGTGAACTCGAAGGCGTCGGCGCCGGACATATTCCGAGCGCCGCGGCGCACGTCGAACGCGGCGTCCCTGGCCACCCGGGCGGCCTCGTCCGTCTCGCCACGTTCGATGAGCTCCCAGATGAGCAGGTGATCCTGCATCGTCGCCCCCTCATCGCGCCGCAGTGAGGCCGACGATGTTATCGGAAGTCACGACTTTCCGGGGCGGCAACGGAGAGCGCGAACCCGGCTCGGGTTCCACGCGCAGCGCATTGATCAGCACCGGCCGCCCGGCCGACTCCGCGAGGACCTCCCGGTAGCTCCCGCCCGGCCAGGCGGGATCCCGGGCCGGTCCGGCCCCGCGGCGTGCACCGGTCGGACGCCCCGTGCGGGAACGTCGCTTCCCGGTCGTGTCCGGCTGCCCGCGCGGCGACGCTCGCGGTCACGAGTTCCTCCGAGGGGTGGGACTGCGCCGAGACGATAAACCTCCCGCGGCGGTGCGGGCCAGCACTGTCCAGCAATTGGACACCTGAAGATGCCCAATTGACAGCACGGGCATCGGTGCCGTTCGCTGAACCGGCCTTTTTCTTGCGGCGAAAGGAAAGCAGATGCCCGTCGAGTTCGTCGGCATGATCGGCACCCGGGACTCGAGCGAGACCAGGCCGGCCAGCGGCCCGGTCATCGACCCGGCGTACGTCCGCAGGTTCGCCCGAGCGCACGAGGACGGCGGCTTCGACCGCGTGCTCATCGGCTACGGCGCGGGCCGGCCGGAAGGCCAGCAGGTCGCCGCGTACACAGCCGCCCAGACCGAACGCCTCGGCCTGCTGATCGCACACCGGCCCGGATTCGTCGCGCCGACGCTGGCCGCCCGCGCGTTCGCCACGCTGGACCACTTCAGCGGCGGCCGCGTCGCGGTGCACACCATCACCGGCGGCAGCGCCGTCGAACAGGCCCGCGACGGCGACTACCTCGACAAGGAGGAGCGGTACGAACGCACCGACGAGTACCTCGGAATCCTCAAGCGCGCCTGGACCACCGGCGACGCGTTTTCCCACCACGGCAAGCACTACCGGTTCGACGACTACCTCCCGCAGGTGCGGCCGCTGCAGAACCCGCGGATCCCGCTCTACTTCGGTGGTTCCTCCGAGGCGGCTTACCGCGTCGGAGGCAGACACGCCGACGTCTTCGCACTCTGGGGCGAGCCCCTCAAGGAAACAGCGGAGCAAATCGCGTCGATCCGGGCCGCAGCCGCCGCGGCCGGACGGAGCACACCGCCGGGGATCAGCGTGTCGTTCCGGCCGATCCTCGGCCCCACCGAGGAACTTGCCTGGGAACGTGCCGAGCGCATCCTCGACACGATCACCGCCACCGGTGCGGCGAAGGCTGCCCGCGAATGGCGCGACGGCGGCCCGCCTTCCAACGAAGGCAGTGTCCGGCTGCTGAAAGCAGCTGCGAAAGCCGACCGCCACGACCGTGCATTGTGGACGCCCACCGCCGCGGCCACCGGTGCCGCGGGCAATTCGACGGCACTGGTCGGCACGCCGGAAACGGTCGCGCAAGCGCTGCTCGACTACGTCGACATCGGCGTCACGACCCTGCTCATCCGCGGCTACGACCCCCTCGACGACGCGATCGACTACGGCAGGCACCTGATCCCGCTGGTGCGCGCCGAGCTGGCCCGTCGCGATCGGCGGCCGGCCGCGGCGGCCGCGGTATGACGAGGGCGCCTGCCGAGACGGCGCGCTGGAGCCCTGTCGGCGGAACGCCCGTGCGCGGCACGGTCGTGCTCCTGCCAGGACGCGGTGAGCACCCCGGTCTCTACGCCCGGCTCGGTGCCCGGCTCGCCTTCGACGGCTACCGGGTCGTCGCCGTGGCGTCCGGGGAGGAGGTCGTTGGCGAGCTTCGCGGCAGCCCGGTCCCGGTGGTCCTGCTGGGCAGCGACACCGGGGCCATCGGCGCGCTGGCTCTCGCCGCCGAGCTGCCGGTGCATGCGGTGGTGGCGGCAGGCCTGCCGCTGTCGGCCGACGCCGGCGCAGACCGTTCCTGGGAAGGCGAGCTCGACGCGCGGTCCGCGTGCCCGTCACATCGCGCCCTGCTCGCCGGCAACGATCGGTTCCGGCGCGGCGCGCTGTTCTCGGAACCCGCCGGCCTCCCCTCGCGGCTCCCGCCGTCCCCGGTGCTCGTGCTGCACGGCAGCGCGGACCCGGTCGCCGCTCCGAAAGCCGCCAGGGCCTTCGCCGAAATGCTTCCGGCGGGCCGGTTCGTACTGGTCGAGGGCGGACGCCACGACGTGCTCAACGACCTCGCGCACCGCAGTGTGGCGGCCGAGATCGTGCAGTTCCTGGAATGGCTGCGTGCCGGGACCCGCGGGCCGGTCCTCGTCCGGGGATGATGGCAGGCATGCGCATCTCGGCCAGGGCGGACTATGCGATCAGGGTGCTGCTGGAGCTCGCCGCGGACACCGCGCGGCCGATCACCTGCGAAGCTGTCGCCTCCGCCCAGGACATCCCGGCACGGTTCATCAAAGCCGTGCTGCGGGACCTTCGCCAGGCAGGGCTGGTCCGCAGCCAGCGCGGCTGCGAGGGTGGGTACTGGCTGGCCAGGGCGGCCGGGGAAATCACTGTGCGGGACGCCGTCGCGGCAGTCGACGGCGAGTTCCTTTCCGTGCGCGGCGAACCGCGCCCGGCGCTGTCCTATCACGGCACGGCCGCCGGACTGGCCCCGTTCTGGTCCGGTATCGAGACCGGGCTCGACGCGCTCCTGCGCGCGACGACCATCACCGATCTGCTCGCCGGCGCCGCAGCGACCGGGAAGCCGTCGTCGGCAACCCGCCGGCCCGCTGGTCCGCTGGCGACGTGCCCGAGGAGCTACCCGTGACGCCGGCGTTGGAGATCGTCGAGTACACCGACCCGGCTTGCCCGTGGGCCTGGGGCTCGGAGCCGAAGTTCCGGCTCCTTCGCGTGCTCCTCGAAGCCCGGCTGGACCTGCGGTGGCGCCGGGTGTTCGGCATCCTCTTCGACGACGACGAAGATCCGGCGCCCGATCCGGGCGCCGAGGCTGCCTGGTACGCGACGTTCATCGACGGCGTCACCACGCACACCGGTGCCCCGAAGGCTCCCCAGCTGTCCTGGGTGGCGGAAACGAGCTGGCCGGCCTCCCTCGCCGCAAAAGCCGCCGAGGCACAAGGGGAAACCGTCGCCGAACTCGTACTGAGACGGCTACGCGAAACGACGTTCGTCCTCGGCGCCCCTGCCGACGATGCCGACCGCGTGCTCGCCGCTGTCCGGGACCTGCCCGGCCTCGACCTCGACGCGCTGCACACCGCGATGACGAGCGACGAAATCCGCACGGCCGTCCGCGAAGACTGGCGCGAAACCCGCCGGCCCTGCCCGGAAGTCATGGGCATCGCCGCGCCGGGTCCGCACAGCGGCCGCGCCAAGCACCTCGAACACCACGTCCGCTACGCCCTGCCGACGCTGACCGTCGCCGGCGACGGCGGGCGGTTCGTCGTCCCCGGCTGGCGGCCGCTGCACGAGTACCTCGACGCGATACATGCCGCGACCGGCGCCGACCTGCCCGCCGCTCCCCCGCTCGAGGCCGCGCCGGCACTCGCGCGGTTCGGCAGCCTCACCGGACCCGAACTGGAACTGCTCACCGGCGACCGCGAACCACCGTCCGGCGCGGTCGCGGTACCCACCGGCAACGGTCCACTGTGGATCCGTCCCGGCTCGTGGGAACCCGGGCGGCTGCATTGACTCTCCCACTGCAGGAGCGAAAATAGACACCCTGAGGTGACCATTCACCCGCCACCCGGGCAGCCGGGTTCTCCCGGTGCAGACGAGGAGAAACTGCCGCCGGGGAACGCCGGTTCGCGCCGGTGTGCCGATTTTTCCGTGCCCGCCGTCCTGGAGCCTTCGTATGCCCTCGAAACCCCCGTTCCTCCGGATCGCCCTGGTGCTGGCCACCCTGCTCGGGCTCACCGCGCTCGCCGGCTGCGGTTCCGCCGGCTCGGACGGCGAAGTGGTGCTGCGTGTCGGCGACCAGACCGGTGCCACCCAGTCCCGGCTCAAGGCCGCGGGGCTGCTCGGCAATCTGCCCTACAAGATCGAGTGGTCCCAGTTCGCCGCCGCAGCCGACCTGCACGAAGCGCTGCGTGCGGAGGCCATCGACATCGGCGGGGCCAACGACTCCCCGACCGTCACGGCCATCGCCGGCGGCTCCAAGATCAAGGTCGCCGCCGCCTGGAGCAACGGCGGCAAGGGCAGCTACCTCCTCGTGCCCAAGGACAGCCCGGTGCGCACCGTCGCCGATCTCAGGGGCAAGCGGGTCTCCCCCACCACCCGTGGCAGCGTGGCGCACTACCTGGTGATCGGGGCGCTGAAACAGGCCGGGCTCACCGACAAGGACGTCACGCTCAATTTCCTCGCCCCGTCCGAGGCGAACGCCGCGTTTTCGACCGGCAACATCGACGCCTGGGCCACCTGGAGTGTCTACGCCGCCAGGGCCCGCGGAGAGCTCGGGGCCCGGGTGCTCTCCGACGGAGCAGGCATCAACTCCGGCCTCAACGTCCTGTCCGCCACCGACGAGGCACTGGACGACCCGGGCAAACGCAGCGCGATCCAGGACTTCGCGAACCGCGTCGACCAGAGCTACACCTGGTCGAAGAACAACCCCGACGCCTTCGACAAGTGGTACGCCGGATTTGCCCATCAGCCCGTGGCGATCGCCACCCAGCTCCGGCCGGAGGAGACGAACTACCGGCGGATCCCGGTCGACGCCGCGCTCGCCACCCAGCTGCAGAAAACCTACGACACCTGGGTGCAGCAAGGCCTGTTCCCCGGCGGCAAGCACCTGTCGGACTACCTCGATTCACGGGTCGATCCGCGATGACCGCGCGCTGGTCCTGACCGCGGCGGTGTCCGCGGTGCCGCCGACGTCGGGAGTGCGGATCCCTTGTGCCGTCGTGGTTTCGATCGCCGTGCGGATACTTGTCGCCTCGTCGGGCAGTCCGAAGTGCTCAAGCATCAGCGCGGCGCTGCCGATCGGGTTGCACCGGCCCTGCCCGGCGATGTCGGGGGCGGAGCCGTGCACGGGCTCGAACATACTGGGGTAGCGACGTTCGGGGTTGAGATTCGCACTGACGGCGAGTCCGAGGCTGCCGGCGAGGGCGCTGCCGAGGTCGGACAGGATGTCGGCACTGAGGTTCGAGGCAACCACCACCGAAAGGTCCTGCGGCTGCAGCACGAACTTGGCCGACATCGCGTCCACCAGCATGCTCTCGGTGAACACCGCCGATTGCACGGCGACTTCGCCGCCCGCTGCACGCGCGGTGAAGTTGCGGCCGCCGAAACCCGCGTACTCACCCGCGGAATTCTCCCGGACCACGATCCAGTCCAGTTCGGTTTCGCCCGCCGTGCGCAGCGGGCTGGTGATGCCGGGCAGGAAGGTGACCGGACGGACGTTGGCCCACTGGTCGAAGCCCTGGCAGATCTTCAACCGCAGGCCCCAGAGGCTCATGTGGTCGGGCACGGTGGGCCGGCCGACCGCGCCGAAGTAGATCGCGTCGAACTCGCGCAGCAGTTCGAGCCCGTCTCCCGGCATCATCACGCCGTGTTCGGCGTAATAGTCCGAGCCCCAGGGGAATTCGGTCCACGCGAAGGAAAATCGCCCCGCCGGCGCGGTCTCCAGGGCAGCGAGCACCGCCCGGCCCGCGGCGACGACCTCGGCGCCGACGCCATCGGCCGGGATCGACGCGATCCGGAAGGTTTGTTCAGCGGTCATCCCACTCCCTCGTCGCGGACTGCCACCAGTCAACCGGCGCCACCTGCCCGGGGTCCAAGACCGGTATCCGATCACGGTGATCGGCCACGCCTATGCGCCGGGCGGCCATCCCGTGGCCATCTCCGGAAAAGCCCGTGCGGCCGGTGTCAGCGCAGCCGACCTGGCCACCAGCGCGGCGCGCAAGTACGACACCGGCTCGATCCGGTGCACCGCAGGACCCGCGCGCTCGGCCAGCAACGTCCACGACGACGGCAGCACCGCGTGCGGCCGTCGCGACGCCAGAGGTGCCACCGCAGCTCGCGGTCGGAAACCTGGCGCTCGAAGTGTGCGCGGGCAATCGCTTCGAAATCCTCGGTGTCGCCCTCCAGGAACGCCCGCTTCCACAACCCTTCGCGTTCTTCGACGATCGTCCGCCGATGCGCTGCCCGCCACTGCGCGGAAGTACGCATCAGCGCCCGTTCGGACTCGTCGTAGCGGCGGTTGTTCTTCGGCCGCACCCAGGTGGGAGTGCGCTGGAAGACCGTCACGTGCTCGGCGGCCCGCGCCAGCTCCGAGACGATCTGGATCGACGAGGAGCCCGTGCCGATCACCGCGATCCGGTCGCCCGCGCCGGTGTAGCCGGCGGGCCACCGCGACGAATGGAACATCTCCCCCTCGAAGCTGTCCGCCCCTGCGGTGCCCAGTACCACGGTCTCCTCGAGAAAACCGTTCGCCAGCACCACGAAGCGGGCATCGAAGAGAATCTGGCCACCCTGGGACAGGCGAGCATGCGGACGCTCGCCGAGGCACTGGCCGCTTGTGTCAAGGCGGGCCGATCGACCAGCACCGACCCGGAAACCGATGCGGTCGCGCTGTGGCTCGGTCTGCACGGGCTCGCCCACCAGCGGATTGTCGCGCCCGCCCTCGGGTGGCCACCGGATATCGCGAAGCGCCTCGTCAGCACGCTCGCGCACCTCGCCGAGCAGTGAGCCACTCCGGCCGGCACCGTCATCGACGCGACAGGGGGACCGGACGTCTTCGAGATTCTTCCGGCGTTGTCAGCGCGGTGGGCTGACCGAAGGCCGGTCGAGAAAATCGATCAGCACGCGCCACACCGCGTGCCGGTCGAGTTCGTTCAGGACGTTGTGCCGATCGTCCGGGAAGACCGCGGTCTCCGCGTCCGGCAGCCGCCCGGCGGCGAGCCCGGCCCCCTCCGCCGGCGCGAGGTCGTCGGCCTCGCCGTGCACCAGCAGCACCGGCACGGTCAGCGTGCGCGCCGCCAGCAACCGTTCGATCCGATCCGCCGCATCGCCAAGGGCCGCAATGGTTTCCCGGCGGATGCCACCCTGCCAGGTCAACGGGTCGGCGCGGATCCGGGCGGCCACCGTCTCGTCCCGGTTCAGCTCTCCGGGGTCCTTCCGGAGCTCTAGCGGGTCGATGCCGGTCGCGAGCAGAGCGGCCAGCCCGTTCTCCCGGCCAGGAACGGCAACGAGTGACGAGCCGGCCAGCACGAGCGCGACGGGACCCCGGCCGGCCGGCCGCAGCCGCTCCCCCGCCAGCAGGACGGCCACGGTCGAGCCGAGCGAATGGCCCACGAGCACCAACGGCAGTTCCGGGTGCGCGGTGCGCGCGAGGCCGGTCAGCGTCGCGGCGTCGTCGAGAAGATCGTCGACGCGGTCGATGCGCACCCGTTCGCCGTCGCTGTGCCCGTGGCCGGCGTGGTCGGCTGCCCACACGGAGAACCCGCCCGCCCGCAAGGTCTCGGCGAACTCCTCGTACGAGCCGATGTGCTCGCCGAGGCCGTGGAAGAACACCACGACCGCGCGCGGCTGTTCCGGCTCCCAGTGCCGGTAGTGGACCTTGCCGTGCGTGCCGGTGAACTCCGCCAAGGCTCACTCCTCCGTCGCGGCCAGGCCACGGGCCAGGTCGGCGATCAGGTCATCTGCTCCTTCGAGCCCGACGGAAAGCCGCACCAGTCCGGCACTGACTCCGGCCGCCCGCTGCTGTGCCTCGTCGAGCTGCGCGTGCGTGGTCGAAGCCGGATGGATGACCAGGCTGCGCACGTCCCCGATGTTCGCGAGGTGGCTGAAGAGCTTCAACCGGTCCACGAACCGCCGGCCCGCTTCGTACCCGCTGGCCAGTTCGAACGCCAGTACCGCGCCCGCGCCGCCGGCCAAGTACCGCTTCGCCAAGCCGTGCCAGGGGCTGCCGGGAAGCCCGGCGTAGTCCACGCGCGCCACCTGCGGCCGGTCGGCGAGCCATTCGGCGACGATCTGCGCGTTCGCGCTGTGCCGGGCCATCCGCAGCGAAAGCGTCTCGATTCCTTGCAGCAGGAGGAAACTGGTGAACGGCGACACCGCCGGGCCGAGGTCCCGCACCAGTTTGGTGCGCAACCGCAGCGCATAACCGAGGTCGCCGAACTCGGAGCCGAACACGAGACCGTGGTAGCTGCGGTCGGGTTCGGTCAGCTGCGGCCACCGTCGCGGCTGCGCCCGGAAGTCGAACCGCCCCGAGTCGATCACCACCCCGCCGATGCCGGTGCCGTGTCCGGAGAGGAATTTGGTCGTGGAATGGACCACGATGTCGGCTCCGTGGTCCAGCGGACGGGACAACGCGGGCGTGGGCACGGTGTTGTCCACGACCAGGGGCACGCCGGCGTCGTGCGCGGCACCGGCGACGGCTTCGACGTCGAGCACGGCGCCGCTCGGGTTGCCGACGCTCTCCGCGTACAGGGCTTTGGTGCCGGACTTGACTGCGGCACGCCATTGGCCGAGATCCGCCGGGTCGGTGACGAAGTCCACCGTGATCCCGAAATCGGCCAGCGTGCCGGCGAAGAGCTGGTAAGTGCCGCCGTACAAGGCCGCCGACGACACGATGTGGTCTCCGGCGCGCGCGATGTTCAGCAGCGCGAGCGCCGAGGCGGCCTGCCCGCTCGCCACCGCGACCGCGTACTTGCCGTTCTCCAGGTCCGCCAGCCGTTCTTCGGCGACCGCGGTGGTCGGGTTGGACAAACGCGTGTAGGCATGCGTTTCCAGGTCCCGCAGCGCGAAGGCGTCCGCCGCGTGCGCGGAGTCGCCGAAGACGTAGGAACTGGTCTGGTAGATCGGCGTGGCACGAGCACCGGTCGCCGGGTCCGGTCGCGCTCCGGCGTGGATCTGGCGGGTGTCGAAGGACCACCGGCCGGTCACCGCGCACCGCCCGCCGGTACGTCGGCCCACCACGGCATCGCGGTCTCGGTCATCACGGCCTCCCGCCTCGAAGCCTAAGCCGCCACCCGCTCGCACCGCAGGCGTCCCAGATGGCGGACACCGAAGTCCGCCCGATTGGCGAAGTTTTCCTTGCCACCGAAGTGGTACACGGTCGTCCGCGCGGCCGCATGGTGAGACTACCCGTCGGCCTGCGCCCGGTGACTTAGGCTCGCGAGCCGCGGTGACCGACGTCGGCCACGGCCGGAGCGGAGGATGGCAGTGCGAGACAGCCGGAAACGAATCGGAACCCTGCTGGGCGCAGTACTTGCTGCTGTCGCCGTGGCCACCGCGCCACCGGCGGCCGCGGCGGACGGGCTCGGACTCGACGTGCTGGTCCACCGTCCGGGTACCAGCCCGGGATTCATCTTCGTTGCGCCGAAGGTGGAGGGTTCGGCAACGGCACCCTCCTACGCCGAGGTCGTCGACGACCGCGGTCGGGTCGTGTGGTCGCACCGGGTTCCGGTGGGCCAGCAGGTCACCGACTTCCGGAAACAGACCTACCGGGGCAAACCGGTGCTGACGTGGTGGCAGGGCACCAGCCCTTCGGGCGCAGGCCACGGGGAGGGCACCGACTACATCGCCGATCTGCACGGCAAGGTGCTCGCCACGGTCGAGGCCGGGACCGGGCTCGCCGACGACCAGCACGAGTTCCGGCTGACCTCGCGGGGCACCGCGTTGATCACGGTTTACCACCAGACACCGGCGGACCTGTCGAGCGTCGGCGGACCGGCGGCGGGACAGGTGTTCGACGCGATCGCCGAGGAAATCGACGTCGCCACCGGCAAGGTTCTGCTGCACTGGAACAGCCTGGCGCACGTGCCGCTTGCAGACAGCCATGCCGCCGTGCCGTCCGCGGCTCCCTACGACTACTTCCACATCAACGCGGTCAACGTCGACCAGGACGGCAACCTGCTGATCTCCGCCCGGCACACCTGGACCGTGTACAAAGTGGACCGGCACACCGGCGAGGTCATCTGGCGGCTCGGTGGCAGGCACAGCGACTTCGCACTCGGCGACGGCGCGGAATTTTCCTGGCAGCACAACCCGTTGCCGGCAGGACCGGACACCGTGCGTATCTTCGACAACGCGAGCAACGGCGACTCCGCCGATCCGTCCCGGATCATCTGGGTCAAACTCGACGAACGGGCCCGCACGGCCACGCTGGTCCGCTCGGTCCGGCATCCCGATTCGCTTTCCGCGCCGTCGCAAGGGAACTCGCAGGCGCTGCCGAACGGCGACACGTTCGTGGGCTGGGGTCAGCTCGGCCGCGTTTCGGAGTTCGGTCCGGACGGCAGGCTCCGGTTCGACGCGACCCTGCCCGCCGGCTACGACACCTACCGTGCTTACCGGTTCGCCGGCTACTGAGAGCGTCCACTGCCTCGCGTCGGGAACACGCAGGCGGGTGGCGAGCGTGGCAGGATGGCGGTGGAGTACCCGAACCCGAGGGAGGATGCTCGATGGCAGCCGATGTGCCGGCACCCGCCGAGATCGACGCGTTCGACTCGGTGCTCGACGCGATCGGCGGGACCCCGCTGATCCGGTTGGCGAGGATGGCCCCGCCGGACGGGCCGCCTGTGTACGTCAAGGCGGAGTTCCTCAATCCGGGCGGCAGTGTCAAGGACCGGGCCGCACTGGCGATGGTGCGTGCCGCGGAACGCGCGGGCGCACTGTCTCCCGGCGGGCTCATCGTGGAGGGCACCTCGGGCAACACCGGCATCGGACTGGCGATCGTGGCGGCCCAGCTCGGATATCGGCTGACCGTCGTCGTGCCGGACAAGACCAGCCGGGAGAAGACCGTGATCCTGCGTGCCTACGGCGCCGAGGTGGTGCTCACCTCCGGCACCGTCGCGCAGGAAGACCCGGCACACGTCCGGCAGGTCGCCCGCCGCATCGCCGAAGAGCGCGGGGGCTGGCTCGCCGACCAGTACGACAACCCGGCCAATCCGGCGGCCCACCACGAGACGACCGGGCCGGAGATCTGGCGCCAGACCCGCGGCCGGATCACCCATTTCGTCGCCGGGGTCGGGACCGGCGGAACGATCAGCGGAGCAGGCGCGTACCTGAAGCAGGTCAGCGGCGGCCGGGTCCGTGTGCTCGGCGCGGATCCGGACCACTCGGCCTACTCCGGCGGCGACGGCAGCCCGTACCTGGTCGAGAGCATCGGGCACTACCTGCATCCGGACACCGTCGAGGACCAGTGGCCGCGCTCCTACCACCGGGACGTCGTCGATCACCTCGAGCCGATCGGCGACCGCGAGTCCATCCTGACCGCACGGCGGCTGGCGCGGGAGGAAGGCCTGCTTCTCGGCGCTTCGGCGGGCACCGCGGTCGCCGCGGCACTGCGGCTTGCCGCCGAACTGTCCCCGGACGACCTGGTGGTCGTGGTGGTCCCCGATTCCGGCCGGTCCTACCTTTCGAAGTACTACGACGACGACTGGCTCGACAGTCTCGGTTTCCCGGTCGGGCACCCGGACGAACCCACTGTGGCCGACGTCGTCGGCCCGCTGCCCGCGACCGCACCCGGGCTGCCGGCCGGCGCCACCGTCGGCGAGGCACTCGTCCTCGCCGACCGGTACCCCGGCGCCGGATCGCTCTGGCCGGTCGGTCCCCGCGCATCCGGACCTCCGTCGGCCGCGGAGGCGACCGGCGCGATCGACCTCGGCCGGCTCCGCCAGGCGGTCACGGCAGGCACCGCCCGGCACGAAGATCCGATCACCGGGCACGTCACCGGTCCGCTGCCGGCCGTCGGGATCGGCGAACGCCGGTCGAGGGCCGCCGCGCGCCTCGGCGACCACGAGACCGCATGGCTGCTCGCCGACGGACGGATCATCGGATCCGTCCACAAGGGACAACTCGGAACCTGAAGCCCACCGCGTAGCGGCGGCTTCGCCGAGGTCACCGAGGCTGGGCGGGCAGGACGTGCTGGCCGTCGCGGTCGGTGCTCAGGCACAGCGAGCAGATCGTGTCCCCGACGGCGCTCGCGGTCAGGTCCGGCCGCTCGTACGACTGCCCGCACACCACGCATTCGTAGTGGGTGCCGCTCGGGTTGCCCTCCGCGTCCAGCAGCGGCTCCGCGATCCCGTCGTCGGTGCGGCGCAGGTAGAACCGGCCCCTGGTGAGGACCGCCATCAACGGAGTGAGCAGCACCGCGATCACCACCGCCACCAGCGGTGAATAGGGCTGCAAGCTCTCCCCGAAGAGTCCGAAGTAGACGGCGATGGACAGGATCGACGACGCCAGGAACGACACCACGCCGACCGGGTTGACCGCGTACAGCATGCCGCGCCGGAACTCCGGGTGCTTCGGGGAGAGCTTGAGCACGAACTTGTTCAGCACGATGTCCGTGGCGACCGTGACCACCCACGCCATCGCGCAGTTGGAGTAGAAGCTGAGGACGTTGTTGAGGAAGCTGAACATGTCCGCTTCCATCAGCACGAGCGAAATGGCGAGGTTCACGCACACGAACACCAACCGGCCCGGATAGCGCCTGGTGACCCGGGTGACCGAGTTGGTCCAGGCCAGCGACCCGGAATAGGCGTTGGTGACGTTGATCTTCACCTGGCTGAGCACCACCAGCACCAGCGCCAGCGGGACCACCAGCCACGGCGGCACGAACTGCCGGAACACCCCGGTGAACTGCTCGATGGGCTCGACCGCGGCCGCCTCGCCGACGGCACCGAGCACGTAGACCGCCATGAACACCCCGATCGCCTGCTTGAGCGCGCCGAAGACCACCCAGCCGGGACCGGCCAGGATCATCGAGATCCACCACGCGCGCCGGTTGCCCGCGGTGCGCGGCGGCATGAACCGCAGGTAATCGATCTGCTCGCCGATCTGCCCCATCAGCGACAGGCACACCCCGGCACCGAGCAGCACCGCGGCCGTGCTCACCCCGGAACCGGACGTGCCTTCATACGACAGCCATCGCTGCACGGAATCCGGGTCCTGCACGATCAGGAACACCAACGGCGCGACCATCAGCACCAGCCACAACGGATTCGTCCAGGACTGCAGTTTCGCCAGCGCCTTCATGCCGTACACCACCAGCGGGATGATGACCACTGTGGACACCAGATACCCCAGCCACACTGGCAGGCCCACGGCGTAGCGCAGGCCCTGCGCCATGATCGAGCCTTCGGTGGCGAAGAAGATGAACGTGAAACTGGCGAAGATGACGCTGGTCAGCACCGACCCGTAGTAGCCGAACCCGGAACCACGGGTGATCAGGTCGAGGTCGAGGTTGTACCGGGCGCCGTAGTACGCAAGCGGGAAACCGGTCACGAAGATGACGATCGCCGCGACCCCGATCGCCAGCAACGCGTTCGCGGTGCCGTGCGACAGGCCGATCCCGGCGCCGATGGAGAAGTCGGCCAGATAGGCGATCCCGCCCAGCGCGGACGCACCGACGACCGCAGGCGTCCAGCGCCGGTAGGTGCGCGGCGCGAATCGCAGCGTGTAGTCCTCGAGCGTTTCCTTCGACGCTCCGAGCGCCGATTCCTCGGTGCGTACTGCGACGTCGTCGACGGTCATGGCGGTGCGCTCCTCGGGACGGGGAAAGGGGACCGAAGGTGCCGGAGTGCAGGGCCGTCGCCGACCACGCGCGGACACGGCGGATGCGCCGGCCGGCGGCGAATGCCGTTCCGGTGGCACCGCAGGGAACCGCGCCACCGCCCCGCAGCGCATCCACCTGCGCACACCGAGCTGCCTTCACCGCGCGGACACTACGAATGCCGCGTTTCCGCCGGCGACCGCGCGGATGACGACTGTGTTTCAGGGGATGCCCATCGCAGTGCGGCGGTGTCGTCAGATCAGTGGGAGGCGGCCGGTTCGCCCTCGGTGTGCCACCCCGCATCAGTGCGTTTCGGCACCGTCGATCCGGACCCGGCAGCGGGAGTCAACCGTCGCGGGCAGCGAGCTTGCACCGGACGCGATCGGCCCCGGTCGAGTCGAGGCTGTGGTAGAGGTCCCGGGCACAGTTCCAGTGCCGGGCTGCGGCGTCCTGATCGCCTGTGTGGTGATGCAGGTCGCCGAGGCCTTCGTGGGCGCACGCCCGTTCATAGCCGAACTCGCCGTTTTCGGTGCGCTGCAGGACTTCGGCGTAACCGGCAGCCGCTTCGGCGGCGGCACCGCGTGCGGCATGCGTTCTGGCGAGCCCGTTCAGCGAGATGACTTCGAGGTGCGGATTGGCCGTTGCTCTTGCCAGCAGCAGTGCCTCGTGGTGGCAACCCGCCGCCTGGTCCTGGTCGTGCAGTCCGCGGTGCACCGTGCCGAGCCGGTTGAGGGCCAGCCCTTCGAGGAACCGGAACCCGCCGAGGCGGGCGATCTCGACCGCACGGTAGCCGTGTCCGAGCGCCTTGTCGTACTGCCCGGTGTCGCGGCACAGGCAGGCCAGGCCGTAGAGCGCCTGCGCGATGCCCGGCCGGTGGTCGTTCTCCTCGGCGACGGTGAGCGCCTCGCGCAGGCAGGCGCCGGCCTCTTCGAACCTGCCGGTGCGCCGGCAGAGCAGCCCCAGGTTGACCAGCGGCCGGTGCATCGGCGGGCGGGGGCCGTGTTCGCGGTACAGGCCAAGGGAACGACGCAGGTGCCCGATCGCGTCGTCGACGCGGCCGGAGAACCCGGCGGCGATCCCGGCGCAGTTCAGCGTCAACCCGAGCGGAGCCGGTTGACCTGCTCGTTCGTGATACGCCAGTGCGTCCCGGAAACAGCGCTCGGACTCGACGAGACGGCCCTCCCGGAATGCGACCAGGCCCAGCCCGCGTGCGGCCAGTCCCTGCTCGACGGGGTTTCCGGCGACGGTCTGCAGGATGCGGTACAGCTCGCGCGCCTCGTCGAGGTGCCACCCGAGGTCGAGGTAGGCGAACAGCACCCGGGCGAAGTCGGCGACCTTTCCGGCGAACCCGTGCTCGGCCGCGGCCGCCGCGACCCGCACGAGGTTCGCGCGCTCGGTGTCCAGCCAGGAAAGGGCCGCCTCGTACGTCCGTGGTGCCCAGGTGACGGGCAGCTGCCCGCCGAACTCGTGCGCGGCGATGAACCGCGCGGCCGCCGCCGCAGTGCCCAGATAGTGGTCCAGCAACCGCCCGAAGGCGGCCCGCCGGTTCTCGGGAGGATCGGCGGCAGCGAGTTCGGCGGCGTAGCTCCACAACAGATCGTGCAGCCGGTAGCGGTGGTCGGCGGTGACCTCGACGAGATGCGCCCGGACCAGCAGCTCGATCCGGCGGCGCAGCTGCCTCGGTTCCTCGTCGCCGTGCAACGCGGCGATCGCGCGCAGGTCGGCCATGCTGCCGGGGTGCAGGCCGAGCAGCCGGAACAGGTGCGCGGCTGCCGGGTCGAGATGGCGGTAGGACGCGGCGAGCACCGCGCGGACCGACGTATGCGGATCGTCACCGGTCTCCAGCGCGTCCAGCCGCGCCTGCTCGTCGTCCAGCTCCGCTAAGAGGTCGGCGAGCGCCGGATGGGCGCGCAGCCGCTCGGCGGCGATCCGCAGCGCCAGCGGCAACCGGGCGCAGCGGCGCACCAGCGCCCGCAGCTCACCGGCATCGTGGTCCGGGAGCTGGCCGGCGAGCAGGGTGCCGGCCTCCTCGACGCTGAGCCTGTCCAGCGGGAGCCGATCCACGCCCTCGCACACGGTCAACCCGGACAACGCGTCCCGGCTGGTGATCACGGCGAGGCAGGTCGGTGTCCCCGGCAGCAGGGGACGCACCTGTCCGGCGTCGCGGGCGTTGTCCAGCACGAACAGGATTCGCTTGTCGTGCACCAAGGTGCGGAGCCGGGCCGCGCGTTCCGCACCGTCGGGCGGGATGGCGGACGGGTCGACGCCCAGCGCCCGCAGGAAGACGGCGAGCGCCTCGGCCGCGGGCACCGGTGCGTCCGGACCGTAGCCCCGCAGGTCGAGGTAGAGCTGTCCGTCCGGGAACCGGTGCCGTACCCGGTGGCTCCAGCCGACGACGAGCGCGGTCTTGCCCACGCCTGCCGTTCCGACGACGGCGACGGGGCGGAAGCGTCCCCCGGCCGCGCCGTAGCCGTCCAGCCGGGCCAGCTCGGCGGCCCGGCCGACGAATCCGGACGCGGCAAGGGGCAGCTGGGCGGGCACCACGCTTCGGTGCGCTGGTCCGTCGGGCTCGACCGCCTCGCCCGCGAGCACCTGCTCTTGCAGGGCGCGCAAGTAGCTGCTCGGTTCGATGCCGAGTTCGGCGACGATCACCGCCCGCGCCGACCGGTACACCTCCAGCGCGTCGCCCGGCCTGCCCGCGTGGTGCAGCGCCACCATCAGGAGTCCGTGCAGCCGCTCCCGCAACGGGTGGGCACGGACCAGATCGGCGAGCCCGCCGACCGCCTCGGCGTGCCGTCCCCGGCGCAGCTGCGCGCGGTAGAACTCCTCGACGGCGAGCAGCCTGCACTCGGACAGCCGCTCGATCTCCCCGGCCAGCGCCGGAATGTCCACGTCCTGATACGGGGTGCCGTGCCAGAGCCGCAGGGCCTCGTCCAGCAGCTGCGCGCACCGATCGGGCTCGCTGATTTCACCCGCCTCGGCGACGAGGTGCTCGAACACAACCGAGTCCAGTTCGCCGGGCCGCACTCGCAGCCGGTATCCGCCGGGGCCGTGGGACAGCAGCCCCGCTTCGTCGCCCAGCACTGCGCGCAGCCGGTGCACCTGCAGCTGCAGACGTTGTGCTCCGGCGCGGGTGCCCCACAGGGTCTCCTGCAGTGTCTCGGCGGGCACCGGTTCATCGGGGTGCGCGAGCAGCATGGCCAGCAGCCGCCGCCGCAGCCGCCCGCCGATCGGCACGTCCGCGCCGGCCACCCGGACCCGCACCGGCCCGAGGACCTCGAATCTCACCCGGCGTCCCCACTGCGCACAGCCCCCGACGGTACCGCAGGGCCGGACGAAACGGTCGCGATCGGTGAAAGCGCCGCGAAAGCCCGGTAGCCGAGGATCGGCCGATCGGCACCACAGCAGGGGGAGCAACCATGACCACCGAAGACACGCGGGAATACGTGCTGGGCGACACCGAGGAACTCGCCGGCGAACACTTCGGGTACCTCCAGCAGCTGCTCGACCCGCAGACGACCGCATGCCTGGACTCCGCGGGGGTGCGCTCCGGCATGCGCTGCCTGGACGTCGGCGCGGGCGGCGGCTCGATCAGCAGATGGCTCGCCGGGCGCGGCGCCGACGTCCTCGCCGTGGACGTCGACACCACCCACCTCACCGGGTCACCGCGGGTCGAAGTACTGCGCCACGACATCACCGACGGCGTGCCCGGCCGGGACCGCTTCGACCTGATCCACGTCCGGCTGGTGCTGATGCACCTTTCCCGGCGCGCCGAACTGCTCGCCATGCTCGCCGATCGGCTGGTGCCGGGCGGCTGGCTGGTGATCGGCGAATACCTCGGGCCGCAGACCCGGGTGGTCAGCACACCGGGTTCCGCCGAGGAAGCGCTGTTCCACCGCGTGCAGCAGACCGCGCACGCGGCCGCTGCCCGTGCCGGTGCGGTGTCCTTCACCTGGGCACACGAGGTGGACGCACGGATGCGGGAAGCCGGGCTGGTGAACATCGAAGCCCGCAGCTTCACGCCCACGGCGCAGGGCGGCAGCGCCGCGGCCCTGCTGTCCAGCAACCTCGTGCGGCAGGTCGAAGACCTCGCGCTGCGTGATGGCCTCACTGCCGAGGACCTGCGCGCTTACCACCACCTGATGCGCGACCCCCGGTTCCGCGCCTGGTTCTACGAGTTCGTCTGCACCAGGGGGCAGCGGCCGGCGGGGGGCCCGGTCAGGTTCCCGGCGCGATGAAGAACTCGAGCGCGATGTTGTCGGGGTCGCGAAACGACACGCCGGAACCGTAATGCGCCTTCTTGATGCCGCCGTGGGCGATGCCGAGCTCGTCGAGGCGATCGCGCCACTGCTCGAGTTCCGTGGTGCCGGAAAGCGCGAAGCCCACGTGGTCGAGGCCGGTGCGGGTCTCGACGAAGCGGTCTTTCGCGTCACGGCCGGGGTGGGTGTGCAGGCCGAAGAGCATTCCGCCGTCCAGTGCGAAGACCGTGTGGTGGAAATCGCCGCTCTCTTCGTCCTCGTCGAGCGCGGGTTCGGCGTCGAAGAGCCGGCTGTACCACTCGGTGCTGCGGTTCAGGTCCGAAACCGTGATGGCGACGTGCTGCAGGCCGGGGAAAGCCATGTGCGCAACTCCGTTCGGTGAATTCGTGTCCGGCCTCCGGCGAGGCGTACTAGGCGAGAATCTTGCGCAGCCCGGCGATGCCGCTGCCGTACACACCCTGGGCGAAGGTGCGGTCGAGCTCTTCCTCCTGGCCCGCGTCGGCGTCGTACTCGCCCCACCACTCGACGAACGACTCGCCGGTATCGGTGACCGGGCTGACCCGGACCGTCGAAACGTAGCGGCGCACGCCGAACGGATTCGCCCCGGTGAAGGTGTAGGTGAGCGTGCGACCGGCGTCGTCGAGCGCGAGGAGCCGTTCGTCGAACGGGTCGCCGCCCGCCTCGAGGGTCAGCCGCCGGACGGCTCCGACCTGTCCTTCGAGACCCTCGACGAGCTCACTGTGGCTGATCGCGGACAGGAAGGCGGACGCACCGCCGAAGGCCCGGAGCTGGGCCCAGACCTTGTCGGCATGCGCGGCGACGACTCCACTGGCGTACGGGCGCGGCATCGAAACTCCCACTTGTCGATCGGCGGCTTGCGTGCCGGCACCGTGGCAGCAGCGACGCCGGCACGAACTCACTGTGCGTAACCCGGCCCACGCTAACCGCACCGGATTCCCAACGGAAGACGTTTGCCACGACCGGCCGCATCTGCCCACCGAGCGGGAGCCGCACCGCACCGAACGGTGCCGCACGACCGAAATGTGGTCGCACGTACTCGGCCGAACCGGCCTCGGCGAAGGCGTGCGCGGCGCAGCGGAACACGTCGACGGCCCCTGGACGTCGAGTCCGGTCTTCGGCGGGACCACCTGCACTTCGCGCCCCGGCAGACGCGGGCTCGTGCAGCGATTCAGCATTGGGTTCGACGTGCTGCCGGCCGGATTCACCGGTGTGCTGCGGTACTTCTCCGTCGCGAATCTGCTCTTCGTGCCGAACGATCGGCAACGCAGAGGCGGTATCGATCCGGGGTACGTTCCGGGCATGCACGAAGCCGCCCCGGACTTGCTCGCGATCGCCTCTGCGCTGCTGCCCGGCGTGCGGCTGGACGACGCCTTCGTCGCAGCCGACGGCAACGTCCACCATGTGCTGCTGATCCCGGGCTTCGCGGCGGTCCGGGTCAGCAAGCGGCCGCTCGCCGCCGCGTCGATGCCCCGCCGGGTGGAGGTGTTGCGGCAGCTGGCTTCCGCCGGCTTGCCGTTCCGGGTTCCGGAGCCGCTCACGCCCGTGACCATGTTCGGTGACCGGGCCGCCGTTGCGGTGTCGTGGATCGACGGTGCCGCCTTGCCCGAGGGGGTCGGCGACCCGGCGCTGGTGGCCGAGGTGCTGGCGGCCGTGCGCTCCGTGCCACTGGACGATTCGCTGCTGGCGGCGGTGGACGGCCGGACGCAGGGTCCGTCGTGGTCAACGGTCGTCGCCGAGGAGGTCCTGCCCCGGCTGCCCGCGCGCTGGCAGTCCGAGGGACAGCGGCGCCTGGACGCCGTCCTGGCCATGGAGCCCGTGCCGGACGCACTGGTGCACGGTGATCTCGGCGGTTCCAACGTGCACTGGTCGGCGGAGGGCAAGCTGGTCGGCATCCTCGACTGGGACCTGGCCATGCCCGCCGACCCTGCCATCGACGCCGCCCTGATGGCCTGGCACGGCTGGGACAACGTCCGCCGCGCGGTTTCCGGCGACACCTACCGCCGCGCCCGCACCTGGGACGCGCTGTTCGGTGTCGGTCACCTGGTCGCCACCATGAACGGCCGCCCGATGACCAACCCCGACGGCTTCGTCGCCGCGATCGTCCCCTGGCTGGAGGCCACCACCGCGGCGCGGCCCGCTTAGGGCCTGTCCTGTAAGCCAGCGGAGCCGGAGGATGGTGAGTCCGGCTTGCTAGTAGGCGGCGCCTCGCGGGTGTCCATGTCGCGGAACTGCTTGAGCCGGTTGACGCAGCGTTCGACCACGTTGCGCTGTTGGTATCGGTCGCGGTCGAAGACCGGCGGGCGAGTCCTGCGTGAGCCTTTCGCGGTGCGGCAGGCGATCCGGTCGTCACACCCGGGACTGACGAACGTGACGTGTCGCTCCCCTGGTACTTGCCGGGTCGACGGAGGTGAGCAGACCTATCCACAAGCACTGCAGCAGGTCGGCAGCCTGGCCGACCAGGACCGACTCGATGGACCAGCATGCGGGTGAGCCCGGATCACGCTGGAATCAACGCTCACGATCCGCCCCACATCACCGACCGAGCCGTCCCGGACGATGACCTCGTCGAGAACCTTCTGCCAGGTGCCATCCACGGACCACAACCACAATCGTCCATGCACGGCCCGCCACACCCCGTAGCGCGCGGGCAGATCCCGCCACCGACCCGGCCCGACCCCGGCAGCAACGACTCCACCTGCCGGGAGCCGGGAAGAACTGTCATCTGGTCGCGGCACGTACGGCGGGCACGATCTCGCGCGCCCATCGGGCACGGGCCCGCTCCGCGTCCTGCAGCGTCTCGGCGATCGGGAAGAACACGAACCCGCCTGCGCCGAAGTCGTCGACCGCGGTGGTCAGTTCGTCGACCCATTGCCGCACCGATCCGCCCGCCCACGTGCCGTCCGGATTGCGGGTGGCCGGGGCGGTGCTCGCCAGCTGCCCACGAACCGATGTCAGGAGTTCGTCGGCCGAGCCGCCCGCACGGCTGCCGTCCACCGCGCGTGTCGCGAGCGGAGCATCCGTGATGCGGCCGAACACGTTGTAGATGGTCGATATGGCCGCCGGATCACGTCCCGCGTCGTGCGCCGCCTTGTCGATGACCTTCCTCGAGGTGGCGACCAGTTCGCTTCGCCAGTCCTGCGCACCCGCGGGCAACCACGCGTCGGCGAGCCTGCCGGTGACCGCCAGCGACTTCGGTCCCATCGATCCGCTCCAGATCGGCGGGCACGGGACCGATGCCGGGACCAGACCGTCGACCCGGTGGAACTCGCCGTGGAAGGTCACCGGCTCGCCGCCTCCGGTGAGCAGCTTGATCAGCCGCAACGACTCGTCGAGCAACCGGACGGCCGCGCCGGGTGTGCGGGGTTCGACACCGAGCCGGACGATCTGGTCCCAGAAAACCCCCGCGCCCGCGCCGAGCGCGATCCGCCCGCCGGACAGCTCGGACAATGCGCTGACGGTCCTGGCCAGCATCGGCGCCGGCCGGCACGGCAGGTTGGTCACTGTGACCACGCCGGTGACGTGGGTCGTCGCACCGAGCAGGTACCCGAGCGCGGCGTAGGCATCGAACTGCTCGGCCCGGTAGGGATGGTCGGTCATCGTGACCACGTCCAGCCCGTCGCGGTCCGCGTTCCGCGCCTGGGACAGCAGTACTGCCGGGTCGTGGATGCCTGCGTCGGCGCCGTTGAATCCGGTGTCGAGCCCGATCCCGAAGATGGTCATGCTCGTCCTCCCGCCGGCACACCGGAACGTGTCATCCGGCGATCATCCCCCGCACGCAGGTGAGGCGGCCGCCCGCCCCCAGACCCGGTTGCCCGGCAGGCCATGTGCCTTCGTACGCGCGCATTGCGGCCATCGCCGGAACCGGGTCAGAAGCTGATCCACTGCGAGGTCAGCAGGACCAGTCCTAGCGAGCACGCCGCGACCACGACCAGGCCGAGTGCGGCCACGACCAGGGGGCGCAGGCCGCTGCGCGCCATCTGCCGGAGGTCGAAGTTCAGCCCGACGCCGGCGAAGCACAGCAGGAACGCCCATTTGGAGAGGTTGCCGAGACTGCTGACGTCGGCCTTGCCGAACACGTGTGCGGTGGCCAGTGCGGAGACCGCGATGAAGCCCAGCACGAACTTCGGGAACGTGCGCCACACGAAGCCGGCACGTCCCTTCAGTCCGCCGGCCACGGCCTTGCCTCCCCGGGTCGACCAGTAGGCCGCGTAGCCGAGCACGACGAGCCCGATCAACGCGTTCCGGGTGCTCTTCACCGCGACCGCGACGTCTTGCGCGTGCGGGGAGTATGCCGCGCCGGTCGCCGTCGTCTCGGCGGTGTTGTCCACGGCAAGGCCTGCCCACAGCCCGAATTCCGTGTCGGACAGCTGCAGTGCGTGCCCGATCATCGGGAACGTGAACAACGCGACCGCGCCCAGTGCCAGGATCGCCGCGATGGCGTAGCCGGAGTCCTCGTCGTCGGCGTCGATCGAACCGCGGCCCGCGATGATCGCCGAGACACCGCAGATCGAAGTGCCGATGGCCAGCAGCGAAGACAGTTTGCCACCGAGCCGGAAAGCCTTGCCCACCAAGAGGATCACCGTGGTCGCCACGGCCATGTCGACCAGGATCAGGCCGAGGCTGAAACCGCCGAGCTTGGCCAGGTCGCCCAGTACGAACCGGGCGCCGAGCAGCACGATGCCGGTCTTGAGCCAGAACTCGTAGGTGCCCACTCCCGCCCGGAACAGCGCCGGGATGCCCACGGTGTTGCGGATGATCAGCCCGAGGATGATCGCCCACAGCACGTACTCGAGATCGGGCAACGCGGTCCCGGTGGCCTCGCCGATGCTGCGCACCCCGTTCTGCGCCAGTGTCCCGATCACGCCCACCGCGGCGAGCAGCAGCAGTCCCGGCAGGTAGCGCACGACCGGGATCGCGTCCACCCCACGCCGGTCTTCGAGCACGCCGGTGGTCATGAGACGAGAAACGGGATCGACGGCAGCACACCGAACGCGGCCAACGCCACCAGCACGGCGGCGACGAGTACTGCCGCCCAGTCGGCGCTGATCCGCACCGTGCCCTTCGGCTTCGAATCGGAACTCATGACCGCTGGACTGTAGGGGCGCCGGCGCCGCCGGGACAGCGCCGCCACGGAACGCCCAATACGTGGGACAATGTCGGATTTTTCTTGACCGTCCGGACTGCCGGGCCCGGCGAACAACAGCGTCCGGCCGCCCACATCCTGAGCACCGGTGCGGAGCACCGCCGGCAGCGACTACCCCTGGCAGAAACGAGCCGAGGGCGGTACCCGCATGAGTTCACCCCAGCCCCGCAGGACCCTGCACATCGCGGTCGAGCTCGACGGGGCACACACCGAAGCCGCGCGGACGGACCCGCGGATCCTGGCGGAGGCCGTCACCGGCGCCGAGCGGGCCGGCTTCACGTTCGCCACTTTCGACGACGCGCCGGTGCCGCCCGGCGGCGGGTTCCGGATCGACGCCACGGTGCGCGCCGCCTACGCGGCGACCCGGACCGTGCGCATCGGATTGGCGCCGGTCTCGCACGTGCTGACCGCCGAACCGTTCCACCTCGCCGCCCAATTGGCGAGCCTCGACCATGCCACGCACGGACGCGCGGCATGGCTCGTCGGCGCCGCCGACACCGCCGAAGCACTCGCGACGGTCGGCCGCCCCCGGCCGGAGGACCATCGCCGGGAAGTCGCCGACGTCGTGGAGACGATCCGCCGGCTGTGGGATTCGTGGGAGGACGACGCGGTCATCGCCGACGTCGCGACCGGCCGCTACCTGGACCCGGACAAGGTCCACCACGTGGACTTCACCGGCGAGACGTTTTCGGTCAAGGGCCCGTTGATCACCCCACGGCCGCCGCAGGGCAGCCTGGTCGTGCTCGCCGCGGAAGACCTCGCCGAGGTCGTCCGGCCGGACATCGTGCTCGTCGGCGGCACCGATGCCGAGGATCTGCGGCTGCGGGCTCGCCAGGCCGCCGGGTCCGGTGCTCCCCTGGTGTTCGGCGAACTGGAGGTCCTGCTCGTACCCGGTGCACCGGCCGACCGGCCGGCCAACGGACGGGCGCGTTACACCGGCTCCGCCGCCGGTCTGGCGGAGTTGCTCGGCGAGCTCTCCGCCGACCTCGACGGGGTGCGCCTGCACCCCGCGGTCCCGGCGGCGGACCTGCCGCTCCTCGGCCGCGAGGTACTGCCGGAGCTGCACCGGCTGGGTCTGCACGCACCGCCGGAGCCGGGAGTCACGCTTCGCAGCACGCTGGGGCTCGCCCGCCCCGAGAACCGGTTCGCCGCAGCGTCGAAGGGAATCGCATGACCGCACAGCTGCACCTCGGGGTCTTCTACACCGGTGTCGGATCGCAGTTCCTGTGGGACGACCCGGCCAACGCACCGCACACCGAGATCGAGACCTACGTGTCCGTGGCCCGCACGCTCGAACGCGGGCTCTTCGACGCGTTTTTCCTCGGCGAAGGCCTGCGGGTGCGGGAAAACCGCGGCCGCGTGCACGCACTCGACGTGGCCGGCCGGCCGGACGCGATCACGCAGCTGAGCGCGCTGGCCGGGGCCACCACGAAGATCGGGCTCGTCGCAACGCAGAACACCACGTACAACTACCCGGCCGACCTGGCGCGGCGGCTGGCCTCACTCGATTTCGTCTCCGGCGGACGGGCCGGCTGGAACATCGTCACCACGGACAACGCCTGGACCGGCGCCAACTTCCGGCACGGCGGCTGGCTGGAGCACGAGCGCCGCTACGAACGCGCGACGCAGTTCGTGGAAGCGGCGAAGGCGTTGTGGGCGGGCAACGGGCCGGTCGAGGCGGACACCGATCTGGTGCGGCTGCGCGCCGAGCCGACCGTCCCGGCGAGCGCGCAGGGCCGTCCGGTGCTGTTCCAGGCAGGCGACTCCGCCGGCGGCCGGGAACTCGCCGCACGGCACGCCGATGTGGTCTTCTCCGCGAACGGCGCGTACGACAAGGCCGCCGCGTACGCGGCCGATCTGCGGGAGCGGCTGGCACGCCACGGCCGTTCCGCCGACTCGGTGCGCATCCTGCCCGGTACGTCGGTCGTCCTCGGCGACACCCCCGCCGAGGCCGCCGAACGCGCCGAGGAGATCCGGCGCCGCCAGATCAACCCGCAGCGCGCGATCGCGTTCCTCGAACAATATTGGGGCCAGGACCTGTCGGCCTACGACCCGCACGGCCCGCTGCCGGACATCGAACCCGTCGAGGGCGAGCTGGACCCGTCCCGCGGCACGATCTCGATCGAGCACCGCACCGGCAAGCTCGAACGCATCCGGCAGTGGCGGGACCTGGCCGAGACGAAAGGCCTTTCGATCCACGAACTGGTGCTGGAGGTCCAGCCACGGCACCACTCGTTCATCGGCACGCCCGGTCAGGTCGCCGACGAATGGGCCCGCTACGCCCGGGACCGCGTCGTCGACGGGTTCAACCTCAGTCCGCACCTCGTGCCCGGCACCATCGACGACGTCGTGGACCGGCTCGTCCCGCAGCTGCAGGAGCGCGGCGTCTACCGCACCGCCTACTCGGGTGCCACCCTGCGCGAGCACCTGGAGCTGGCGTGAGATTCCTGCTGATCACGCTCATCACGCACGCCCCCGACCCGCAGACCGGCGCACTCGCCGGCACCGCCGACCGGCTGCGGGAGGTCGTCGAGAACGCCGAACTCGCCGAAGAACTGGGATTCGACGGCTACGGCGTCGGGGAACGGCACGAACGCCCCTTCCTCTCCTCGTCCCCGCCGGTGGTGCTGAGCCACATCGCGGCGAGGACCCGCCGCATCCGGCTGTTCACCGCGGTCACCACGCTCAGCCTGCTGGACCCGGTGCGCGCGTTCGAGGACTACTCCACCCTGGACAACCTCTCCGGCGGCAGGCTCGAGCTGATCATCGGCAAGGGCAACGGCTCCGCCCAGCGCGAGCTGTTCCACGTCACGCCCGAGGACCAGTGGGCGCGCAACGCCGAAGGCTACGAACTGTTCCGCGAACTCTGGCGGGCCGACCGGGTCACCTGGTCCGGCCGGTTCCGGCCGTCGCTGACCGACGCGCAGACCTGGCCGCGCCCGCTGCAACAGCCGATCCGGATCTGGCACGGCAGCGCCACCAGCCGCGAATCCGTCGAACTGGCCGCGCAACACGGGGATCCGCTGTTCTCCGCGAACGTGACCAACCCGATCGAACCGTACGCCGAGCTGATCCGGCACTACCGCGAACGATGGGCCGTGCACGGCCACGACCCCGCCGACGCGGTGGTCGGCGCCGGAACGGCCGGGTTCCACGTCGCGCGCCGCTCCCAGGACGCCCTCGCCACCTACCGGCCGTTTTTCCGGGCCCGGCTCGAATTCCAGCGGAAACTCGGCCTGGAACCGGTTTTCCCGACCCTGGAGGACTTCGCCGAGCGCAGCTCCGCGTTGATCGGCAGCCCGGAGCAGATCATCGAGAAGGTGCTGCGCTACCACGAGCAGTTCGGCCACCAGGTCGTCCACCTCTCCGCCGACCGCGACGGCCGCACGCCCGGCGAGCACCGCGCCGCGCTGGAACTCTTCCAGTCCGAGGTGGCACCCGCGCTGCGGCGCGCGATCCCCGGACCGTCCTGGCCCTCGGGCGACTGACCGGACCGAACCCCGTGCAACGAGCGGCACCGGTCAAGCCCTTCGGCCGCCCGGTGCCGCTGCGGTGCTGGCGGACCCGGCACGGAAACCACGGGCCTGCCCGCGGGACGGGCGTGCCGCCGGCACGACTGGCGATCCGCAAGCTGATCCGCTGGTTCAGTCGGCGCGGATCGCGGACCCGCTCAGCCGGCCACATTCACCACCGTTGGCGAGCAGTACCCCCACGCTGAACGGAAACCCCGCCCGCCCGGAGGGCGCAAGACATCGGCGCTCGGGCGGACTCCCGCCCGGCTACTCGCCCCGATTGCCAAGGTTGAGAGTGCGCGCAAGCGCGTCGAGGGTTACCTCGACGACCGCGCGCAATTGCTCGGCACTCGCCCCGGTTCTGCTCATGACGGCAAGGGACTGGTTCACGGCCGCACTGTGCATGGCGAAAGCCTCGGCCGTCTCGTCGCGCAATCCGCCGGCCTTCAGCGCGGCACGCAGTCGGGTTCGCTGGAAACCGACGGCTTCTTGGGCGCGCGCGGCAACCGCCGAACTCAAGACCGGTATTGCCATCGCGGATTGAGCCACCAGGCATCCGTCGGGCAGCTCGGGGTCCGCAATGCGGTCCAGGGTGACCGCGAAAAATGCCCGCACGGCTGCGAGTGGCCGATCGGCCGCACTGGACAGCGCAGCGTCGTACTTGCCTCCGTAACGCGTGGCGTAACGCTCCAGGCAACGCAGGAACAGCGCGTCCTTGTCCCCGAGGGAGGAGTAGATGGAGCTGCGGTTGAGCCCGGTCGCCCGGGACAGGTCGTCCACCGAGGTCTCGGCGTAACCGGCCCGCCAGAACTGGATCATCGCGGCATCGAGCACCGTGTCGAGGTCGAACTGCTTCTTGCCGGCCACCCCGCACCTCCCTGCTGCTCTCTCTGTGGTGCTGGTCATCCTATCTTGAACCAATCGGTTCAGGATAGATACGCTGCAGGCACCCGACCCCGATGGAGCGAAGCCATGGCTGTCCCGGCAAGTACCGCCCGTGTCCCCGGCAATCCGGTCTCCGGCCTGCCCGTGCCCGCCCTGACCGGTTTCACCAGCCGCTGGGTAGACGGGGGCGGTGTCCGGCTGCACGCGGTCGAGGGCGGTCACCCGGACGGCCCGGCCGTCGTTCTGCTCGCCGGGTTCCCGCAGACCTGGTGGGCGTGGCGGAAGGTGATGCCCGCCCTGGCCGATCGCTACCACGTCATCGCGATCGACCTGCCGGGCCAAGGGCACTCCGAACGCCCGGAGGGCAGCTACGACACGCACACGGTCGCGGCACACGTCCACGCCGCGGTGCAGGCGCTCGGAGTTTCGGCGTACTGGCTCGTCGCCCACGACATCGGCGCGTGGGTCGCTTTCTCCCTCGCCTTGAAGTACGAGCGCCACCTGCGCGGCGTCGCACTGCTCGACGCCGGGATCCCGGGCATCACGCTCCCGGACAGCGTCCCGACCGACCCCGGGAAGGCGTGGAAGACCTGGCATTTCGCCTTCCACGTCGTGCCCGGCCTGCCCGAAACACTGCTCGCAGGCCACGAACGCGATTACGTCGGCTGGTTTCTGCGGGCCAAGGCCCACTCCCCCGGCACCTTCGACGACGCCGAAATCGAGCAGTACGCCGCGACCCTCGCCGCTGACGGCGGACTCCGCGCCGCCCTGGCCTACTACCGGCACGCCACCGAATCGGCGCGGAAAAACCACGAGACCCTGCAACGACAACACCTGACCGTGCCGGTTCTCGGAATTTCCGGCAGCCACGGCTCCATCCCGGACATGGCGGCTTCCCTCAGGCCGTGGGCCGCCACCGCCACCGGAGTCGTGGTGGCGGACGCAGGACACTTCATCCCGGACGAACAACCCGGCGCCGTCGCCGCGGCCCTGGCCGATTTCATCACCGAAAGCGAGTGACGGCGACCAGCCCGCCTTCCGGTGACCAGCCCGGCAGCCGGTCGGCCGCAGGCAACCCGGCCGACGAGCCAGCAGACCGGAACCCGGCCGGCCGAATCACCTCGACAGCCCTTTCACGACAGGGCTTGCCGTTCAGCGGGCCTTCGCCGGCGCGTCCGGGGCCGCAGTCGGCCGGCGGATCCGGCGCCGGTCACGCCGTAGCGGCGACCTCGGGCTTCACCAGGTCGGCGACGGCGGCCATGCCGGCCTCGTTCGGGTGATACGAGGTGCGTCCGGGCGCGACATCGTACTTCTCCACCCACGGTTCGCCGGAGCAGGAATCGTGCCCGGCGCTCGCGCCCGCGACGTCCACGACGGTGGCGCCCGCATTCGACCCGGCGGCCTGGGTGAAATCGGCGAGCCGGTCGGCGATGCTGCGCTCGAACGTCAGCTGGTCGCCGGTGAGCGGCACTCCGTCACAGGCGTCGCCGGCAGGCACGATCGTGAGGTACTCGACGAGCACGACCTTCGCCTCGGGAGCCCGGTCGTGCACGGCGTGCACCACGTTCTCCAGGCGTCCCTGCAGTTCGCCGAAGGTGCGGTTGATCGCGTCCTGGTCGACGCTGCCGCAGTCGGAACCGCCGCTGGTCAGGCAGGAGTACGTGCCCAGGCTGCCGAGGTAGTTCACGTCGTTTCCGCCGATGGTCACGGTGACCACGCGCGTTTCCGGGCCGACGGCCTCGACCTGCGGCGGCTGGTCCGCCTGCGGTGTGTCCAGCACGTTCGCGACCGTCGCGCCGCTGCAGCTGAGGTCGGCCAGCGCCAGCCCGAGGTCACCCGCGACGAGGCTGGCGTAGTTGTGGTCCGAACGCGCGCACACCTGCGGAGTGCCCGGCTGCTGCGACGGGATTCCCGGCCCGGCAGCGAACGAGCTGCCCATGGCGACGTACTCCGCAGCAGCAGGAGCCGCACCCGCAGGAGCAGCCGTGGCCAGTGCCACCGCTCCCACGGCCACCAGCAGGGATGCACGACGAGACCACATTGAGACCTCCAGCAACGGTGAGAGGGGCCTGGTACAGACCAACCGGTTCCAGCGGGAACCGGCTCCACTACCGAGTCTGGGCGGGCCGGACGCCAGGAGGCAAGCGCTCAGCGATCTTCTGTCCGGCGGACAACCGTCTCGTCGCGGACCGCACCGGCCGGAGCCACCCCACGGCGCGGTCTTCTCGGCGAAGCCGGTTTCTCGGTCCACGGCTCCGGTGTGCCGCACCGTATTCAGCGGCGACACCGGCAATTCGGCGAGGGCCCTCCGGAATGCGACCGGTTTGCGGGCCGCGGAAAAGCACCGCGCCGGCTGGTCGCGGAACAGCCGAACGTGAGCAAGGTGATTCGCCTGAACGGGCGAACCTCGTCAGACGGGTCCCGCTCCTTGGCGCGCAGGCTGCGCGGGCCGGAGTCGAACCCGGCCAGGTCCACCGGCCGTCCGCGGCAGCGCCGCCGCCGACGGCTCGACGCGCCACTGCTGCTCCTCGCCGGGCCGGCCGGCTGCCCGCACCCGACCATCCACTACGAACACAAACCCGGTCACACGCATTCTTCAACGAGCCGGTGCCACGGAGTACCGCGGCGTCGGCCCCGGAGTGGTCACCAGAAGCTCGCGGATTTCCGAAAGCGGCCGCGGGGCTGCGACCAATTCCGCCCACGGGTACGTGTGTGCGGTCTCTTCGAGGAAGCGTAACGCCGCGCCCAGGTGGCGGGGCTCGTAATTGTGCTGGCCTCGAACGGAAAGGTGACTTCGGACGATGAATTCGGGGCTGATCTCCAGTGTCCCGTCCGGGGCGACGGCGCCGGCGAGTACGGCGATGCCTCCGATGTCCAGCAGCCGCAACCCTTGCTGGAGGGCCGCGGTGGAGCCGGAGAATTCCAGCAGCGCGTCGATTTCCCCGGCATCGGCCAGGTCGGCCACGGCGCGGGTGGCGCCGAACCGTTCGGCGAGCACGCGTCGTCCGGCGCTGACGTCGATTGCGGTCACCGCTGCGGCGCCTGCGGATGCGGTCGCGGCGGCGGCCGTGAGGCCCAGCATCCCGGCCCCGATGACGGCGACGCGACGGCCGCGCAGCTCCCCGGCGCGCTCGATGACCGCCATCACCGTGGCAGTGGCGCATGCAGCAGGTGCCGCGAGTTCGTCGGGCAGCCCGCTGCCGACCGCCGCGATCGGCATCCCCGGTGGGAGCAGGACGTGTTGGGCGTAACCGCCGGAAAGCGGCCAGCCGGAGCCGAGCGCTTCGTGGCCGGCCTTCTGCAGGTGCCGGCACTTGGCGGTGATCCCTGCCCGGCACCGGTCGCAGTTCCCGCAGGGCAACGTGACCGACCAGATCACCCGCTGGCCGATCCGGAGCTCGTGCCCGTCGACGGTCCGGACCCGGCCGCGCTTGGCGAGCACCGCGCCGACCGTCTCGTGCCCCAGGATGGAGGGCCGCGGCTGCACCCGGCGCCCGCTGACCGTGTGCCGGTCACTGCCGCACACGGTCGCGAGGTCGACCGACACCAGTACCTCGCCGTCGGCGAGCGGCGGAACCGGGAACACTTCGAGATCCACCCGGTCGCCGCCGCGCCAGACGGCGGCAACCGTCTCCGCGGGTGCGATCCCGTCCGTCGTCGCCGGGTCCCGGGGCTGCGCGCCGGCCCGGGTCATCGGGTCTCCTGCAGGTCGGGGATTCCGGCGAGCCGCGGGATGTCGGCGACCGAGGGCAGCAGATGGGTGTGCGTCTCGGCGCCGAGCTCTTCGACCGTCCCCGCGCCGGACAGCACCCCGACGACGTAGCCTGCCCCGGCATTGACGCCTGCCTGCAGATCACGCGGCGTATCACCGGCCACGAGGACGCGGGAGCGCGCGGTGACTCCGGCCAGCTCCATGGCCCGGAAAATCATGAACGGCGCGGGGCGCCCCTGCCGAACCTCGGAACCACAGACCACGCCGTCGACGACCGCGTCGCCCTCCCAGCCGAGGGCGGCGAGCAGCATCGTGACGATTTCGCGGTCGAAGCCGGTGTTCAGGACGACTTTCGTGGCTGCCCGCCGGAGCCGGCCGATCGCCTCCACAACGCCCGGCAGCGGCACCGGCGGATGGGCGGCATACACCGCCTTCAGCCGGGCGCGGAAATCGTCCACGACGGCGGCCAGCCGATCCGGCTCCGGCCCGTGCCCGGCCGGGTCCGTCAGCAGCGCCTTCAGCGCCTCGTGCTTGGCCGAGCCGTGCCAGCGGTTGAGGTCGGCATCGCTCGGTGCACCACCGTGTGCTCGCACGGTCTCCGCCAGGACCTGGTACACCCGGAGGCCCTCGTCGACCGTGGTTCCGGCGATGTCGAGCACTGCAAGGTCCACTGTGGACTGATTCATTCCCGCTCCTTCTCTCCCGGTTGTGCGCGGCGGACGAGGGGGGTCCGCATGTTCGGTGCGTTCTCGAGCGTGAACGCGATCTCGGTCGGGAGGTAGCGGTCGTCGTTGTGCTCGATGACGACACCGTGCGGATCCCGCGCGGTCCGCCGTTGCCGCAGCAACGGGGTTCCTGCGGACACGTCCAGCTGTGCCGCGTCGATCTCGTCGGCGGCCACCGCGTCGATGGTGTGCGACGCGGCCGCGAACTCCACGCCGCGGCCCTGCAGGAACTCCCACTGCGATCCAGAGTCCGAATCGAAGTCGAAGAGCAGGCGGCCGACACTTTCGAGATAGGTCGCGCGCTCGAGCATCACCGGCACGCCGTCCAGCAAGCGCAGCCGCAGTCCTTGGACCACCAGCGCACCCTCCTCGATGTCCAGCACTGCGGCCGCCGCGGTATCCGCCGGCCGTAGCGCCAATTCCAGCGTCCGCTGGCCGGGCGTGCGGCCGAGCGAGCGCACCCAGGCCGAATAGGACATCAAGGTGTCGAACGGCTGCCCGATCGCGTTCGGGTTCACCGTCGAGCGCCGGCCGCGCCCGCCCGAGATCACGCCCTCCGACCGCAAGGTCGCCAGCGCCTGGCGTACCGGCGCACGTGAGGTCTTCCACTGCTCGCAGAGCTCCGACTCCGACGGCACCAGCCCGCCCACCTCGAGTCGGCCGTCACGGATCCGCTCACGCAGATCCTCGGCGATCGCGCCGTGCAGAGTCGTCGTCATGCGCTCCTTTCTACCTGTCCGGACATGTGGAGGGCAACCTCGCGCAACCATCGGGGCCGTCCAGCTGAACGCGGGATGAACGCTGCCACAAAATCAGCAATCGAACGAGGATTTTGGTTGCATCCGGCAGATCCGATGAGCACCGTACTTGGCATGACAAGTTGCGTCCAAGCGGAATGAGACGTGGCTTGGCGCCGTTCGCGGCGCGTCCGTCCGACCGCCGTGTCACGGCACCCCTCGGTTCCCCCGGAGCAGCGATGACCACCCCGATCTCACGCGAATCCGTGTCTCGCGCACTCGACGACGCCCGGCTGAGCGTGTTCCACCTCCGCGCCGCGGCGACCGCCGGCGCAGGCTTCTTCACCGACTCCTACGACCTGAACGTGATCGGCACGGTCGTGCTGCTGGTTCAGCCGCAGTTCCGTCTCAGCAGCGGGCAGACGTCGATGCTGACCAGTTCGTGCCTGCTCGCCGTCGCAGCCGGAGCGATGGTCTTCGGCAGGCTGGGCGACCGCCTCGGGCGCCGCCGGGTGTACGGGCTGGAAGCCGTGCTGATGATCATCGGTGCGCTGCTCTCCGCACTGGCCCCGAATTTCACCGTGCTCGTGATCGGGCGGCTCGTCCTCGGCCTCGGCATCGGCGGGGACTATCCGGCCAGCGGTGTGCTGATGACCGAATACGCCAACCGGCTCAATCGCGGACGGCTGGTCGGGATCACGTTCATCTTCTACGTATTCGGACAGGTGAGCGCCTATCTGATCAGCCTGCTGGTGCTGGCCGCCGGCGTGCCGGACGACCTGGCGTGGCGGCTGATCCTGGGACTGGGCGTCATCCCGTCGCTGCTCGTCCTCTACCAGCGCCGCCACATGCCCGAATCCCCGCGCTGGACAGCCGATCGCGGCCACGCCGAGCGTGCGATGGACGATTTGACGGCCTACGCCGGCCGTAGTGTTCCCCCGGTAGCCGACACCGCGGGAGCCCGCGCCAGTGCGGCGGGTTCGCGGCGAACGCGCCGCTCGCCTCTGCTGGTCCTGCTCGGCACCGCCGGCGTGTGGTTCTTCTTCAACCTCGCGGTCTACGGCAACAACGTCAGCCAGCCACTGCTGATCAAGAACATCGATCCGGACGCCGGCGTCGTCGCGAACACCGCGCTGAACGCCATCCTCGTCTCCTGCTTCAGCCTGATCGGGGCGGTGGTCGGCCTCGGCGCACTGGACCGGATACCCCGCCGGCTGCAGCAGATCGTCGGCCTCGCCCTGTGTGCGCTCTCGCTGTCCGCGATCGGCCTGGTTCCCGCACTGAGCGCCACGACCGTCCCCTTCGTCGCCGTCTTCGGCATCTCACTGCTGGGCGTCGCGTTCGGCCCGAACTACACGACGATGCTCCTCGCCGCCGAATCGTTTCCCACCCCGATCCGCAGCACCTTCCACGGCCTTTCCTCCGGGATCGCCAAAATCGGTGCGGTCGTCGGCGCCACGCTGATTCCGTGGTTGCTCAGCGAGGCAGGACTACGGGTCGCCACGCTCGTCGCGGCAGCAAGTTTCGCGGCCGGCATCGCGCTGACCCGTCTGGTTCCCGAATCGCACCGGCACACCCTCGACGAAGCCGGCGGCGAAGACCTCGCCGAGCCGCTCGTCGGGACGCGCAACTGATCCCGGCGGCCCCGCCCGGCCGGTTCCCGCTACCGGTCCGGAAGGTCCGGACGCGGGAACGGCGGCGCGGTGTACCCGACGTCGGTCGGTCCGCCGGAATGGGTGCGCGCGGGATCGAGCTGGTGCGGATACTTGTACTCGTACAACGTCCGCACGAGGTTCTGGTCTTCGCCGGTATCGGTCGTGCCGTCGAGTTTGACCGGCTGGGTGTCCACTGCGGCGGAGTATGCGGGCAGCAGGGTCTGCGGGTCGAGGTAGTACTGGAAGTGCCGTCCCTGGTTCGTGCCGGCACCGACGATGAGCGGGTAATCGCTCGGCTTCTTCCCGGTCTGCGCGAACCCCGCGTTCAGGAACGCCACCCCCTGCCGGTCCTGGTCCTCGACCTTCCCGTCCTGCGGCACGATGCGCACGTCGAGCCGCAGGTACTGTTTTCCGTCCGTGCCGGTGAAAACCGTGGGCTTGCGCACATCGAGCAGTCCGGGCACATGGTCCACATAGGACAGGTACCGGTCCAGCTCGTCCGCGGTCAGCCCGCCGGGCATCACCCCGTCACTGGTGCCGACGTTCTCGACGTCCCAGGTCGGCTGCATCCGGCGGCTGCACGAGTGACTGTCCTCCGGCTCGGTCTCCCACTTCGCCGGGAACCCGAAGGCCGGGTCCGCCGCGGTGTACTGCGCCTCCTGGTTGCCCTCGATGCACCGGCGCAGTGTCTCCGAGTGCTGGAGTTTCCCGTCCGCACTGCTGACTTCCTGCGTTTCTTTGATGAACTTCCGGGTCTGCCAGTCGACCACGGAATGTTCCACGAGGCCGCCCGGCCATGTACTCCGGAAGAGATCTTCGGTCAGGTAGCTCGCGTGGATGACCTCGGACACCTTCACCATGCCCTGCCGTTTGAGGACCGCGAAGTAGAACTGCCGCGGATCCACCCCGGCGAGCTGACCCGCGTCCGGCGTGGCACCCGGGGTGTAGCCCGGCACGTCGGTGGCGTACTGGTGGGTGTCCCCGGCGGCGATGTTCACGCCGTACTCCAGCGGATCGGTCGCCGACCCGGAATTCAGGTCCTTCTCCTGCGCGGACCGGAACCCGCCTGCCTCGCCGTACAGGAACACGACGAAACCGCCGACCAGCACCACCACGAGAACGAGCGGGAGGCCGAGCTTCAGCCAGAGCCGCCGCCTCTTCCGCGGCGGCGGCGCCTGCGGCGACACCGGCTGGAACGGCGCACCGGCAGGCCATTGCGCCCCGGCGTGCCACTGCGCCCCTGGCGGCGGGCCGGCATGCCACTGCGGCCCGGAAGGCCGGCCACCCGGGGGCGGATAATGCCCTGGACGGCCGTGCGGACCCGGAACTCCACCGCCCGGATAACCCGGACCAGGCTGACCTGCCATCTGCTGCTTCGCCTTCCGAAAACCGAAACACCGAACCGGGGCTCAGGCTACTTCGATCTTCACCGGCCCACCGCAGATCCCGGAAACAACCACCGCATCCGTTCGGCCGTCCGGCCGGATTGCCCAGAATGACTTGTTCATCCGAAGTCGCGAGCAGCTATTCGCCCGGCTGAGCGCTTTCCGGCCGACCGGATCGGTGCAGGTGCGGTTGCCTCCGGCAGTCCGGCAGTTTTCCGCATCGGCCTGCCCGGGAACAGCCGGCCGTCACCAGGCGTTGTCCGTGCCGAGAAACAGTTCCGCGATCCGCCACGCACCGTCGCTGCGTGCGAGCCGGAAGGTGTAGCAGCCGGTCGCGATCACACCAGAACCTCCGCCTGCGTTCGAGGTCAGCATGAGATAGGCGTGCACCAGCGCCGTTTCAGCGTCTGCGCTGTGGAAAACGACGTTGACCAGATTGTGCCGGTGCTGCGCGGTCTCCGCGTCCCACGACTCCTGCGCGAACTCCAGGATCGCCGCACGTCCGGCGATCGGCCCGAGGTCGTTCTGCCCGGCGATCCTGAACGCCCACGTCGCGTCCTCGGTCAGAACAGCCGCCAACGCCTGCGCGTCCTGCTGATCGAGGGCAAACGCGTACCGGGCGAGCGTCTGCCGGACCGCGAACTGCTGGGCCGCGTCGAGCGCCACCTTCCCCGGACTGATCACCGGAAGGCGGGGACTTCCCCGGCCGGGAGCAGCCTGCGCGCTCATGCGACGGTGAGCACGATCTTGCCCTGGATATGCCCTTTCGCGGCGCGCTCGTGCGCGGCCTGGGCGTCCTTGAGCGGGAAGGTGCTGTCGATCGCCACGCGGATCGTGCCGTTCTCGAGCAGGCGCCCGATTTCGGCGAGCTGCGCACCGTTCGCGCGGACCTGGGCGGCGGTGACCGTGATACCCAGTGCTGCGTTCTCCTCGTCGTCGAATTCGCCGAAATAGGCCGGGTACAGCGATCCGCCGCGTTTGATGGTGCGCAGGAAACGCCTGCTGTCGGGACCCCCGACGGCGTCCAGTACGAGATCGACGTCGCGGGCGAGTTCCTCGGGCCGTTCCCTGGTGTAGTCGATGAACTCGTCGGCACCGAGGCCGCGCAGGAACTTTTCGTGCGCACCGGAGGCCACCGCGATGACGCGGGCACCCTGCCACTTGGCCAGCTGGAGAGCGAGATGCCCCACGCCACCGGCCGCACCGTTGACCAGTACCGTGCTCCCGCTGTCGAGCGGCATCGGCCGGTGCTGGGCTTCCTGGAAGGGCGAAGGGAAGTCGTGCCCGAGCTCGATCAGGAACTGCCACGCCGTCAACCCCGACATGGCCAGTGCGGCAGCGTGCTCGTGGTCGACCCCGGCCGGTGTGCGGGCCAGGTCCGACGCGGGCGCCGTGACGAACTCGGCATACGCGCCTGCCTGCATGACGACGGGAAAACGCAAGAGGCCGAACACTTCGTCTCCGACCGCGAAGCTGTCGACGTCGGCGGCGACAGCTGCCACCACGCCGGAGACATCGGTCCCCGGGATCAGCGGAAGATCGAACGGCGGCCTCATCTCCGGAGGTACGTCGGGCATCCCCTCCCGCGCATACCAGTCAGGAGGGTTGAGGCCGACCGCGTGCACGCGCACGAGCACCTCGCCCGGCTCCGGCTCGGGAACGGGCGCCTCCTCGTACCGCAGTACGCCAGGTCCGCCGAATCCGTGGAACCGGACCGCGTTCATCTTCTCTGTCGGCACAGTGTTCTCCTGCGTCGCTCACCGGGTAAACTAACCGAATCAGAGGTCCGTTTTTCCGAACCACTGATCCGATTATATGGGTCAGTGATCCGGATACGCAAGGGAGGGCAGATGAGGGCGGACGCGCGGGCCAACCACGACCGCCTGCTGGCCGTCGCCGGCGCCGTCATCACCGAACAGGGCGTGGACGCGTCGATGCGGGACATCGCCCGCCAGGCCGGGGTCGGACTGGCCACACTGCTGCGGCATTTCCCGGCACGGGAGGCATTGCTCGAAGCCCTGCTCCGCACGAACTTCGACGAACTGACCGCGCGGGCAGCCGAGGTCGAGAGCACCAGCCCACCCGGGGACGCGCTGAGATTGTGGCTGCGCGACTTCGTCACCTGCACCGCGAACTACCGCGGCGTGGTCACCTCGATGATGCAAGCGATCGAGGATCCCGAGTCCGCGCTGCACAACTCCTGCGTCACCATGCGGGCGGCAGGCACCCGGCTCCTCAGCCGCGCCCAGGACGCGAACCTGGCACGCGCCGACCTCGACGGCGCCGACCTGTTCGCCCTCGCCTCGGCGCTCACCTGGCTCGGCGACCAGCCCGGCCTCGAAACCCGCGCCGACCACCTCTTCGAAGTGATCGTGAGCGCAATCCTCACCGATCACGCGGGATGACGCCGGGGCAAGACCCCCGGTCGGTCCGTTGATCCGCGCGAACGCCGCGACGGTCCGGCTGCAGCGACCGCGCGGGCTCCGGCCGTAAAGCGACGCGGTGCGGCTGCCCCGCCGCCCGAAGGGCTCAGTCCATCGAAACCAGGTGGGCACCGCCGTCGGCTTCCAGCACCGTGCCGCTCAGGTTCGCATTGGTCGCCGCGAGTGCGACCACCTCCGCGATGTCGTCGGCGGTTGCCACGCGCCGCACCGGAGCCGTCGCCGCCGTCCTGGCAAAGCGCTCCTCGCGCACTTCCGGCGGGAACCTGCCCCACCACGGCGTGTCGACGAAGCCAGGGGAAACCGCGTTGACCCGCCGCGGCGCCAGTTCCACGGCCAGCGGCCTGACCAAGCTTTCCACCGCCGCATTGACCGCGCCGATCCCCGCCGTGCCCGGCACCGCGGCCCGTGCGGTCATCCCGCTGAGCAACGTAATCGATCCGTTCACGGCCAGGTGCGGCAGCACGGCCTTGACCGTGACGAGGTGCGTCCAGAACTTCGCATCGAAGGCGCGGCGCAGCGTCGCCAGATCGAGCTCGGCGATCGGCCCCATGCCACCACCGCCGGTCAGGCACACCACCAGCACGTCGACCGTGCCGAGCGACTCGGCCAGCGCGGCCATCGCCGCCGCGTCCCCGCCGTCGGCCCGGTGCCCGGTCAGCTGCGGATCGCTCGCCGCCACGTCGTCGAGGCGTTCCTTGCCCCGCCCGGTGAGGTGGACGTCATAACCCCGGACCTGCAGCCGCCGTGCAGTCGCCAGGCCGACACCCGATGTGCCGCCTGCGACAAGAGCGATACCCATACTTCCCCATTCCGAACCGAACCGTCTCGTTTCAGAACAGACGCTATCATCACTGCCCATGACCGACCAGTGCCGTCCCGGCCGCAAGCGCAGCGAGCAGAGCCGGCTGGCAATCCTCACCGCGACGCTCGAACTGGTCGAAGAGGCGGGCTACGGCGCGCTGACGATCGAAGGCATCGCGGCGCGCTCCGGCGTCGGCAAACAGACGATCTATCGCTGGTGGCCGTCGAAGGCCGACGTCCTGCTCGACGCGATCGCGACCACGGCGGACATCCGGGCCCCGGAACCCGACGAGGGATCGTTCGGGGCCGACCTCGCACTGTTCCTCGAGCACACCTACGAGATGAGCACGGAATCGCGGGTCGCGGACACCCTGCGCGCGCTGATGGCGCAGGCGCAGATCGATCCGGGGTTCCGCAAGCGGTTCTGCGAAGACTTCCTGTTCCGTCGCCGCGACGCGCTCGGCAAGGTCGTCGAGCGCGCCCGCGAGCGCGGCGAACTCCCGGCCGGGGTCACTCCCGACACGGTGACCGACCTGGTGTTCGGCACACTCTGGTACCGCCTGCTGGCGACCCGCGAGCCGATCGGCCAGGAGCTCGCCGCCGAACTGGTCGCGCTGTTGACCCGCCAGGGCGCCTCGAACGCCGAAATCCGCTAGCGCGCAACAGATTCGCCGTGGATCCGGGCAGTCTGCTCGCTCGATCGGCCGGACCCGCTCGAGGTCCACAGCAGACTCCCCCGGCTCGTCCGCGGTGCTCCGGCCCTGCTCGGGCACCACTGCCGCAGCACCCCCGCCGACGCGCTATGACAACGTTTCAACATCGGACAAGTTCATGCCATCGAGCCGTGTGCATGCTGCCACCCATTGACCAGGATGCCGTCCGACATCTACCTTCTTGACCGAAGGTTGAAACGTTTTATCCATCAGCTGACGCAGCCCCCGGCCGCGAGCGCGCCCGGGTTGTCCGGGCTGCGTGGCGCGCCAGCTGCCCTCCGGGCCGAAGAAGTCGTACCCGAGCAGAGGAGACACGGTGGTTCTGCGTGTGATGGCACTCCTGACCTTGTTGGTCCTCGGAGTGGTTCCGGTCGACGACGGCGGCACCGCTCGGGCCGGCACCCTTGAGCCCGGCGGTCTGACGGTCGAGCACCAGCTCACCCCGCTCGGGGTCGATGAGGCCAAGCCGCGGCTCGGCTGGACGTTGGGCGCGCAGGCGAACGGCGCCGGGCAATCGGCGTACGAGATCGCGGTGTCGACCACCCCGGACGGAAAAGCGGGCGTGTGGGACAGCGGCGAGGTGCGTTCGGCACAGTCCTTCGACGTCGAGTACGCGGGACCTCCGCTGCAGTCGCGCACGCGGTACTTCTGGCGGGTCCGGGTGTGGGACGCCGCAGGCACGGCCTCGCAGTGGAGTGCCACGGCGTGGTTCGAGACGGCGTTCCTGACGCCGGGTGAGTTCCACGGTGACTGGATCGGCGGACACCCGACCTCGGCAGTCCCGTCGCTGGAGGGCACGAATTGGATCTGGTATCCCGAAGGCAACCCCGCCGAATCGGCGCCGGCGGCGACCCGGTACTTCCGGCGTGCCTTCGATCTGCCCGCCGATGACCGGGTCAGCACGGCCCAGTTCCTGCTCTCCGCCGACGACAGCTTCACGCTCTCCGTCAACGGGCAGGAGATGGTCAGCTCGCCGCGCAAGGCCGATTCCTGGCGCCAGGCGGTTCTCGTCGACATCGCCGCCGCCCTGCATCCCGGCCGCAACGTGCTCGCGATCGAGGCGGCCAACGCCGCCACCGGCTCGGCCGGCCTGATCGGCAGGCTCCACGTCGAGGGTTCGGCCGGTGACCCGCTCGACCTCGGCACCGACGACACCTGGAAATCGGCCGACGCCGCGGCAACCGGCTGGCAGCAACCGGACTTCGACGACACCGCCTGGCCCGCTGCGCTGAAAGTCGCCGAGTACGGCACCGGCCCCTGGGCCAGTTCGGTCACGCCGCCGAGTCCGCCGGAACCGCTGCTGCGCAAGGACTTCACCGCCGCCAAGTCGATCAAGTCCGCGCGTGCCTACATCGCGGGTCTCGGCTACTACAAGCTCTACCTCAACGGAACCCGGATCGGCGACCACGAACTCGACCCGGCGTTCACCAGTTATGGCAAGACCGCGCTGTACGCGACCTACGACGTGACCAAAGCCCTGCAGACCGGCGGCAACTCGGTGGGCGTGAGTCTCGGACGCGGCTATTTCGGGATGACGAACTGGAACGAGTGGGTGGATTCCCCCTGGCACAGCGAGCCGAAGCTGAAGCTCGAACTCGACATCACCTATCAGGACGGCAGCACCCAGCAGGTCGGCAGCGACGGCAGCTGGAAGACTGCCGACGGACCGACCCGCGCCGACTCCGTGGTGATGGGCGAGACCTACGACGCGCGCCTTGAGCAACCCGGCTGGAACACCACCGGGTTCGACGCCACCGGCTGGCGGCCCGCAGCGGTCGTCACCGCGCCCACGGGCACGCTCCGCGCGCAGGCGTTCCCGCCGATCAAGGTGACCGGCAGCCTCCCGGCGCCCCAGGCCGCCACGCCGGCCGACGGCGTACGGGTATACGACTTCGGCGAGCCCACGGCCGGGTGGGCAGACGTTGCGTTGCGTGGGGCGGCCGGTGCCGTCGTGACGATCACCTACGGGGAGAAGCTGCTCCCGGACGGCACGGTCGACAACGCCGGACTGCAGTCGTACTCGTACACGCTCAAAGGCGACGGTCTGGAGACCTACCAGCCCAGCTACAGCTATGACGGCTTCCGCTATGTCCAGACCGATGCGCCGGCGGGCGTCACCGTGGAGTCGGTCAAGGGGCAGCGCGTGCACACGGCGGTCACTGCCACCGGCGGCTTCACCAGCTCCAGCCAGCTGCTCAACCGGTATCAGAACGCGCAATCGAACACCATCCTGAACAATCTGCACTCGATCCCGACCGACACCCCGATGTACGAGAAACGGCCCTACACCGCGGATGCGCACCTCAACGCCGACTCCGCGATCGCCAACTTCGACATGCAGAACTTCTACGAGAACTGGATGCGCACGCACCGCGACGACCAGAACGCGGACGGATCGATCGGCCCGACCGTGCCCTCCACCGAAGGGGCGAAGGCGGTGGACGATCCGGTCTGGTCGGCAAGCTTCGTGCTGATCAACTGGGATCTCTACTGGTACTACGGCGACACCCGCCCGCTCGCCGACAATTACGGCGCGATGAAAGCGTGGCTCGGCCATTTCGAGCAGACGATCGCGCAGACCGGAAACATCTACACCGGCTTCAGCTACGGCGACTGGGTCGCCCCCGGCGCCGCGTTCCCGCCGGAGGGCACCCGGCTCGTCGGAACCGCCTACCTCTACCAGACCGCCACGACCCTGGCCAAGATCGCACGCGCACTCGGCCACGGCGACGACGCCGACCACTTCGACGCCCTTGCGGGCACGATCGCGACTGCCTTCAACGCCACGTTCCTCGACACCGCGGCCGGGGCGTACTACGACGACAAATCGGCCGGGTACCGCCAGACCTCGAACCTGCTGCCGCTGAGTCTCGGCCTCGTCCCCGCGGCCGAGAGGCAGGCCGTGCTCGACCACCTCGTCGGCGACATCAACGGGCGCGGCGGTCATCTCAACACCGGCGCGCTGGGCACGAAGATCATCCTCCCGCTGCTCACCGACACCGGCAACGCGGAACTCGCGTATCAGGTCGCGACCAACCCCACGTATCCCGGCTGGGGATACTGGTTCGACGGCCTGGGCGCCACGACGATGTGGGAGGAATGGCAGGCCGGCTCCCGCTCCCACGACCACGCTTTCCTCGGCACCGTCGACGATTGGCTCTACCAGCGGGTCGCGGGCATCGAGCCGGCGGCGCCGGGCTACACGAAGGTCCGGATCCAGCCACATCCGGTCGGCGATCTCACGAACGCCTCCGCCCACGTCGAGTCCCCGCTCGGCCGGGTGAGTTCGTCCTGGACCCGCGAGAACGGGCACTTCTCGCTCAGTACCAGCGTGCCCGTCGGCGCGACGGCCGAGGTTCTCGTTCCGGCACACACCCGAGACGCCACCAAAGCGCCTCCCGGAGCCACCTTCGAGGGCATGCGCGACGGCTACGCCGCCTTCCGGATCGGCTCCGGCAACCACGAGTTCTCCTCCACCGGCGGATGACCACCGGAACTCGGGCAGCGCAGCCGTGCGCAGCACGAGGGCCTCGGCCCGCAAATGCGCCCGGTGGTTGCCGGCCCGGACGGTCGTGGCACCGGCGAGCTGACCCGATATCGGGATCGGCCACCTGCAAGCGGGACAACTCCTAGCATGGCAATCTAAAGTTGCCAGCATGACGGTGCCTGCAGCCACTCCCGAGTCCCGCATCGCACGGGTTCGCTCCGGCCTCGAGTCCGCGGCTGCCCTGGATCGTCCGGCGGTCGCCGTCGATCTGGCCGGCCACCTCGACGAGCTCGGTGAGAATCTGATCGGCTGCTTCGTCGACGAGGCGCGCAACGACGGCGGGTCCTGGGCCGAGCTCGGTTCCCGGCTCGGAGTCGGCAGGCAGGCGGTGCAGAAGAGGTTCATCCCCGGTGCCGTGGCCATGCTCGGGCGCGGTCAGGACGGCTTCTGGGAACGGGTGACCGGCGAACTGAAGGAGGTGGTGCGGCTGGCCGGCACAGCTGCGCAGGCTCGCCGCGTGACCTATCTGGGCACCGAGCATCTGCTGCTGGGGCTTGCCGAGCATCCGGAAGGACGAGCCGCGAAAGCACTGACCGGCTGCGGCGCGGATCCCGCCACCATCCGCGCCGCGATCGACGGCCGGATCGGCGTGCCGAGAGGCGAGCCGCTGCCGGACGAGACACCGTTCACCCGGCTGGCGCTGCGCTCGTTGCAGCACGCGCTGCGCGAGGGGCTGCTGATGAACGAGACCTTGATCGGCGGTGAGCATCTGGCTCTCGGGATGATCACCGTCGGCGAGGGGCTGGCGCACGACGTCCTGGTCAATCTCGGTGTCAGTTACGAGAGTCTGCGCGCGGACATCACGAGTCTCGGTGCCCCGGAATGAGATACCTTGCCGACGGCGTGGCCGCTGATCGTCTGAGCTGGTTCCTCGACGGGCTCAACGCCAACGTGGGCTGGGGCGCCGACGCCGCCGAGGTTCTCGCGCCGGAGTTCGCGGCGCTGATCCCGCCTGACCGGTTCGTCGCCTGGGTGCAACGACAAGCAGCCGCCTGCACACCGGTTGTGGTGACCGGCATCGACCTGGCGGAAAGTACGGCCAGGGCCCGCATCCGGACCCGCGACGGCAGCGTGCGCGTGGCCAACTGTGTGGTGGAAGCAGAGCCGCCACACCGGATAACGTTGGCCACGACGACGGAACTGGTGCCGTCCTTCACCGCACCGCCACTACCCGCGGACTTCACCGGCTCGCCACTGCTCGACGGGCAGGGCGAAGGAAGCCGCTTGATCGTGTTCTCCGGCCCGCCCGGGACGGGCAAGAGCACACTGGCCGACGCCACGGGGCATGCGCTGCGCGCCCCGGTGTTCGCGGTGGACTGGCTGCTCGGCGCGCTCACGTCGTTCGGCGGCTACCACTTCGACGACCGGCTGGGCATCGGAACGGAACTGGCGATCACCCTGGCGCTGCGGCAGTTCCGGCTGGGTCAGTCGGCCGTGGTCGACCATCCGGCAGAGGAACCCGCAGCCAGGGCACGGTGGGAGTCCCTGGCGCGCGCAGCCGGAGCGTCGTTCAAGGTGGTTGTCTGCACCTGCTCAGACCGGCGGCTGCACCGGGAACGGCTGGAAGGTCGCGTGCGCGCCATCCCCGGCTGGCACGAACGCGGGAACTGGGCCGACGTGGAACGCCGGCTCGCGCAGTTCCCGCCGTGGACCGGTGAAGTGCTGACCGTGGACGCGGTCCGGCCGATGGCCGAAAACCTGGCAGCCGTGCTCGACTATGTGACCGGATAGCGCCCGCCGATCGGCGCCGGACTCACGCAAACGCGCCGTCGACCGTTGAAGGACGCCGGCACCTCATCGCACCCTGCCCGACGACCAGATCAGGCACCGCACACGCCACGGTTCCCCGCGGTACCCGCTCCGCCTTCGACTCAGTCGCCCACCGCTCCGCGGGCCCCGTGGTCACCCGGGCCAAGACACCCTCAGACACGGCCTGGGTGTGCTGCTGTCGTTGGTGGTTGACGATCGCGGTGTACTGGTAGAACCGCTTCGCCCGGCCGGCGTCATCGGTGATCGGCTCGACGAGCTTGACGTCGATCTGCAGCTGGTGGCCGGGGCGTTGCTTCTCATACCGCTTCCACCGCTGCCGGCACCGCCGGGAGACGGGTAGGCGGCTCATGCCCAAGCGTTTGAGGATGCGGTAGATCGTGGAGGCGCCGATCTCTTGATCGAGGTAGCGGCGCAGATACATCTCGATCTTCAACGGGCCGAAGTGGTAGTGCTGGCGCAGGTGGACGATCTTCTCGACCACCTGGGGATGGGTGATGGCCGGGCGGTGCAGCGGTGCGCTCGATCGGTCTTTCAGCCCATCGATGCCCTCGTCGTCCCTGCGGCGTTTCCACCGGTAGAACACCGTGCGGCTGATGCCGTAGCAGCGGCACGCCGTCGCGGCGTTCCCGCTGACCTCCGCGGCGTGACGAAGAACGGCCAGACGCCGGTTCGCGCGCCTGACCAGGTCCTTTTCACTCCACACTCGATCAGCCACAGGCCTCCCCGGATCAGAAGCCCAAGACTGTCCGCGACCTCCGGCAGTTCTGGCACTAGCGGCTGCGCCCGTCCGGGGGACTTGCCAGGCCGGCCAGGAGGATCGTCAGAAACTGGTCGGCCGCGGCGGGAGCCTGTTCGCGGGGGTGGAGGCGGGCGGCATGCGAGACGCCGCAGAGCATCGCGACCAGATGATCGGCGGAGACGCCTGATCTGAGTGCGCCGGTCGCTGCGGCCGAGTCGACCAGCGTGGTGAAGGTCGACCTCAGTTTCGCCTTGACCTCGGACGTACGGGGATCGACGTCGTTGTCGGTTTCGACGATCTGCGCCAGCGCGTCGTCTTTCAGCTGGGCGGTCAGGGCACTTTTCAGGAAGGTGGCCAACGCCTCGAGCGGCTCCGGCATCCCGAGCGCCCGGCGACCGACGTCGAGCAGGTCGTCGAGGCTGTCTGCGGCGAGGGCAGCGCGAAGCGCTTCGGCCGAGGCGAAGTGCCGGTAGACGGTTCCCACCCCGACGTCCGCCTCGCGGGCCAGGTCGTTGAAGCTCAGCGAACGGCCCTCGGCAACCGCGTCGCGCGCGGCATCCAGCACCTTCTGCCGATTCCGCGCGGCGTCACGTCGCAGGGGGCTCGGCGGCACCGTCACGTGGACAGCATAGCAAAACGGACCGCTGTGTCCATTCGGATATTTTCATCCACTTAGGCTAGGATCGGGCTGTACGCCCGCACATGGGCGTCCGGACAACAGAAAGCAGAGGCGCCATGCCTGCCGAAACGAGCGAAGTCGTCGTCGCCAAGCGGGGCGGCCCCCGGGCACTGCGGCTCACTTCCCGACCTCTGCCCACCGCAGGCGACGGCGAGGTCCGCATCGATGTGCGCGCATCCGGGGTCGCGTTCGGCGACCTCTTGCTCCGCGAAGGACTGGTCAAGGCGGCACCCAAACCGTTCGTGCCCGGCTACGACGTCGCCGGGGTGGTCGGCGCGGTCGGTGCCGGAGTCGAGGGACTCGCCGTGGGCGATCGCGTGGTAGCTGCCACCGGCGGTTGGGGTGGCTACGCTGCACACGTCGTGCTGCCGGCGTGGAAGGCCGTCCGGTACTCGGTCGATGTCACGCCCGAGGCAGCCACGAGCCTTGCCTTGAATTACCTGACGGCGTACCAAATGCTTCGGCGGACGACAAACCTCGCACCGGGATCGACGGTGCTGATCCATTCCGCAGCAGGCGGTGTCGGCAGCGCTCTCGTGCAACTCGGCGCGCTTCGCGGGCTGCGGATGTTCGGCACCGCCAGTGCAGGCAAAGCCGCACAGGTCGAAGCGATGGGAGCCACTGCCATCGATTACCGGTCGGACGACTTCGTCGCGCGTGTCCGCCGTGAAGCCTCCGGCGGGGTCGACGCGGTTTTCGACGGCCTTGGCCCGCACAGCTGGAAGCGGAGCTATCCGCTCTTGCGTGCCAACGGAATCCTCGTCCCGTACGGGATCACTTCCGCGTTCCCGGGAGGCCGTCGCAGTCTCCCCCGCCTTGCCGGCGCGTTCCTCCGTGCGCCCCGGACCGGGTATTTCGACTACTTCGCGAAAGGAGTCGGCGTCGTCGGCTATTCGTCGGGCCCGATGATCAGCGAGCACCCCGATTGGTACCGCGAGGACCTGACCGCGCTGCTCGACCTTCTCGGCGCAGGGCGGATCGAGCCGCTCATCCATCGCGTCTACCCGCTCGGCCGGGTGGCCGAGGCGCACGAGGAACTCGGCCGGGGCCGGGCCGCAGGCAAGATCGTGCTCACCCGATGAGCCGGCAACCGGTGCCCTGCCCCAGGATCAGGCAGCTGCACCGGGGTCCGCGCCGAGCACGGCCTCGATCAGGTGCGGGCCCGGTTCCGCCACGGCTGCGGCGAACTGTTCGGCGAGCTGGCCCGCGGTGGTGGCCCGGGTCGCGGGTACGCCCATTCCGGTTGCGAGCGCGACGAAGTCGAGGTCGGGCCCGGTCAGGTCGAGAAGCCTGGCCGAGGCAAGTCCCGTGGTGGTGGCGCCGACCCGGTCGAGCTCCGCACGCAGAATGGCGTAGGACCGGTTGTTGAGCAGAACGGTGGTGACATCGAGGTGCTCCCGCGCTTGCGTCCACAACGCGGAAAGGGTGTACATGGCCGAACCGTCGGCTTCCAGGCACACGACCGGACGTCGCGGACAGGCGATCGCGGCTCCGGTGGCCAGCGGCAGCCCCTGGCCGACGGACAGCCCGGTCAGGCCGAGCAGGTCGTGCGCAGCGGCGCCGACGAGGGCCGCGGGCAACGTCGCCAGGCCGGAGGTGATCGACTCGTCGCACACGATCGCGTCCTCGGGCAGGAGCGCACCGATCACCTGTGCCCAGTTCGCCACATTCAGCCCGCCGGAAGGCAGGTTCCGGGCAGCGCGCGGCGCCAGAACGGGCTCGACGCCCGGTGCCAGAACGTCGGCCAGCCGGTCCAGAGCCGCCACCAGGTCGGCGTCCACCCGTCCGGGAAAGCGGAGTACCCGTGCCTCCGGTGGGGTCAGCTCGCTGGCCTGACCGGGATAGGCGAACGAGGACACCGGTTCCCGCGTCCCGGCCAGGACCAGGTTCTTCGTGCCGTGCAGTTGGGTGCGGATGTCTTCTGCCCGGTAGGCCAACGGCGGTACCGCGGGGACTCCGGCCCCCTGCCGTTGACGCGTGGGCCACAGCTCGGCGAAGACCCGTGCCCCCGTGGCCTGCTCGATCCTGCTGGCCGCCCGCAGACCCGCTTCGCTCAGCGCCGCGCCGCCCAGCAGGAGCACGGTCGGCTCGCCGGAGCGGAATGCCGCCGCGACGGCGTCGATCACCTCCGCGCCGACGGGCGCCGGGGTGTCCGGCTGCGCCGGCGCGGACGGCCGCGCGCCCGGCGACCACGACACGTCCGCAGGCACGATCAGCGTTGCCACCGAACCGGAAGTTCCCGTTCTCGACTCGTCCCGAGATTCACCGGCGGCATCGGGCGCGCTGAGCGCCGCCTGCACCGCCGCCGCGGTGTCCCGGCCGATCTCGGCCACCGACGGCGACCGGCGCAGCCAGGCCGAAACCGTGCCGGCCATGGAATCGATGTCGGATTCCAACGGCGCGTCCAGATGCTTGTGGTACGTCGCGTGATCACCGACGATGTTCACGAGCGGGGTGCCGGCGCGACGCGCATTGTGCAGGTTCGCCATCCCGTTCCCCAGTCCCGGCCCCAAATGCAGCAAGGTGGCCGCCGGACGGCCGGTCATCCGGCCGTAGCCGTCGGCCGCGCCGGTGGCCACCCCTTCGAACAGGCACAGCACACCGTGCATCTGCTCGAATGCGTCCAGGGCCGCCACCAACTGCATTTCCGAGGTGCCGGGGTTGGCGAAAAAAACATTCACCCCGCTGTCGAGCAAGGTGGCGAGAAGGGCGCGGGCCCCATTCATCTCAGTCACGATTTCCTCACTGATCCAATGGGTACGCAAGCCGCTCCGACCGCCTCGGTCCATGATCCACCTGATCTTGTGCGGCCTTCGAGCGTTAGTGATCGAGGACACGATCGGAGCACTCCCCCGGCCCGGAGCCGCCACCGCTCCGGTCGCCACCCTCAACCGGAGCGCCCGATGTCTATCCGGCGTGAGGTCCGTCCGCACGGCGAGATGCCGTTCACCGGCATGGTGTTGCCGCTGAATGAGCGTGCGGTCGATTACGCCGACGAGCAGTTCCTGGTTGCGGAAATGCCGGCAGAGAGCCCGCTCCTGTCCCGGCCGTCGCCGAACCCGTCACTCCGGCTCCACGCGGTCTTGCTCCGGATCCTGATGGACGGTCAATGATCGCCGTAGTCGAGCCAGATGCCCGTCCGTTGGTTCTGGCCGGCACCGGGCCGCCGGTAGTCACACACACCGGCCGGGAACACCTGCCGCAGTCGCATTTGCTCGGCACTGCTCAGCACGCGTGAACGGCACCGGGTAGTCGGCGAAGTTCACCGGTCGCAGGCTGCTTTTGAGGACATTTTCGCGTAGTGGCTCGCCGGCTTGCCATCGCGTGTCCGCCGCCACCGGATACTCCGTGCCGCAGCGCCCGGTCTCCGGGTAGGTCAGCTCGATGCGGTTGCCGTCGGTGAGGTAGCAGCCGTCGCCAAGGCCGGCCGGTTTGTTCTTGCCCACCTTGGTTTGCCTGCCATCGGAGGAATGGCCGGCTTCGACCGCGGTCAGCCACTGATCCATCGCGGCCAGTTCGCAGGCACTCGCCGCGGCCGCCTGGTCCGGGCCGGACCGGCTCTCGATGATCACCTGGTTGGCCGCGGTTCCGTTGGCCCGGACCAACCGGTCCCGCAGGACGAACGACCGCCGTGCCGTGTGGACGTTCGCCAGCGGGCCGGCCGAGTCCGGATAGATACGGGCGTCGATGATCGGGGTGGCACGCAATCCCTGCCCCGCGCTGCTGAGGATGTCGCCGCGGTAGGCCGCGTTCACCGCCCGCGGATCGGCCTTGGTGCGCGACGGCACCGGCTTGCCGGCACCGTCGTAGCCGCCGCTCCCGGCATTCACCGCAACGAACCGGGACGCCGTGATCTGCCCTCGTTCCAGCGCCGCAAGCCCGTACCGCACACCCACATTGTCCAGTGGGCTGCGCACGAAACCGGTGTCCGGGTCACGCCCGAACCGTTTGGTGTAGGACTCCATGGCACGGCGCGCGAACCCGCCGATTTCCCGTCCGCTTTCGGTCACCCGCACGGCGGCGTCCACCGGCGCAGTGATCCGCACCAGGACCTCGCCCCCGCTGACCAGCTCCGGATGCGGATTCGACACGGCGGCAAGGCTCAGGCCGGACCGATCCACCGGTCCGGACCCGCAGCAGCCGGACCGGACGCGACCACCGCCGTGGACAACAACACCGCGCAGGCTGCACCCACCTGAGCCGGGCGCCGGGCGACGGCCCCACCGAAAGCGCGACGACGGCCACGACCGCCCGTTGCGCCGATCCGGCTAAGCCCTTGATGAGGAACATCCACAGTCGGTAGTGAATAACGGAACGTGTCTTACCCGGCGTAGTATGTTTCGATCGCTTGCCAGAATCGATTTCCGTGGCGTTACGTGAACAGCCGATAGCACCAACTGCCAACGAAGACGGACTGGCCACGGCCCCGGCTCCGTCGAACGAGGCCCCGGTCTGCTTGCGGGCACCGGTCTGCTTGCGGGCACCGGTCCGCTTGCGGGCACCGGTCCGCTCGCGGGCACCGGCCTGCTTGCGAGCGCCGGTCTGCCGCCGCACCCGCGCGCGCGTGCGGCGGCATCGGAGTTCGTCTACTGCCCTTGAAATTCAGTTTGATGTTAGTTATCTTCATGCTCATATAATGAGGAGGGACTCGATGGTACGGCGAACGGAACGAGCCGGCCTGCTGCTCACCTTGGCCGGAATGGCCGTGGCGGCGACCTCGGTGCGGCACACCGCGCAGCACGTCACCGACGAGAGCTACCGGGCACCTGGCGTCCGGCACGGGGCAGGCCACGTCCAGTACCACATGGCGCGGGAAACGCTGGTCACGATCGGCGCCGCCGGGACTCTGGCACTGGGCCTGGCGGCCGGGCCGAAACGCACCCGCGCGGTGTGGCGTGGCATGGCCTCCGCAGTGGCCGGATTCGCCGCCGGGATGTGGTCGGGCGGCCCGACCACCGGATCCTGGGCGCCCAACCGCGCCGCACTGGCGATCCACCTGGTGTCCACGACGGCGTTGAGCGCCGGTGTGCTTTTACTGCGGCCGGAGGAGCAGCAGTGAATGCCACGGTCGTCGTCTCCGGGACGAGGCCGGCCGGGACTGCGATTACCGTTCCTGCGCAACAGGATCGACGTGACCCGACGCTGACCGCGCCGGACACTCCGGCGACGGCACAGGCAGGCACCACCCGGCGGCCCGAACGGCACGAGCGAACCGGTGTGCCCGGTTCACCGGGGCGGTCAGACGGAACCTTCCAGGGAAATGAGCAACGTCCGCAGTTCCCGGTTGAGCCGGCGCTGGCTCGCGGGGGAAAGGGAAGCGAGCAATGCACGTTCCGCGTTGGTCTTGACGCCGAGTACGTGGTCGGCCCGTTCGGCGCCCGCCGCGGTCAGCGAAACCAGGATCGAACGACGATCGGCCGGATCGAAATCCCTGCTGACCAAGCCTTTGCGCTCGAGCTGGGTGACCCGGTTCGTGACCGCGCCGGAAGTGAGCTGCAGCTGTGTCACCAATGCGCCCGCGGAGAGCCGGTGGTCCGGCTCGGCGCGGATCAGGCAGGCCAGCATTTCCAATTCCCACAGTTCGATCTCGTGCGGGGCCAGCTCACGCTTGATCTCCAGCTCCAACCGGTGCGCAATCCGCCGCAACCGGTAGGCGAGTGCCTTGGCCTGCACCACATCCGGAGCATGGGAATCGGCGATCACGCTCACGATCCCGTCGACGAAATCCGGTTCGGTGCCGCCCCGAGAAGTTGTCACCGCCCGACGGTAGCACGCTTCCCGGAAAGCCTCGTGTGCATTGCCTCGATCCACTCGGGGTGTCCGAACCACCCTTCCCGGAAAGGAAGTTCACGATGCATCTCGTGTTCCCGGGCTGCCCTCCGGTGACTTTCGCGGCCGGGCGGAGACGATGACCGGAATCGGCACTGCCGCAGCACCGTCCGGTGCGGCGCTGTCCGCACGGCGCAAAGCACTCGTCCTCGTGATCTGCTGTCTGAGCCTGTTCATCGTCGGCCTCGACAACACGATCGTGAACCTGGCGCTGCCCAGCATCCGGCGTGATCTGGGCGCGGGGCTGTCCGCCCTGCAATGGGTGATCGACGCCTACACGCTGGCGCTGGCGAGCCTGTTGATGCTGGCGGGTTCGGTGGCCGACCGGATGGGCCGCAGGCGGACCTTCCAAACCGGACTGGTGCTGTTCAGCCTCGGTTCCCTGCTGTGCAGCCTCGCGCCGGACGCCGGGTGGCTCATCGCCTTCCGGGTGGTCCAGGCACTCGGCGGTTCGATGCTCAATCCGGTCGCGATGTCGATCATCACCACCACCTTCACCGATCCCCGGCAGCGGGCGAGGGCGATCGGGGTCTGGGGCGGGGTGATCGGGGTGAGCATGGCACTCGGCCCGGTGATCGGCGGCGTCCTCGTCGACGCGGCGGGCTGGCGGTCGGTCTTCTGGCTCAACGTGCCGATCGGACTGACCGCGGTCGTGCTCTGCGCACTGTTCGTCCCGGAATCGAAGGTCGCGCGCCCGCGCCGGCTCGACCCCGTGGGACAGATCGTGGTGGTCGCGTTGCTCGGCACCACCACCTTCGCAATCATCGAAGGCCCGGCTCACGGCTGGGGTTCCGCGTTGATCCTGTCCTGCCTCGCCGGTGCCCTCGTATCGCTGGCGGTGCTGATCGGCTACGAGCGCAGGCGGCGAGAACCGTTGCTGGACCCCGGGTTCTTCACCAGCGCGGCGTTCTCCGGTGCCGTCGTCATCGCCGTGGCCGCAGTGGCGGCGCTCGGCGGATTCCTCTTCCTCACCAGTTTGTATCTGCAGGACGTGCGGCAGTTCAGCCCGCTGCAAGCCGGTGTGCGCACGCTGCCGATGGCGGTCGCGGTGGCGGTGGCGGCACCGGTGTCCGGCCGCATCGTCGGCGCACGGGGTTCGCGGGCGCCACTGGTCTTCGGCGGAACCGGCCTGCTGGTCGCCGGTGTGCTGCTCACCCGGCTTTCCCCGGACACTTCGACGGGTTATCTGGTCCTGGCCTATCTGGTGTTCGGCCTCGGCTTCGGCGTGCTCAACGCACCGGTGACGCACGCGGCGGTGTCGGGCATGCCGGACAGCCAGGCCGGGGTGGCCGCCGCGGTCGCCTCCACCAGCAGGCAGTTCGGGGCCACCTTGGGCGTGGCGATCTTCGGCTCCCTTGCCGGCCGCGCCGTGGCCGACCGCAGTGTCACCACCGGCTGGTGGGTCATGGCGGGGTGCGGGGCACTCATCCTGGCCGTGGGCCTGGCGACCACCAGCCGATGGGCGCGGACCACCGGCCGCTCCGCAGCCAGGGGAACCCGGTAATGCCCGACGGCGCAACCACATTCCTCCACCCGATCCCGCGATTCGAAGGCAGGCAACCATGAACGACATCCTGATCCGCGGTGGCCACGTGCTGACGATGGACGCCACCCTCGGCGAGGCCGCCGAGGCCGATGTGCTCATCCGCGACGGCCGGATCCTCGAGGTCGGGCGGGCCCTGCCCGCCCGAGGCGCGGAAATCGTCGAAGCGGCCGGGCGGATCGTGCTTCCCGGTTTCGTCGACGGGCACCGGCACGCGTGGCAGAGCCTGCTGCACGGTCTCGCCACCGACTGGAGCTTCCCGACCTACATGCGGTTGGCACGAGCCGGCTACAGCGGCTGTTTCGACGCCGAAGACGCCTATCTCGCCAGCTACCTCGGCGGCCTGGAAGCCTTGTCGGCCGGCATCACCTCCGTCGTCGACCACAGTCACCTGCAGACCTCCGTCGAGATCAGCGAAGCGCTCGCCCGCGGCTCGTGGGACAGTGGCATCGGCGGCTACTTCGCCTACGCGTTCCAGAATTCCCCGGACTGGCTCGGCGGCGGATACGACGCCGACGCACTCAACGACTTGCTGACCAGGGCGCCGGATTCCTGGCATGACGAGGGCTACCGCACCGTGCGCAGGACCCTCGCGGCATTGGACGACACCGGATCCGGCAGGCTCAAGCTCGGGGCCGCACTGCCGGAAACCGCGCCGTACCTGCCGCTCGAGGTCGTCCGCCCGATCCTCGAACGGATTCGCGCACTCGACCCGGCGGTGATCACCTCGCATTGGAACGCCGCCACCCACGGCACCCAGTACGTCTCGTCGCTCGGCGCGCTGGTCGATGAGGGGTTCTTCGCCGGCGCAACCGTGCTCGCGCATTGCAACCAGCTCAACGACGCCGATCTGGCGATCATGGCCACCGCGAACATCGGGCTCGCCACCACACCGGGCACCGAGAGCGGAATGGGGCTGGGACCGCTGATGGCGCGAAGGCTCGCCGAGCACGGCGGCCACGCCGCACTCGGGATCGACACGACCTACTACACCGGCTCCGATCTGCTCGGCCAAGCACGAACGCTGCTCGAAGCGGAACGCCGAGACGCGGCGGCGGGCTCCGGTTCCGTGCCGCAAGACCTGGTCTGGTCGGCACGCGGTGCCCTCCGGATGGCGACCGTGGACGGCGCGCGTGCGGTGGGACTCGGGGACGAAGTCGGCAGCCTCACCCCGGGAAAGCGCGCCGACGTCGTCGTCGTGGCGCCGGATGCGGTCCGGGCCGGCCCCGTCGTCGATCCGGCCGCCACCGTTCTCGCCTACACCGGCCCGGCAGACATCGACACCGTCCTGGTCGGCGGGGAGTTCCGCAAACGCGGTGGCAGCCTCGTCGACGTCGATACCGCCGACCTGATCCAGCGGTGCGCCCGCTCCACCGCGGCCGTCCACAGCCGCTTCGCCGCCCTGCCCACCACCGTGATCGACAACGCCTGGCGCGGGATGTTCTGACCACCAGCTTCCCATCCCCTGCCGGCTGCACGGGGGATGCGATCCGGCACCGGATCGCATCCCACCGCGGGGGTGACGCACGCCGAGACAGCGGCGAGCAGCCGTCCGGCGTCCTCGTTCCCGCGCGAACTCAGGCGTTTCTCGCAATAGCCAAGGTGCGGTCGGCCAGGTTGCTGATGCGGGTGTCCCCGACGCCGAACACGCCGCTTCGGTAGGTGTCCTCGATCGGACGCACGAGGTCCCCGGGAAGACGGTCGAATCCGGTGAAGGCGCCCGCCCAGGCACCCGCGCTCGCGCCGATCGAATCGGTGTCAAGGCCGGCCTGCACGGCGAGCCCGACCGTGGTGGCGAAATCGCCTGCGCCCCACAGGATCGCGGCCGTCAGGGCGCCTGCGTTGTTGATCGTGTGCACCCAGTTCATCCCGGTATGCCGTGCGGTGATCCGGTCGATGGCCTGTTCCCAGTCCGTGCCGGCGGCGTGGTCGGCGGCGACGGCCCGGATCTCGGCGGCGAGCCTGCTGCCGGCGGGGATGTGCCGGAGCGACTGCGCCACGCAGTCCTCGGGGGTCTCGGCGGTGAACGCGGTCGCCAGGAGCGCAGCCGCCCACATCTGCCCGTAGATCCCGTTCGCCCGGTGGCTCAGCAGCGCGTCGGGAAGCGTCAGCAGCGCGGCGCGGCGGGGCCGGCCCGGGTGGACCATGCCGAAGATGTCCGCCCGGATGAGGGCGCCGATCCACTCCCGGAACGGATTGTGGTGGCTGCCTGCTTCGGCGAGCGGGACTTCCCGGACCAGGTTCTGGTAGGCGTTCCGCTCCGCGGTGAACACCTGGTACACCGGGAACCGCGACAGCCACTCGCGCGCGACGTCCCGGGTTGTGTAGGTCGGCCCGTAGGTCTCCAGGATGTGCAGGCCCAGCACCGTGAAGTCGATGTCGTCGTCGCGCACCGCGCCGCTGATCCGGCCTTCGGTGATTCCCTCGAAGCCCCACCTGCCCAGTACGCTCCGGTCGGCGCCTTCGGCGAACGGTACGTAGCCGCGAAGCGGGTAGGCGCCGATCGAGCCGAGGTAGCCGCGGATGGTTTCCCGGGTCGGGCCGATCTCGAACGGTTTGCCGATCGTATTGCCGATCACCCGCCCGGTCCACGCACCGTGCACCCGGTCGGCGAGGTCGGGCACCGCGGGCTGCGGATCGTCGTCCGCGGGCAGGGCCAGCCGGATCTCGTCCGGGTCGGACGGCTCGGTGTAGGGCCAATCCGCTGCGGGCGGAAGGGCAAGCGCCTCCTCGTACACCTCGAGCAGCGCCGCGCCGTCGGCCGGAGTCAGTGCGGCGAGCCGATCGCGCAGCGCGGTCACGGCACGGCCGGTCTGCGCGGCCTGTTCGATCTCGCCGTGCGCCAGCCCCCACGGTTCCTGCGTGAGCCCGGCGTTCTTCTCCTCGTCGGAGATGTACTCCATCCGTCTTCTCCTCACTGATGGGCTCGGGTTGCCTGCCGCCGGGACGACATCCGCGCAACCGCCGACGATGCTGCGCCCACGGCGAGCGCTCGAAGACCCGAGCGCCCCCGCACTGACGACCACCACCTCGTCGCGAACCCTCTAGGATTCGGCTCATGAGGTATGCGATCGCGATTCCACAGTACTATTCGGACGGTTCGTTCGACCCGGGAGCGTTCCGGGAGTATCTGGCGCACGCGGAGGAAGCCGGCTACCACAGCGCGTGGACGCAAGAGGCGGTGTTCGGCACCCGTCCGCAGCTCAGCCCGATGGAGGCGATGACCTACGCCGCCGCCTGCACCGACACGCTGCGGCTGGGCTGCACGGTCTTCGTGTCCACGTTGCACCTCCCGGCGCAGCTGGCGAAGAGCACCAGCAGCTTGGACCAGCTGTCCCGGGGGCGGCTGGAGGTCGGCGTCGGATCCGGCGGCAAGAGCAGGCCGTACGCGGCGTTCGGCATGCAGCCGGAGCGCTATCTGGCACGGTTCACCGAAGGTGTCGAGCTGATCAAACAGCTCTGGACACAGGAGAACGTCGACCACGACGGTGAGTTCTGGCAGGTTTCCGGCGCGGGCATCACGCCCCGTCCGTTCCAGAAGCCGCATCCGCCGCTGTGGTTCGGCGGCAGCGGGCCGAAGGCGTTGCGGCGCGCGCTCGAGCTGGGTACCGGGTTCTTCGGCGCGGGCTCCACCCCGACGGCGGCGTTCGCCGAGCAGGTCCGGTTGGTCCGCGAGCAGAGCACCAGGCCGGACTTCGAGATCGCCAAACGGGTCTACCTCGCCGTCGACGCGGACGCCGGCCGTGCCCGTGCGCGCATCAACGCCGAGCTGACCACGGTGTACGGCAGCCTGTCCGCCAACGTCGAAGCGGCCGCGGTCGCCGGTACCCCGGACGACTGCGTGCGGGCGGTCCGCGAAGTGATCGATGCAGGCGCCGAACTCGTGCTGTTCACGCCGTTGTACGACCAGGCCCGGCACGCCGACCTGATCGCCAGGGAGATCATCCCGGCATTGGGCTGACCACTCGTCGCACGTCGGGTGCCGCCGCGGCCGATCGCGCGCTGATCGGCCGTCCGCTCCGGGCCGCGCAGTGCGGCGTGCGCCCCGGATCGGGTCTGCCTGCCCGTGGGCCGCAAGGATCCGGACGGCAAACGGCACCTGCCGAGCAGACATGTCTCAGCCGGGAACCGGGGCGGGCGCGAGATCCACCAGCATCCGGTCCGGTCGGCGGCTGATCGGACCGGAGGTGTCCACCCAGGCCGCGTCCTGGCTGAGCCGCATCCGGGGAAAGCGGTCCATGAGCGCCCCCACCGCGACCTCTGCCTCGATGCGCGCCAGAGGCGCACCCAAGCAGTTGTGCCTGCCACGCCCGAACGCGAGATGGGCCGCCACGCCCTCGCGGGCCGGATCGAACCGGTCCGCGTCGGCACCCCACGTCGCCTCGTCGCGGTTGGCCGACTGCAGGCTGAGGAGGATCTTGTCCCCTGGTTCGACCGGGTGGCCGCGCAGTGCCTTCGCGGTGCGCGCGCTGCGCATGATGAACTGGACCGGCGCGTCGTATCGCAGCGATTCCTCGATGGCATTGGGCAGCCGGTCCCGCCCGGCCACGACCGAGTCCCATGCCACCGCACCGTCCTGCAGCAGCCGCCAGACACAGTTCGTGATCAGGCTTCTGGTCGTGTCGGTGCCGGCCAGAACCAGCTGCAGCAGGTGGGCGACAACCTCTTCGGCGGACATCTCCCGTTCCCCGGCCGCGGCAAAACACAGGTTGTCCATGACGTCCTCGCGCCGGACGTCGGGATGTGCCCGCCGCTGCGCAACTGCCTCGCCGAGCAACGTCATGAGCTGGGCGTACTCCGGCAGGTCCTCGGCCGGGGCCGGTACCGTCGAAACGATCGCGTCGCCGTATTTCTCTGCGAGTGCCCAGTTCTCCTCGGGCAGCCCGATCAGCGCGTACACGACCGCGATGGGTACGTGCCGGACGAAGTGCTCGTACAGATCCACCTCCCCGCGATCGGGCAGGGCGGCTACGGTCGAATCGACGAGTTCCGCCACCCTCGCGCGAAGTTTCCGCAACGGCCGCGGCGCGAAGTTCTTGTGCATCCGCCGCCGCAGTTCGGTGTGCAGGGAACCGTCGGCCGAGGTGATCAACGTGAAGTCCTGCTCGTCTTCTTCCGCCAGACGGAAGTTGCCGCGATTCGAGTAGTTGTCCGCGTCGGTGAGCACCGCGCGGACGTCCGCATCGAGCACGACCACCCGCAGCCCGGCATAGGGACTGGCAACCGGACAGCGTGCTCGCGATTCCCGGAGGTGGGGATCGGGGTCGCTCGTCTGGCCGGCATCACGAGGATCGAATATCGGCAGTGCCACTTTCCCTCCTGGTAAACACAACTGGCAGGTCGGCAGGATCAGACGGTGTACGGCGTCGCGTGGTCGAGCACCACCACCTCGGTGCCGCTCGGTGCCAGGTCGCGCAGCAACGCGTAGTGCATCCGCTGGTGCACCTCGGCAAGCCCGGCCTGGTGGATGGGCACCACGACGCCCGGCCGCACCGTGCGCACGTAGTCGATGCTCTCCCTGATCTTCAGCCACGGAGCACCCACCGGCACGAGCAGCACATCGACCTCCGCCTCCGGGGCGTCGAGGGCGTCGCCGGGGTGCAGCAGGACACCGTCGACCAGGTAGCCGTTGTTGTCGGCACCGGTCAGGTCGGGGTGGATCGTGGCATGCTTCCCGCTGCCCGTCACGGTGATGTCGACGCCGTCGACCGTCAGCTTGTCGCCGGGCCGGGCAGCGGTGGCCGACAGTCCGTCAAGGGCCGCTGCGGCGCCGGGACTGTGCACAATAGCCGCTTCCGGATTGCGCTCGGCGAGTGCACGCACCCGATCGGCATCCAGGTGGTCGGGATGGCCGTGGGTGATCAGGACCAGGTTCAGGTTCCGCAGGTCCTCGAAATCGCGGGAATAGGTTCCCGGGTCGAACAGCACCCGTGTCGCGCCGCCCTGCACGGTGGTCTCCATCAACAGGCAGGAGTGGCCGAAATGGGTGAGGCGCATGAATTCTCGTAGTCCTTCGGTCAGATCCGGATAGCACGGCGAACGAGCGGGCGGCCAGTCATGGCGGCTTCCCGACTCGTCGGCTGCCCCTCCAGCCTACCAGCCATGTCCTCTATAGCGCGCATAAGATCCTGATATACAGGACTTGCGCAGATCCCGGAGAGCACACCGTTGAAGGCGCCGGGGTCGCGAGCCCGCGGTCGGCTTCCACCCCCGCGTGCCCGCGCCCGGCCGGCAGCGAGGACGGCAGTCGTCGGGCGGGCGGCCAGTTTCGCGGGGCCACGTCGGCCACTTGCCGGAATTCGTCGCAGGTGGCGCCGCCGGCGGTTTGGACGGCGATGCCGTTCGCCACGGTCATGCGGTCCCGGGCGAGCAGCCCCGGATCGACATCCCGGGCAGGTCGCCTTCGCGGACGGCTCGCCGGAACCGGTCCAGCAGGCGCGCACGACCCTCGTCGCGCCAGGCGGCCAGTGCGTCGCGGACGGTCCGCCCGGCGTCCGGCGAACCCTGCACGCCCAGGCATCCCGCCGGACGAGCGGGACGGGTACACGCGCCGACCGAGCCGGCGAGGAACGGAGTGGCCACCGGCAGGGCGGTCGGTTGCTCCAGCGCCATGGCTGCGTACGCGGCCGGCCCTTCGGCGTACCGCTCGAGTGCTTCGCAGAGCAGCTCTTCCTTGTTGCTGAAGGCCGCGTACATGCTCGTGTTCGTGATGCCCATGGCGCTGGTGAGATCGGTCAGGCTGGCGCCCTCGTAGCCCTGCCCCCAGAAGACCACCATGGCCCGCTCGAGGGCCTCTTCGGCGTCGAACCCCGCGGCCGGCCGCCGAGTGCGCCGATGTGTTCATCACCGGCCGGCGCAAGGCCGAACCGGACGAGGCTGCCGGGCTCATCGGTCCAGTGGTCACCGCGGTCCGCGACCGCGGCCTGGACGTACTGTTCGCCAGCGCGGCCACCGCCTCGTTCGCGACACTCGAGCAGATCACCGAGGAGGACTACGACCACGTCTTCGACGTCAACGGACAGCGGCCTTCGGCCGGTACGCAGCGTCCAAGGCGAACGAGGGCGCCCGCGTCGCGATCGGCCGGATCGGACGCCCGGAAGAGGTCGCCGCGGTGGCCTTCCTCGCCTCCGCGGACAGCAGCCATGTCATCGGCAGTAGTCTCTACGTCGACGGCGGCGAGAACCAGACCCGAGCACCGCCCCGATCACCTAACCGTCCAGTGTGGACAGTCACGGGAGCGCATCTTCGGACCGGTAATCGCCGGATGCCGGGTTTCTACCAGAACGAGGGATGCCGGGCCGATGTCTGCCGTCTTAGCCTGCGAAACGTTCACGCAGTGGGTGCGGCAGCGCACAGCGAGCCATCCGGGAGAATCATGACGATCTTGGTCACCGGCGCGACCGGCAATGTCGGTCGGCACGTCGTAGACCTGCTGGTGCAGGCGGGGGCGGACGTGCGAGCGACCTCCCGCAATCCGGAGTCGCTCGACGTGGCTGCGGAGGTCGACGTCCGCCGGGCGGATCTCGCCGACCCGAAGACGTTCGAGCAGGCACTTCAAGGCGTGCAGAAGATCTTTCTCTACACCCAGCCCTCCGCTGTCGAGCAGGTCATGGCGATCGCCAAGGCGGCCGGCGTCGAACACGCCGTGCTCCTGTCCTCGATGGCGGTCGCCGGTCCCGATCCGGACCACTGGATCGCTCGATGGCATCGGTCGATGGAGGAATCGATCGAACGGTCCGGCCTGTCGTGGACGTTCGTACGGCCCGGCCCGTTCGCGGCGAACTCCTTGCAGTGGGCGCCGTCCATCAAGAACGGAGAGCCGGTGCGGCTGCTCTACGCACACTCCTACCTGTCCGCCATCCACGAGCGGGACATCGCCGAAGTGAGCACCTGTGCCCTGCTGCAGGACGGACACGCCGGGGCGAAATACCACATCACCGGCGGGGACAGCGTCACCCAGGCCGAGCAGGTCGCGCTCATCGGCGAGGCGATCGGCCGCGAGCTGGCGTTCGAGGACGTCACCGGCGATGACGCCCGTGCCGATTTCCGCAACCGGATCGGGAATCGCATCGAAGAGCTGGTGGCGGAAGGGACGATCAGCCGGGCGGACACACCGGAGATCATCGAGACGAGGATCCGCTACTACGTGGAAGCGCTCGAAGGACCCGTCGAGATCGACCGCACTGTCGAAAAAGTCCTCGGCAAACCGGCGCGCACGTTCGCCGAGTGGGCAGTGGACCACAAGGCGGACTTCGCGAATTAGGGCTTCGGTGTGTCCTGCCCGGATCGGGGCACTCCGGCCGGGAACGGTTCTCGCCGGCCACGTCCCGGAGTTCGCCGACCGCAAAGTGCACGCGATTTCGACGGCGCATCCGGTCCTGGAGGTCACGTCTTTCTCGCCGATTTTCCGCACCGCATCGGTTACACGCACGTCACTGAATTGGCCGCTCGGAGGGTTCCCGCATGACTGACGCCGTCGTTTTCCCGCAGGACCGCACCTGTCCCTATCAGCCGGCGCCGGGCTACCTGCCGCTGGCCGAGCAGCGGCCGCTCTCCCAGGTCGCACTCTACGACGGCAGGCGCGTCTGGGCGGTCACCGGTCGCGATCTGGCCCGCCAGCTCCTGGTCGATCCGCGTATTTCCAGCGACCGCACGAACCCGGCGTGGCCCATGATGTTCGCGACGATCGCCGCCGCCGTCAGCGATGTCCAGCAGAAGGTGATGAAAATCGTCACCGCATTGGTGGGCGTGGACGGCCCGGTGCACAACGCCCGGCGCAAGATGCTGATTCCCAGCTTCACGATGAAGCGGATCAATTCCTGGCGGCCGAAGATCCAGGAAATCGTCGACCGGCAGCTGGACCATCTGCTCGACAACGGTGCCCCGGCGGATCTGATCCCCGCTTTCGCGGCACCGGTGCCGCTGACGGTGTTGTACCACCTGATGGGTATCCCCCGCGAAGACCACGATTTCTTCGAAAAGCAGTCGCACCAGCTCGCCGCCGGCCCGAACGCCAATGCCGCCTACGACGAGCTGATGGCCTATATGCACAAGCTGATCGCGCAGAAGCGGGCCGACCCCGGGGACGGGGTCCTCGACGACCTCCTCGCACAGCGTGGTCCCACCGGGGATGTGGGCGAGGTGACCGGCGAAGAGCTGGTCGCGACGCTGGTCCTGCAGGTGGCAGGCGGCCACGGCACCACCGGGACGATGATTTCGCTCAGCACGTTCGCCCTGTTGCAGAACCCCGAGCGGCTCGCCGAGCTGCGGGCGGACCCCTCGCTGATGCCCGCCGCGGTGGACGAGCTGTTGCGGCTGCTTTCCATCCCCGACGGGGTGACCCGATTGGCCACCGACGACATCGAGGCCGATGGAACCACCATCCGCAAGGGCGACGGCGTGTTCTTCATCACCTCGCTCATCAACCGCGACGAGAACGTCCACGAGGCACCGGATTCCCTGGGCTGGCACCGCGCCTCGGTCCGGGACCACGTTTCGTTCGGGTTCGGCCCCCACCAGTGCCTCGGGCAGAACCTCGCACGCGTCACCATGGAAATCGCCCTCAGCACGCTGCTCCGGCGACTGCCCGGCCTGCGCCTCGCCGCTCCGGCGGCGGAAATCCCGTTCGATCCCACCGCGGGTTTCCGGGTGATGACCGAACTGCCGGTCGCCTGGTAGCCGAGGCGGCGGAGCTGCGAACGAGGTCTGCCGGGAAATCGGTGCCGCACCCGGTCGGTCGGTGCGGCACAACGGGTGTACGCCCCTCGAGGTACTGCGGGAGAACTGCCGGTGGATGAGTCGTTCGACCGTCGCAGCTTCCTCGCCTCCGCCGCACTCGGCTCCGCGGGCGTGGTGGCGGGCGTGCACCTGCTCGGTTCGGGTGTCCCTGGGGCCACCGCTTCGGCGACGACCGGCCGCCGCCGCCCGCACGCACCCACCGGCCCGGACTTCGGTCTCACCAAGTTCCTCGACCCGTTACGGATTCCGCAATCCATCCTGGCGTACTCGCGGCGGCACCGGGACGAGCTCACGATCACGATGACCACCACGCGGAAACGGCTGCACTCCCAGCTGCCCGAGACCGCGCTGTGGACCTACGAGGGACAGTTCCCCGGCCCGACCATCGAGGCGCGCAGCAACCGGCGGCTGCGAGTCGCGTGGGCCAACGAGCTGCACGGCACGGTGCCGCTCGTGGCAGTGCGGGCGCCGTACGCGCAGCCGACGCCGGCGAACCTGCCCGGCTACCGCAACCCGGACGGCAGCCTGCCCGCCGGGGTGGAGCTGGTCGACGGCGTCGCCGACCTGCCACCGTGGAACGTCGTGCATCTGCACGGGGCGCTGGCGAACGGCGGCAACGACGGCTGGGCGCACAACGGCATATCGCCGGGGGACGCGCAGCTCACCGAGTACCCGAACCGCCAAGCAGCCACCGCACTCTGGTACCACGACCACGCGATGGCGGTGACGCGCTTCAACGTCCACGCCGGACTCGCCGGGCTGTATCTGCTGCGCGACGAGGAGGAGGACCGCCTGCACCTACCCGGCGGTGAGCAGGAGATCCCGCTGATCATCGCCGACCGCAACCTCGACACCGACCCGGTGACCGGCGCGCTCACCGGCAGACTGCTGTTCAAGTTCCAGTACCTGCTCGAGACCGGCACGTCCGCCCCCGTCACCGGCCCGTTCACCCTCGTCAACGGCGTGATCTGGCCGCACCTCGACGTCGAGGCACGCTGGTACCGCTTTCGGGTGCTCAACGCGGCAAACGCCCGGTTCTTCCGCCTCGACCTGGTCGACGAGGCCGGAGCCGTGCACCACGACGCGGTCCGGATCGCCGGCACGGACGCCGGTCTGCTGCCCGCCCCGGCGGCAGTGCCGGCGGGCGGGCTGACCCTCACCCCGGCCGAGCGGGTCGACCTGCTGATCGACTTCAGCCGGTTCAGGGGACAGCGCCTGCGGCTCGTCAACACCGGCGCGTCGGTCGAGCCGGACATCATGCAGTTCCGGGTGGAGAGCCGCGGCCGCGGCGATTCGTTCGAACCGCCGGCCCGGCTGTCCACATCGTACGTCCGGCTGAAGCACGGGGAGACCGTGCCGGAGGACCACGACGAGGTGTTCGTGGCGACGACCGTGCCGGGGGTGGCAGGCAGGCCGCATCCGGAGATGTGGGAGCTGAAGGAGATCACCGAACCGGAGGAGCTGCCGACGCACTTCCCCGCGGAGGGCGTCATCCAGGTCACCGACCCGCGCACCGGGCAGGTGCGGACGTTCCGGCAGATCGCGCGCCTGTTCGACGACGCGACGTCGATCTTCGTCGAGCGGGGCCGGTGGGTGGTGTGGAATCTGATCCAGCTCGGCGGGGCCCCGCATCCGACGCACATCCACCTGGCGCGATTCCAGCTCCTGACCCGGTGGACCTTCGATGACCTGACGGCGTTCGACGTCGCGGCAGGCGGCACCACCGGTCCGCTGCCCGCACCGGCCGACCGCCCGCCGATCGAGCAGTACGAGCAGGGCTGGAAGGACACATTCAACCTGCAGTCGGGTGAGTGGATCCGAGTTGCCGGCCGGTTCGAGGGCGCCACCGGCGCGTTCATGTACCACTGCCACATCCTCGATCACGAGGACGAGGGCATGATGCGGCCCTTCGTCGTGCACCCGCCCGAGGTCGCCCGGTTCCACCCGCACCCGGGCAGCTCGGGCCACCATCCGGACGGCTCCGGTCACGGCTCGCACCGGTAACCACCCGGCGGTGGCTGTGCCTGCCTCGGCGATCGACCCCGGGACGACCACGGCGAGCCGTCATTCGAAGAACTTGAGGCTCCAGCCGGTGTCGGAAGTGGCACCGGGAACGCCGGAGCGGTGGTAGGCAATGTCGCCCCGCCACATGAAGGTGCCGGTGTACCAGTGGCGGTTGGCCCAGGTGTACGGCGTGCCCTTGGCGACGGCATGGTGCATCAGCGGGATCTTGCGGTCCGATGGCGGGCTGGTGGCGATGTCTCCGTTGCGCAGCACGAAACTGTGGTGTCCCGGACCGTCGGCGTGGAGCGTCGGGTCCCAGCCCGCCATCATGGTCTCCCGGTGCGAATCGAACAGGCAGCCGTTGGACTTGTACCAGTCCCAGACGTAGGTCGGGTCGCCGCCGGCGCGCAGGCGCAGATCGGCGAGGCAGTACTGGTCACTCCAGCTGCTGTTGGCGGAGTAGACGATGTGCAGCTGTCCGTTCGGATCCTTGATCGCTTCGGGACTCTCGTTGAAGAACGGGTCGCCGACCACCCGTTCCCGGCTTTCCCTCGGCTGCGAGATGACGTAGCGCTCCCCGGTCGGCGTGACCGGGTCGTTCGTCCTTGCTATGTAGAGGTTCTGCTCGACATTGCTGTCCCCTGCCCAGCCGGACCAGACGAACCACCGCTGCCCGCCGAAGGTGAACGCCGTGCCGTCGATCGCCTATTTGCCGTCCGGCAGCGCGAGACCTCGTACGTCACCCCGGCCGCCCACACCCCTCCCCCAGGTTCTGCGTGTCCGACCACACCCGGCGGGCCGGCGCCCCGGCGAGACCGTCGGTGGACGACACCTGGCGCACGGAGATCCCGCTGCCGGTCGACGGTGAGCCTCCACATCGGTGCGCGGCCACCGGAAGTGGCCGGAACGGCGCCGCACCGGTGCGGGTCAGGAGCGCGGAAGCCCAGCGCGGCAAGGAAAGAGGACAACGCTGCCCCAACAATGATCAACAGCCGCACAACCGGCGTCAACGGACGAACGTCGCAATGCGCAGGACAGTTGCCCGGACACACCGGGCGCGTGAAACCGGCGCCGGTTGTCGCGCTTCCCTACCGAGCCGCCGATCCGGGCAGGTGCAGCGCTTCGAGGCTCTTGCCGCTGGTTTCCGGCAGCAGCCGTGCGACGAACACCGCCGCGGCGAGGCCGAACAGGCCGAAGAACAGGAAGATCCCGGCGGCGCCGTTCGCGATCAGGGACGGGAAGTACAGCGTGAGGAAAACCGTGACGAGCACCTGGGCGCTGGTGGCCAGCGAAACCCCCGCGGCCCTGGCCCGCAGCGGGAGGAGTTCGGGCAGCATGATCCACACGACCGGCCCCCAGGTGAGCGAATAGCCCGCCTTGAAGATCGACAGCATGGCGAGGCTGATGCCTTGCCCCGCGCCGGTGCCGAGCAGTCCGAAGCCGAACACCGCCGCCACGGCGAGCATCGCGACGCCGAGGGTGATCCCGCCGCCGATCAGCAGCGGACGCCGGCCGCTGCGGTCGACGACGTAGCCGCACACCAGCGTCATCACCACCGAGAGCACACCGAACCCGACGGTGTTGATCAGCGCCGCCTGGGTGCCGAAACCCACGCTCTTCAGGATCGTCGGCGCGTAGTAGACGATCGAATTGATACCGAGCAGCTGCTGTGCCATCGCGAAGACCACCGCGACCACGAGTATTCGCCGCAGCGCCCGCAATCCCAGCAATCCGCGCAGGGTCAGCGAAGTGTTTCCGGCACCGGCAGTCTCGTCGTGCCGCGCGGCGTCCAGCTCGCGGTAGGCCAGCTGTGCTTCGTCCGGCGGCAGCAGCCGGTCCAGGATGTGCCGCGCCTCGTCGGTCCGCCCCTTGAGCATCAGCCAGCGCGGGGTCTCGGACTGCCGGAACAGGGCCGCCCCGATCAGCGCGGCGGGGATCGCCGCGATGCCGAGCGACCAGCGCCACGACAGGTCCTGGGAGAAGAAGTAGTTGATCACCGCCGCGATGAGGATGCCGGAGGCGATCATGAGCTGGTTACCCGAGGTGTGCCTGCCGCGGTTGCCGGTGGGGGCGAGCTCGGCCAGGTAGGTCGGCACCGTGCTCTGGGTGGCACCGACCGCCAGCCCGGCAAGCACGCGGCCGACGAGCAGCCAGCCGTAGTCCGGCGCGACGGCCATCAGCACGCTGGAGATCACATACAGCAGGCAGGTGACCAAGAGCGTGGTGCGCCTGCCGATCGCCTGCGCCGCCCACCCGGCCACCGCCGCGCCGACGACTGCGCCGATCAGCAAGGTCGTGACCACGGCGCCGCTTTGGAACGAGGAGAGCCGGAATTCGGGCTCGATGAACAGCAACGCACCGGAGATGACACCCATGTCGTAGCCGACGAGCAGCGCGGCGATGGCCGCCACTGCCCCGGCGGTGCGCTGCCGGCGGCGGCGCGCCCGTTCGTCGGCCGGTACCAGGGCCTTCGGTTCGGCAGCGGCCTTCGGTGGGGTGGCCTTTCGCATCGTCCATCGCCTCCGGCGCTCGCGCCGACCGCAGCGGTGCGCGGCGGGGTCGGCACATTTATGTCGAGCACTACGATAAAACTAACCGGGCAACTGTGGAGCCATCATCTTGTTTATGTCAACTGGTGGTCATAATCTGGGCACGTGAGTGGACCGGCGATGGCACAAGGTGAACCGAGGCGGGCAGGCTCGGACTCGTCCAGGGCTGCGATCGTCGCGGCGCTCCGCCGGTGTGGGCCGATGACCAGACAGCACCTGGTCGCCGAGACCGGTCTGTCCCGCGCGACGATCTCCGCCGCGCTGACCGCACTGGCCGCCGAAGACCGCGTCCGCGAGACCGCGGACACCCGGGCCGGCGGCCGCGGCCGCCCGTCGATGCTGGTGCACGTCAACACCTCGCAGGTCGAGCTGGTCGGCATCGAGATCGGGCGGGCGCACGTAGCGGTCGCCGTGGCCGACGCGGGCGACGCCGTGATCGGGCAGGCCGACCGCGACATCGACGCACGCACCGGCATCCTCGCCCGCACCGAAGCCGCTCTTGCCCTGCTGGACGGGATCGTCGCGGCACAGGGCCTGGACCTGACCACGGTGCGCGGGTTCGCGGTCGGCACTCCCGGCCCGAAGTTCAGCGGCGACGGCCACCGGTCACTCGACCTCGCGCTCGCCCGGTTCACCCGTGACCGCGCCGAAGTCTCCGCACAGCTGAACGCACGCTTCGGGGTCCCGGTACTGGTGGAGAACAACACCCGCTACACCGCGCTCAGCGAGACGGCGCAGGACTCCGCCGGGCAGAACGTCGCCTACCTCCGCGTCGACGAGGGTGTCGGTGGTGGCGTCGTCGTCGACGGTTCACTGGTCTCGGGAAGCTGGGGCACCGCGGGCGAACTCGGCCACGTCTGCGTCGATCCCACCGGACCGCGGTGCGCCTGCGGCGGACGGGGTTGTGTGGAACTGGTCGCGTCGGTGCCCGCGGTACTCGCCGCGGCGGGATGCGCAGACGTCGCCGAGCTGACCCACCGCCTGCGCACGCAAGATCGAGAAGCGGAGACGGCGGTGCAGCGCGCCGCACAGGCCGCCGCGCAGGCGCTGGCCGGGGTACTGGCCGTGCTCGACGTGTCGCTGGTGCTCGTCGGCGGGCGCGTCGCCCGGCTGCCGGGATTCCTGGCCCGGCTGGAGGAAGTGCTCCGCGACCTCGCGCCGGGCTGGTGCACCGCGGAGCTGACCGTGCTGCCGACCCAGGACGACCGCACCGCCGGGGCGCGGGGCGCGCTCGTGCACGCGCGGCTGACCGCCGACTCCGCTGCCGGGACCGGTTCCCGAGCCCGAACCACGGGATGACCCACCTTGACCGACAACATCCTCTTCCTGATGACCGACCAGCACTCGATCTCCACCCTCGGCTGCTACGGCAACCCGGTCGTGGCAACCCCCGCGCTGGACCGGCTGGCAGCGGGCGGAACGCGTTTCACGCACGCGTTCACCCCGACCGCGATCTGCACCCCGGCCCGTGCGAGCCTGCTGACCGGCGCCGCACCGTTCCGCCACAAGCTGCTGGCCAACTACGAGCGCAACGTCGGCTATCTGGAAGACCTCTCCGAGGAGCAGTTCACCTTCGCCGAGGCCTTGCGGGAGCAGGACTGGCGGCTCGGGCTGATCGGCAAGTGGCACGGCGGCGTGCGCCGCAGCGCGGCGGACTACGGGTTCGAGGGGCCGGAGCTGCCGGGGTGGCACAACCCGATCGACCACCCCGATTACCTGGCCTACCTGGCCGAGCACGAGCTGCCGCCGTACCGGATCAGCGACCGGGTCCGCGGCGTGCTGCCCAACGGCGGGGCGGGGAACCTGATGGCCGCCCGGCTGCACCAGCCGGTGGAGGCGACCTTCGAGCACTACCTGGCGACCCGCACCATCGAGATGCTCGAGCGGTTCGCCGCCGACGAGGGCGGCCGCCGGTTCTTCCTCGCCACCCACTTCTTCGGCCCGCACCTGCCCTACATCCTCCCGGACGAGTACTTCGACCGGTACGACCCCGCAGACGTCGAGCTGCCCCCGTCGGTGCACGAGACGTTCGACGGCAAACCGCCGGTGCAGCGCAACTACAGCGCGCACTGGGCGTTCGACACGCTCGACGAGGAAACCAGCCGCAAGCTCATCGCCGTCTACTGGGGCTACGTCTCGCTGGTCGACCACGAGATCGGGCGCATCCTCGACGCGCTGGACCGGCTCGGCCTCGCCGGCCGCACGTCCGTGATGATGACCGCCGACCACGGCGAGTTCACCGGCGCGCACCGGCTGCACGACAAGGGCCCGGCGATGTACGACGAGATCTACCGGATCCCTGCCCTGCTGCGGATCCCGGGCGCCCCGCGGCAGCAGGCCCGCGACGAGTTCGTCACGCTGATGGACTTCACCGCGACCATCCTCGATCTGGCCGGCCTGCCCACCGGCGACGCGGCCGACGGTACGAGCCTGCGGCCGCTGGCCGAGGGTGAGACCCCGCAGTGGCCGGACTCGGTGCTCGCCGAGTTCCACGGGCACCACTTCCCCTACCCGCAACGGATGCTGCGCACCGGCACGCACAAACTCGTGGTGAACCCGGAATCCGTCAACGAGCTCTACGACCTGCGAGCCGATCCGCACGAGCTGGTGAACCGCATCGACGATCCGCAGCTGGCCGGGCTCCGCCGCGAACTGATGACCGAACTCCACCGGCAGCTACGCGACCGCGGGGACAACTTCTACCACTGGATGACCTCGATGTTCGAGGTCGGCGGGACCGACTACGACGTCACGTTGAGCTCCTTCGAATCGAACCCCTAGCCGCTGGGCAGCGGTGGTTTGCCGGCGCATCGCGTTCGCTCGGTCCGGTCTGCTCTTCACCTACAGTGCAGCGGAGCGGTGTTCGCATGCCAGAAAGGTTGTTGCCCACGTGAAGGCAGTCGTCGAGAACGGTGACCGGTCGCGTGCTGCGCGGCTGGCGGCGCACCGTGCCGTCTCCACTGCGCTGGCCCGGTGCAGTGATCGCGAGCTGCGCGACCGCGTGGAGGCGGCCGAGCCCAGGGGCGCCGGTATCGGCGGTACATCGGCGTTGCTCGACGTCGGCGGGACCCCGGTCTTCGTCAAGCGGGTGCCGCTGAGCGATCTGGAACGGCAGCCGGAGAACCTCCGGTCCACGGCGAATCTCTTCGGGCTGCCTGCCTTCGCCCATTTCGGTGTCGGGACCATCGGAACGCCGGGCTTCGGGGCCTGGCGAGAGCTGGCCGTGCAGACCATGACGACGAAATGGGCGCTCGCACAGGACAGCGCGGGCTTCCCGTTGATGCACCACTGGCGGGTCCTGCCGCACCCCGGGCAGTCGCTTCCCGAGGAACTGGCCGACGTGGAGAAGGCCGTCGCCTACTGGGGAGGTGGCTCGCAGATGCGCCGGCGGATCGAGGCCCTGCGGGATTGCTCGGCGAGCATCGCACTGTTCCTGGAGTACCTCCCGCACAACCTGCACGACTGGCTGGGCGTCCAGGTCGAAGCCGGCGGTGCGGCGGCCGACCGCGCCTGCGCCATGGTCGAGCAGCAACTGCGGGCCGGCATCTCGTTCATGAACGCCCGCGGTCTCCTGCACTTCGATGCCCACTTCCAGAACATCCTGACCGACGGTGAGCGCCTGTTCTTCGCGGACTACGGTCTCGCGATCTCCGCGGAGTTCGACCTGTCCGGGGAAGAGGCCGGCTTCTTCGCCGAGCACCAGACCTATGACCGCTGCTACTCCGTCACACATCTGGTGATCTGGCTGGTCACCGCGTGGTACGGGTACCGGGGGGAAGAGCGCAGCGCGTTCGTGCGCGCATGCGCCCGGGGCGAGCGTCCGAAGGGGATTCCACCGCAGGCCGCGGCGATCCTCACCCGGCACGCGCCGATCGCTGCGGCGATGACGGACTTCTACCGCAAATTCCGGCTGGAGAGCAGGCAGATCCGGTATCCGCTGGAGGAGATCGGCCGGATCGGTGCGTTGGACAACCCGTCCGTCGGCTGACCGGCCTGGCGGCCATCAGGCCTCGGCTCCGGAGTCCTCATCGAGGAGCGCTGTCGCGTTCCCGGGCGCAGTACACAGCTTTGGTGGCGATCAGATGTGCTTGGCGTACGTCACCGATCGCTCCCGCTCGGCGAAGCCGAGCTTCGAGTACATCTCCACCGCCCCGCTGGGATTCGCGGCGTCGACGTCCAGCGCCGCGTTCAGCATCCCCGCATCGCGGCAGGCCCGCAGGGCCGAGAGAAGCAACGCCGAGGACAGCCCCTTTCCGCGCCAGGCGTGGACCACGCCGATCATGGCCAGGTACGCGAAGGGACCTCCATTGAGCTCCCAATCGACCTCGTCGACGTCGATGAGCACGGCTCCCACGACGACGTGCGGTTCCTCGGCGGTCCCCGCACCGGTGACCGCCAGACGCGACAGATGCGGTGCGAAGGCTTCCAAGGCGTGCTCTTCTTCCCACTCCTGCGCGGTCGTGGGCTGCGACCCCCAATGGCCGCGGAACGCATCGTTCATCGCGAGGCGCGTCGGCTCGGAGAGCTCCGCCGAGTACGCGCGCAGAGAGACACCTTCGGGCAGCGCCCGCCCTGGTTCGGGGATGGGCTCGTCGAGCGAGCGCCAGAGCTCCAGCCACCAGCGCACAGGCTGGAATCCCGTGGCACGGAACAGTGAGAGAGCGTCTTCGTTCTCTTCTCGGGCTCCGACCGCGATACGGGCCGGCCGATCGCTTCCCGACGCCGCGAGCAGCTGCCTCGCGCGCGCCTCCTGCCAGCTCAGCAGTGCGCGGCCGATGCCGTGTCCGCGCCAGCCGGGGTGCACGACGCCGTCCAGGAACACCCCGGTCTCGGCATCCGCCGGCTTCGCCTCCCCATAGGCAACGGCCTCGCCACCATCGGACAGCGCGATGACGGCGTCGGCGGACAGGTCGAAGCGCTCTCCGGTCAGCCCGCGCTCGACCAGTTCGCGGGAGTACACCTCACGCGGATGGTCGACTTCACCGGCGACGCGCATCAGCGTGTGGAGGAGATCGAGGTCGGCCATCGAGGGGGGCCGCCAGTGGAGGACCTGCGCTGCCGCCGATGCCGGGAGCTCCGGAAGAACAGCCGGCGCACCAGCACGCTCGGCGAGGGTCGCCCCAGCCTCAGCCGGCTCGCGGGCCCGCATCTCGTCGGGCGCAAAGTCAGTCACGGCGCGGCTCCCCGCCGATCGAACCGAGACTCCGCCACAGATCGCCATGATACGGCTCGGGCATCCGCGCTTTCCGGGGCACCTGTCGATCAGACCCCGGCCGCACCACGGTCCTCTCGTGGCCCCCGCACCGCCCCGGGCGTTTCCTTGCACCACAAGGCACATCGCCAGGTCACTCCGCGGCGGTGGCGCCGAGCAGCGCGAGGTAGCTGTCCAGCCGCAGGTGTGTTCCCTTGATCCGTGCCGTGGCTTCCGCGCCGAGCACACCGTGCTGCGGGGTGTAACTCGCTCCCCCGTCGGGTCCCAGCGGCAGCGAAATCGACGGGGGCCCGGGGCGGTAGCCGGTTCGCTCGCCCGCACCGGTGATCTCCGCGGTGATGTCGGCGGCGACCACGCGGGCGTGCTCACCCGCGGCCTTCGCGGTCTTGGGTTCGTCGACGGCAGTGAGATCGCCGATGACCCGGATCGTGTCGTGGCCGGCCAGCCGCAGGTGCTCGTCGACGGCCAATCGCCCGCGGGCGTCGCGCGCCGCGGCGAGTTCGCCGTCGAGGTAGGCGGACTCGGGATCGCTGCCGAAGCACCGGAACCACAGATCGCCGCCGACGGCCGTCCCGTCGGACAGGGCGACCTCGAATCCGCCGACACTGCCCGGCGGGGTGGCGGGCAATGCCACTTTTCCCGCGCCGAGCACCAGCTCCACGCCGAGCGCGGTGAGCTGGCGGCGCAGTTCGTCGCGAAGTTCGCCGGGGTAGGCCCCGGTCAGCAGATCGGCGGCCGGGTCGACCAGCGTCACCGGCTTCGCCGGCCACGCCGCCACGATCTCCCCGGCCAGTTCCAGCCCGACCGGCCCGGCGCCGAACAGCACCACCCGCTCGGCCTCCGCGAGGTGCGCACGGTCCCTGGCCAGGTGCGCTTGGGCTGCCGCGGCGTCCGGTTCGGCGAACTTGGCCGGGAACGGGTAGCCCGAACCGGTCGCCAGCACGAGGTGGTCGGCGTCGAGCCGGGTGCCGGATTCGAGCTCCACCAGCCCGGCGGACACCCGCGCGGCCCGGTCGCGCACGATCCGGCCGCGTCGCAGGAGCCCTTGGTACGGCAGGAAAATCCGCGCGGACCACCGTGCGTCGGTGAGTGCCCGCAACGCGGCCACGTGGTGCACGAACGTGTCACGGGGCTCCACGAGCACGACATCGGCCACGTCGTCGAGCGCCTTGGCGACTTCGATGCCGCCATACCCGCCACCCACGACGACCACTCTCGACCGCATTGCGCCCCCCATCTGGTTCGTAGAGCCGATAATACGTTGTACGAACTACATTAGTTCGCACAACGTACGACCGTCAACTACACTCGGCGGATGACCGCAGGCCAGCTGCCCCGCCTCGGGGTCGCCGACACACTCGTGCGGACCGCACACCGGGTCCAGCGGATATTCGCCGACGTGAGCCGGAGCTTCGACCTGACGCCCCAGCAGGCCCAGCTGCTCTGCAGGCTCACCGAGGGCGCGATGACCATGACCGAACTGTGCGCCGCGCTCAACCTGGAGAAATCCAGTCTCACCGGACTCGTCGACCGGATCGAAGCACGCAGCCTCGTCCACCGGATCCGTCACCCCCAGGACCGGCGCATGGTGCGCGTCGACCTCACCGGAGAAGGCGCCAAGCTCGCCCACGCCGTACACGACGCTGTCGCGGGCAGCCTCGACGCACTGGTGGCGCGGCTCGCAGGCACCGACGACGCGACGATCACCGCCGCACTGACTCCACTGGTCACGGACAACACCACGAACGCCTGACCGGTCTGCACCACAGCACACTTCCGTTCGCCGTCAGACTATCCACGGAACAGCGGGCCGAAGTCGTTCGAGATCGTTCCCCCTTGGCAATCGCAGACTCTCCCCCTCCGGAGCAACGGCCAGGGAGCGTGCCGGATGACTGCAGGCTGGTGGACTTCGTCGACACCCATCGTTCAGCCGACCTCGACATGCCGGGTGATCGGTCTGGCCAGGGACGGGCTCGCGGTCTTTCGCGGTATCCCCGACGCGGCCGCGCCGACCGGTGCGCTCCGCTTTGCGCCGCCACGGCTTCGCCTGCTTCCCCGGGACGAAGCCGTCGACGCCACCCGGTGGGGCGCCACCGCGCAACCCCGCGAGCCGCGCCTTGATGCCCGAGCCGGTCGTCTCGGGTGCGGACGTCCTGAATCTCACCGGCTTCGCACCGGTGCACACACTGCGATCACCGGAAAGGCTGCCCGTCCTGGCGTGGTTCCATGGTGGGCGTTACGTGTCCGGATCTCCGATCAGCCCGGACGGGAATGCAGTACTGACCCTGCTCGCCGGCCCGGCGGCGGGAGGCCTGTTCTCCCCGGCGTGGTGCCTGCCCGGCTTCCTGCTCCACCGACGTTCCGCTCGCGATCGGTGCCACCCGCGACGAACTCGCCTTCGACGCCGACCGGCCACCGCTGTCCGAAACCGGGGCATTCGACTGGCTGATCGCCCACCGGATCGACCGCGCGACGGCGGCGAATGCGGCGCGTCTGTTCACCGGGCTGCCCGATCCGGGCGAACCGCGGCTGCTCGGTGAATGGCTCATCCGCTCGGCAGTGCGCGCCACCGCCGACCTCCGCGGCCCCGGACGAACCTGGTGCTACGACCACGGCTGGGCGCCCCTGGTCGTGCACTGTGCCGACATCCCGGCGCTCTTCGGGGTGACCGACGACCCGTCCGTGCCGGCCGGCATCGGACTCGTCCCGGAGGATGCGGCGAGCCGGCTGCACGAAACGGCCGTCCGGTTCGTGTCCGGCTCAGCGCCGGCGGCGGAGAGCTTCCTGCGGTCCGGCGCCACGCCGGCCGGCGACCCGGCATCCGGCGCGGACCGCACCGAGTTGTCCCGTCTGCTCTCCACCCGCTTCACCCATCGCAGCACCCGGAATCCGGTCTCCTCCGACGCCGCATCGAGCCGGACATGACCGAAAACCACCCCGCCGCCCGGCCCGCCCCGCCCGCGCCTGCCGGTGCACAGGCGCGGGAACCGTTGCACGGCAAGCGTGCCTTCGCCCTCGTCTTCGTACTTACTCTCACCGTCGTCGCCACGCAGCTCAACGCGACCATGATCAGCCCGGTCCTGCCTGCCATCGCGGCCGAATTCCACGTCGGCATCGACCAGGCAGCCCAGGTCTCCTCGCTGCTCCACCTGATCGGTAGCGTGTCCGGGGCGGTGTTCTCGCGATGGAGCGACTTCTTCGGGCGCCGGAAAACACTCGTTTTCGTCACTGCCGTGACCGCCACCGGCTCCGTGCTCTGCCTGCCGGCCCCTGCGCTTCCGGTACTGCTCGTCGGCCGGGCACTGAACGGCTTCGGGGGCGCAGCCTTCGCGATCTCCTACGTACTGCTCAACCGATCTCTGACCCACCACACATTCGGCATCACCCTCGGAGTGCTCACCGCGGCCCCTCGTGCTTCTCGCCGTGGCAGCGCTGGCCTGCGTGGCTTTCGCCGCCGTCGAACGCAAGGTCCGCACTCCCCTGATCCCGTTGTCCGCACTGCCGGCGGAGCGACGACTTTCACGGTCATCGTTTTCGCGCAGAACATGGCCGTCGGATACGGAATGACCGCCTCGACTGCCGCACTCATGTACGCACTGCCTCCCGCTCTCACCGGAACGGCGGCCGCGGCCGCCTCCGGTCTTCGGATGGAAACGCCGCCTGCTTCTCACGACAGTCCTCACCATCGCGGCTTTGCTGACCATGACGCTGCCGCTGCAGAACCGCTGGGCCGTGTTCGCGGTGGTCGCGGTTCTGGGCGCCGTTTACGTGGGAGCCTTCCTGACCACCGTGAACGGCCTTGCCGTGGTGCAATCACCATCGAAGGCACCCGCATTGCTCTGCAGATTGAACAATCCCGTGCCCGCCGCCGGATCCGCTCGGTAACCCGCGGCGGCGGCACCGGTGATTCAGCACGGCCGGCGGGCCGCGGCCGCCACGAGCAGCGGAACAAGACGAGCTTCTACGATATCCTTTTCACCGACGGCGCCGGGGTTATCCGGTTCCGGACGGCTCACCCACCGGGATCCTGCCCGACATGCGGTCCGGGTGGATCGACGACCGCCATCCCGACAAGGCCGGGTGATCGCGCGGCGGGCGCAGGAACGGCGGAAAGGGCAGACGTGACGCAACCCGAACCCTCGGATGTCTCGGACGTCGACGAGGAGATCGCCGCGGCGTTGCGCGGGCGCCGGGCGAGCAGCGGCCTGTCGCTGACACAGCTGGCGGAGCTCAGCGGGGTGTCGGCAGCGCACCTGTCGCGGATCGAGAAGGCCCAGCGTGCACCGTCGGTACGGATTCTCCTTGCGCTCGCCCGTGCCTACCGCGTGCCGATCGGCACCTTGATCGACGAGGCGGAGATCGGCACCGTCCTGGTCAGCCGGGCAGGCGACCGGGCGAGTCACCCGGGCAGCCGCAGGAGGGTCACCGTCCTGTCGCGGTCCACACCGGACGCACGGCTGCAGGCCACCGAACTCACGTTCCCGGCGCACGAGCGGAGTCCGGGCGTGGTCAGCCACGACGGGGACGAGTGGATCTACGTGACGCGCGGTGCGCTCACCATCACCATCGAGGGCACACAGCACGAACTCGGCGAGGGCGACTCGGTCCACTTCAGTGCAGTTCACCCGCACGAGATGGCCAATCCACACCACACCGAGGCGAGCATCGTGCTCGTCTCGACCACGGAAATCGCCTGGCACCGGTGAGAAACGCCCACCCTCAGGCGGATGCCTCGGTACGCACGCCCGGGAACCGGATACCGGCCAGGTCCTCGGAGATCCGCCAGATCCGGCGGGCGTCGTCCGTGCTGCGCAAGCGCGAGTACAGCTTCTGCTCGGCCGGTGGGCCGGAGAGGTGCCGGAAGCCGCTGGGCCCGTAGAGACGCCCGCCTTCGGCGCTGGGTGACGTCGCGGCGTAGAGCGGGGACAGCAGCGCGGTCTCCACCTTCCCGAACAGGATGCCGCGCGCGGAGAGCGCACGGATGAACCGCGCCTTCGCGGTATCGCGGTCGCGGCCGACCTCCGCACGCGCGGCAAGCAGGTTCGTCGGCGTCACCCCGGGATGGGAAAGGTTGCTCGTGATGCCCCAGCCACCGGCCCTGCTGCGCCGTTCGAGCTCGAGACCGAACAGGCCGAAGGCGATTTTCGACTGGCTGTAGGACCCGTTGCCGGAGTAGCTCCGTTCCCACTGGAGATCGTCCCAGTTGACGGAGTGCTGGCCGGCCGCGACGCTGACCTGCGAGGTGACCCGGGCCCTGCCCGCCCGCAGCAGCGGAAGCAGCCGGGCCACCAGTGCGAAATGGCCGAGGTGGTTGGTGCCGAACTGCAGTTCGAAACCGTCCTTTGTGGTCTGCCGGTCGGGCGGGGTCATCACCCCGGCGTTGTTGACCAGCATGTGGATCGGCCGCCCCTGCTCGGTGAGCCGGTCCGCCGCCGCGGCAACGGATTCCAGCGAGGACAGATCGAGGTCGAGCAGGGCGAGTTCGGCATCAGGGTGCAGGCTGCGGATCTTCGCGAGCGCAGCCTCGCCCTTGCGCGGATTGCGGACCGGCAGGACGAGCTCCGCACCGGCACCGGCGAGGCGGGTCGCCAGGCCGAGGCCGACCCCGTCACTGGCTCCGGTGACCACCGCGAGCTTGCCGGTGAGATCGGGAACCCGGATGTCCGGCGTGCTCTTCGCCATCGTTGTCCCTCCTGCTGACGTCGCGGCCGTGGGCGGAGCGTTCTGACACCTGTCAGATTAGGCGTAATCTGACAGCTGTCAAGCTGAGCCTGTCCCCCGGACGGCTGCCGATCGGCGCAGAGGGAGAATGAACCCATGGCGGTGCAGGAGGCGGGGACCGACGCGACGCGGGGACCGGGACGTCCCGGAGCGGGCTCGCGCCCGGTGCCGCCCGAGGCCGAGATCCTCCGGCGGGGCATGGAGACCTTCGCCGAGCTCGGCTACGACCGGACCTCGGCCAGAGAGCTCGCGAGACGGCTCGGGGTCAGCCACAACTTCATCAACGACCGCTACGGGTCCAAGGCCAACTTCTGGCGCACCGTCGTCGATTCGATCCTGGAGAGCGACCAGCGGGAACGCCAGCAGCTGCTCGACGCCGACCTGGACGACGCCGGACGGGTGCGTGCGGTGATCACCCACTTCTACCAGGCTGCCGTCGAGATGCCACTGCTCGGCCGCTTGCTGGCCGACGAGTTCGCCCGCGAGTCCGAGCGCCTCGACCACCTCTACGAGCACTACGTGGAGCCGACGCTGGGACCGCTGGTCCCGGCCGTGCAACGGCTCATGGCGGCCGGCCGGCTGCCCACCGTCCCCATCGACGTGCTTTTCTTCGCGGTGATCAGCCCGGTCGCCGCCCTCGTGCAGCTGCCGCTCGCCCATCGGCTCGGCCGGGCACGGCCGGTCACCCCGGAAAGCCAGGCACGCACCGCGCGCGAACTCGCCGACCTGATCGTGGACGGACTACTCGGCTGAATCGCCGGCGGTACGCCGTGGAACGGGACCGGCCTTGCCGGAAGGCCGGGACGGCAGCACCGTCAGCTCTCGGCACACGGATCGACGAACGAGTCGTCGCCGACGTACTTTTCCCATTCCTGCTCGCTGAGCGGGGTCCCCCTCGTTGCGCAGATCTGGTTGGCGACCGACTCGGGATCGTTCTGCCAGACGACGTTCGGTGCGTCCGCGACCCCGGCCGTGATACTGCCGTCGCCGGGGTTGAAGGTCACCGCGGTCACGTTGTCGGCCGGACCGGACAGGCTCCCGGTCAACGTGGGGGCACGCGGATCGCTGATGTCCCAAGTGGACACGGTGCGGTCCCAGCTGGCGCTCGCGAGACGCTTGCCGTCCGCGCTCAACGCCACCGAGGTGACCGTGTTCGTGTGGTCGGTCAGGGAGCTGAGCAGCGCCGGCGTTGCGGTGATGTCCCACAGCTCCACCGCGTGATCGTCGCCCGCGGTCGCGAGCGTGTGCCCGTCCCGTGCCAGCGCGATACCCCTGATCGGCGCGGACTGGGCGGCGGACACCTTCTCCTTCGGCACCACGTGCCGCGGATCCGACACGTCCCACAGCCGGGCCGTACCGTCGTAGCTGCCGCTGGCCAGTGTTTTCCCGTCCCCGCTGAACACCACGGAACTCACCACGTCGGTGTGCTCGGTGAGCGGAGCGCCGATCGGCCCCACCCGGCGGGGATCCGAGATGTCCCAGAGCCGGATCCGGTGGTCGTCACCCGCGCTGGCGAGCGTGCGGCCGTCCGGGCTGAACGCCACGGATTCCAGCTGTCCGTCCGACGCGTCCAGAGTGGACAGTCGCACCGGATGCCGGGGATCGGAGACGTCCCACAGTGCCACCGTGTGGTCGTAGCTGGCATCGGCCAGCAGGCGGCCGTCCGGGCCGAAGGCGACCGAGGTGACCGCGTTGCCGTGCGGGGGCAGCACGGCCCATTCCTTCGGGCGCCGCGAATCGGCCATGTCCCACAGATGCACCGTACCGTCGTAGTGTCCGCTCGCGAGCACTCTGCCCGACGGGTTGAACGCCATGCTCCAGCCGGACATCGCCCGTCCGTTGACTTCGGCGGCGCGCACGTCCCACATGGTCACCGTCCAGTTCGCCGCGCCGGTGACGACCTCGGACCCGTCCGGGCTGAACGTCACCGCACGGATGGTCGCGGGCGCGGCGAAAGTGGCCACCTTGAGCCCGGCGCCGACATCCCACACCAGGGTGTTGTGGTCGTCGCCGCCCGCGGCGACGGTGCGCCCGTCCGGGCTGAACGCCACCGCCTCCAGGAAACTGGTGGCACCGGTCAGCGTCGTGACCGACGAGCGGGTTTCGGTGTCCCACAACCGGACGGTCTCGTCGTAGCCCGCACTGGCGAGCAGATGGCCGACCGGGCTGAAGGCCACCCCGGTCACCGCGCCGGTGTGCCCCGCCAGCACGCCGGCCGAGGTCCCGTCCGCGGCACGCCAGAGCCGGACGCTGTTGTCGTACCCGCCGCTGGCGATCAGCTGACCGTCCGCGCTGAAGGCCACCGAGGTGACTGCCTGCTCGTGGCCGGCGAGCACGATGGGCGAGACCAGTTTGCCGGACGCTACGGTCCACAGCCGCAGCGTCTTGTCCGCACTGGCACTGACCACCTTCCGCCCGTCCGGGCTGAAGGCCACCGCCACCACGCTGTCGGTGTGCCCGCGTCCGGTCGCCAGCCGGGCCGGGTGCCGTGGGTCGTGCACGTCCCACAGCAGCACGCCACCGTCGGCGGTACCGACCGCCATCAGCCTGCCGTCCTTGCTCAGCGCCACCCCGTACGCGGCGTTCGCGGTGGGCACGGTGGCCAGCGCGGCGCGCGACTTGCCGTCCCACAGCCGGACGGTCTTGTCCTTGCCCGCGCTCGCGAGCAGCGTTCCGTTGCCGCTGAACGACAACGCGGCCACGCCGTCGGTGTGCCCGAGCAGCCTGGTCGCCGACGGCGCACCGGACGTGGTGAGCAGGCTCCCGCGGGCCTCCGTGGTCGGTGAGATCCGATACGCGGCAAGGCTGAGCTGTGCGGCCAGCGCCGGATCGGCCGCACGGACCGAGTCCGCCCGCAGCGCGACCTGGCGGGAGGTGGCGTCCGCGCGCGCCTGTATCGCGGTACTCCGCTCGGTCAGTGCGATCACCGTCGACGTGACGGCGACCACCAGCAGCACGGTCAGCCCGACGACCAGCCGGCGCAGCCGCTTGGTGCGATGCACCTCGGCCTGCCGTTCGCGGTCCTCCCGCGCCACGCTCGCCGTGAGCAGTTCGCGTTCGACCGGGGCGAGCGTGCGATCGTCCGGCAGCGCGTCGGCCCAGTTCCGCACGATGGCCAGCCGCGTGCCCCGGTACAGCGCCGACTCGTCTTTGCCCTCCCGCTCCCAGGCCAGCGCGTCCTGGGACAGCAGCTGGTGCAGCCGCAGTCCCTCGCTGTCGTCCGCGATCCACTGGCGCAGCCTCGGCCACGAACGCAGCAACGCCTCGTGACTGATCTCCGCGGTGTGCTCGTCCAGCACGACCAGCCGGGCGCGCGCCAGTGCGTCCAGCACCGCAGTGGCGGCCTCCGGATTGCCGGATCCCTCGATCAGGCCGACCCGCTCGACCCGCCTGCGGGTGACCTCCACGCCCTCGCCGACGTAGACCATGCGCAGCAGCATCCGGCGCACCAGCTCGCGGCCGAACGGGTCGAAACGGGCGTAGGTCGTGTCGGCGGTGGTGGCGATGGCCTTGTGCACTCCGCCGACCTCGGCGTAGGCCCGCAAGGTGAGCCGGTTGCCCTCGCGCACCTGCCAGAGCGCCAGCAGTGCATGCGCCAGCAGCGGGAGCACACCGCCGGTGTCCTGCTCGGCGCTCAGATCACGCAGCAGCAACTCGACCAGACCGGGTTCCAGTTCGAGTCCGGCCAGCTCGGCCGGGCGTTCGATGGCCTCCCGCAACGACGCACCGGTCATCGGGCCGACCACGAGCGCACGTTCCAGCGAGCCGACGAGTTCGGGGAACTGGGCGCAGTGCCCGTAGAAGTCGGCGCGGATCGCCAGGACCACCGACAGCGGTGGTACCGGCACCTCCTCGGTCGGCGTGCTCACCGCGGTCAGCGCCTGCACGAACGCGCGGCGCTCGCTTTCCTCGTCGCACAACGTGAACAGCTCTTCGAACTGGTCGACGATCAGGACCGGCCGGTCGTCGCGCTGGTTGCCGAGGATCCGTGCCGGCTCATCCGGCCGGTGCCGGATGTGGTCGAGGATTTCCGCCTGCGGGGAGCCGGTCGCATGCGCCAGCGCCGAGGCGAGTGCTTCCACCGGTTTGTTGCCCGGCGTGATCAGCAGCCACGACCACCGGCGGGGCGTCGCCAGGTCCATCCCGTCGATCGACGCGGCCAGCCCGGCACGCAGCAACGAGGACTTGCCCGAACCCGATGCGCCGACCACGGCGATCGGACCACCGCCCTCCTCCGGATCGCCGAGCCGGTCCACCAGCGTGGTGGTCAGCTGCTGCCTGCCGAAGAAGTACTGGGCGTTGCCTGCGGAAAAGGACAGCAGCCCGGGGTAGGGACTGCGTTCGCCCGACGATGGCGGCTGCGGCCGGGTGATCCGGGCGACCCGGCGCGTGGCGGGGTCGGCCAGTGCCGGTTCGTTGACCAGAATCCGCTGGTATGCCTCCTGCACCTCGGGACCGGGGTCGACGCCGAGTTCGTCGGCGAGCATCCGGCGGAGCTGCTCGTGCTGCTCCAGTGCATCGGCCTGACGGCCCGCGCGGTACAGCGCGATCATGTGCAGTGCCCGCAGCCGTTCCCGCAGCGGGTTTTCCGCCACGGCCGCCGCGAGATCGAGGTCCGTGGAGGATTCCCGGCCGAGCCCCAGCAACGCCTCGGCCCGGTCCTCGATGGCGGTCAGCCGCACCGCCGAAAGGCGCGCCCGCTCGTGCTCGGCGAACGGGCCCGGCACGCCGGCCAACGGCTCACCCTGCCACAGCCCGAGGCCTTCGTCCCATCGGCCGATCGCCGCTTCGGCGTCGCCGGCCGCCAGCGATTCGGCCGCCTGCTGGAAGGCGTTCTCGAACCGCCGGCTGTCGATGTTCTCCGCTTCCAGGCGCAGCCGGTAACCCGATCCGACGCTGATCAGCGCCGAATCCTTCGTCGCCACCTTCCGGCCGCCGGCCAGCGACTGCCGCAGCTGGGAAACGTAGGTGTAGATACTGCCGCGAACGCTGCTCGGCGGCTGCTCCCCCCAGATCCCGTCGATCAGCTCGGTCCGCGAAACCACCCGGTCACGCTGGATCGCCAGCTGCGCGAACAACGCCCGCTGCCGCGGCGGCCCCAGTTCGACTTCGCGCCCGTCGATCGTGGCGTACGGTGCACCCAGCAGATCAACGAACAGCATTCGGCGAGTATAGCCAGGAACTTGATCAGTTCCGGCTGGTCCGGACCACCGTTTGCCGGTAGTTCACGAACCCGGCCGCCCGCGGGCGGCCCTGATCGGCAGTTTTGCCCGCGGAGTGTTCCGGGTACCCGGAAGACCGGTACCCCGGCGCCCCGCATCCGGACCGGACATTGTCGTTGCGGCGAACCACCGGGAAGCCGGTTCGCGGTCCGGGCCGGTCAGTCTTCGGGCGCGGTCAGCGGGAGATGCCGTTCCATCCGGTGCAGCGACTGCCTGCCGTGCCGCAGGTGGGCGCGCATGATCGACTCGGCCCACTCCTTGTCCCCGGCCTCGATGGCCTGCACCAGCTCGCGATGGTGGTCGAAGGAGCGTTCGAGGTCGAGCCGGGTGTGGTGGTGGAACGCCTCGCTGACGAACGGCGGTGCCACGATGGCGGGCACCAGCGCGGCCAGCTGCCGGTTCCCGGATGCCCGGTGCACCTCGTTGTGGAACTCCACGCACAGCGCGGCGAGCTGCTGCATCTGCTGCTCGCCCGCGGTCGGCAGGATCTCGTCCATCGCGGTGCAGAGCTTCTGCAGGTTTTCCAGCTGCTCGGCGCTGCGGTGCAGAGCGGCCCGCCCGGCGCCGTAGCTCTCGATCGTGGTGCGCAGCTCGTAGAGGTTGTCCAGATCGGTGGCCGTCCAGCCGACCACGAGCGCACCCCGGTGCCGCATCAGCTGCACCAGTCCCTCGGCCTGCAACCGGTGCAGCGCTTCACGAATCGGTGTCCGGCTGACCCCGGCGGCAGCGGCGACGTCGTCTTCCCGCACCCAGCTGCCTGCCGGGTAGGTGCCGTCGGCGATGCCGCGACGGAGGACGTCGTACGCGTGCTCCTTCGCCGATCCGGTCATCCTGCTCTCCGATCCCCAGGTGCGGTCGGTTCGATTATCGCGCACCCGGTACGAGGACGGCGTGGCCGCCCGCCTTGCCCGCGGCGGGCGGCGGGCGGCGGGCGGCACCATCCGTGGCTTCAGCCTTCCTCCGGCGCGAGGACGACGTCGAACCGCACGTGCCGGAACGGTGCGCTGACCCCGAACCGCTCGGCTTCGGCTTCGTCGTCGACTACCACGAAGTCGCGGATCAGGCTGCTCTTCACCGCGAACACGACATCTCGCTCGATATACTCGCAATCGGAGACGAAGGCATGTGTGGTCACCGGCTGGTAGCCCTCGGCCTCGACGATGAAGTGCAAGTGCGCGGGCCGGTAGGGCTCGCGGCCGGCCCGCAGCACCAGGTCACCCGCGGGCCCGTCGACCGGGATCGGGTAGTAGCGCGGCAGCACGCTGCGGTACCAGTAATACCCCTCGTCGTCGGCGGTGAAGAGACCGCGCCCGGTGCCTTCCGGGAGACCGCCCTCGAGCTGGACGTCGTAGTAGCCCTTGCCGTCGGCCTGCCAGGTGTCCAGCCGCGCCCCGGGGATCGCCTTGCCCGCCGGATCGGTGACCCGGCCCTCGACCACGAGCGGCACGCCCTGCCCGGTGGTGTTGAGCAGATCGCCGAGTTCGTGCTCCGGGCTCTGCGTCAGGTGGAACGGGCCGAGCACGGTCGGCGCGGTCGGCCTGGCCGCATCGCCCTCGGGCAGCTCTCCCCCGGCCCCGTTGATCGTCTCGACCAGCATCGAAACACCCATGGTGTCGGAGAACAGGATGAACTCCTGCCGGGTGTCGGTACAGGCCTGTCCGATGGCGGTGAGGAACTCGATCGCCTTTTCCCATTCCCCGGTGCTCGGCCGGACCTCACGTACGAAGGAGTGCAGGTGCCGCACGGCACTCTGCATGACCTCCTTCAGCCGCGGGTCTGCGGTGTTGTCGAAGCTTGCCGCCGCGACGTCGGCGGATTGCTCTTCGGTGAAGTCCACGATCTCCTCCGTCAGTCAGGTCGAACGTAAGTGGTTTCGCGTTCGGCGGTGTCCCACAGCCATCGCCCGAGCGGGGACCGGGCCTCCTCGACGACGTGTCCGACGAGGCCGGCGGAACGGGCGACGAGAGCCACGCCGCGCAGCGCCGCGGTGTCGATGCCGAGATCGCACAGCAGCGCCCCGCTGGCCCCGCCTGCGTTCAGCGGCAACGACTTCCCACCGGACGAGGCCACCGCCTGGACCCGCAGCATCAGCCGGATGTGCGGCCCGAGCAGGTTCTCCTGCTCGGCGATCTGCAGCAGCCGGGCGGTACGCGGATCGCCCTCGGTGTGGATCGGGTGGCCGAGGCCCGGCAGCCGGGCCTTGCGCTCCCGGTGGTCCTCGACCAGCCGGACCGCGATCGCGTCGAGATCGCCGTCCCCGGCCGGGATCGCCGAACGGAGCATCCGGCCGGCATCCTCGAACACGCCGAGGAAGACCGAGCCGGCACCGAGCAGACCGGCCGCCACCGCACCCTGCACCGCTTCCGGTGCGCCGGTGTAGGTGAGCCGGGCGGCCAGCGCACTCGGCGTGAGCCCGTGGTCGGCGAGCGCGACCAGGATCGCGTTGAACAGCCGCGCCTCGCCGTTGTCCGGCAGCCGCCCGCTGACCAGGAGGAAGAACACCGCGGCGAAGTCCGCCTCGCCCATCAGCCCGTTGGTCAGATCGTGCCCGCAGACCTCGATCGAGTCCGGTGTGGCGTGCCCGATGGACGTGCGCAGCGGCGGGGTGAAGTCGTTCATGTCGTCCGATCTCGAATTCGGTGCCCGGGTGCGGAGCCGTCGCCGAGTATGACAGATACTGCCTCTTTCGTACACAACTTACTGAGGACTGTTCCGAGAATTGCGTGCTTGACATCGGCACGCCAGGCTTCCTAGGGTAATTTCGTATACAACTTACCCGATACGGCGAGGGAGTCGACTGGTGGATCGAATCCACGACGACGACGCGCGGACCCTGGATGTCTTCGGTCGCTGGTACACCGCGCACGAGTCCGGTGACGTGGCCGGCCTTGCCGCCGCGCTCGGCGAGGACGCGGCGATCCACTCACTGTTCAGGCCCGAGCCGGTGGCCGGGCGGGACGCGGCGGTCGGGCATTTCCTCGGCGTGCGCTCGACTTTCGGCGAGATCGCGATGACCTTGCGGCATGCACCGGCGGTTGCCGCCGGCCGGGTGCTCGTGGAGGTGGAGTTCAGCGGCGCGTTCACCGGCACGCTGACCTGGGCAGGCGTGCCGGCACACGGCTCCGGGCAACGGTTCCGGCTGGGCGGGGTGGCCATCGTGCGGGTCGGCCGCGGCCGGGTCCGCTCGGTCCGGACGCTGTTCGATCGCGACGAATGGTTGCGGCAGATCGGAATTCCGGTCCGCGCCGACGATCTCGAAGGAACGCGGCGATGACCGGCGTGCGCACCCTCCCCGAGTACCTCGCCGCGGGCGCCGCCCGCTGGCCCGACCGGCCCTGGTGCACCGCCCCCGACGGGCAGGCGACCCGTGCCGAGATGTACGCCGACGCACTGGCCTGCGCGGCCGGCCTGCGGGCCGCCGGTGTGTCCCCCGGCGACCGGGTCGTGATCGTGCTGCCCAATGGCCTCGGCTTCCTCCGCGCCTGGCTGGGTACGACGCTGGCCGGGGCGGTCGCCGTCGCGGTGAACCCGAAGGCCGCCGAGGCCGAACTGCCCGCCGTCGTCGAGGCCACCGAGCCGTCGATCGTGGTGACCGGACCCGACGTCGAGATCCCCGGCGGAGTCGAGGTGGCCACAGTGGACAGTCTGCGCACCGCGGCCGGGCGAACCGCCGCGGAGTCCACACCGGACAGTCACGCCGGCTACATCCAGAGCTCCGGCAGCACCGGCAAGCCGAAGTTCATCATCCAGACCCACGGCATGTACACGATGGCGGGTGAGGGCTTCCCGTACTGGCTCGGGCTGACCGAGGACGACGTCCTGCTCACCGCACTGCCGCTGACCCACCTCAACGCCCAGTCCTATTCGACGCTCGGTTCGTGGGGCTGCGGGGCACGGCTGGTGCTGCTCCCGCGGTTCTCGGCAGGCACGTTTTGGCAGACCGCCCGGGAGAGCGGGGCCACGGTGGTCAACATGATCGGGGCCATGCTGGAGATCCTCATGGCCCCGGACCCGGCGCCTGCCGAGCGCGCACACCGGCTCCGGCTCTGCTACTCCGCCCCTGCGCCGGACGCGGAACGGCACGTCGCGATCGAGGATCGTTTCGGGTTCCGGCTCGTCATCGGCTACGCCCAATCCGAGTCGCCGTACGGGCTGATCAGCCCGGTCGACGAGGCTACGGTGCACGGGTCGATGGGCAAGCCCCGCCAGCACCCGCGGCTCGGCCGGATCAACGAGGCCAGGGTGGTCGATCCGGCCTGCGGCGACCCGGTCGGCGACGGCGAGGTCGGCGAACTCCAGCTGCGCAACCCCGCGATCACCCCGGGATACGCCGGCCTGCCGGAGGAAACGGCCGCACTGCGCGTCGACGGCTGGTTGCGCACCGGCGATCTCGTCCGCCGGAGCACCGACGGGCACTTCACCTTCGCCGGCAGGCTCAAGGAAATGATCCGCCGCCGCGGGGAGAACCTCTCCCCCGCCGAAGTCGAGGCGGTGCTCGACGCCCATCCTGCGGTGTCCTCGAGCGCGGTGGTCGGTGTGCCCTCGGAACTGTCCGAAGAGGACGTCAAGGCGTTCGTCCGTCCGGTCGACGGGCAGACCGTCACCGCCGGCGAACTCGGCGAATGGTGCGCCCGGCGGCTGCCGCCGTACAAGCGCCCCCGCTACCTCGAGTTCGTCCGGATCTGGCCGCTCACCGCGACGAGCAAGATCGCCAAGAACCGGCTTTCCCTGCAGCGCAACGATTCCGAGGTGGATCTCAGCGCCGCGACGACCGGGCCGGCACGATGAGCACGCTCCCGCTGGCCGGTCTGCGGGTACTGGAACTCGGCAACTACATCGCCGCACCGACGGCAGGCCGGCTGTTCGCGGACTTCGGTGCCGAGGTGATCAAGGTCGAGCGGCCCGGCACCGGAGACGAGATCCGGACCTGGCGGCGCTACCGCGGCCGCACCTCGATGCTGCACCACACCCTCAACCGCAACAAGAAGTCCGTCGAGCTGGACCTGAAAACCGGCCACGGACGCACCGCCGCGCTGGAACTCGCCGCGGGCTGCGACGTCGTACTGGAGAACTTCCGGCCCGGCACACTGGAGTCCTGGGGTCTCGGGCCCCGGGAGCTCGACCGGGCCCGGCCCGGGATCGTCGTGGTCCGGGTCTCGGCCTACGGGCAGCACGGCCCGCTCGCGGGCGAACCGGGGTTCGCCGCCGTGGCCGAGGCAGTCGGCGGACTGCGGGCGCTCGTCGGGGAACCCGACCGGCCGCCGGCCCGGACCGGTGTCTCGATCGGGGACACTCTCGCGGGAATCTACGGTGCGTTCGGCGCGGTGGTCGTGCTGCTGAGCCGGGCACGGGACCCGCGGGCGCCGATCCCGCCGCTGTCCGAACGGATCATCGACGTCGCGCTCAACGAGGCGGTCCTGTCGGTGACCGAATCGCTGGTGCCCGACCACCTCGCCTACGGGGTGCAGCGGCGCCGTACCGGCGGACGGATGGAAGGCATCGCACCGTCCAACGCGTACCGGTGCCGGGACGGGGACAGCGTGGTCGTCGCAGGCAACGGCGACGCGATCTTCCGCCGGTTCATGGCCGCGATCGGCCGGCCCGATCTGGCCGCCCGCCCCGATCTCCAGGACAACTCGGCCCGCTGGGCCCGGGTCGACGAACTCGACGCGGCGATCGAGGAATGGAGTTCCGCGCGGCCGCGGGACGAGGTGCTTGCGGCCCTGGCCGAGGCAGGAGTGCCTGCCGGGCCGATCTCCACTGCCGCGGACATCGTCGCCGATCCGCAGTACGCCGCCCGCGACATGGTCCAGTACTTCGACGTCGACACCGGCGACGGCGTGCGGCGCGTCGGGTTCCCCGGCATCGTGCCGGTCATCGGCGAACGGTCGCTGCCGGTCCGGAGCCTGGGCCCGGAACTCGGCGAACACACTGCCGAAGTGCTTCGGAGGGACCGCACATGACCGTGATCAGGGACGTCACCCTGCGGGACGGATTGCAGCTGGCAGGCACCGTCCTGCCGGTCGCCGAAAAGATCGCGCTGGCCCGCGAGCTGGTGCAGGCCGGTGTCCCGGAACTGGAGATCGGCTCACTCGCCAACCCGCGGCTGGTGCCCCCGATGGCAGGGACACTCGAAGTGGTCGGCGCACTGACCGAGGCCGAGCTGGAGCGTTGCTGGGTATGGGTCGCCACGCCGGCGCACGTGCGCCGTGCCCTCGACGCCGGCGCCCGGAACCTGCAGTACTGCCTCTCCGTCAGCAACGCGCACAACCGGGCCAATCTCGGCCGTGCCACCGAGACCAGCCTGGCCGGGTTACCCGGGTCGATCGAGTCGGTGCTGGCCGCGGGCGGGCGGATCGAGCTGTGCCTCGCCACCTCGTTCAGCTGTCCGTTCGACGGTCCGGTCGATCCGGGCCGGGTCGTCGCGATCGCCAACGACCCCCGTGCCGCGGGCGCGGCGGACATCGTCCTGTGCGACACCCTCGGCCAGGCCGTGCCCGCCGAGGTCGGCAGGCTCGTCCGGCGGGTCCGCGCCGAAACCCCTTGCCGTCGCGTCGTTTTCCACGGCCACGACACGTGGGGGCAGGGCCTGGCCAACGCGTTCGCCGCGGTCGCCGCCGGTGCGGAAATGGTCGACGGCGCACTCGGCGGACTGGGCGGCTGCCCGTTCGCGCCCGGCGCCGGCGGCAACACCGCCACCGAGGACCTGGCCTTCGGGCTGCGGCCGGACTGGCTCACCCCCGAGTCGCTGGCCCGGCTGGTCCTGCAGCAGGAGAAGCTGCTCGCCGCACTGGGCGAGGCACCCCGTTCGCGGGCCGCGGAAGCCGCACGGGCCACCCCGCCGGTCTTCCGCTGGGCGGGCGGATTCGCCGTCCGCAGCTGAAGAACAACCCCTACCGAAGACGAAATATCGTACACAACTCCACTGTCACCGGAGGCGTGTACAACCTGTCGCGCTCACATCTTTCCCTTTATATAAGATAAATTACGCATTGACAGCCGAGATGCGCATCCCTAATCTTCGGATTGTCGTATACAATTTGATCCAGGACAGTGACCGTGCGCTCTCAGTGAGGAGAGGCTGATGGCAGTCGACGTTGACGTGGTGGTCGTCGGGTTCGGCCCCGGCGGTGAGGTGGTGGCTTCGCTGCTCGGCCAGGCGGGCCACCGGGTGCTGGTGCTGGACAAGGCACCCGCGCCCTACGGCCAGCCCCGGATGAGCACGCTCGACGGGGAGATCGCCCGCGTGCTGCAGCACGCCGCGGACCCGGCCGAGGCGATGCGGGACGCGATCCAGGCGCCGCGCATTTCGGTGTACGGCGCCGACGGGGAACCCGTGCCGCCGATCGACTGGGACTACCGGATCGCCGGGCATTGGTCGCACTACTCGCTGCACCAGCCGAATATCGAGGCCGCGCTCGAGGCGCGGATCGCGCAGCGCCCCTCGGTCGAGGTGCGTTGGGGCGCAAGGGCCGTCGGCATCGACCAGTCCGGTGCCGCGGTCCGGGTCACGGTCGAAACCGGCGACGGCGCGCGGAGCGAGGTCTCCGCCCGGTACGTCCTGGGATTCGACGGGGCCAGCAGCTTCGTCCGGCAGGCGGCCGGGATCGAGCTCGACGTGCTCCGCGAGCACGACGAGCGGTGGATCCTCACCGATTTCGACGCGATCCGGCCACTGCCCGCGGAGATGACCCGCACCCAGTACCACATGGATCCGGCCCGCCCGTGGTTTGCCGGGCCGAACGGCGCCCGGCGGTGCCGCACCGACGTCCGGGTGCTGCCGCACGAGGATCTCGACGAGATGCTGAGCGAGGACCGCGGATACGCGTTCCTCGAACAACGGTTCGGGCTGACCCGCGAAGACGTCCGGATGACCCGCCGGGTCGATTACCGGTTCCGCTCGCACATCGCCCGTGCGTTCCGGGCCGGGCGGGTGTTCCTCGGCGGGGACGCCGCGCACGCCATGACGCCCTATATGGGGCAGGGTGCCTGCTGCGCCATGCGGGACGCCGCGAACCTCGCGTGGAAGCTGAGTCTCGTGCTCTCCGGGGCGGCCGACGAGGCACTGCTCGACACCTACGAGCCCGAACGGCTTCCCCAATCCGCGTTCTTCGTCCACGGCTCGCTGGCGATCTACCAGTACGTCAACGAGCTGGATCCGGAGAAGGCCGCGGTCCGGGACGCCGCTTCGCGCGCAGGCGAAATCACCTTCCCGCCGATCCCGGGTCTGGTCGCAGGGGTGCTGCGGCGGGACGCGGCCGGCACACCGGCCGCCTACGCCGGAGAGCTGGCGCCGCAGGGCGTGGTCCGGCTCGGCGACGCCGAGGCCCGGCTCGACGATCTCGTCGGCTACGGCGCACAGCTGATCAGCCCGCTGCCGCTCGAGGATCTGCTGGGGCCGGATCGGCTCGCCCGGCTCGCGCAGCTGGCCGTCCAGGTGGTGCAGATCGAGGACCGCGCCGACGCCGACGGCACCTACCGCGATTTCTGGGCGGACACCGGCGCCACCGCACTGCTCGCCCGTGCGGACCACTACCTGTTCGGCGTCGCCGTGGACGCGGCGGACATCTCCGCACTCGTCGACGATTTCCTCGCCCAGGTCCCGAGGGCGGCCGTGCCGGCAGGTGCCCGATGAGCCGCCGGTGAAAGCGGGCACCGTCGGCGGCTGTACTTCGGGGCCGGCATGGCGCAGAGTGCGTAGCCGAGGCAAACATCGGCCCGGGAGGTGTGATGACCGGCGAGGAAATCGTGCTCGGTCCCCTGCCGAAGGGGATCACGCTCGCTCGGGAGGGCATGCGGAAGAAGGTGTGGAACGTGCTCGGGCACACCTACACCATGAAGTCCGCAGGCGAGTCGAGCTTCGCGTTCGAGACGCTCGATCCGCCCGGCACCGGGGTACCGCCGCACGTGCACCCGACGCAGGACGAGCACATCTACGTCCTGGACGGCGTGTTCACCCTCTACCTCGACGGCGAATGGGAAACCGCCGGTCCCGGCGACACCGTGCGGATGCCGAAGGGGCTCCCGCACGCCTACTACAACCGCGGCGAGGCCGACACGCGAGGACTGTTCTGGGTGAGCCCGGCCGGGCGGCTCGCGGAACTGTTCGACAAGCTGCACAACCTGACGGACCCGGCGGAGGTGGTCCGGGTTTCGGCGTTGTGCGACGTCGAGTTCCTGCCGCCCGGTTCGGTGGAGGGCGCCTGAACGATCCGCAGCGACGTCACCGGCCGGGTTCGTTCACCTGCTGCTGCTAAGAACCGGCGGCCTGTGCGTAGCCGCTGACGATCTTCTCGAGCCTCGCCGCGTCGATCACGTCCTCGAGGCGGGAGAAGCCGTCCGGCGCGCGACGTTCGACCTCGTCGATGACGTTCTCCGGCCCGCCTCGGCGGTTGCGGAGCACGATCTCGCCGGTGACTGCCAGCCGATCGTCCTTGTAGGCCCGCAGCGCCTCGACCGGGTCCGGGTGCCCCGCCAGGTGCCTGCCGAGAGCGGCGGCGTCGAGGATCGCCTGTCCGGCACCGTTGGACCCCATCGGGTACATCGGATGGGCGGCGTCGCCCAGCAGCGTCACGCGGCCGTGCGACCAGGCGGGCAACGGGTCCCGGTCGCACATCGGGAACTCGAAGATCTCCTCGGTGGCCGCGACCAGTGCGGTGTGCTCGACCGTTGCCGAGCGGAACCGCCCGAGGTACCGGGCCAGCTCCGCCCGGTCGGCGGGCCGGGCCCAGTCCTGGCGCTCCGGCGGCGGATCACCGGGTTTCCCGGTCCGGATGCAGATCGCCCAGTTGGTGAGCCGGGTGCCCGCGCTCCGGCCTTCCGCGATCGGGTAGATCACCAGCTTGGCCGCGGTGCCACCGGCGACGATCATCGACTGCCCGCCGTCGAACTCCGGCCAGTCGGTGGCGCCGCGCCACATCAGGACACCGTTCCACCGGGGCGGGCCCTCCCCCGGGAACAGCAGTGCCCGCACGGTGGAATGGATGCCGTCGGCCGCCACCAGTACGTCGCCGTGCGCGACGACGGACCGGCCACCGGACCGGTCGGCGAAGTGTGCCCGGACACCGCTCGCGTCCTGTTCGAACCCGGTCAGCCGGTGTCCGTTCCGCACCGCGCCCGGACCGAGCCGCTCCCGGACCGCCCGCAGCAGCATGCCCTGCAACCGGCCCCGGTGCAGGCAGAACTGGGGAAGCGTGAATCCGGCGGCCGGCCCGCACGGCTTGCGCAGGATCAGCTGGCCCAGCCGGTGGGTGTAGCTCAGCTCGCGGGTGCGGATCCCGATTTCGTCCAGCCGGTCGAGCAACCCGAGTGCGGCGAGCTCCTTGACCGCGTGCGGCAGGGCGTTGAGCCCGACACCCGGCTCGGTGCTCCGCTCGCTCTGCTCGTGCACGACGCACTCGATGCCTTCCTGGTGCAGCCGCAGCGCAGCGGTCAGCCCACCGATCCCCGCTCCGACGATGACGACCTGCACGCCGCACCTCCTGTCCCGGCTGCCCAGCATTGCCGAACCACGCGATGCACACCACCCCCGCGGGCGAATGCGACCGCAGGTGTTTCGCCTCGCCGCCGATGCGAGTCCACAATGGAGGTTCAATCGCCGGGACGCAACGAAGCACGAATTGCGCCGGCACCCCGTTGAAAGTCCTGCGTGGCCCGGTACATCGCGGTGCCGTCGTGGGGGATGTGGGCCTTGGCCGGCCCGGCGAGCACGCGAAACGGACCTCGCCCCCCCGGACTCTCCCGTTGCCGCAAGCCGCCTGTCCGGGTGGTCAGCCGGTCTTCGGCACCGTGCGGCGCGCGGGGCCGAACGGGACGTAGACGTCGTTGCCCGGCTGTTTGTGCGCTGCCTTCATGATTCTCGTCGTCGACAAGGGCTACGACGCAATCCGAGTCTTGCCCACGGCGGTGCGGGGAAGCTGGTCCGCTCGTGGCCGGTCAGAGCGGGTCGGCGACCGCGCTCGCGTCCAGCGGCGCGAGGAACCCGGCAATTGCTTCCGCGACCTCGACGGGTGCCTCCAAGGCCGCGTAGTGGCCCACTCCGTCCAGTTGCACCTCGACCACCTCGGACCGGGCGACCTGGCGCACGGTCGCCGCGGTGAACGGCCCGCCCCCGGCGCCCACCGCGAGAACCGGCACGGCGAGCCCGTGCCGTCGCACGAGTTCCCGGATCTCCGGCCCCTCGCGCAGCATCGACCGGTACAGACCGGCGGCACCGCGCCAGGCGCCCGGCCGGGAGTAGGTCCGCACGAACTCGTCGAGTGCGCCCGCCGCGCCGGGACCGAGCAGCCCGGCGAGGAACTCGCGCTCCCGCCCCTCGAGCAGCAGCTCGGGAATCCCCGGCTCGGCAAGGACTCCGATGTACCACGCGCCACCGTTGGCGAGGTCCGCCAGCGCCTCCAATCCGTACCCGGGCAGGCCCATTTCGATCGCGGTGAGGCTGCGCACCTGCTCCGGATGGTCCGCGGCGAGACGCAGGACCGTCGCCCCGCTGATGTCCTGTGCCACGAGATGAACCGGACCGAGGCCGAGGTGGTCGATCAGCCGGTGCAGATCCGCCGCCGCCACGGCGCTGTCGTGCTCCTCCGACGCAATGCCCGAATCCCCGAACCCGCGCAGGTCGACCGCGACCACCCGATGCGCGGCCGCGAGCACCGGAAGCACCTCGCGGAAGGCCCACCACGTCTCCGGGAATCCGTGGACCAGCAGGACCGGCGACCCCGCCGATCCGGCAGTGACGTAGTGCAGAACCGTGCCACCGCCGTGCACGCGGTGGTGGACGACGGACGGGATCGTCGCGCCGGCAGTCTCCGAGCTCATGAGTTCTCCTCAGATCGACAGTCTAGGTGTCGAAACTAGACACCCAGACTGTCGTTTGTCCACCCAGCCCGGTAACCTGGATCCGTGTCCCGTTCCGGCGCCGATCTCGCGCTCTCCCTGCTCGGCGGTTTCCGTGTGATGGTGGACGCGGCGATCGCCGAACTCGCCCGGCACGGCTTCGACGACGTCCGCCCGGTCCACGACTTCGCCATGCGTGCGATCACCGCGGGCGCCGACAACGCCTCCGAGCTGGGCCGCAGGCTGTCGATCTCCAAACAGTCCGCCGCGCGCACGATCGCCGTGCTGCAGGAACGCGGCTACGTCTCGACCGAACCCGATCCACGCGACGCCCGGCGCAAGCGCCTGCAGGTCACCGATCTCGGCCTGCAGGTACTGCGCACCGGCGAAGAGATCTTCGACCACCTCCGGGAACAGTGGGCCGACCGGATCGGCGCAACCGAACTCGAGACCCTGGAACGCCACCTGGGCGAACTCGTCGGCACCCAGCCCGTCCGGTTCGACACCCCGGGCTGGCTGGCCAAGGGCGAGAGCCACTAGGGCGTGGCTGATGATGCGTTGGTCCGGATAGTGCCCGCGTGCAGGACCACAGCGGAGCGATAGGCGACAGCGAGTCGACCGTCGGCGTGGGCACGGGCGCACCAGCGCGCGGGCATCCGGAACATCCCGTCGGAAGCGGTCAGCGTGGACGGGTCGGCATCGGTGATACCGGGGCGCGCCGGGCGGTAGTCCCGCACCGCGGCCTCGTCCGGGCCGATGCTGCGGGCGCCCGTACCGGGTCGGCCACGGCAGGATCCAGGCCTGTGGTGAAGATCCGGGCCTCGTCGGCCAGACCGCTACAGACCAGATCGATCGACTTCCCGGAACCGGTGCGCCGCAACGTCACCCACAGCCGCTCGTCGGGCAGTTCGCCGTCGAGGAGCACCGCGTACGGGCTGTGCGGATGGGTCCAGGCGCCCGGATCGGCGGACAGCACCGCCACCGGGTTCCCTTGCACCGCATGGATGTCCGCCGGGGACACGGCCGCCAGCGCCTCGCCCGCCGAAACAGCCCGCCGGCACCGTTCGCGGCGACCAGAGCGGTGATCGAGGACGCGCGCGCGGATTGACCGAACGCCGTCACCCCACCGTTGACCGGCGCGCCTCGCACCGGACTCCGTGCCGACGATCGCGTTCATCGAGGCTCTCCCCCGGTCCGTACTTTCCCCGCGGCAGCTCCCGTTCCGTGCGGTGCGGGGTGCGCCGGTCACCGGGTGGTTTCGATGCCTGCCTCGGCGAAGGCGAGTACCTGGTCGACCAGTGCGATGAGCGCGTCCGTCGACTCGGCGGCGTCCGAGGACTCCACTTCGTGGGTCTGATAGAGCTCACGGAGCCCGGTCACCGAAGTCGCTGCCGCCAGGCGCGGCACCAGTGCGTCGGCAGGCAGCCCGAGATCATCCGCGAGGTGAGCGGCGATCAGTTGTTCGTAAGGGTAATAGCCGGCGCGGGCACGGGCGCGCAGTTCGTCGTCGGAACCGATCACCTGTGCCCGCAGGGCGCGGCGGCGCCACACGCGTCGCTGCGCTTCCGGCGCTTCGGAACTCAGCTCGAGCATGGTGGCGACCATCCAGTCGCGCAGCGCCGCCAGCGTCGACTCCCCCTCGGCGCGGCTGTTCAGCCGGGCCTCGAGCGACTCCCTGGTGAACGGGTCGGCGCCGAACAACAGGTCGGCCTTGGTCGGGAAGTGAAAGGTGACCGTACGCGGTGCGACGTCGGCGGCTTCCGCGATGGCGTTCATCGTCGTGACCCGATACCCGCGCCCGGCAAACAGTGTCAGCGCGGCGTCCTGGATGGCGTCCCGGGTGCGCTGTTTGCGCCGCTGCTGCCGGTGCCCGGCCTGCGTGTCCATGGCCATACCGTACCCTCTGGTAGTATTGCCGAAACAGCAATACTACGGTGACGGCAAGATTGCGTCCGAGGAGATCAACATGGCGAAGACGTGGTTCATCACCGGCGCCTCGAAGGGGTTCGGACGCCACTGGACCGAAGCGGCCCTCGACCGCGGCGACCGGGTCGCCGCGGTCGCCCGCGATGTCCGCACGGTGGATTCCCTCGTCGAGAGCTACGGCGAACTCGTGCTGCCGATCGAACTCGACGTCACCGATCGCGCCGCGGGCCGCGCCGCCGTGGCCAGGGCGGCCGAGCACTTCGGCAGGCTGGACGTCGTGGTCAACAACGCCGGATACGGCCACTTCGGCATGGTGGAAGAGCTGAGCGAGGACGACATCCGCGACCAGCTCGAGACCAATGTGTTCGGTGCACTCTGGATCACCCAGGCAGCCCTTCCGATCCTGCGCGAACAACGGTCGGGCCACCTCATCCAGGTGACCAGTGAGGGCGGGGTGACGGCTTTCCCCGGAATCGGGGCCTACCACGCGTCCAAATGGGCACTCGAAGGGATTTCGCAGTCCCTCGCACAGGAAGTCGCGGCGTTCGGCATCAAGGTGACCATGGTCGAACCCGGCCCTTACGGCACCGACTGGCTCGCCGTCGGCGCGAGGCAAAGCAAACCGAACCCGGCCTACGACGGTGTCCGCGAAGCACTCAGCCGATCCTGGGATGCCGGCAACCTCGGCGACGCACGGGCCACACGAAACGCCATTCTCGCCGTGGCGGACGCAGAAGATCCGCCGCTGCGCATTTTCTTCGGCAAGTCGCAACTGGAATCGATGACACAGGAATACGAAGCGCGCCTCGCCACCTGGAAGAAATGGCAGGCGGTATCCGTCGAAGCCTTCGGGCCGCAGGACGACCTCTAAGGGATGTCTCGCAATCCGGTGTCGGGCCAGTTCCGCAAGCTGGCACGAGCGGTCACGAGGCGGGACGAGATCGCGGACGACGGCGCGGGCCGGTAGTGGGCGTTGCCGCCGGCTGATCGGGTTCTGCTGGTCGCGATCTACTGGCGGACAAACGTGACGATGCGCCGGATCGGGCCACTGTTCGAGGTGTCGCATTCCGCCGCGCACCCGGGAGCAGCGACTCGATCGGTCTGCTGCCGGCACTGGCGCCAGTCCGCACCCCACCGATGCGATGCCGGGAATCGCGAACCCATCCCAGGAACCCTGCATGACGAAGCGAACCGAAAGCGGCAGAGCAGCATGCAGTTGTCGGAGTCGATGTTCCTGGCCGGCTCGCTCGGGGACAAGCCGCGCCCGCTTCGACGGCACTTTCGCCCACCGGCCTCGGCCACTGCGGGGTGAAAAGCGCTCACAGTTCGAAGAAGTCCCCGATCGCCTGCACTACGTCGAAAGCGTGCTCGGTCCGGCCGACGAGGAACCGTGGTCTGGCGCTCTTGGGGCCGGGGACGGCGTGGCCGCCGTTGTGCACGGTGTAGAGCGTCACCGGCGCACGGCCCGGTTGCCGGTAGTCGGTGCGCTCCACTCGGGTCGGCCCCGCGCCCGAGGCCACCGGCGAGGTGACGGGTTCGGCGGTGATTGCGTTGCGGCGCGCGTAATAGGCGGCGGTATCCGGCGCGGACAGGCCAAGCCCACGAGGGCGGAAGCGGTACATCTTCGCCATGCCTCCGCCGTACGGGGTGATCGGATCCTTGGTGCCGTGCACGAACATGACCGGCACGGGCTGATCCTGCGGGTCGTCGGGAGCGAAGTTCTCCGGGACCGGCTGGGTCGCGGACAGGATCGCGGCACCCGCCAGTGCCGACGGGATTTCGTGGATCAGGCGGAGGACCAGCTGGCCGCCGTTGGAAAATCCGACGGCGTGCACCCGTTCACCGTCGCCGCCGTACCGGCGTTGCAGCAGTTCGACGGCAGCCTTGACGAAAGCGACGTCGTCGATGTGGTCGGTGCGCGCGGCGGAGGAGTTGACGATCTTCGCATCGTTCCAGTGCCGCTGGTACCCGTCGAGGTAGGCGACGACGGCCCCGGACTGTGCCCCGAGGTCGTCGAGAATGTTCGCGGTGAACGAGCGGATCGTGGCGGCGGTCTGCATGGAACCGTGGAATACCAGCACAACCGGCACCGGAGCGGCGCTCGCCCGCGGCCGGTGGACGACGGTCAACGTGCGGGTACGACCGGCGACCACCACCGATTCGGCGGACACCGCGACTTCGGACGTGGGGCTCATCGAAGCTCCTCCTCGTAGGGACGACGTCGCCACTGTAGCAGTAAACGGAAGAAGTATCCGATCGGATTCATCTATCCGGTTAGTCTGGTAGGCTTGCCGCATGGCAGCCGAGGCCACCGGCCGGAATCCGGCGCTGCGCAAGGACACCGCACAACAAGTACGCCGGAGCGAAGGAGTTTCCGTGAGCGCAGACGAGATCTGCGGACTGGATGCCACCGAGCTGGCCGAGCGGATCCGCACCCGGCAGCTCTCCGCGGTGGACGTGCTGGAAGCGCACCTGGACCGGATCGAGGCGGTGAACCCGAAACTCAACGCGCTCGTGGCCGCGCTGGCCGAGCAGGCTCGCGAGGGAGCGCGCGCCGCGGATGAGGACGTCGCCGCGGGCCGGGTGGTGGGGCCGCTGCACGGCGTCCCGTTCACCGTCAAGAACGCGCTGGACGTGGCCGGTGCGGTCACCGCCCGCGGCTCGCTCCTCTTCCGGGACCGCCGCCCCGCCGCGGACGCCACCGCGGTGGCCCGGTTGCGCGCCGCCGGCGGGATCCCGCTGGCCACCACGAACCTGCCCGAGTTCTCCTACTGGACCGAGACCGACAACCGGCTCACCGGCCTGACCCGCAATCCGTGGGACACCGCACGCACGCCGGGCGGCTCGAGCGGCGGGGAATCGGCGGCGATCGCCGCCGGGATGTCGCCGCTGGGGCTGGGCAGCGATGTCGCCATCTCGGTGCGCGGTCCGGCCCACGACACCGGCATCGTGGCGCTCAAGGCGACCCGTGGGCGGATACCCGTCACCGGGCACTGGCCCGAAGTACCCGCCCGGTACTGGCATGTCGGTCCGATGGCCCGGAGCGTGCGTGACATCGAGACCGTGCTGCACGCCGTGGCCGGCCCGGACGGGATCGACGGGCACGTGCGGCACGCGCCACCGTGGGACGGCAACGGACCGTCGAGCCTGGCCGGGCTGCGGGTGGGCTGGGCGAGTGAGCCCGCGTTCGGCCCGGTGGACCAGGACGTCGCCGCCGCCGTCTCCGGCGCCGCAGACGCCTTGCGGGAGCTGGGTTGCACGGTCGAGCACGCACCTCCTGCCGGGCTGGCGGAGATCGACGCCACCGCGGTGAGTGCCACGTTGTTCACCGCCGAAGTGGTCCCGTACTTCCGCCGGGCCGCCGCCGGGCACGAGGACGATCTGCATCCCGTCATCCAGCGGACGATCGGCGCACCGGAAGGAACCCTGGCCGATTACGTCGCCGCACAACAGCAGGTGGCCGCGCTCAGCTCGATGTTCGCCGGCTACTTCGACCGTTACGACGCACTGCTGTGCCCGGTCTGCCCGGTCCCCGCCCTGCCACCCGGCCGGTCGAAGTTCCCGGTCGGAGACGCCGTCGTCCCGGCCCGCGGCATCATGCGCGCGACCGTCCCGTTCAACCTCACCGGGCTTCCCGCGCTGTCACTGCCGTTCGGGGTGAGCGCGGAGGGACTGCCGATCGGTGTTCAGCTGGTCTCGCGGTGGTACCACGAAGCGCTCGTCCTGCGCCTGGCGGCCGCGCTGGAGGGCGTCAGTCCCGTCCGGCACCGTCGCCCGGACCTCACGTGAGGGATCACAGCAGCTCCTCCCGGCGCGCCCGGACCTCCTCGTGCAGGGCCTCGCGCACGACCTGTACCGCGGGGCGGGGAACGGAGTCCCGCCGCGCAGCGAGCGTGAAGCTCAGCTTCAGCGGCGGCACGTCGGCCTGAATCCTGCGCAGCTCCGGCGCCCGCACGGCAAGGAACTTCGGCAGCAGCCCGATCCCGGCGCCGCCGCGGGTCGCCTCCAGCTGCGCGAAGATGTTCGTCGAGGTGAACCGGGCGGTGGCCGCCGGGAGGTACTTGCCGAGGTCGAGGTCGCCGACCTGCAGGAGTGAGTCGACGTAGAAGACCAAGGTGTGCTTCTTGATCTCCTCGACCGTCGCCGGGTCGCCGTGCTCGGCCAGGTACGCGTCGCTCGCGTAGAGCGCGAGGGTGTACTCGCCGAGGCGCTCGGTGAACAGCCGGGCCGTCACGGGTTTGCCGATGGCGATCGCGAGATCGAAACCGGACTGGTGCAGGCCGAGCTGCCTGGTCGCGGTGATCAGCTCGACGCTGAGGTTCGGATGCCGCTCCCGCACGCGGGTGAGCGCGGGAGCGGCGAAGACCGTACCGAATCCGTCCGGCGCCGTGATCCGGATCGTGCCGGTGAGCGCATCGGGTCGATCGCCGGCGGCGGCCAGCGCCGCACGCTCGAGCGCTTCCTGGATCGGGCGGGCGTGTTCGGCGACCGCCCGCCCGGTCTCGGTGAGTTCCCAGCCGTCGGCACCCCGTTCGACCAACCGTGCGTGGAGTGCCCTCTCCAGAGAGCCGATCCTGCGGGAGACCGTCGTGTGGTTGACACCGAGCGCGTCTGCGGCCGCCACGAGCCGGCCGGTGTTCGCCACCGCCAAGAGGTAGCGCAGGTCGTCCGCGCGCAGGTTCCTGACGTCGACGTCCGGCGCCACCACACCTCCCGGGGTCGTGCAGATCTGCAGACGGTCTCTGCTGATTTGGTGCTTGTCCGCAGACCGTAGCACTTGCCATGCTCTGCTCATGAGCTCCGAGATCCACTATTCCGACGCGACCGAACTGGCCGAGCTGATCCGCACACGCGCGGTCTCACCGGTCGAGGTGGTGCAGGCGCACCTCGACCGCATTGACCGCGTCGACCCGGCGGTGAACGCGATCGTCACAGTTGCCGACGACGCGCTCGAAGCCGCGCACGCGGCGGAAGCGGCGCTGACGGCGGGTGCCGAAGTCGGTCCGCTGCACGGGGTGCCGTTCACCGCGAAGGATTCGATCGATACCGCCGGGGTGCTGACCCAGCGCGGCTCGCCGATCTTCAAGGGCCGCATTCCGGAGACGGATGCGGTCAGCGTCGAACGGCTGAAGAACGCCGGGGCGATCCTGCTGGCAAAAACCAATCTCCCGGAATTCTCCTACTCCACCGAAACCGACAACCTGCTCACCGGCAGGACGAACAATCCGTGGGATCCGGATCGCACTCCGGGCGGATCGAGCGGCGGCGAATCGGCGGCGATCGCCGCGGGCATGTCGCCGCTCGGGCTCGGCAGCGACCTCGCCATCTCGGTGCGCGGCCCGGCTGCGCACACCGGCATCGTGGCGCTCAAAGCCACCCACGGGCGCATTCCGATGACCGGACTGTGGCCGCGGGTACCGCGCCGCTTCTGGCACGTCGGCCCGATGGCGCGCAGCGTCCGCGACATCGCCTTGGCCTACGCACTGCTCGAAGGGCCGGACGGTGCGGACGGATTCGCCACCGTTCCCGCGCGGATCGACACCGGAACGGGCGCCTCGCCCGATCGCCCGCTCCGGGTGGGCTGGCTGGTCGAGCCCGGCTTCGGGCCGATCGACTCCGAAGTCGCCGCCACCGTGCAGGCAGCGGCCGAGGCGCTGCAGCGTTCCGGCTGTCAGGTGGAGCCGGTGCGGATCGCGGCACTGGAGCAGGACAACGCGCTCGAGGTCTTCAACCGCTTGCACGTGATGGAACTCAAGCCCGCTTTCGCCGAAGCGACCGAAGGCCACGAAGACGAAATCTTCACGATAGCCCAAGCAATGCTGGCAACGCCGGATACGCCACCGGCGGACTTCATCCGCGCGGAGCAGGCGGCGGAGCGGCTCAAGGACGGATTCGCCGGATACTTCCGGCGCTACGACGCGCTGCTCTGCCCGGTACTGCCGGTTCCCGCGCACGCACACGGTCTGTCCACATTGACCGTCAACGGCAGGCCGATGCCCGCTGAGCACATCCAAAGCGCCACCGTCCCGTTCAACGTGACCGGTCTCCCGGCACTGTCGATCAGGTTCGGCACCAGCCGCGGCGGGCTTCCGATCGGGGTGCAGCTGGCCGGCAAGTGGCTGGCCGAATCGACGGTGCTGCACCTCGCTTCCCTGCTGGAGAAGGCAAGCGACGTTCGCGACCGCCACCCGAGCATCCGGGTATGACCGGGTGTAGTGAAATGGCCACATGACGTCTGATAAGTGGGGCGCGCTGGCCACCGGTGTCCTGATGGCCGTGGTACTGGGTGCAGTCGTGTGGTTCGTGGGCGTGCCGGTGTCGGAGTGGGCGGTCGGGCCGCCGGGCGAGGGCTTGACCCGGGTGGAGTGGCTGACCGCGGTGAACAACGCTCGCTCGACGCTGCTCACCGGGCTGACCGTCGTCGGCGGCATCGTCGGCGCGGGCTTCGGCGCCCGCCGGTACTTCCTCGACCGCGACAAGCAGCGGCTGGAGGAGGACAAGCACCTGATCGACCGGTTCGACGCCGCATGGGGCAGGCTGGCCTCGGAGGATCCGCTCATCCGCGCGAACGCGCTGCGGACGCTGTTCCGGCTGATGACCGATTCCGAACGCGATCGCCGACCGGTACTGCGCTCGGTGTGCGACCTCCTGCGGCAGCGAACCTCGCATCCGGACGACGGGCAGCGGGCCGAAGCGGACGTCATCGCAGCGGTGGACGTACTGCGCGAACGGCCTCGCCGGGAGGACGCCGATCCGCTGGATCTGACCGGTGTCCACCTGCCAGGCGCCGACCTCCGCGAAGCCGTGCTCCGCGGTGCGCACTTCGGTGCGGAGTCGATCCTGGCTTCCGCGAAGTTGTCCGGTTCGGATCTGCGGGACGCCGTGCTCACCGCGACCGATCTCACCGGCGCCGACCTGGATGCGGCGCGGCTCGCCGGAGCCACGCTGGACACTGCGAAGCTCACCTCCGCGGTCATGACGAACATCTCCGCGGCGGGCGCGAGCTTCTTCGACGCCACACTGCGCGACGCCGACCTCTCCGGGGCCGACCTGCGCGGCGCGAACCTCCGGCGCGCGGTGTTGCGGGGCGCGAAACTCGACCGGGCCGATCTGACGGATGCGGACCTCACCGATGCCGACTTCACCGGCGCCGACCTCGGCACCGCACTCGGCCTGACCCGCCAGGCACTGGCGAACGCGGTGACCACCGCGGCCACTACGCTGCCGAAGGCGTGACCCGCCGGCCGACCATCGCGGTCGCCATCCACGATGGGTTCTACGGTTGCGGCACCGGCGCCGGCTACGCGAACTACGGTTTCCTCGAAACGCTGGTATCGCTGGTGCCGGAAGAAGTGCGTCTGGTCGTTCTGCCGCTGTTGCTCGACCAGCACAGTCCGGAGCACCACCCGGACTGGCACCGCCGCGCGAGTGCGGTGCTCCGGCGCGCGGAGATCCTGCCGGTCGACAACGGGACGGGCGGTCGTGATCGCTGGGGCGGCCTGCCGCATTTCGAACGGCTGGTGACCAGCACAGCCGAACAGCTGCACGGACTTCGCGCATCGTCAGAACCGTTGCTGGTGCTCGCGTTCGACGCACCGTTCCTGGGGCTCGGGAACACACTGCCCTCCGCCGTGCTCCGCGACCTGGTGCTCATTCCCCGCTCGAGCGCGCTGATCCACGCGCCGCTGGATCGGCCCCGCGTCGCATGGGAACGCACCGGCCTGCTCGCCGCAGTCGCCGGCGGAGCACGGATCGGCGCCATTTCCGGCTTCATGGCCGACCACCTCCACGAGGCCTACGGAATTCCCCGCGAAACGATGCTGTCCTTGCCGGACGGCCTCACACCGGCCGACTGGTCACGACTCGACTCCCCCGTTCTCGCCCCGGTGGACTCCGGCACCGCGGAACCGGAGTTCGTCTTCGCCATGGGCCGCGCCGAACCGTACAAGGGATTCGACGACCTCCTCGACGCCTGGCAGATCCTGCTCCGCACCGAGCACGCACTGCCGCATCTGGTGGTCGCCGCCACCAGCGAAAGCAGCGCACCGACGCGGTATCAGGAAACCCTGCTGCACAAGGCACGCGCCCTCGGCCCGGCGGTTCGCCTGCTCACCCGGTTCACCCCCGGGGTCACCGATCTCCTGCGGCAGCGCCGGCTCGTCGCGACGGTCGTGCCATCGCACGCGGAGCCGTTCGGCCGCGTGCCGATGGAGGCCTTCGCGGCAGGCGCCGGACCCGTGATCACCACCACCAGCCAGGGCCTGGCCGGCCAGGTGATCGAGGAGAAGATCGGGTTCACCAGCCGTGCCGGGTCACCGCGATCGCTGGCCGCGGCCATCCGCCGGGCCCTCGGCCTGCGCCGCGACCAGCGGTTCGCCCTGCGGCACCGGGCACGGCAGCTGGCCCTGCGGAACTACGACCACACCGCCGCGATCCGCACCTTCCTCTCCGGCACGGCTCCGTGGCTCCCGCTCCCGAACCCGGACGATCGGTTACGGTGGCTGGGCACCACCGCGCCCAGCCTCAGCCAAGGGAGTCCCGTGCCCTCCGTGCCCCCGGTCAAGGTCCCGATCGGCCTGCAGGCACCGCACTGGACGACCATCCACCCCGAACGCCGGGTCCTGGTGGTCGCCCACCACGTCACCGCCCTGCTCCGGCTTCTCGACGTACTGCCGGTCTTCGACTCCGACACCCGGATCCAGCTCGTCTTCAGCTGGAACGGCTCCGACCCGTTCTCCCACGGTCTGCACCAGTACCTCGACCACCTCGGTGTGATCGTCATCCCGTGGTCGCAGGCGATCGACACCGACTTCGATCTGGTGATCGCCGCCAATCACGGCGGGCTCACCGAAATCACCGCACCTCTCGTCATTCTTCCGCACGGCGTGGGATACACTAAACAATCACCCGGAAACCGGAAACCGGAAACCGGAAACCGGAAACCGGAAACCGGAAACCGGAAACCGGAAACCGGAAACCGGAAACCGGAAACCGGAAACCGGACCGTGTTCGGGTTGTCGCCGGAATGGCTGCTCTACGACGGCAGGCCGATCGCGTCCTCGCTGGTGCTGGCGCACGACACCGAACTCGAGCGGCTGGAAGCGCTCACCCCGGCGGCAGCGGGCACGGCGGTCGTCGCAGGCGATCCCGCCTACGACCGGATGGTGCGCAGCAAGCACCTGCGCGAGCAGTACCGCGAAGCACTCGGCGTGGCCCCCGACCAGACGCTGGTGACCATCTCCACCACCTGGTGGCAACGTTCCCTCATGGGCAGCTGGCCGTCGCTGTTCCGGGAGGTCCTCGGCTGCCTCGATCGTGACCGGTACCGGGTCGCCGCGCTGGTGCATCCCAATATCTGGCACGGACACGGGCCGTGGCAAGTGCACACGTGGCTCGCGGACTGCGTGCGGGCGGGCATGCTCCTGCCCGCGCCGGTGGAAGGCTGGCAGGCCACGCTGCTGGCGTCCGACCTGGTGATCGGGGATCACGGTGCCACCACGGCCTACGGCGCATGCCTCGACGTCCCCGTGCTGCTGGCCGCTTTCCCGGATGGCGATGTCGCGCCCGGCTCGGTCGGCGAAGTCCTCGGCGCGAGAGCACCCCGGCTCAACCGGCAGGAACCACTGCGCGCACAGATCGAACGAGCACTCGAGCGCTACCGGCCGGGAGCGCTGGACGCGGTCGCCGCACTGGTGACCTCGTGCCCGGGTGAATCCGCCGGCCGGCTGAGGACGCTCTTCTACCGTCATATGCGGCTGGCCGAGCCCGCCGGCGGTCCGATCGTCCCGGTCGTCCCGATGGACGCGGTGGCCGCGCTGGAGCCGCCCGGTCATCGCAGCGACCTCGTACTGTGCCGACGGCTCGCGGACACCGGCGGCTACGACGTCCGCCGGTTCCCTGCCGACGTCGCCGTCGACCGATCCGACGCGGCCGAGTTCGCCGGTTCGATCCTCGTCGTCCACGAGGACCATCCGGACGAAAACCTGCGCCGGCGCGCCGCGGTGGTGCTGTCTCGATCGGCGGCAGACGGCGACGGCCTCGCCGAGGTACTGCGGCGGCACCCGCAAGCCACCCTCGCCGCAGCGGAGCACCGGCCGGGCAGCCTCGTGGCCACCCGGTCCGGTCACCTGCTCGAAGTGACGATCGCCGAAGCCGCAGTCGCCGCGGCCGTGGTCTTCGAACGCCTGCTGGAACGAGGTGACCTGCTCCCCTTGCCGGGCGAGGTCACGGTCACCTTGGGCGGAGCCGTTCTCCGGGTCCGGCTCAGCTCAGCCGGCCGCGCGGAGCCGGGCACGTAGGGCCGCACCACGCCGGTCCGCCAGCAGCTCGTACAGTTCCGCGGCCCGGACGAGCAACCGGTCCCCCTCCTCCGTGGCATCGCGCTCGTTGAGCAGCGTCCCCAGCAGTTCGCGGGTGCCGGCCTCGAAATCGAGGATCCCCAGCTGCTCCTCCAGCACGAGCGCAGCGCGCAGCAGGGACTCGGCCCGCTCCCGCTGCCCGGGATCCGCCGTGAGCAGCACTTCGCCGAGATTGGCCACCGACTTCGCGTAGTTGCCCCGTTCGCCGTCCCGCTCGAAGTGGGCCACGGCTCGTTCGCCGGCCGCGATGGCCTCGGCCGTGCGGCCGAGGCCGGCCAGGATCGGCGCGCTGTTCATGTCGAGCAGGCGTTCCTCGCGCACTCGCAGCCCGCCCGGGAACCGCGGGTCCGCCACCAACGCGGCGGATCGTTCCATCGCGGTGATCGCCGCATCGAGCCGGCCGAGGCGGCGGTGGACCAGTCCTTTCCAGACGAACATCTTCGCCAGGGTCGCCAGTGCGGCGGGATCGTCACCGAGCTCCCCGGCCAGCTGCGCTGCCTGCTCGAACTGCTCGGTGGCTTCCTCGTGCGCGTGCGCGGCGAACAGGGCGGTGCCGAGTTCGGCGTGCATCTTCAGCAGTGGCCGCGCATCGCCGGTGTCCCGCCGGACAGTGGCCGCGGCAGCGAGACCGGTGGTGTACACCGTGATGGCGTCCGCGTGATACCCACGGTGGAACAGGAACGTCACCAGTGCTTCGGCCAGCTGCCAGACCAGCTCGGCGAGGCCCGCTTCCGAGGCCATCGTGACGATCCGGCCGAGATTCGCCCGCTCCGTCTCCAGCTCGGCCATCGCCCGCGCGTACGCCCCGTCGCCCTCGTGAGCGGGACTGACCGCGCCGCCGAACAACGGCCCGAACCGCAGTCGCCCGGAGAGCACCAGATCACGCGCGACCGCGAACTCCAGGTACGCCTCGGCCAGCCGCCGCCGCGCGTTCCGGGCGTCCGCCGCATGCTCGTGCTCGTGGACAAGGCCCTGTGCGTGCCGCTGGATGATGGAGTGGATGTCGTACCGGTCCCGGGCCGCCGTCGCGGTCTCCCGGTCCGGCTCGGCCGGTTCGCTGATCAGGGTCGCGCGCACCAGCGACCGCAGCGCAGCGGGGACCGCGTCGCGTTCATCCTCGTCCACCAGCGCCGCCGCTGCCCACCTCGGGAACTGACGTCCGGGGTGCAACCCCAGCCTGCGGTACAGCTTCTGGTCGAGCGCACCCAACGAGGTGTACGACGTCTCGTACACGAACTCGAGCTTCCGTTCCTCGTCCACCACGAACTCGGCCAGCAGGCTCTCCGCGGACCGGAGCCTGCCGAGCAGATCGGCAGGCCGCTCCTGCCGCCGGGCCCGCAGCTGCGCCCGGACGATGGTCAACGCGAGCGGGAGGTTCCCGCACAGTTCGGCGATCGCCGCCAGGTCCGCACCGGCCTCTGCCACCACTGCCGGCGCCAAACCCGCGCTGAGCAGCTCGACGCCGAAATCCGTCGTCAGGACCTCGATCGGGACCACCGTGAACCCGGCGAGCTCGAAGGCCTCCAGCCGGCGGCGGCTCGTCGCGAGCACGACACTCCCCGGTGACGAAGGCAGCAGCTCCTCCAGGGATTCGGCCGAGTCCACGTCGTCGAGGACCAGAAGGACGTCCCGGCCCGCGGTCTGCGCCCGGTACACCGCCAGCTTGCCCTCCCTCGACGGCGGCACTGCCTGCACGCCGAGCCGGAGCAGGAACAGCTCGAGAACCTCCTCGACCGTGCGGACCTCCGCCGACGCTCCCATCGAGGCATCCAGGACCAGGTCGAACGAAGGCGCAAGCTGCTGCACACACCACAGCATCAGTGCGGTCTTGCCCACTCCCGCGATGCCCTGGAAAACGAACACGCCGTGGTCACCGGCCGAACGCACCGACTCCACGTCGGCCAGCACACCCGCCCGCTCCTGCTCCCGATCGACAAACCCCCGCGGCACGGACATCAACACGTCAGCCTCCGGCTACCCGGCACGAAACCACCCCTCGGTCGTGACCCCGCTCTCCCGCCTCACCCTACCCAGCAACGCCAGGCCCGGCCCGGCGCCGGCGGTCCGCCGAGCACCCCGGTTCCGGGCGGCCGCCTGGCCTTCACGGCGACCGCCGATCCGCTCCTCGGTTCGTGGCCGGCCCGTTCGCGCGCTGTTGCAGTTCGGTGAGGTAACCGGCTACCGCGTCTCGGTTGCGGGTCAGGATGCCGATCCGGCCGGTCAGACGGTCGCGCTCGCATTCGAGTGCGGTGACCGTTTCCGTCGTGACGCCTTCGAAGACGATCGGGTCGCGCGGGGATTCCAGACACGGCAGGACCGCGCGGATCACCTGTGTCGAAAGGCCGGCGTCCAGCAGTTCCCGGATCTGCTGGACACGGCCCAACGCGGTTCCGTCGTAGTCGCGGTAATTGTTGCGCAGGCGGGTCGAGGTGATCAGGCCCTTCGCTTCGTAGAAGCGCACCTGCCGCGTCGAGACGCCCGCTCGGGCGGCCAGTTCTCCGATCCGCACCGCACCACCGTACCGCTTGACCTTGACACCTGTGTCAAGGTTCGAGACTGGGCAGATGACCGAACCGAACGGAACCGTCCACCCCTCCTTCGAACCCGTCCGGGACGCCGTGGCCGAAGAACTGCGCCAGGGCACGGAAGTGGGCCTGTCACTGGTCGTCGACGTCGACGGTGCGCAGGTGGTGGACCTGTGGGGCGGGCATCGCGACGCGGCGCGCACCCTGCCCTGGCAGCGCGACACGATCACCAACGTGTGGTCGATCACGAAGACCGTGACCAGTCTGGCCGCGCTGCTGCTCGTCGACGCAGGCGAACTCGACGTGCACGCGCCGGTCGCCCGCTACTGGCCCGAGTTCTCCGCACAGGGCAAGGAAAACGTCGAAGTACGGCAGCTGCTCTCGCACACCTCGGGCGTGTCCGGCCTGGCCCATCCGGCGCGGCTCGAGGACCTCTACGACGTGCGCGCGGCCGCCGACCGGATGGCCGCGCAACCGCCGTGGTGGCGGCCCGGTTCGGCGTCCGGTTACCACGTGCTGAACTACGGCCACCTGGTCGGGGAACTGGTCCACCGGATCACCGGCCGGTCGCTGGGCGAGTTCGTGCACCGGCAGATCGTCGCCCCGCTCGGCGCCGATTTCCAGTTCGGGCTGCGGGCCGGCGACCTCGGCCGGGTTGCCGACGTCGTCACGCCGGCAGCCGCCTTCGATCCCTCGGTGCTCGAGCACGACAGCGTCGCGTACAAAACGTTCACCGGCCCCTCCTTCGGCGCGGACGCCGCCAACACCCCGGCCTGGCGCGCAGCCGAACTGGGTGCGGCCAACGGACACGGGAACGCGCTGTCGATCGCGGAAATCCTCGCCCCGATCGCCCGTTCGGGCGCCTCCTCGCACGGACGCCTCCTCCGGCCCGCCACGATCGAGCGGATCTTCGACGAGCAGTCCGACGGCACCGACCTCGTCAACGGACTGCATCTGCGCTGGGGTATCGGATACGCACTGCCCGACCCGCGCACGGTCGGCTGGATCCCGGAAGGCCGCATCGCGTTCTGGGGCGGATGGGGCGGCTCGATGGCGATCATGGATCTGGACCGGCACGTCACGATTTCCTATGTCATGAACAACATGGGCCCCGACATCCTCGGCTCGCCACGAGCCGCGGCCTACACCACCGCCGTCTACCGGGCCCTCGGTGTGCTCCGCGCAGTCTCCTGATCACCGCGGCGAACTGGGCGCGGGACTGAGCAGGTTGTCCCCGGAATGCGGTGCACGTCGCACCTGCTCCGGTGCGCAGGGCCCGGCTGTTTCCGTCGCCGGGCCCGCCGCCGGGGGAATCCGTTCCCCCCTGTTGCGTCGACGTGCGTCCGGAATCGGTCACCGCCTGGCCACCGGTTCGGTCGCCGGACGCCTCCGTTGCGGTACCGCGATTTCGTCCCGGCCGAAGTCCTCGCAGCCGGCCGGCCGCTCCGGATCGAGCGCGTCGGCGACCCCGGCCACCGGGGATGTCGCGGGCCAGACCACCGTGGTCCGCGACCACAGCGGCTCGCCCGCCAGCCGCACCAGCCGCACGTCCATTCCCCGCGCCGTGCTCCGGTGCGGCACGGTCACCGCGTGGCTGGAGGCGACGATCGCCTCCGCGGTCGCCCGGTCCGCGCCGAAGTGCCGGAACCGCGGCGAAAAACCGGCTCGCTCGCAGGCAAGACGCAGGCTCAGCCGCAGTCCGGAGGCCACGTCCGGTGGCGCGACCCAGTCCTCGTCGGCGAGATCGGCCAGTTCGATCGTGTCCCGGTCGGCGAACCGGTGCGCGGCACCGACGCCGATCACCATCGGCTCCACGCCCAGCACCCGGCCCTCGAACCCGGCCCGGTTGGCCGAGGGCACATCCGGATAGTCGGTGAGCACCGCGATGTCGAGTTTCCCGTCGCCGAGCATCTCCACGATCGTCGCGGGGGCCGCCTCGATGTAGGTGATCTGCTCACGATCGGGCAGCAACCGGCGCACCGCGGTGGCGATCACCGGTACCCACGGGTTGTCCACGCCGCCGAGCCGCAGCTCCGATTTCTCCGGCCCGTCCGGCACGAGGAGCTTCGCGGTGGACATCAGCTCGGCGAAGCCGCGGACCAGTTCCTCGGCCCGCAGAATCACGTGCCTGCCCAGTTCGGTGGGCGCGACCCCGTCGCGATTGCGTTCGAACAAGGGCGCACCGAATCCGCGTTCGATGCGGCGCAGCTGGGCGGTCAGCCCCGGCTGGGCGACCTTGAGCCGGGACGCCGCGCGGCTGATGGCGCCTGCCTCGGCGACCGCGAGGACGATCCGCAGATGGTGCAGTCCGAGATCCACCTCTACCTCACTGACGAGACTGACGGGTCGGGAAAGCGATCAGGACGAGCACGACGCCGGCCACCGTGAGCAGCGCGGTCCACCCCGCGGCGACCGCCATGGCGTGCAGGTAGGCGTCGTCGGCCGCGGCGGCCAGGTCCGGACGGCCGAGTGCCGTTGCGGCCGATCTGGCTCCTGCGATGGATTGCGCGAAGCGATCCCGCTGCTGCGGCGCCAGACCGGGAACCGCGGAAACGCCGTGCCGGTAAGCACCGGCCAGTATCGAGCCGAGCACGGCCACGCCCAGCGTGCTGCCCAGCGGCCGGGTCACCGAGTTGACCGCGGCACCCGCCCCGAGCATCGGCCCCGGCAGTGCCGCCATCATCTGTTCGGTCAGCGCCGGCAGCAGCACGCCGATGCCCAGTCCCTGTACCAGCAGCATCAGTACGAACCAGGTCAGGTTCGTCGTCGCGTCGAACAGCAGATACGCCGCGTAGCTCGCCCCGGTTCCGGCCAACGCGACCGCGACCGTCCGGCGGGCACCGAAGCGGCGGACCAGGAACGGGGACAGCTGGTTGCCGGGGATGATCCCGGCCGCCGCGGCCAGCATCACCGCACCGGCGGCCACCGTGGACAATCCGCGCACGCCCTGCAGGTAGAAGGCGCAGTAGTACAACTGGCCGGACAAACACAGGAATGCCAGCAGCAGTACCGAACTGCCGCCGGCGAACCCGGCGACCGCGAACAGCCGCACGTCGAGGCTGGGTTTCGCGGAGAACCGTTGCTGCAGCACGAAAACGAGGAGGAGCAGCACCCCGGCCGACAACGTTGTCAGCACCTCGGCGCGGCCCCACCCTGCGTTCGAGCCGCCCTCGACGAGGCCGTACACGATCGCGGCCAGCCCGGTCCCGGACAGCACCAGGCCGAGTGGGTCGAACGCGCGCTGTCGGTGACCTGCCCGCCGCGGCACGAGAAGCACGGCGCCGATCAGGCAGGCCACCGCGACGGGCAGGTTGACCAGGAAGACCGAACCCCACCAGAACCGGGCCAGCAGGACACCTCCCAGCACCGGGCCCAGCGCGACGGCGATGCCGCCGGACGACGCCCATACGGCGATCGCGCGCGACCGGCCGGCCGGGGTGCTGCACCGGACGACCACGGCCAGGGTCGCCGGCGTGACCAGTGCGCCGCCGACGCCCATGAAGCACCGCGCCGCAACGAGTTCGGAGGCGGTACCGGAGAAGGCGGCGACCGTGGACGACACCGCCAGCACGAGCAGCCCGCAGAGCAGCGCCGGCCGTGCGCCGATCCGGTCGGTCAGCGCCCCGCCGAACAACACGACCGCGGCGAACACCAGGGAGTACGAGCTCACCGCCCAGGTCAGCTCGGCGGCGCTCGCACCGAGGCCACGGACCGGATCGGCCAGTGTCTCGACCGCGATGTTGACGATCGTGTTGTCCAGCAGGACCAGCATCTGCGCGGCCACCGCGACGGCCACCGCCGAGCGCGGCCGGGCGGCGACGGTGGCGGACGGGCCCGGCCGCGTGGTCGTCACCGCGTGAGCTCTTCCCGCACCGCGAGTGCCTGTCGGCCCGCCACCACCACACGCGCGTGTTCGCCCACCCGCCGTCCCAGATGCTGCGCGGTGGCCAGATCCGCCTGGTGCACGGCCGCCGGTCCTTCATCCACATTGGACTGTGCGGCCGCACCGGCGAAGAACCCGAGCCGGTTGACGTCGAATTCGCTGCCGGAGGACTTGTTCCAGCCCGCGGGCAAACCGAGGTTGATCCAGGTCATTCCGTGTTGTGCGGCCAGTGTCGCGAAATAGCCGAGGGTGCCGGACTTGTCCCCGGCTTTGGCTCCGGAGTTCGTGAAACCGGCGGCGAGCTTGTCCTGCCAACGGCGGACGAACTGCCGTCTGCTGCTGGCTTCGGCGAATGTGTGGAATGCGGCCGACGCGGTGCCCATGTAGGTTGGCGCGCCGAAGACTATTGCGGTGGATTCGTCCAGATTCCGCCACTGCGCCACGGTCATCTCGTCCACCCGTACTTCGCGGACCTCGACGTCCGGCACGGTTTCCGCGCCGGTCACGACCGCGGCGGCGAGTGCGGCGGTGTGTCCGCGACCGCCGTGGTAGGCGACCACGAGCGTGGCAGGCGGCGACTGCATCGGCACTGGCGGACCCCCGGGGGAAAACGATTCGGCTCAGGACGTTCGCCCAAGTTAGCCCGGAAAAATCAAGAAAATCTCAGAGCACCGGCATAACCACCGAGTTATCGGTGACTGCGAATGGTCGGCCGGCACCGCGGTGCGCCACCCTGGGAACGAGACCGCAAGTTCCCTGTGGTGCAACTGGAGCGGAAATGTGCAGCTCAGATGAGTAATGTGGGAAAGGCGTTCCGGCTGCGCCGGCTTTCCCGGCCCGAGGACGGCCGGTACCTGTTCATCCCGCTGGACCACAGCGTCTCCGACGGTCCGGTGGTACCGCAGCACCGGTGGGACGATCTGGTCGCCGGTGTGGTCCGCGGCGGGGCCGACGCCGTGGTCGTGCACAAGGGCCGGGCACGGGCGCTGAACCCCGCGCTGCTGCGGCAATGCGCGGTGATCGTCCACCTGAGCGCGGGTACTTCGCTCGCCGCGGACGCACATGCCAAGGTACTGGTCGGCGACGTCGCGGATGCCGTGCGGCTCGGTGCGGACGCGGTCAGCGTGCACGTGAACGTCGGCTCGGACACCGAACCGCAGCAACTGGGCGACCTCGGCGTGGTGGCGGGTTCCTGCGAAGCGTGGAACATGCCGCTGCTGGTCATGATCTACCCGCGCGGACCGCGGATCACCGATCCGCACGATCCCGCGCTGCTCGCGCACACCGTCAACATCGCTGCCGATCTGGGCGCCGATCTGATCAAGACATCGGTCACGCTCGCGCCGGAGGACATGGCCGAGGTGGTGGACAGCTGCCCCGTCCCGGTGCTGGCCGCGGGCGGACCGCCGGACGGCACCGACCTCACCGGCTACGGCGCGGCACTGATGGCCGCCGGCTGCCGCGGTCTCGCGGTCGGCCGCCGGGTCTTTTCCGCACCCGAGCCCGCCAAGACCGTTTCCCTGCTCTCGCAGGTGGTCCATCCGCCCGCGCTCGCCGGCGGAACCCCGAATCCCGCCCCCTATCCGACCCTCCGGAGTGGTGCCGCGTGAAATTCGCCTGGATCGATGTCCGGAGCACTCCCGCCGACCAGCGCGCGGCGGTGGTCGACGCGGCAATCCACAGCAGGCTGGCCGGGGTGCTCTCCGACGACGCAGACGTGCTCGCCGCACTGCCGCCGACCATCGCCGGGGTGTTCGTACCGGGAGAGCAGGCCACGGCCGAACGTGTGCCCGAGCAGATCACCGTCACCGCGATCACCGACCGGGCCGGGCTGGACCGGCTGCCACCGGACGAGGACGGCACCACTGCCGGATGGGTGGACGTGCGTGACGACCGGACGCTCCAGCTGGCGTGTGCCGCCGCGGTCGCGCTGCCTTACACGGTGGTGCGGTTCGCCGATCCGACCAAGATCCCGCTGGAGATCGTGCTCGCCGCCGCCGACCGGTCCCAGGGCAGGCTGGTGACCGTCTGCGCCGATCTGGAGGAAGCCGGGATCGTGCTGGACGTGCTCGAACGCGGTTCCGAGGGCGTGCTGCTCGCCCCCGGCTCCGCGACCGAGGTGTTCGCGCTCGCCCGGCTGCTGGCGGCCGGATCACCCGCGCTGGAGCTGACCACGCTGACCGTGGACGGGATCGAGCACCTCGGCCTCGGCGACCGCGTCTGCGTCGACACGTGCTCGCACTTCGCAGCGGACGAGGGCATCCTCGTCGGTTCCTATTCGAACGGTTTCCTCTTGTGCTGCAGCGAAACCCACCCGCTGCCGTATATGCCGACCCGGCCGTTCCGGGTCAACGCGGGTGCACTGCACTCCTACGTGCTCGGCCCGGACAACCACACCAGCTACCTCAGTGAACTGCGTTCCGGCGGCACGGTGCTCGCGGTGAACGCCGAGGGTGCCACGCGCCGCGTCATCGTCGGGCGGGCGAAGCTGGAGTCGCGGCCGCTGCTGATCATCACCGCGCACGCCGGGGACGGCACGGTCGTCAGCCTGACCGTGCAGGACGACTGGCACGTGCGGGTGCTCGGTCCCGGCGGCAAGGTCCGCAACGTCACGGAACTCCGGCTCGGCGACGAGCTGCTCGGCTACCTGGCCACCGACCAGCGGCACGTCGGCATCCCCATCGGCGAGTTCTGCAAGGAGACCTGATGGCCACGACACTGATGGGCGAACTGGTCGACGACCTGTTCGCCGGACATCCCGGCGACCTGCCGTACCTGGTGCATGCCCGGGATTCGGTGTCCCGAGCCGCACTCGACGCCGCCTCCGCCGACGAAGCCGCGGTGTTCCGCGCCTGTGACATCGGCGAGGGATCGACCGTGCTGCTGCAGATCCCGCCCAGCTGCACGCAAGTGGAGGCGCTGCTCGCGCTGTGGCGGCTCGGTGCCCAGGTGCTGCTGGTCGACCACCGGCTCACCGCAACGGAGGTCGACACGCTGCGCCGGCTGTGCCGTCCGCAGTTCATGGTGCGCGGGGGCACCGCGGGCAGATCGGTCCTCGGCTTCCGGGAACGCTACGAGCTGATCACCACCCGGTACCCCGGCGGTGAGCCGGCAGGCAGTGCGCACCGGCTCGTCCAGTTCAGCTCCGGATCGACCGGCGTGCCCAAGGTGATCGGCCGGACCCCGGAGTCGATTGCCGCGGAACTGCGCCGGTTCGCCGCGATCCCCGGCATGTCGGTGCGGGGCGAACGCGTGCTGCTGCTCAGTTCCACCGCACACAGCTTCGGCCTGATCGCCGGACTGCTGCACTCGCTGGCGGCAGGGGTGACCCTAGTGTTCACACCGCGCGTGTCGGCTCGTGACATCCTTTCCGCCGCAGCGGAAAACCAGGTCGCCGCGTTGTTCGGCACGCCGTTCCATTACGAGCTCGTGGCCACCGCCGGTACCGCACCACCGCTGCCTGCGCTGCGCGTGGCGGTGTCCGGCGGCGAACTGATGGCTCCGGAGGTCTCCGACGCGTTCCGGGAGCGGTTCGGGGTCGGGATCGGCGAGTCGTACGGCACGACCGAGACGGGCGTGATCGCAATGGACACGGCGCCGACGCACCGCCCGTCGGTGGGTCCGCCCGCGCCCGGGGTCGAAGTGCGCATCGCCGGCGGCGAACTGGAGGTGCACCTGCCCGACGGTTCGCCGTACCTGCACGGTTCCGGCGACGACCGGTACGCCGGAGGCTGGCTGCGCACCCGCGACCGGGCCGAAATCGCCGCCGACGGCACGGTGACACTGCTCGGCCGTGGCGATTCCCTCGTGGTCGTCGGCGGGCTCAAGGTCGATCTCCTCGAAGTGGAGGACGTGCTGCGCGCGCATCCCGGGATCACCGAGGCGGTCGTCGTGCACACCGGCACGATCGAGGCGTACGTGGCGGTTTCCCCCGGCGGACCGTCCACAGTGGAAATTCTGCGGTGGTGCCGGGACCGGCTGGCCGCATTCAAGCTCCCCAAACTGGCGCACGTGCTCCCGGCACTGCCCCGCACCGCCAACGGCAAGCTCGTCCGGCACGCCGCCGCGCTGCGCGCGGCCGAACCGGCACCGACGCGCTGACCTGCAACGAAAGGCCCGATGATGCCCGTCAACCTGGAAACCGAGATCCGCGAGTTCGTGTTGAGCACCCTCGGCAAGGACATGAACCATCCGGTGCCCGCCGAGTCGATCACCGACGACAGCCCGATGGGGGCGGGCGGGATCGACCTGGACTCGCTGAGCCTGATCGAGCTGACCATCCGGCTCGAACAGCGTTTCGGCGTCGAATTCCCGGAAACCAGCATCGAACCGTTCGGCGCGATGACGTTGCGGGAACTGGTGGCCGACCTGGTCGAGCGAGGGGCCGCCGGATGAGGCCGGAGGTCACCACGGGTGCGGTCCGGGCACTGCTGCAGGATGCGAAGCTGCAGCCGCACGTCCCGGCCGAGCTGACCGACGACACCGAACTCACGCTCGACTCGCTCAGCCTCGTCTGGCTGCTGCACCTGGTCGAACAGCACCACGGGTTGATCGTCACGCCGTCCGACGAAGTTCTCGGCGAATGCACGTCCGTGCGGAGCATCACCGAATGGCTGCGCGGAGTGCAGGCGGATGCGGGCAGCAATGAACCGTGAAGTGGTGGTCACCGGATTCGCGGTACGCACCGGGTTCGGCGAAGGTGCCGAGGCAACTCGCCACGGGGTGTTCGGCGGCCGTTCGGCGCTCGCCCCGGTCACCCGGTTCGACACCGCGCCGTTCCGGGCATCGGTCGCCGCCACCGACGGAACCCCGGGACCGGGCTCGCTGCGCGACGCGCTGAGCAAGTGCGCCGGTGACGCGGTGGCCGCCGCCGGTCATCCGGCCGGCGAGGACACCGCCGTGCTGGTCGGCACCGCGGGAGATTTCACCGGAGTCACCGGATTCTGGCGGCGCGCCGAGCACACCTCCGGCAGCACAGCCGGTGACACGGTGGCGGCCCGGCAGGCCGATCTGGTCGCCGAGCACGTCGGCGCGCGCGGTCCGCGGCTGGCCTTCACCAACGCGTGCGTCGCCTCGGCGGTGGCGATCATCCACGCGTGCCGGCTCATCGCCACCGGACGGCTCGACTCCGCCGTGTGCGCGGGCGGCTATCTGGTGGAGGAGGAGAACTTCGCGAAGTTCGACTCCGGCATGGCGTTCTCGCGTGACGGCGTAGTGCGTCCGTTCAGCGCCGGTCGCAGCGGGCTGCTGCTCGGCGACGGCGCGGCCGCGATCGTGCTGGAAGCAGGCGACACCGCACGGCGCCGGGGTGCCCGGCCGCTCGCCGCCGTGATCGGCTGGGGCATGGCCGCCGATGCGCACCACGTCGCCCGGCCACATCCGCAGGCCCGCGGCCTTGCCTCCGCGGCAGGCCAGGCGCTGCGCCGGGCCGGTGATCCCGACGGCCGGTGGGTCGACTACGTCAACGCGCACGGCACGGCGACGAAAACCAACGACCCGGCCGAGACCGCCGGACTGCGCACGGTCTTCGGCAGCCGCGCGGACGCGGTACCGGTCAGCTCCACCAAAGGCGCGACCGGGCACCTGCTCGAGGCGGCCGGTGCGGTCGAGTTCGTGATCACGATGATGGCGATGCTCGACGGCGTGCTGCCGCCCACCGCGGGCTACACCGCCCCGGATCCGGACTGCGACCTCGACGTCGTGCCCAACCAGCCGCGCCGCGCGGACGTGTGGCGGGCGCTGACCGTGAACGCGGCCTTCGGCGGCGCCAACACCGCTCTGCTGCTGGAGCGCCGATGACCGGACCCGGAACCCGCCTGCGCGTACTCGCTTCGGCACTCGCCACCCCGCACGACACCGCCGATGCACCCGTGCTGACCGGCTTCATCGAGTCGGAGTTCAACCCGCTCGTGCATCGCGCGGCGTGGCAGTGCCTGACCGGCCGGGCCCTCGACGGTGCCCGCACCGCGGTGGTGCTGGCCAGTCTGTTCGGCGACACGACCACCGCCGACCTCGCCAGCAGGCAGCTGGTCGCGGGCCGGGTGCACAACGCGATCCTGTTCATGCAGGCCACCGCGAACGCGATCCTCGGCCACATCAGCACGCAGTTCGCCTTGACCGGGCCGCTGCTCGCACTGTCCACACCGGACCCGGTGGAAGAACTCGTGGCCACCGCCGAACTACTGCTCGACGACGGCGAGATCGACCACGTGCTGCTCGTCGGCGCCGAACTGGCCGCGGGCGAGCGCACGATCGCCGCCAGCGCCGAACTGGGCGTCACGCCACCGGCCGAGGACCTGGCCGTCGCACACCTGGTCACCCGGGACTCCGGGCAGCCGGAGACCGGGCCCCCGCACACCGAAGTCCCGGCAACCGCTTCCGGCGAAGGACTGCGTCGTCTGCTCGATCCGGCCGAGGTCAACGGCCGAGCCCATCCCGCCCGCCCATTCCCAGGAGCACACCGATGATCACCAAAGAGGAACGCGCCCGGATACTGGCCGACCAGGAACTCGGCGCGGGCAGCGTGCTGCACCGGATCAAGGAGTACGGCTACCCGACCGACGAGCCGGTGCTGTGGACCGACCGGACCTGGCTGTCCCCGGACGGACAGCGGCCGGCCGTGCTGACTCTCGGCGAGCTGCACGAGGTCGCCGCGAGCTACGCCGGCTGGTTCCACGCGCGAGGAGTCCGGCCCCGCGATCCGGTCGCGATCCAGACGTTCTCCAGCACCGAGTTCGCCGTCAACTTCCTCGCGCTGACGTCGCTGGGCGCCATCCCGTCGTTCGTCAACGGCAACCTGCGGCCGGAGATCGCGCGGGAGTACGTGCGCCGCCAGGGCGCCGTCGGTGCGGTGGCCGACACCGCGCACCACCGCGACCTCGCCCGTGACCCGGACGAGCTGGGGCTGCGGTTCTGCGTGACCGCAGCGGACATCGCCGCGGACGGACCGCAGCCGGTGCCCGAGGGCTACCCCTACCGCCACCACGCCACCGATCCGATCATCATCTCGCACTCTTCGGGTACCACCGGGATGCCGAAAGCGGTGCCGCACACTCACGAAACCCTGCTGTACGCCCAGTTGTACCGGCTGCGGCTGTCCGTCGGCGCGGCCATGGAACGGCTGCTGGTCGCGTTGCCCGGATCGCACAACGCCGCCATCTCGGTACTGCTGTTCGGGCTCCTGCTCCGCGCCCCGGTCCGGCTGTTGTCCAGCCAGCGTGGTGCCGACGTGCTCGACGCGATCGAGGAATTCCGGCCCAGTACCGTGTTCGCCTTCGCGGGCACCTACGGTGAGATGGCCACGAGCGACCTGAGCGGGCGCGAGATGTCCAGCATCGAAGCCTGGTACAACACCGGTGACGCGGCACACGAGGCACACGTGCGTGCCCTCATCGCCCAGGGCAGCCACCTGACCGTCGGCAAGGACCTGCAACGCAGGCGGGTACCCGGTTCCGTCTTCACCGACGGGCTCGGTTCGTCCGAGACCGGCTACTCGCTGTTCCACAACGGACACCGGCCGGGCAGCGAAGCCTACGGCCGGTGCATCGGGAAACCGATCAGTTTCGCCGAAGCGGCCGTGTTGTCCGAGGACGGCGTTGCCCTTGCGGCGGGCGAGGTCGGCAGGCTCGGCGTGCGCTCCCCCACGCTGACCCCCGGCTACTGGAACGATTCGCTGACCTTCCACCGGTTGCGGCTGGGCGGGTACTGGCTCACCGGCGATCTGTCCTATCGCGACGACGAGGGCAACTTCTACCACCTGGACCGGGCTCCGGACGCGATCCGCACCGCGGCCGGTTTCGTGTTCAGCACCCGCACCGAGGAACTGCTGCTGCGGGAACTGTCCGAACTGGACGATTGCACCGTGGTCGCGGTCGCGCCGGACGGCGTCGACGCCGGCTGGGACGGCGACGGGCAGGCCGAGGCGTACGTGCTGCTCCAGGTCGCCGGCGAAACGGGCGACGACGAGACCTGGACCCGGCGGGTGAACGATGTGCTCACCGCCCACGACCTCCCGGTGCTGGCGAGGGCGTTGCGGCTCAACGCCGCGGATGTCGTCAAGGGCGCCACCGGAAAGGTGCTCAAACGGGAGATGCGCAAGCGCTTCCGGCACGGGGCCGCGGCCGGCGAGCTGCGCGGTGAGGCCCGATGACCCCGGCCGACGCCATGCAGGTGTACCGGCAGTGGTGGCTGCACGACGCCCGCTGGTACCAGGGCGTGGCGAAGCGGTTCGGCCACGAGGTGGCGAACGAGATCAACGCCGAGGCCCTGCGATTCGTCGCCACCCACGTCGGCAAGCAGGTCGCCCGCAGGCACGGCGGTGCCCCGGTGTCCGGGATCGAGCAGCTGCGGGACTGCTACGACGAGTGCGCGGGCCGGATGTTCCCGCACGAACTGCGCGACGGCGGGGTGCAGGTGCTCGACGACGACCTCGTCGAGCTGACCATGCGGCAGAACTTCGCGGTCACCATGGTCCGGATGGCCGGTTCCCTCGACGGCTACGAGTGCCCGTGCACCGACATCCACGCCGGCTGGTCGGCCGGACTGGGCGTGGCACTGGTGGAGAACCGGGCGACCGGCTGCCTGCGCCACGGCGACCGGGCCTGCCGGTTGCTGATGCGCGTCGGCGAAACGGAGGACTGACGATGCGCGTCGCACTCGCCGGCGCCACCGGCGTCCTCGGCCGGGCACTCGTGCCGGTGCTGCGCGCCGCGGGCCATCACGTGACCGCACTGGTCCGCGATCCCGGCGCGGCAGCGGAGACCGGGGCCGACGACGTGCTGACCGCCGACGCGCTGGATCCGCGCGCGGTGCAGGCCGCCGTCCGGTCGGCCCGCCCGGAGGTCGTCGTCCACCAGCTTTCCGCGCTGCGCGGCACGGACTCCTTCGAGGCGACCGCCCGGCTGCGCACCGAGGGCACGGCAAACCTGATCGCAGCGGCCACCGAGGCCGGCGTCCGGCGGCTGGTCGCGCAGAGCATCGCCTTCGCCCACGAGCCGGTCGGCGAGTGGGTCGTCGACGAGAGCGCGCCGCTGTATGTGGATGCGCCGGACCCTGGCTGGGCAACGACCGTCCGGGCTGTCGCAGATCTGGAACAGCAGGTGCTCGGCACGGCAGGCATCGCCCTGCGCTACGGCACCCTGTACGGACCGGGCACCCGGTACGCCCCGGACAGCCCGTTCTCCGCGGCCTTGGCACGCGGGCGTTACCCGATCGCCGACGAGGGCCGCGGGGTCACGTCGTTCCTGCACGTTTCGGACGCGGCGCAGGCGACCCTCGCCGCCGTCGAATCCACCGTGACCGGGGTCTTCCACATCACCGACGACGACCCGGTACCCGCCGCGACCTGGCTGCCCGAATTCGCCGAACTGGCGGGCGGACCGCCCCCGCGAACCCTCCCCGCGAACATGCTGCGGCGCATGCTGGGCTGGACGGCCGTGCACCAGATGACCGCTCAGCGCGGCGCCACCAACGCACGAGCCCGCACCGTGCTGGGCTGGAAACCGGCACACCCCAGCCGACACCCGGAGTGGACGAAGCGCTGACGGCACTTCGCCGCGCGGCTGAGCCACGCCGCCGTGGCCGAGGAGCGCGGCGCAGGTCTGGCACTGCCCGACGCACCGGACGACCCGCCGCACAACACCTCGGGCAGCAACGGCGGGTACGGCTATTTGAGGCCGGTCTTCTCGATCAGCGGTACGAGCTTGTCGAGCGCGTAGAGCTGGGCACCCGGGGTCCCGGCGGAGAAGGCGTTCGACAGCTCACCGGTGATCAGCGTCGAGCGGCCTGCGCTCACCGCGGGGATCAGCTTCCACTGCGGTTCGTCGGTGATCTGCTTCGGATCGAGGAAGATCGGGAAGGCGACGATCAGGTCCGCGTCGAGGAGACCGAGCTGTTCCCCCGAGATCGAGGTGGCGAAGCCGCTGGAGTTCGGCTTGAGCTTCGCGATGGCAGGCGACTGGCTGAATCCGAGCTTCTGCAGGAATCCGAGGCGCACGTCGCCCTGGGTGTAGGCGCCCCAGCCCTCCGACGTACGGGTGGCGACCGTGACGGACTTGCCTTTCCACCCCGGATGCGCCGCGGCCGCGGCGGAGAACGCCTTGTCCACCTTCGCCAGCAGCTCCGCGCCCTGCTGCTTCCGGCCGAGCGCGGTGGCGATGGTGGTGGTCTCCTCCTCGGTGGTGGTGAGGTAGTTGTCCTTGCCGGACGGGACACCGATCGTGGGGGCGATCTTGGACAGCAGATCGTGCCGGTGCTGGTCGCCGGAGCCGCGCACGTCGAGGATCAGGTCGGGCTTGAGCGCGGCGACCTTCTCGTAGCTGGGATCCTGGGTCTGGATGAGCTGCGGCGGGGTCTGGTACTTGCCCGCGTCCCACGAGCCGACCCCGGAACCGCCGAACTGCAGCCAGTCCGACGCCCCGACCGGCTGGACGCCCAGTTCGAGCGCGGTCTCCGCGTCGCCCCAGCCGAGTGCCACGACCCGCTCGGGCTTTTCCGCAACGGTGACGTCGCCGAACTTCGTCGGCACGGTCACCGGGAACACGCCACCGGCGGTGTCCCCGGTGCCTGCGGGTTTCGCGGGTTCCGAACCGCTCGAGCACGCGGTCAGCAGGAGAAGGACCGCAGCGGAGAACACGCCGAGGAGTGCAGGCTTCTTCATGGTGAGGACGGACCTTTCTGCCGGGCTCCGCAGCCGGGCGCGGTGCGAGGTAAGACTAACCTAACCGACCCCACACAACCGCCCCGAAACCGGGGCCGGTGCCGGTGCCGGTGCCGCACCGACAAGCCGGGACCAGTGGCACAGCAGCGAACCCGACTCGACGACACAACGGCGGAAACGCCCACGCTCCGCGGAATCGGCCCATCCCACATCACCCGCACCCCCGCGAGATCAGCCCCACATCACCCGCACCCCTCGCGAGATCAGCCCCACATCACCCGCACCCCTCGCGAGATCAACCCCTCACCACCCGCACCCCTCGCGAGATCAGCCCCTCACCACCCGCACCCCCGCGAGATCAGCCCCTCACCACCCGCGCTCCGCGCAACCGGCCCACCCCCAACCGCGTCCGCGGAATCGGCCTCCTTGCTGCGGGGGGTGCGGATGGCCTTGCTCACACCCGCCGGGTCCTGCCGTCTTCTCAGCTCGTGCCTTTCCGCCCGGTTCGCTGCTTACCGGGCAGTGCGTCCTTCCCCGGCGGCGAAGGTCGGCGTTGGCTGGAGACCGGAAAGCACGAAAGGGGATTTCGACAATGTCAATCGTCGTCACCGGGGCAACCGGTCATCTCGGCAGGCTCGTGGTGGAAGCGCTGCTGCGCCGCGGGGTCGCGCCCGGCGGCATCGTGGCCGCCGGCCGCTCGGTCGAGAAGATCAAGGACCTCGCCGACCGTGGCGTGGTGACCCGCCGCGCCGATTTCGCGGACACGGCCAGTCTGCAGGAGGCGTTCGCCGGCGCGGAGAAGCTGCTGCTCGTTTCCGCGACCACACCGAGCGAGCGGATCGGCAACCACCAGCGGGCCATCGACGCCGCGGGGGCGGCCGGGGTGTCGCTCATCGCCTACACGAGCACACTGCGGGCCGAAGCGACCACCATGACACTCGGCCGGAGCCACTGGGAGACCGAGCAATACCTGCGCGAGCGCCACCGTAACGCGGTCATCCTCCGCAACGGCTGGTACCTGGACAACTACACCGAGCAGCTGCCGCTCTACCGGCAGAACGGGGTGATCGTCGGAGCCGCACGCGACGGACGGGTGAGCGCAGCGTCCCGCGCCGACTACGCGGAGGCCGCCGCGGTCGTGCTGACCGGCGAAGACCACGCCGGGGCGGTGTACGAACTGGGCGGGGACTCCGCGTTCACGCTCGCCGAACTGGCCGCAGCCGTCTCGTCGGCGACCGGTGAGGAAATCCCTTACCAGGATGTGCCGGTGACCCGGCTGGCCGAGATCTACCGGGAAGCCGGGCTGCCCGCCGAGTTCGCCGACACCATCGCCGACGCCGACCGCGGACTCGCCCTGGGCGAGCTGTTCACCGACAGCAGCGACCTGCGGAAGCTGATCGGCCGCCCGACCACGACCCTCGCCGAAGCTCTCGCGAACGCCCGCTGACCCGGCTCAGTGCGCCACCTGTTCGTCGTAGCTGCGCTGTGCGGCGAACAGGTCGTCGGTGTGTTGCCCGATCCAGTGGATGAGCTCGCACAGCGGAGTCGCGAGTTCGAAGCCGAGCTTGGTGAGCGAGTAGGTGACCTGCGGCGGCACGGTCGCCTCCACCTGCCGGTCGACGAGCCCGTACCGGACGAGCTGCTTGAGTGTCTGCGACAGCATTTTCTCGCTGATCCCAGCCACCTTGTCGCGCAGCTGCGCGAACCGGTACGGGCTTTCGACCAGGGCCGCGAGCACGAGGGTGCCCCAGCGGCTGGTGACGTGGTCGAGGATCTTCCGGCTCGGGCAGTTCTGCGCGAACGTATCGTGCGCAAGCAGGCTGAGGGCCGTTTCCAGACGGTTCGCGTCGGTCATCGGCCAAGCTTACTATTGTTCAGCAGCTTACCGGCAGAGCGCCCGCCGGCCGGGACTGCGGCCGGCTCCGTCGGCGGTCCGCGTGCGGCGGACCGGTCCCGCTCCGTAAGCTGCCTGTTCCGGTCGTGCGCAGGGCTCATCCCGGAGGACGTGTGGAACCGACGGAGCGGCCGCCTGCCGATGCGGTGCTCGCCGCGTGGGCACCGGCGGGGATGGGACGGATCGTCGTCGTTCTCGGTCGGGGCGTGGTGATCCACCAGGCCATCGTGTCCGGTAAGGCCGGAGCGATCGCGCTCCTGCAGGGGGTGGGCATCGGGGCCGGTGTCGCGCTCGGCACGATCGTCGGTGCTGCCCATGCCGACGAGCTCTACGGCAGCCCCTTCATCGAGAAGGTGCTTCGCAACGGAGTCGACGGCCTGCTCACGTCACCGCGCAAGACGTTCGTGGGCTGGGACCGGATCATCTCGGCGGAGTACCGCAAGCTCGTCGCGGGCCGGGGCCGGATGACGATCCGCACGACGGAAGGCGAGCACGTGCTGAAGGTCCTGCAGAACACCCACGTCGCCGGGGATCCGTCGGCGGTCTTCGGGTACTTCCTGTCCGGCCGGTTCACCGGCCCCGCGTTTCGCTGACCCCGGGCAGCCGGTACGACCCGGGATGAGCTCGCCAGAGGGTCAGCGGTGTTTCTCCTTCAAATCGGTCGCCTTCACGCCGATCAGCAGGACGATCACCGCCAGCAGCACGATTCCCGCGCTGATCACCAGGCCCAGGGAGAGGCTGCCGGTCGCGGACTGGATGAAGCCGAGCAGCGAAGGGGACGCTGCCGCGGCGAAGGAGCCCATCGACGTCACCACTGCGATTCCCGTGGCTGCCGCGCGTTCACCCAGGTAGATCGACGGGATCGAGTAGAAGACCGTCAGCCCGGAGTAGTGCGCTGCGGCCATCACCGCGAGCAGCAGGATCACCACCACGACGTTGCCGCCCGAGAACGCGAGCACCAGCATTGCCACCGCTGCCACAATCCAGCTCACCGCCGCGTGCCAGCGCCGTTCCAGGGTCCGGTCGGAGTGCCTGCCGACGAGCAGCATCACCACGATGCCGAGCAACGGCGGGATCGCCGAGAAGAACCCGAGGTTCAGCACATCGCCGACGCCGGCCTCGGCGATGATCCGCGGCGTCCAGTACGACACGGCGTTCGCCAGGGTGTAGGCACCGCAGGCGCACAGGCCCAGTATCCAGACCTTCGGGTCACGCAGCGCCGCGAACGGGCCGCCGGCCCGACGGCGCTGCTCCCCCTTGCCGCGCCGGTCCTCGTCCAGATCCGCCCGGACCGCCGCCTTCTGCGCCGGGGTAAGCCACTTCGCCTGCTCCGGCTCGTCGGAGAGGAAGAACAGCACCAGCAGCGCGAGCAGGACCGGCGGGATGCCCTCCACCAGGAACAGCCACTGCCAGTCGGCGAGGCCGGCGACACCGCCGAGCGCGTGCATGACCCAGCCCGACACGAGCGAGCCGAGCACCCCCGAGACCGGGACACCGATGAAGAAGATCGCGGTCATCCGCGTCCGGCGGGCCGACGGGAACCAGCGCGAGAGCAGGTAGAGCGCACCGGGGAAGAAGCCGGCTTCGGCGACGCCGAGCAGGAACCGCGCGAGGTAGAACGTGGTGTCGTCGCGGACGAACATGGTCACGATCGTCACCACGCCCCACGAGGCCATGATCCGGACCAGCGTCTTGCGCGCGCCGATCCGCGCCAGCAGTGCGTTGCTGGGCACCTCGAACAGGATGAAGCCGACGAAGAACAGCGTGACGCCGAGCCCGTAGACCGCCGAACCGAACCCGAGATCGCGCTCGAGGCCCTGCTGTGCGATCCCGATGTTGGTGCGGTCGATGAAGCTGACCACGTAACAGATCACCAGCAACGGCATGACCCGCAGGGCGATGGTCCGGTACGTCGACTTGCGGTCGACGCCGGCCACCGCCGCTGCGGACCGTCCGGCGACGGCAGGGGGTTCGGCCACGGCTACTCGACTCCTTTGTCAGGCGGGGCGGTGTCGCCGGAGCAGGCGGCAGTGCCACAGTGTCCGTATCGCGTGTTGAGTTTGTCAACACCTACTCGGGAACAGCTACGATGACCGACCATGGCGGAACGCGCGGACGGCCGAGACCTCGTGCCGATCTCCGGACTTCTCTCCTACCGGCTCTCCCGCACGTCGTCGGCGATGTCGCGCAGTGCGGCACTGCGCTACCGGCGGGAGTTCGACGTCAGCCTCGGCGAATGGCGGGCGATCTCGCTCATCGCGGCCGACCCCACACTGACCCTCAACCGCCTCGCCCGCCGTGCGGGACTGGACAAAGCGCAGATGAGCCGGGTGGTCAGCCGGCTGACCGAACGCGGTCTCGTCGACCGGACGGCCGGATCGGGCCGCACCTCACAGCTCGCCCTGACCACCGAGGGCACCCGCGTCTACCGCGGGCTGATCGCCGCGGCGAACGAGCGCGACGCGGAGTTCCTGGCCGCGCTGACCGCCGAGGAGTCGGCGACCCTGCTCGGCGCACTGGACAAGCTGGCCGGGCTCGCACTGGCCGTCGAGGAACGTGAACGAGCCCACCCGGCTGATCTTGACTGTTGACTTTATCAACACATACGCGTAGTTCTGGAGCCACCGACGAGGAGGTGGCCCGATGTCCGACGCCGTCACGATCTGCGAGTGCTTCGCCCGCGACGGGCTGCAGCACGAACCGGAGTTCGTGCCGACCGCGACGAAGGTCGCACTGCTGGATTCGTTCGCGGAGGCGGGTTTCCGGCGGATCGAGGCGACGAGCTACAGCCATCCGGAGCGGGTACCGGGGTTCTCGGACGCATCCGGGGTGCTCGCCGCGATCACCCGTCGCCAGGGCGTCGCGTTCAAGGCGACCTGCCCGAATCCGCGCGCGGTGTCGCGGGCGCTCGAGGATCTCGACGCCGGGCACGGCGCCGAGGAGCTGAGCCTGCTGGTCTCGGCCAGCGAGAGCCACACCGAGCGCAACCTGCGCACCACCCGTGCCGGGCAGTGGGAACGCGTCGCCGAGATGATCCGGCTGGCCGGCGGCCGGTTCCGGCTGGTGGGCGTGGTGTCGGTGGCGTTCGGCTGTCCGTTCGAAGGCGCGGTCGACCCCGGCCGGGTCGCCGAGGACGTCGCCCGGTTCGCCGACCTCGGTGCCGACCTGGTGACGCTCGGCGACACCACCGGCGTCGCGACCCCGCCGTCGGTCCGTGCGCTGTTCGCCCGGCTCGGACGCGAGCACCCCGGGCTCGGCGTGGTCGCGCACTTCCACAACACCCGCGGCACCGGGATCGCGAACGCCGTTGCGGCGCTCGAAGCCGGCTGCCGGAACTTCGACACCGCGCTCGGCGGCGTCGGCGGCCATCCGTCCGGCATCCGCTACGGCGCCGGGCTCACCGGCAATGTCTGCACCGAGGACCTGGTCTCCCTGTTCGACGCGATGGGTGTCGAAACGGGCCTCGACCTCGACCGGCTCGCGGCTGCCTCGGCCGCCTGCGAAGACGCGCTCGGCAGACCGCTGCACAGCATGGTCGCCCGCGCCGGATTCGCCCGCACCGCCGGTACTACCACCACCGCGACCGTCCGCAGCGCCACCGCGTGACCTGCCCGCCCCGCCCCGGTCGACGCCACACCTGCCCTGCCGCACCGCCGGACCCACCGTCACACCGGCCGCGCCGAACCGCCCGATCCACACCGCCTGATCCCGAACCCGAATCCGAGCCAGGAGAACCCGTGACCGTCCCGACCGGCGCCGAGCGCGCCACCGAGGTGCTGCGCACCGAGGACTTCGGCCCCGTCCGCGTCCTGACGCTGAACCGGCCCGAGAAGCTCAACGCACTCGACACCGCGCTGACCCGCGCGCTGAGCCGGGCGTTCACCGCCGCCGACGCCGACCGCGACGTCCGGGCCGTGGTGCTGACCGGTGTCGGTCGCGGGTTCTGCGCGGGTGCCGACCTCGGCGAGTTCTCCTCGCTGACCCCCGATCGGCCCGAGGCCGTGCTGGAACGGGCCGCACTCACCGCCAGGCTGCAGGTGCAGGCGCGGCAGCTGCGGGTCCCGGTGGTCTCCGCGGTGCGCGGCGCCGCGGTCGGCGGCGGGGCCGGCCTGGCGATCGGCGCGGACCTGGTCGTCGCGGGCACCGATCTGAAGTTCGGGTACCCGGAGCTGACGCACTCCATCGTGCCCGCGCTGGTGATGACCGGACTGGTCCAGCACCTCGGCCGCAAGCTCGCGTTCGAGCTGGTCAGCACCGGCCGCCTGCTCACCGCCGCCGAAGCCGCCGAGCACGGCCTGGTCAATCGCGTGGTCGAACCCGCCGAGGTGCCGGCCACCGCGCTCGGGATCGCCCAGCGCTGGGCCGAGCTCGAGCCACGGGCGATCGCCGCGGCGAAGGATCTGTTCTACCGCGTCGCGGACCTGCCGACGGACGCCGCAATGCGCGCGGGCCAGGACGTCAACGCGCTGATGCGGGGGTTCCGCGGATGACCGGCCCGCTCGATGGCGTCACCGTGCTGGATTTCTCCCGGGTCCTCGCCGCCCCGCTCGCGACCCAGGCCCTCGCCGAACTGGGCGCCACCGTGGTCAAGGTGGAACGGCCGGGATCCGGCGACGAGACCCGCGGCTTCGAACCCCGGTTACCGCACGGGGAAAGCGCGTACTTCTTCGCCTTCAACCGCGGCAAGAAGTCGGTCACGCTCGATCTCAAGGACCCGCGCGGCCGCGACGTCGCGCGCCGGCTCGCCGCCCGCGCCGACGTCGTCGTGGAGAACTTCCTGCCCGGCGTGCTGGACCGGCTCGGCCTCGGGTACGCCGACCTCTGCGGCGGCAACCCCGGTCTGGTCTACGTGTCCGCGACCGGGTTCGGCCAGACCGGGCCGGACCGTGCACGCAAGGGTTACGACACCGTGTTCCAGGCGCTGTCCGGGGTGATGGCGATGACCGGAGAACCCGGCGGACCGCCGTCGAAGACCGGCATCCCGGTGGCGGACATGACTTCCGGGCTCTGGGTGCTGGTCGCGGTGCTGTCCGGGCTGGCCGGGCGGACCGCGACCGGGCGGGGCCGCCACCTCGACGTGTCCATGATGGACGTCCAGCTCAGCCTGCACGCGCTGAACGCGGCCCGGCTCTTCGCCTTCGGCGAGGACCCCGTGCGGACCGGCACCGAGCATCCGGGCCGGGTGCCGTCGGCGGCATTCCAGGCAGGCGACGGTGGATGGCTGCACATCAGCGGCAGCGACCGGCACTGGAGGCCGCTGTGCCGGGTGCTCGGGCTCGCCGGACTGGCCGAGGATCCGTTGCTGCAGGACAACTCCGGCCGCGTCGAGCAACGGGACCGGGTGATGAAGGCACTGCGCGGCGCGATCGCACAGCACGACCGCGACCCGCTGGTGAAGGAGCTGCTCGCAGCCGACGTCCCGGCCGGCGCCGTCCGCTCGGTACGGGAAGCACTGGCCGATCCGCACACGGTGGCGCGCGGGGTCGTCGGCGAGTTCACCCACCCCGCCGAGGGTCCCTTCCCGGCGCTGCGGACGCCGTTGCGTGAGACTGCCGGAGAGCCCCCGGCCCCGGGGGTGCCGCCGATGCTGGGCGCCGACACCGACGACGTGCTGGCGAACCTGGCCGGACTAGGCGGCGAAGAAATCGAAGGCCTGCGGGCCGCGGGGGTGATCTGATGGACGAGCCGGAGCGGGTCCGCCTCGAAGTCGCCGACGGCATCGCGCGCGTCGAGCTGGCCCGGCCCGACGCCCGCAACGCGCTCGACCTGCCGATGTGCCGTCAGCTGCGTGCCGCCTTCGAAGAGATCGACGCCGCCGACGACGTCCGGGTGGTGCTGGTGAGCGCGCGGGGTCCGGTGTTCTGCGCAGGAGCCGACCTCAAGGAGCGCACTGGCAAGGACGCCGCATGGGTGCGGCGCCGCCGGGTCGCCGCCTTCGCCGCGTACGCCGCGATCGAGCAGTGCCGGGTGCCGGTGGTCGCGCTGGTCCAGGGCGCGGTCGTCGGGTCGGGTGGCGAGATCACCCTGGCCGCGGATTTCGCGATCGCCGCCGAGGGCACCGTTTTCCGCTTCCCCGAGCCGCACTGGGGCACGGTCGGCGCGACGCAGCGTCTGCAGCGCGTGATCGGCAAGCGCCGGGCCAAGGAACTGCTGTTCACCAATCGTCCGCTCGACGCGGCCGAGGCAGCCGGGCTCGGCATCGTCACCCGCGTCGTCCCGTCCGGCGAGCTCGCCACTGCCGGGGACGAAACGGCCGCCGCCATCGCGAAAGCCCCGCCGCTGGCCATTTCGCTGACCAAACGTGCGGTCGATCTCGGCGCGGAAACCGACCTGGACCGCGGCATCCGGATCGAGCTGGCGGCCATCGAACAGTGCCTCGCCGACGGCGGCTGGCGCGAGGGCGTCGCCCGCTTCGCCGCCGGGAACGGAGAAGAGAAGTGACCGCGCTGCGCACCGTCTGTCCACTCACGACGCACGAGGTACTGGCCCGCGCGGCGCTGCTCGCGCCGGATGTGGAGGCCGTCGTCACGGCCGAGGAGCGGATCACCTACGGCGAGCTGGCGGCACGGGTCGAGCGCATCCGCGGTGGACTCGCCGCGGCCGGGATCGGCCACGGCGACCGCGTCGGCATCTGCCTCGGCAACGGCCCGGACTGGGTGGCGCTGTTCCTCGCCGTCGGTGCGGCCGGTGCGGTGGCGGTACCGGTCAACACCCGGTTCACCGCCGAAGAGGTGCACTACACGCTCGCCCACGCCCGGGTCCGCACGCTGTTCGTCGCCGGCCGGGTGCTCAACGTCGATTTCACCGCAGTGCTGGCCGGGCTCGGCATCGGGGCGGACGGCTGCGAAACGTTGCCGGCGCTGGAATCGGTCGTCGTGCTCGGCGAAGACGTGCCGAAGTTCGCGACGGCATGGGCGGACTTCCTCGACGCCGGTCCCGCCCCGGCACCCACGGCCGTCCCCGAGGACATCCTGTTGGTGCAGTACACCTCCGGCACCACCTCCCGGCCGAAGGGCGTCCTGCTCACGCACCGCAGCATGTGCGCGGACGCGTTCTTCTCCGGTGCGCGCCTTGGCCTGCGTCCGGGCGATCGGTTCCACTCGGCCCGGCCGTTCTTCCACGTCGCCGGCAGCACGCTGTCCGTGCTGGCCTCGGCCCAGCACGCCACCACCCTGGTCACGATGCCGAAGTTCGAACCGGCCGAAGCGTTGCGGTTGCTGGAAGCCGAACGTTGCACGCACTTCTCCGGCAACGACACGATCGCGCTGCTGCTGCTCAACCACCCCGACCTCGCCCGCCGCGAGCTGTGCCTGCGCGGCGCATGGGTGGCCGCCTCCCGCACCGTGATCCGGCGGGTCATCGACGAACTCGGCGCACGGGAATGCGTTGCCGGATACGGCCTTTCGGAGGCCTCGCCGAACGTCGCGCAGTCGGCGTGGTGGGAGTCCGACGAAATCCGCGCGTCCGGTGCGATGGCCGTCGAACCGGGCGTCGAGGTCCGGATCCGCGCGTTGGACGACAGCCGCGACTGCGGGCCCGGCGAGCCGGGCTCGGTGCTGGTGCGCGGCTGGAACGTGATGGCCGGATACCTCGACGATCCGGTGCAGACCGCCGAAACGATCGACGCCGAGGGCTGGCTGGCCACCGGCGACGTCGGTCTGCTCGACGAGACCGGCCGGTTCCACTTCACCGGCCGGACCAAGGACATCATCCGCGTCGGCGGGGAGAACGTCGCGCCCGCCGACATCGAGGACACCCTGCACCGGCACCCGCTGGTCCGGCAGGCGGCCGTCGTCGGCGTGCCGGACGCCCGGCTGGTCGAGGTGCCGTTCGCCTTCGTCGTGCTCACCGAACCCGGCGTCACCGAGGCCGAGCTGCTGGCGTGGACGCGGCAGCGGATGGCCGGGTTCAAGGTGCCGCGGCACCTGCGGATCGTCGACGGCTTCGAGGGCATCGGCATGACGGCGAGTTCGAAGGTGCAGAAAAACCGGCTCGCCGCGCACGCCCGCATGTTGCTGGAGCAGGCGGAGGTGGACGCGTGAACCGCATCGAGACGCCGGTGACGCGGCTGCTCGGCACCGACCTGCCGATCGTGCAAGCCGGTATGTCGTGGGCGTCGTCCAGTTCGGCGCTGCCGCTCGCGGTCAGCAGTGCCGGCGGACTCGGCGTGGTTGCGGCAGGCCCGATGCGGCTACCCGATCTGGAACGCACCCTGGCCGAAATGGCCGCGGGGACGGACCGGCCGTGGGCGGTCAACCTTCCGCTGTACCGCGCCGGGGCGGACGAAGTGATCGAAGCGCTGCTCGCGCACCGTCCCCCGGTGCTGATCGCTTCGCAGGGCGGTCCGCGACGCTACCTCGCGCGATTCCACGACGCCGGTACGCGCTGCCTGCACGTGGTCGCCGGGGTCGAGCACGCACGCAAGGCAGCGGACGCGGGTGTGGACGCGCTCGTCGTCGTCGGCGCCGAAGCCGGCGGCCATCCACCGCCCGCGATGGTCACCACCCAGGTCCTCGTGCGTGCCGTGACCCGTGCGGTCCCGGAAGTGCCGGTGATCGCCTCCGGCGGCATCGCCGACGGCGCCGGGCTGGCCGCGATACTGGCTCTCGGTGCCGGCGCGGCCCAGTTCGGCACCAGGTTCCTGGCCAGCACCGAGGCCAGTGTGCACCCCGCCTACAAACAGGCGGTGGTTTCCGCCGGCGTCGACAGCACCCGCACGGTCGGCCGTGGTCTCGGCGTGGTCCGCGCGCTGGACAACGACTTCACCGGGCGCATGCTCGACCTGGAGACCTCGGGCGCGGAAGAATCCGTGCGGCGCAAGGCCTTCCAGGACGGCACGCTCAAGGACGCGGCGCTGCACGGGAACCTCACCGAGGGCAAGCTGGAGGCCGGACAGTCCGCCGGATTGGTGGACAGCGTCCTGCCCGCGGCCGAGATCGTGCATCGCATTGTCGACGAATACCGCACCGCGCGGATGAATCTGCCGGCCGTCACCTAAACCGGAGCCGGGTGCGGGCGCACCGGATCCCGGTGACAGCGCGGCAAATTCCCCGCCGACCCGAGAAGGGGCCGGCCGGTCAGAGCGGATCGATGCCGGTCAGTTCGCCGTCCAGCCGCAGCCACCGGGTCAGGCCCAGCTCCCGCAGGAACGACAGGTCGTGGCTGACCACGATCAGCGCGCCCCGATAGGACTTCAGTGCCGCCGAGAGCTGCCGGAGGCTGGCCAGGTCGAGGTTGTTGGTCGGCTCGTCGAGCAGGAACAGCTGCGGCGGCGGTTCGGCCAGCAGCAGGGCCGCGAGCGTCGCGCGGAACCGTTCGCCACCGGAGAGCGTCCCGACCTCCTGGTCGGCACGCCGGCCACGGAACAGGAACCTCGCCAGCCGCGCGCGGATCGTGTTCTCCGTTGCCCCCGGCGCGAAACGCGCGACGTTGCGCACCACCGACGCCGACTCGTCGAGCAGGTCCAGCTGCTGGGGCAGATACCGCATCCCGACCGCGACCTGCACCTCGCCGGACACCGGCTGCAGCTCACCGGCGATGGTGCGCAGCAGCGTGCTCTTGCCCGCACCGTTGCCGCCGACCAGCGCGATCCGTTCCGGTCCACGGACGTCCAGCTCGGCGCGGGCCCCGTGCACCAGCTCGACCGACGACATCGTGAGCACGGTCCGCCCGGCCGGTACCGAGGTTTCGGGCAGCTCGACCCGGATCTCGCCGTCCGCGCGCACCGCCTCCTCCGCTTCGTCGAGCCGGTTCTTCGCCTCCTCGACCTTTTCCACGTGCATGGTCCGGAGCTTCCCCGCGCTCACCTCGGCCTGCTGCTTGCGGTTCATCATCACGGCTTTGGGCCGCCGCTTGTTCTCGAACGCCTTCTGCCCGGTCCGGGTCCGCCGGTCGAGCTTGACCCTGGCCTCGGCCAGCTCCCGCTGCTGCCGCCGGAGGTCGGATTCGGCCACCCGCACCCTCCGCTCGGCCGCCTCCTGCTCGACCGCGAGTGCCTCCTGATAGGCGGAGAACGTGCCGCCGTACCACCGCATCCCGCCCGATCGCAGGTCGGCGACCTGATCGACGAGCTCGAGCAGCGCACGGTCGTGGCTGACGATCACCATCGTCGAACCCCACGCGCCGACCGCCTGGTAAAACCGTTGCCGGGCAGCCGGATCGAGGTTGTTGGTCGGTTCGTCCAGCAGCAGCACGTCCGGGCGGCCGACGAGCCGGGCCGCCAGGCAGAGCAACACCGACTCCCCGCCGGAAAGCTCCCCGATCCGCTGCTCCGGCGACACCCGCTCGAGGCCGAGCCGGTCCAGCTCGGCCCTCGACCGCTGCTCGATGTCCCAGTCGTCGCCGACCAGCGCGAAGTTCTCCTCGGTCGCCTCGCCCGCTTCGATCGCCTTGAGCGCACGCCGGACCGGCGCGATCCCGAGCGCCTGCTCGACCCGCAGCCGCGGATCGAGTGCAACGTTCTGCGGCAGGTATGCCAGCTCGCCGGAGATCGTGACCGAACCGGCGGCAGGAGTGAGTTCCCCGGCGATCAGCCGCAACAGCGTCGACTTGCCGGAACCGTTGACCCCGATCAGCCCGGTCCGCCCCGGCCCGATCGCCAGCGAAAGGTCGTCGAACACCGCAGTCCCGTCCGGCCACGCGAACGAAAGACCGGAACAGACGACCGCGGCCGCGGGTGTGGACATAGACATGGGCTGCTCCTCAGGACACCGGACGGCGCACGAAAACGCGGGCGCACGACCTGCGAAGAACGCGCAGGTCGTCTGATGACCTCAGAAGAGCAACAGCCTTCTCCTATGTCCGGGGACGTTCTTCCGCAAGGTAGAACACCTTGCCGCACCCGGCCACCCATTTATCGGGCGCACCGAGAGTGCTACCGGCACCCGGAGTCCCCCTGCACCGGCCGAAGGGCAAGGGGAATCCGGGGGCCTACCGCGTCAGGAGAACTGGATGCCGCCGTCGATCATCACCGACTGCCCGGTCATGTAGTCCGAATCGGGAGAGGCGAGGTAGGAAACGTAGCTCGCCACGTCCTCCGGCACGGAGACCCGGCCCAGGTGGATCAGGTCGGAATACTTCGCGATCGCCTGGCCCTTCCGGAGTCCTTCGGACTCCGCCAGCTTCTCGTCGATCAGCTCCCACATCGCGGTACCGACGATGCCGGGGCAGTAGGCGTTGACGGTGATGCCGTACTTGGCCCATTCCATCGCCGCGGCCTGCGTCAGCCCGCGCACCGCCCATTTCGACGCCGAATAGGGCCCGAGCAGCGCGAACGGCCGGTAGGCCACGATCGACGCCGCACCGATGATCTTGCCCCCGTTGCCCTGCTTGATCATGTGTTCCGCGGCGGCCTGGTAAGACAGGAACGTACCGCGGAGGTTGACCGCCATCATCCGGTCCCAGTCCGCCACGCTCACCTCCAGCAGCGGCCGCACCTGGGCAATGCCCGCGTTCGCGATCATGACGTCGAGGGAACCCAGCGCGTTCGCGGTCTCGGCCACCAGGCCGTTGACCGCATCCTCGTCCGACACATCCGCGATCAGCGCAGCGGAACGCCGCCCGGCAGCACGGATCTCCTGCGCGACGGCCTCGACCTCGTCGCGGTTGGCCGCGATGTCGTTGACCGCGACATCGTGCCCGTCCGCGGCCAGCCGCAGTGCGATCGCCTTCCCGATCCCCCGTGCCGCGCCCGTGACGATGACGTTCTTGCCCATGCGATGACTCCTTTGTGCTCGCGTGACTCGAACGGAACATAGGGTGGGACGGACGGCGCGGGCAGAGGCGAGCTGTCTCATCTTGAGACAGCGAAAGGTGTCGACCGGCGTTCGTCCACGTGGGACTTCCCGGCTGCGCTGCGCAAAAACCCGACCCGAACCGGCAGCTGCCCTGTCGTGCACGAACTACTCGGCGCCGGTGCGGAACGCGCGATCACCGCACGCATCGGCGTTCCCGGACCGAGAGTCCGCGCCGGCTCCAGCCGCAGGGCCCGATTCGGCCATCCGGGTGGCCGGGCACTGGCCGCGAACACCAGCGGCGACGGCGAACCGGTCCCGGGCGCCTTTCGACGATTCTGCGAATGTGGTTCCGCCGGGCACGGAATGTGCCCGATAGTCCCCCGGAATGCCACCCCTGTCCGCTCGGGAAAAGCACCGGAAAAGGCCGGCCGTGGTGGTCCACGGCCGGCCTTTTCCGGGTTCTCGGTCAGTTACCGGCGATGGCCACCTTCGCCAGCGAACTGCCCTGGTCCGGGGTGATCGTCACGGAGAACAGGTGCGTTGCCGGGTCGTAGCCGACCTGGCCTGCCTGTCCGCCGTCCGCGGTCACCGACACCGTGGACGGGGCGTACCCGTGCAGGGTGACCGCACCGTCCCCGGGAGTGAACGCGACGGACGCGTGCACCGTGCCATCGTCGGACAGCTCGGTGATGCGCTGTTTGCCCAGCGAGACGAACTTGCCCGCGTCGCCGAGGAAACCGATCCCGGACTTGCCCACCGGCACCACCTGCAGGAACGAGCCGTCACGCGTGACGCCGGCGGTGTGGGTGCCGCCCGCGTCGACCAGGCTGCCGGTGCCGGCGAAGTAGTCGTACACGTACGCCTGCCCGGCCACGCCGACATCAGCGGGACGGAACGACGCGGGCTCGTCGCCCTTGACTCCGGCGCTGACACCGAGGTTGTCGATGTTCGGGCCGTCGTGCCCGGTCGCCGCGGCACGTACGGTGTGCTTCCCCGCGCTCAGCGGGACCACGACCGGCTGCTTCTCCCAGGAATCCCAATTCGCAGTGGGCATGAACGCCTGGGTGGCGGCGGTCCCGCCGTCGACCGAGACCGCGAGCGGACGATCGTCCCCGGTCGGCCGGTCGCCTGCGGTGCCGTTGGCGAAGCGGAATTCCAGGGTGTAGGTGCCGTCCTTGGGCACGTCGACGGTCCACTCGACGGAATCGCCGCTGTCGTGCTGGAAGTCGGCGTACCCGGTGCCGGTGTAGCCGCCGTGCTCCTTGCTCGCCACCGGACCGGACAGCTTCGCCGTCTCCGCTTCGTACACGGTGTCCGGCTTGGTGTCCGGGGAGTTGCGCGCGTACTCGTAGACGTAGCCCGCGGCCATCGAACCGTGCTTGCTGCCGGTCGTGGCGACCATCGGGGCCTTCGCGCCGCCGGCATCCCGGACGTAGGTGGCGGTGTCCGCGACGAGCGGGGTGTCCGGTTTGACGATCGTGCCGTCCGCGGTGGCGACCCGGTGCAGGTTGTCCGCGTTCTCCTCACCGATCTTGTCGCCGACCCCGACCGGGCCCGCGGTGAGGTTCTGCAGCACCAGGTTCCGCGTCTCGTAACTCATCGCCACGTCGGCGAACGGCCAGGTGCCGACCGCGTTGGCAAGGCGCGAGGTGTAGAGGAGCCGGTCCCACTTGGTCCGCTCGAACCGGTCGTCGGCGACGCGGGTGTTGGTGACCTCGTTGTAGAGCGTGCTCTGCAGGAAGTCCTGCACGAGCGGCATGCAGTACTGGATGTCCATCCCGTTCGCCGCCGCGGCCTTGGCCATGTTGCCGAGGTAGGCGTCCCGGTCGTGCAGGGTGAAGTCGGGCTGCGCGTGCGAGCAGAGCCAGTCCTGTTCGTAGGTCTGGACCCCGTTCTGCTTCAGGTAGCTCATCCGGTCGTTCCAGTAGGCCGGGTCGGTGACCACGTTGCCGGACATCCGGTACTCCTGGTGGTACGGGCTCGACGGGTCGATCCACCGCCCGTGCGTGATCATCGGGAGCCCGACGTTCTGCTGGAAGTCCTCGAGCCCGTTCGGGAACAGGGTCTTGTCCGCCTCGTAGCGGGAAGCACCCGCCTCGACCGCGCGCCAGTCCGAATCGGGTCCCTTGGGGTAGAACCAGCTGTCCAGCTGCATGTTGCCGACCGGAAGGCCCTTTTCCTTCCAGTGCTCGCGCACCGCTTTCAGGGTGCCCTCGTAGCCGAGGTTCTCGTCGTATTTGTAGTAGTACTTGGCGCCGTTGTCGGTCCAGTAGCCGAGCTTGGCGAGGGTGTTCGTGGCGTCCTGATCGGGCCGCTTCTTGCCGGACAGCCCGGTGAGGGTGTTGCCCCAGTTGCGGTAGATGTCGTTCACGTCGCTGCCGAACGCCAGCACGGTGCGCTGGGTGAACCCGGCGTTGAGGCTGCCGATCTTCGACGAGGTCCCGCTGGTCAGCCTGCCGTCGGCGGCCGTGGTGACCGCCGTCGAGAAGTTCGTCGCGGGCGAGACCAGATAGCCGCCACCGGCGTTGTCGAACGCCAGGTACGGCCCGAACACCTCGTTGACCGCGCCGTTGAACGTGTGCTTGCCGAAACAACCGCTGTAGCTCTGGTTGTTCGGCAACGAAGGCACACTCGACAGCGCCGGGAACGCGGCGGTGTTCGGTGAAGCCTGCCGGTAGGTGGTGCTGAACAGCACGACCGGGCTCTGGTCGTAGCTGCGGATGCCGCTGGTGCGGCCGATCCCGTCGACGGTGTAGTCGAAACTGAGGTCATGGTAGGCGCCGACGCCGTCCTGGCCGGTGGTGTTCTCGATGTTGCTCACCGCCGCGCCGACCGAACCGGCGAAGTGGTAGTCCGGCGCGTGCGTGTCCACCGAATAGCTGCCGTCCGGCTGCACCTGCACCGTCGCACCCGAAACCTCGGACGTCTCGGCGCTCGCCGAAGCCGTCCCGGACGTGACACTCAAGGGCACCGCAGTGGCAACGACGCAGACGAGCGCCAAGCCCCGCCGGAATCTTCCCCGCGGATTCGTGAATCTCTCTGTCCTGTTCACGTATGTGTACACCCTTCAAGTACTGGAACACTTCGACAGGAGCTTGATAGTGAAGTTGTCCTGCCCGAGCTGTCAACCGACTCGGCGGGACAGCCCCGGGGCGCCGGCATTCCGGCCGGCACGGCAGCTCGGTAACCGGCCGCAATTTCCCTTCACCCATCCGGCCCATTAGTGAATTCGATGCCGAAACCCAGCGTGAGAACGGACTGGGATACCTCCGGCCGATTGCGGGTTCCGGCGCTGCCGCCCGGAATTCCTTGGCGAATCCGCCACCGCACGACGGTGCGACCACAGTGCGCCGCGCCGCGGACTGACCAAATGACCAATCCGGTCAGTATGGTTGAAGCATGACGGATACCAAGGCAGGACGGGTACTTGTCGTCGGGATGGGGGTCAGCGGGATCGCGGTGGCGGCCCGGCTGCACGCCGCGGGCTGGACGCCCGTGCTGGTCGAACGGGCTTCCGGGCGGCGGACGGGCGGCTACTTCGTCGTGCTGTTCGGCGCGGGCAAGGCCGCGGCGCGGCGGCTGGGCATCGACGGCGCACTCCACGACCGCCGCTCCCCCGAGCCGCCGGTGAACCTCGATCGCAGCGGGCGCGCCCGGCCGGGCAGCGCGACCGGCGAACTGCCGGGAAACCCGTGGGTGATGCTGCGCGGCGACGCGGAACAGGCTGCCTATGCGGCGCTGCCGGACGGACTGGACATCCGGTATTCGACCGTGCCCACCGCCATCGAGCAGGACGCCGACGGTGTCGACGTGACCCTGCGCAACACCGGCTCCGGCCGCTCGGTCACCGAACGGTTCGACCTCGTCGTCGGTGCGGACGGCCTGCGCTCGACCGTCCGGTCGCTGGTGTTCGGGCCGCACGAGAAGCATCTGCACCGGCTCGGCTACCTGGTCTCCGCGTTCGAATACTCCGGCACGCCTGCCGGTCTCGCGCCGGGACAGGGCGCGACGATGCTCGAACCGGGCCGCTCGATGTGGGTCTTCGCGTTCGCCGACCACAACCCGACCGTTATGCTGACCTACCGCACCGACGATGTCGACGCGGAGTTCACCGAGCCGCCGGCGCAGCGCATCCGGGCCGCGTTCGGCCCGCAGCCACTGGGCACCACACTCGGCGACGTCCTCGACCACCTCGACACGGCCGAGGCGCCGTTGTTCGATTCGGTCGAGCAGGTGCGCATGCCGGGCTGGCACCGCGGGCGCGTCGTACTGGTCGGTGACTCCGCGTGGTGCGTCACGCTTTATGCGGGGATGGGGGTGTCCTCCGGACTGACCGGCGCGGACCTGCTCGGCACGATGCTCGAACGCCACGACGACCTCGAAACCGCGCTCACCGAGTGGGAACGGGTGCTGCGCCCCTACATCGAGCGCTACCAGGAAGGCGCGTTCGCCGACCGCAAGGTGTTCATGGCCGACACCCGGACGGAAATCCGGCTGCGGCGGCTCCTGCCGGCCCTGAGCAAGACCAAGCTCGGCGAGCGGCTGGTGCGGAGAATACTGCGCTTCGGTGCCGTCATCCGGTTCAAGAATGCCGATATCGTGGACACTGCACTGCCGGACACCGTGCCAGAAGGGAGGGCCGGCATTGCCGGAGCTTCCTGAACACGGCTCACCCAAGGCGGCGCGCATCCTCGCCGCCGCGAGCGAGCTGCTGCTCGGCCGCGGCAGCAAGGGGGTGACCATCGCCGACGTCGCCGCCAGGGCGCACATCGGCAAGGGCACGGTCTACCTGTACTGGAGGACCAAGGAAGACCTGCTGCTCGGGCTGATCTGCCGCGATTTCCTCGCACTCGCCGACGACGTCACCGAGGCGGTCACCGCCGATCCCGGCCTCGCCCGCCCCTCCCGGCTGCTGCCGCACATGCTGCGCACGGCGGCCAGGCATCCCTACGTCAACGCGCTGCGCACCAGTGACGCCGCCGGGCTGCTCGGTGCGCTCGCCGACGATCCCCGTTCGGCGAAACTGCTCGATACCCTCGGACCGGACGCGATGATGTACGACGTGCTGCCCATCTGGCGTCGCCAGAACCTCGCCAGGACCGACTGGCCGCTCGCCGACCAGGCCCTCGCACTGCAGTCCCTCATCACCGGATTCCTGATCACCACCGTGCACGGCCGGGCACGGCTCGAATCCACCGCACCGGAGCAGGTCCTGGCCGCCGCGGTAACCGCGCTGCTCGGACCCGAAGCGGCCACGCCCGGCCAAGTGCAGACCACTGCCACCGAAGGACTTCGCTCCCTCGCCGAAGGGCGGGCGGCGGCGCTGGAACTCATCACCGGACCGCCGCTCCGCTCACCCGCACGCTGACGGCTGCACTACCCCGCCGTCCGGACGAAGTCGATGATGCGTGATACCGCGTCGTCCAGGACATCCGGCGGGGTGGCGAAGTTGAGCCGGGCGAAGCCCGCACCGGCACTGCCGTGTTCCGGCCCCGCAGTGGTGGCGACTCCGGTCTTCTCGCGCAGGATCGCGGCCGGGTCTGCGGCGCCGAGCCGGCGCAGATCGAGCCACGCCAGGTAGGTTGCTTCGCTCGGCGCGTAGACCTCGGCGAGGCCGGCCTCGGCGAACCGGCGTTCGAGCAGCGCCCGATTCCCCGCGAGCGCCTCGATCGCGCGCTCCAGCCACGAACCGCCGTACTCGAACGCGGCGGCCGATGCGACCATCCCGAGTGGACTGATCCCGCCGGTGGCCGCGCCCGGGAGCCGGTCCCAGCGCTCGACGTCCACCGGGTTCGTCAGCGCGGCGAACCCGCAGCGCAGACCGGGGATGTTCCACGCCTTGGTGGCACTGAACAAGGTGACCGCGTGCCGGCGCGCGATCTCGCCGACCGCCGCGTAGGGCACGAAATCCCTTTGGTAGCGCAACGGCGCGTGGATCTCGTCGCTGATCACCCGTGCACCGTGCCGGTCCACGACCGCCGCGAGCTGCTGCAGTTCGGACGGCCGGAAGAGCCTGCCGACCGGGTTCGCCGGATGGCACAGCAGAACGCTGCCCGCACCGGCCGCCAACGCCTCGTCGATGCGTTCGCAGTCGAGGTGGTAACCGTCGGCGTCGCGGAGCATCGGAACCTCGACCGCACTGCGGCCGGCGAGTTCGACCGCGCCGAAGAAACTGCGGTAGGTCGGGGTGGGCACGACGACTGCCGCACCCGCCGGGGTGAACTCGCGGACCGCGTTGGTGATGCCCTTCATCAACTCCGGCAGCAAGCGGACCGCACCGGCGTCGACCGGCAGCCCGTGGACTTCGGTCAGCCACTTCGCGGCGGTCTCCGGCAAACCCGACTGCGGTCCCGGGATCGGGTAGCCGACGGTCTGCCGCTCGAGCGCGTCACGCAGTGCGGCCATGATCGGTTCGGCGATCGGCAGGTCCATCTCGGCGACGGTCAGATCGACTACCTCCGGACCGTAGACCGACCACCGTTTCGTGCGGCGCTGCCGGGACTTCGCCACGTCCCACTCGAACCCGGCGTAGCGCGTGTCCGTCATCTGTTCTCTCTCCTCGTGCTTTCGCTTCGGGATGGTGCAGTGTCAGCCGGCGCGAACCGCCTGCCGCGCCGGGGAATCCACAGTGGACCCACCGGCGGAGCCGAGCCGGTAGCGGACGCCGGACCGGTGCGCGGCCCACCACGCGACCGCGCTGAGCACGCCGGCCACGACGGTGTCGTAGGGCGCCGCGATCGCCCCGGTGCCCTGGAAGGACCCGAACGCCGACAGCGCGCCGACGAGCAGGACCCACCCGAGCAGCCAGGAACCCTGCCGCAGCGGGACCGTCTCGCGCGCCCCGCGGACGAAGTGCCGGACCGAGTAGATCACGAAGCCGATCAGCAGCAACGGCACCGCGATCCGCACCTTCGGCCAGCCCGACCAGTAGAGGATCAGCCCGGACAGCACGAACGACGCCGCGCCCACCGGGATCGACCACCGGCCGAGCCAGCCGCGGCCGGTTTCGGTGCGGTGCAGCACCGTGGCCGCGACCGAGACGACCGCGTAGCTCAGCCCGTAGAAGAAGCTGATCGAGCTGACGATCGACTCCCAGCTGCCGAAACCGAGGATCACCACCACGCCGACGAGCGCGTTGAACGACAGCGCGATCCACGGCACGCCCCAGCGCCGGTTGACCCGGGTGAACAAGCGGGGCAGCAGCCCGTTCTGCGCGGCCCCGTAGGTGTAGCGGGCCTTGATCGAGGTGCCCATCAGCATACTGCCGGACGGGGAGAACACCGCGTCGGCGATCAGCACGGTCGAAAGCCAGCCCAGCCCGAGCAACCCGGCCAGCTGGGCCAGCGGGGACGTCAGGTTCAGCCCGTGCCAGCCGGAATTCAGCAGACCGCTCGGCGGCGAGTAGATCATCGCGGCCTGCAGCCCGAGGTAGAGCAGCAGCGAACCGGCCAGCACGATCAGGGTCGCCCGTGGCACGGACTTGCGCGGATCGCGTGCCTCGCCGGACATCACCGCGGCGCCGTTGATCCCGGTGAACGCATAGACGACGCCACCACCGACCACCGCGGTCAGTGCCGCGGACACCCCGTACGGCGCGAACCCGCCGCCGACGGTGTAGTTGCCGGTGTCGAATCCGCTCGAGAGCAATAGGATCACCGTGGCCGCGGGGACGACGAGCTTGACCGCGGTGACCACGTTGTTCAACCGGGTGATGAACACGACGCCGAAGAAACTGGCGCTGCAGAACAGGAGCAGCAGGGCGGCGGCGAACAGCCGGCCACGCCAGCTCAGTGCTTCCTGCGTGATCAGCCCCGGCAGCCACCGGCCGAGGTACTGCGCCACCGCGGTCGATTCGCTCGGCCCGGCGAACACCGCCTGCAGCAGCACCGCCCAGCTGACCGCGGTCCCGACCAGCGGTCCGGCGGCCATCCGCGGCCAGCGCACATTCCCGCCGGACATCGGGTTGCGGAACGCCAGATCGATGAACACCAGGCACACCAGCAACGTCGCCGCGCCACCGATCACCCAGGTCAGCAGAGCCGCGGGACCCGCAGCCTTCGCCACCGTGTAGGGAGAGAGCAGCCAGCCGGAGCCGATCACGCTCGAGAACGTGAGCATCGCGAGCGAAGGGGTGCCCAGTGCGCGCTTCAACCGCCCGTCGTCGGCGGCCGAGACCGTCGCGGCATCGTCGCCGCCTGCGTCCGAAGTGCTCTGCGCTGGGTCCATCGCTCCACTGTCGGGCAGTGGCGAGTGCTCCGGTAGAGAGAATGTCGCTGCGGCTGGCCTTAAGCTCTGCCTATGGCTCCTCCCCCGATCGAGACCGTTGACCTCCAGGTGTTCGCCGCGGCCGCCCGGCTGGGCAGCTTCGCCGCCGCAGCGGCGGACCTGCAGCTCAGCGGCCCGTCGGTGAGTACCAGGCTCGCCGCACTGGAACGCAGGCTCGGCATATCGCTGTTCGAACGAGGGGCTCGCGGGAGCGTCCTGACCTCGGCGGGCGAGCAGTTCGCCGACTACGCACGGCGATGCCTGCGGCTGCTCGACGAAGCCGTCGCCGATCTGGGCACCGAGCACTCGCAGCGGCTGGTCCTGGCCGCGCCCGCCAGCCTCGGCTCGTCGGTCTTCCCGCCCGCGCTGAGCGTCCTCGCCGAACGGCCGATCGCCGTGCACTGCCAGGTCGCGCACAGCGACGAGGTGCTCCGGCACCTCAGGGACGGCACCGCGCACGCCGGTTTCCTGCTGGCCAATCCGCCCGACGGCGACGTCCGCTCGGTGCGGATCGGGAAATCCGGGATCGTCGCCGTCTGCCACCCCGGTCACCGGCTGGCCGGACGCACCCGGCTGCGATTCGACGACCTCACCGACAGTTCGGTGCTGGTCTACCGCTGGGGACCGGCTGCGGAATCCCTCGCGACGGTCTTCGAGCACCCCCGCCGCCCGGCCGATCGGCCCGTGCACACCATCGGCCTGCCGATGACCGCTGTCCACCTCGCCGCCACGAACGGCTACGTCGCGGTCGTACCCCGCTTCGCCGCTGCCGCATTACTCCACAATGGACAGTTACGGGCTTTGCCGCTGCCCCTGCGGGACTGGACAGTGGACATCCGCTTCGTGCATTCCGCGCACGCCTCGCAGCGGCCCGGAGTCACGGCACTGCTGGAGGGCATGCCGCTCATCCGCCAAGCCCTCGCCATGCACCCGGCAGCGACCTCGGCACGGGCGCAGGACCGGTGACGTCGCCCGGTCCCGGCATTCCCTGAACGCCGGGACGTTCGGGGAATGCCGGGACGTTCGGCGACACGGACCGTCCATTGCGGACTTGATCCCGGGCGCGGCCGAGACCGGCGGCGAGTGCAGATCCGTCGCAGCGCAGGCCCGTCCGTGGTGCCCAAGGCGGCCGCCGCCACCGTTGCCGCAGGCGGGTGAGCACACTGGAGGTTCACCGTTGACGGCGGTACAGTCAGTCGGAACGTTTCTGCAGACGTTCCACCCCTGGAGGAGCAGTGCCGCTCAGTCAGGTGTCATCCGGCGGAGAACCTGTGCTGCGCCAGGAGATTGCCGACTCCTGGCGCCGGTCCCGGCTGTTCGGGGTGACGCCGCACCTGGACACCAGCGCGATCTCCGTCGTCGACGTCGACGCGCGCAGCCGGTTGATGTCCGCCGCCCGGCCGGTGCTCGACCAGCTCACCGGGCACCTCGGGGGAACCCGGTTCTGCGTCCTGCTCGCCGATCGCGACTGCCGGCTGGTCTACCGCTGGTTCGGCGATCACCACATCCGTCGCCAGATCGAGGACGTCGGCGCGTTCCAGGGCTCCGGATTCGGCGAGGGCACGGTCGGGACCAACGCACTCGGCACGCCGTACGAATCGGGCCGCGCCGTCCGGATCCACGGCGACGAGCACTACGCCGAGGCGTTGAAGCGGTTCAGCTGCTACGGCCATCCGATCCGGCATCCGCTGACCGGGCGCGTCGAAGGCGTGCTCGACATCAGCGGGGTCAGCAGCGACGGCAATCCGCTGTTCGGCCCGCTGGTGAGCCGCGCGGTCCAGGACATCGAGCAGCTGATCGTGGAAGGCGCGCGGGCCTCGGAACGACGGCTGTTCCTCGCCTTCCAGGAGGCGACCCGGCACCGCTCGGTACCGGTCGCGGTGCTGGGCGGCGACGTGGTCTTCGCCAACAAGATCTGCACCGACCAGCTCAGCCCCGCGGATCCGGCCATCCTGCGGATGCTCCTGCCGCAGCTGCCGGAGCGAGGCGAGTTCCGCACGGTCATCGACGTCGGCGAGGGGGTCACGGTCTCGGTCACCGCCGAACGCGTGCCCGGCGCTCCCTCCGGCGCGGTCTTCCACGTCGCGCGCACCGAACGGGACACCCGCACCGGGGGCGGCACCGGCCGGAAAGACGAGCCGTGGCGCTCGGCCGTCATCACGGGAGAACCCGGAAGCGGACGTTCGAGCAGGGCAAGGGCGAGCGCCGGGGCCGGCGAGGTCGTGGTACTCGACGCCGCGTCCGCGCTGCGCGCGGACGCACCGCAGTGGGCCGGTGAATTCGCGCGGCTGGTCGAACGCGCCGGGACCACCGTCGTACTCGACGATCTGCACTGCTTTCCCCCGCAGCTGCTCACCACCGTGGCCAATGCACTCGACCACGGGGTTTCCGCGCGGATGGTGATCACTACCTGCCCGGCCGATCAAGCATCGGCCGAAGTGACCGCCGTCGTCGCGCGCTGTGAGCAGACAGTCTCACTGAAGCCGCTTCGCGAACGGCTGGACGAGCTGCCCGCGCTGGCCGCCACGATGCTGGACGTCGAACAACCGGGCCGGCGGCCGCGGTTCACCGGCGCCGCGCTCGCCGCGTTGCGGGCCCACCCATGGCCCGGCAACCTGCACGAGCTCCGCGCGGTCCTGCGCGACGTGGCGCGGCTGCCGTGCACCGGGGTCATCGATCTCAAGCACCTTCCACCGGGCTACCGCTCCAGCGGGCGAACCCGCCGGCTCGGCAGCCGTGACCTCGCCGAGCGCAACGCGATCGTGCAAGCACTGCGCTCCCACGGCGGGAACAAGCTGCGCGCTGCGCGGGCCCTCGGCGTCAGCCGGACCACGCTCTACCGCCGGATGCGCACCCTCGAGGTCACCGAGGACTGTCCAGATATGTAACACCCCGGCCCGCGCCCGCCGGGTGACGATGACCTCCGCCACAACGAAGTGAGGAGGCGCCAGGTGACTGCAACGGTGGAGTTCCCCCTGCACACGGCGGTCCGGGAGTTCGTGTCCACGCCCCGTGATCTGCTGATCGGCGGCCAGTGGGTGCCGGCCGCGTCCGGCCGGACGTTCCCGACCTACGATCCCGCGAACGGCGACAAGATCACCGAAGTCGCGCACGGCGAGGCCGAGGACGTCATCCGGGCGGTGGCCGCTGCCCGCAAGGCGTTCGAGGAGGGCCCGTGGGCCTCGATGAAGCCCAACGAGCGCGAGCGGCTGATCTGGCGGATCGGCGACCTGCTCTCCGAACGCGCGGAGATCTTCGGCCAGCTCGAAGCACTGGACAACGGGAAATCGGCCGGCATCGCCACCGCGGTGGACACCGGCTGGTCGGCCGACATCTTCCGCTACTACGCGGGCTGGGCGACGAAGATCGAGGGCAGCACGGTCAACGTGTCCATGCCCTTCGTCCCCGGCGGGCAGTTCCACGCGTACACGCTGCGGGAACCGGTCGGCGTCTGCGGGCAGATCGTGCCCTGGAACTTCCCCCTGCTGATGGCCGCGTTCAAGATCGCACCGGCACTCGCGGCAGGCAACACCGTGGTGCTCAAGCCCGCCGAACAGACGCCGCTGACCGCGCTGCTGCTCGGTGAGCTGTTCGAGGAGGCGGGTTTCCCGCCGGGCGTGGTCAACATCGTCACCGGGTTCGGCGATGCCGGTGCCGCCCTCGCCGCGCACGAGGACGTGGACAAGGTCGCCTTCACCGGTTCGACCGAGGTCGGCAAGAAGATCGTCGAGGCGGCGAAGGGAAACCTGAAGAAGGTCTCGCTCGAACTCGGCGGCAAGAGCCCGAACGTGGTGTTCGCCGACGCCGATTTCGACCTCGCCGTCCCCGGTTCGGTCAACGCGTGGATGTTCAACCACGGCCAGTGCTGTGTCGCGGGAACCCGGTTGTTCGTGGAGGACAAGATCTTCGACGAGTTCACCCGGGCCGTTGCGGACGCGGCGAGCCAGGTCAAGATCGGACCCGGCCTCGATCCCGAAACACAGCTGGGGCCGATGGTGTCGCAGGAGCAGTTCGACCGGGTGTCGCGCTACCTGCGCGAGGGCATCGCCGACGGCGCCCGCGCGCTCACCGGCGGCAAGCGGTGGGGCGACGAGGGGTACTTCATCGAGCCGACCGTTTTCGTGGACGTGAAACCGGAGTTCAGCATCGTCCGGGAGGAGATCTTCGGTCCGGTCGTGGTCGCGCAGCCGTTCAACGCCGAGACCGGGGTGGCCGCCGCCGCCAACGACAGCGAGTACGGCCTCGCCGCGGGCGTGTGGACCCGTGACCTGTCGAAGGCGCATCGCACCGCGCGACAGCTGAAAGCCGGTTCGGTGTGGGTCAACCAGTACAACGGCTTCGACACGGCGATGCCCTTCGGTGGCTACAAACAGTCCGGCTGGGGCCGGGAGCTGGGCGCATCGGCACTGGAGCTCTACACCCAGACCAAGGCCGTCAACATCGCGCTCTGATCGCACCCGCAGAACAAGGGAGTTCACCCGTGAAGACCAAGGCAGCAGTCGTCTACGAAGTCGACAAGCCGATCGAACTCGTCGAACTGGACCTCGACGGGCCCCGCGAGGGCGAGGTGCTCATCCGCTACACCCACGCCGGCCTCTGCCATTCCGACGTGCACATCGCGCACGGCGACCTGGAAGCCCGGCTGCCGATGGTGCTCGGGCACGAGGGCGCCGGGATCATCGAGGAGGTCGGTCCCGGGGTCACCCGGGTCAAGCCGGGCGACCACGTCGTCTGCTCGTTCATCCCGAACTGCGGGGTGTGCCGCTGGTGTGCCTCCGGTCAGCAGGCGATCTGCGATATGGGCGCCACGATCCTGGAGGGTTACCTCCCCGGTGACCGGTTCCCCTTCTCCGGGCCCGGCCCGGTCAAGGAGTACGGCGCGATGTGCATGCTCGGCACGTTCAGCCAGTACTCGACGATCCACCAGAACTCGGTGGTGAAGGTCGACGACGATCTGCCGCTGGACAAGGCGGTGCTCGTCGGGTGCGGGGTGCCGACCGGATGGGGCTCGGCGGTGAACGCGGCCGACGTCAAGCCGGGCGAGACGGTGATCGTGTCCGGGGTCGGCGGTATCGGCATCAACGCGGTGCAGGGTGCGCGCTACGCCGGCGCGAAGAACGTGATCGCGCTCGACCCGCTGGAGAACAAGCGGGAGAAGGCGATGGAGCTCGGTGCGACGCACGCCGTGGCCACCCCGGAGGAGGCTGCCGAACTGGCACAGTCGTTCACCAACGGCAACGGCGCGGACAAGACGATCGTCACCGCGGGCATCGTTTCCGAGGACATCGTCACCGGTGCGTTCAACGCCACCGGGAAGGGCGGCACGATCGTGCTGACCGGGCTGAACAAGCTTGCGGTGAACAACGTCCAGCTGCCCGGCTCGATCCTGACACTGTTCAAGAAGACGGTGAAGGGATCGTTGTTCGGCGACTGCAACCCGACCGCGGACATCCCCAAGATCCTCGGGCTCTACCGCAGCGGTGACCTCAAACTCGACGAGATCATCACCAGGACCTACACCCTCGACGAGGTCAACCAGGGTTACGACGACCTCCTCTCCGGCCGGAACGTCCGCGGCGTGCTGGTCCACGACGCCGGATGAGCGGTCTGCACGCGGTGCCGGGGCCGGGCGGCCCCGGCCCCTGGCCCGCGCTGAACGCACTGTCCGGTGATCTGGTCGGCCGCACCCGCGAGATCGAACTGCTGCTGGCCGGACTCGACTGCGGGGCGCATGTCGTACTCGAAGGCCCGCCCGGAACCGGGAAGACCACCCTGCTGCGGACGATCGCGCACAGCGGCAAGGTCCCGTTCGTCTTCGTGGAGGGCAACGCGGAGCTGACGCCTGCCCGGCTGACCGGGCAGTTCGACCCGTCCCAGGTGCTGGCGAGGGGGTACGTTCCGGAGACCTTTGTGGACGGTCCGCTGATCGAGGCGCTCCGGGAGGGCGGGCTGCTCTACGTCGAGGAGGTCAACCGGATCCCCGAGGAGACGCTGAACGTCCTGGTCACCGTGATGTCCGAGGGCGAGCTGCACGTCCCCCGGCTGGGCCGGGTGCAGGCGGCGCCGGGATTCCGGCTGGTGGCCGCGATGAACCCGTTCGACGCGGTGGGCACGGCCCGGATCTCGGCCGCGGTCTACGACCGGGTGTGCCGGATCGTGATGGGCTACCAGAGCGAGGACGAGGAAGCCGCCATCGTCGCCCGCCGGAGCACGCAGGTGCCCGGCCGGTGGCGGACCGGCGTCGTCGATCTCGTGCGCCGCACGCGCGAGCACGCCGACATCCGGATCGGCTCGTCGGTGCGCGGGGCCATCGACCTCGTGCGGGTCGCCACCTCCCTCGCACGGATCCGCGGCGGCGAGCCCACCGACTGGCGGATCGGGCACGACGCGGCGATGGTCGGTCTCTCCGGCCGGATCAGCCTGCACGAATCCTGCGGCCGCACTCCGGAATCGGTCGTCGACGAGCTGTACGTCGCGGTGTTCGGACCGCAACCGCGGCCGGCCGATCCGCAGGCGGGCGACGAACCGGGAGGTGATGCCACGGGGGGAGCCTGAGCCCGCCGCCGGCGGGCGCTCCGGGGAAACGGCCGCGGCCGAGTCCTGGCCGTCGCAGCACGTCCCGTTCGGAACTCGGGCGGCACAGCCGTTTCCCGGAGGTCTCCCCCGAGGTGGGCGTACTGGACGAGGACGCCTTCGCCGCGGTGTTCCGGGAAAACCCGGACGAGGCGATGACGATGCTGGTCGAGATGAGTTCGGCGACCGACGAACGCCTGCGCAGCACGGCACGGGCGCTGGCACGCAGGCTCGTGCTCGAGCTCGCCCGGCGGGGCGTGGCCCGCGGCCGGGGAATCGGGAAACTGCGGCCCCGGCCGGCGGAAACCGGCGGCGAACTCGACCTCGACGCGTCACTTCCGGCACTGGCCGACGCCGCTGCGGCGAAGCGGGTCCCGCGGGCGGACGAACTCGTCGCCCGGCACTGGTCCCGTCCGGAACTCGCGTTGTGCGTGGTGGTGGACACCAGCGGTTCGATGACCGGTGCCCGGTTGACGGCCGCCGCCCTCACCGCCGCCGCATGCGCCTGGCGAGCGCCCGGCGAGCACGCCGTCGTCGCGTTCGCGCGGAAGGCCGAAGTGATCCGTCCGCTGCGCTCGGCCCGATCCAGGGCCGACGTGGTGGAGGCGGTACTGCAGTTGCGCGGCCACGGCGTGACCGCGCTGGCGTCCGCGCTGCGTGCCGCCCAGGACCAGCTCGCCTCCTCCCGCGCCGCCCGGAAGGTGGTCGTCCTGCTGTCCGACTGCCGCGCGACCGACGAGGAGGATCCCGTACCCGCCGCCCGAAGGTGTGCGGAACTGGTGGTACTGGCACCGGATGAGGACTGCGAACAGGCCGAACAGTTCGCCCGGCAGGCCGGCGCGCGCTGGCGTCCGCTCACCGGGGCAGCGGCCGCCCCGGAAGCCCTGTCCGCATTGCTGGATCCCGGGCAGTGACGTCCGGGGTCAAGACCCAGCAGGCAACGCGGCGGTCAGACGTGCTTCGCCGATCGCGAGGGCGCTGCGGTAGGCACGCGGTCCGCAGAATGCGGAAGCGGCGAGGAAACCGGTCAGTCCGGTCGCGAAAAGACGTTGCACCCGGCGAGGCCTGCTGCTATTTCGCAAGTACGTCGGCGAGTCTGCGCAGGATCGTGTCGATCTCGTCCCCGGTCAACGGCACGAGTTCGAAGGTCAGATTCCCTCGTTCCTGGTCCTGGGTCATCGCCCAGATCGGCGGAGAACCGGTTTGCAGCGCCTTGGCCAGCGCGGTCGCGGTCAGCCCCGCCGAAGCGGGATCGACGCCGAGGCGTGCCCGCGGGAACGGCAGGCCGGTCGGATCGGGCACCAGTTCGGCGTGCACACCGGCGAGCCCGCCTGCCCGTTCGACGAACCGGGCGACCTTGTCCCGCTGCTGCCGGGCCCACTCGTCCCGGTCTGTCCCCTGCCGTGCCCGCAACGCCGCGACCACCCCGAGGATCGCCTCCTTGCTCGGCTTCATCGCCCGGCCGATCCCCTTCTCCTGCGCGCGGACCGCCTGGACCGGCGCGGCGCGGCCGAGCACCAGTCCGGCGGTCGGGGAACCCAGGTATTTCTGGCCGCTGACGAGCACGAGCTCGGCACCGGTGCCGAGCAGCTGCCCGATCCGGAAATCCTGTGCCGCACCGTCGATGATCACCGGTACCCCGTGCCGGTGCGCCATCGCCACCGCGCCCTCGATCGGGATGTCCTCGCCCCTGGCCAGCCGCGAGGACACGAGCAGCAGGCACGCCACACCGGGAAGTGCCACCCTCTCCTGCAGATCCGCGAGCGAGCACGCGGTCTCCGATCCGGCCAGGTCCGGCGTCGCCCCGGCAAGGCGGATGTCCTGCACGATCGGATGCCCGTAGTCGACCGCATGTCCCGCCGGGAGGACGACGGTGCCGGGCATCCCCGCGGAGTCCGGCAGCGCGGCGATCCGGGAGTCCGAAACCCCGGTCATCGACGCCGCGACCGCCAACGTCACCGCCGCCGACGTGCAGTGCACGACGGCACCCGATTCCGCACCGGTCACTTCGGCGATGGTGCGCGCGGCGAGGTCCTTCAGCTCTTCCAGCACGAAGAACCCGGACAGCGCCCCGGCGGTCGCCGAGGCGACCTCGCCGGTGCTCCGCGATACTCCCAGCGGGGTGAACGTCCCCCGAGCGTTGATCACCGCGGTCAGCCCGTAGCGGTCGTGAAATTCCGTCATCCCCACCTCTCAGGTCCGCCGTGGCACGACTGCCGGTGCTTCGACACAGCCTTCGGCACGTCCGGGTCGGCCGAGCGTCGTGGTGGGATCGCCGACCGCTGTGTGCATTGTGGATCGCCGGCCTCGCCAGCTCGTGCACGACCACCTTGCACGAAGGGAACATCTGCACCGGTGCCTTCGCGATCTGCACGAGACGAACTGTCTTGTCGGGGTGGATCGGGAGGCGGGTGCCGTGCTCCCGATCCACCCGGCGGACCGGCCGACGGCCCGGTTCGCGGCGGGTCAGCCCCGTCCGATCAGCTCCAGCAGGCGACCGGTGAGGTCGAGGTGCTCGTCCACGCTGCCGGTCAGGTAGCCGAGGTCCACGAAGGTGTGGTCCGGTTCGAGGACCGGGACGATCTTCGCCACCGCCTCGGCGATGGCCTCCGGCTTCGTGCCCGCGGCCACGTTGACCCGCAGCGCCACGCCGAGCGCACCCGGATCGCGACCGGCCTCCTCGGCGCCGGACCGGATCTTGGCCAGCGTCGAGGTGAGCACGTCCGCCGGGACCTGTTCGGGCACCGAATAGACCGGCAGCCAGCCGTCCGCCCGCCGGGCGACCCGCTGCAGGGCCTTCTCGCCGAACCCGGCCAGGTGCACCGGCGGTTTGCGCACCGGCTTGAGCCGGACGTGGCTCTCCGCGATCGTGTAGCCGACGCCGGTGTGGGACACCACGTCGTCGGTCCACCACTGCTCGAGCAGGTCGAGCACGTCGTCCAGCCGCTTGCCGCGCTCGGCCATCGGAACGCCGACGGCCGCGTACTCGTCGGGTGACCAGCCGATGCCGAGGCCGGGCAGCAGCCTGCCGCCGGAGGCCACGTCGAGCGTGGTCAGCATGCGGGCGAAATTCGCGGGCTGGTACTGGGTGGCGTTGATCGTGCTGGACCCGAGGATCGCGGTCTCGGTCACCGCCGCGGCCACGGCCAGTGCGGCGAACGGGTCCTGGGCGAGCGCGAACTCCTCCGGCATCGTGTCGGTGCCCGGATAGGACACCACCGGGTCCACCGGCGACAGCAGCCGGTCACCCACCCAAAGACCGGCCGCCCCTTCCTTCTCGGCCGCGCGCGCGTACCGCGCGATCCCACCAGGCTCGGCCGCCGCTTTGCCGAACAACGGAAGGCTGAAACCTATGCGCATGAAGACTCCCCGGAGCAGTGAACGGGCCGGGCCGACCCTGCTGCCACTAGTACTCGCTTTTGATTGTCCGTTCAACCATCCTGGGACGGTGACACTGCCCGGATCCCCGCCGAAGGCGGACACGTTGCGGCGCACCCGGACCATCGCGGCCCGCTGGTCGCTCGGTCCGAACGCCGCCGGCCCGGGACGGCCGAAGAAACCGAACACCCCGAGCCGGTAGCCGACCGTCACCACGACCACGTCGCCACGCGCCGTATTCGCCGCACCGGGGAGCTGTCGGCTTCGGCCGCTGCCGGACCGGGCCGGAACTCATCCCCAGCTCCGGAACCCGTTCAGTGCGGTGACCAGGTACTGCGCGGCCAGCAAGACCACCGAAGCGACACCGCCCCACCACACCTTGCGGGACACGGGTTCGGCGCGCCGCCACAGGCTGACGCCGAGGGGGACGAACACGGCGGCGAGGAGCACCGCGCCGCTGAAGGTACTGAAGTCCGTGCCCTTCAACACTCCGCTGTAGTGGGTCAGCATGAACGCCACGCCGAGTGCGGGCACCCAGCCGAGCACCCTGGCCCGGTACGCGCCGATCGCGAGCACCGCCCACGCGAGGTTGTCGCTGCCGTCGAGCGTCTGCAGTACGTACCAGGACTGGTAGGTCTTGCTCACCGCCGCCGTCGCGGTCTCCAGCCCTTGCACGTGTACCAGCTGCAGGGACAGGAAGCTGATGCCGTCCTGGAAGATGCGCACCGTACTGCCCACGACGGCGACGGTCGCTCCCCAGAAGGCCCAGCCGGGTCGCTCCCGGCCGATCAGTCCGGTCAGCGCGAGGAAAGCGGGAATCAGCAGGACCAGGCCGGCGGTGTAGAGGGCGTAGGAGGTGAGGATGATTCCCGGCGCGCCGGCCATGGCCGCGAGTTGCGCGGGGTAGAAGTAGTCGTATCCCGACCGGACGGCCTCCCCGGCCAGCAACAGCAGGGGCGCCAGGATGAGCGCGGCCGCACCGAAACGGGATCCCGGCCAGCCGGTGACGGGCCCCGGCGCGTGCACCCTCATCGCCGGACCGGTACCACCCAGCAGCACCCGGCCGGCGACCAGCCCCACCGCCAGCGAGCCGACGGTCGAGGCGATGGCCGAGAGTTCGGTTTCGCCCCAGCGCAGTTCACCGACTCCGAGCAGTTCGGTGAGGGCGAAGCCACCCACTCCGCCCAGCACCACGGCCACGGCGAAGACGGCGACCGCCCGAAGATCGGATGCGGGGTGCCTCGATGGCCTCTCCGGCCCATGCACTGTCGTCATCGCCACACGGTCCCGCGCAGGGGTACCTTCCCGAGTCTGACCGGGGTCGGATCTTCGATGTCTGACCTGAGGAGGACGCGGTGCGCCGGAGCCGGCGGTAGCGTGCCGGTGTGCCGCAGTTCGCCGGCCTGGACCGGCTCCCGGAGCCCCGGCGTCATCGCGCGGTGGTTCTCGACGTCGTGCTGGCGCTGGCGTTGACGTGTCTGGTGCCCTACACCCTGCTCGACCCGCCCGGTCCGGCGTACCCGGGCCCGGTGTGGGTCGCCTGGGCAGTCGGCGCAGCCGTGGGGTTGCCGTTGCTGCTGCGTCGCCGTTGGAGCATCCCGGTGCTGGCCTGGATCGTGCTCGTCGCCGCGTCGGCGACCTTCCTCGGCATCGGCGGCGCAGGGGCGCTGTGGGTGACCTACGCGCCTGTCTCCGTGGCCGCGTACACGGTGGCGAAGCTGACCGACCGGACCACCAGCGCTGTCGCGGCGCTGGTCGTCTGCCTCGGTGCCGCTGCGGTGACCGTACCCAAGTTCTACCGCATCCACGTGCCGGTGGATCCGGGCGCGCCGCGCAGCGAGGTGCCGCTGTGGTGGCAGTTCGAGCTCGGGTTCGTGGCTGTCTCGCTCACCGTGGCCTGGGTCGCCGGGCGAGTGGTGCACTCGCGACGCGCGGCCAGAGCCGAGTTCGCGCGTCGCTCGGCGGTGGAGGCGGTCGCCGACGAGCGGCTCCGGATCGCCCGCGAGTTGCACGACATCCTCGGCCACACGATGAGCCTGATCGCGATCAAGGCGTCCGTGGCCGGCCGCCTGGCCGAGGAGAACCCCGAGCACGCGAAGGCCGCGCTGAGCACCATCGAGCAGACCAGCCGGGCCGCCATGGTCGAGATCCGCCGGCTGCTCGGGGTGCTGCGCCCGGCATCCGACGACGCAGCCGAGCACGCAACCGAGGACGGGCCCGCATTGAGCCCGTTACCCGGTAGCGCGGACCTGCCCGCCCTGGTCGATCGTCTCTGCGGCCCGGAGCTGGAGGCCGACCTCACGCTGACCGGAACGGCGGGGCTCCCGCCGAGTGTCGATCTGGCAGTGTTCCGGATCGTGCAGGAAGCCCTCACCAACGTCGTCGAGCACTCCGAGGCCCGGCGCTGCCGGATCGTCGTGCGCGGGCGGAGCGATGCGGTCCACGTCGAGGTCGCCGACGACGGCCCGGCTCGCACGATCCCGCGCCGCCGTCCGGGCGGTGGGCAGGGCCTGATCGGGATGCGGGAACGGATCGCCGCCTACGGCGGCACCCTGGCGGTCGGCCCGGTCTCCCGCGGCGGATTCCGGGTCGTGGCCGAGATCCCGCACACCGAGCCGGAGACCGCCTCGTGACGGCCCCGGCTCCGGACACCCGTGTGCTGCTCGCCGACGACCACGCGCTCATCCGGGAGAGTTTCTGCGCGCTGCTCGAGGCCGAACCCGGTCTCCGGCCGGTCGGTGCGGTCGGGACCGGCACCGAGGCCGTCCGGCTGGCCCGCCGCCACCGGCCGGACGTCGTGCTGATGGACGTCCGGATGCCGGACATGGACGGGATCGAAGCCACCCGGCACATCTGCACCGACCCCGAGACGGCGTCGGTGCACGTCCTCATCCTCACCACCTTCGACCTCGACGAGTACGTCTACGCCGCACTGCGTGCCGGGGCCAGCGGATTCCTGGTCAAGGACTCGACCGCGGCCGAGCTGATCACCGCGATCCGGGTGGTCGCCGCAGGCGAGGCACTGCTGGCGCCGCGGATCACGCGCCGCCTCATCGCCACGTTCGCCCGCCAGGGACACCCCGCCGGGCCCACCAGCACAGCGTTGCCGGGCCTCACCGAGCGTGAACGAGAAGTCCTCACCTTGATCGCACGCGGCCTGTCCAACACCGAGATCGCCGAGCACCTGTACGTCGCGCTCGGCACGGTGAAGACACATGTCGGGCGCCTGCTGGCCAAGCTGAACGCGCGCGATCGCGCGCAGCTGGTCATCAGCGCCTACGAGGCCGGAGTGGTCACTCCCGGCACATAGCCGCGCCCCGGCCGGCAGTTCACGAACCTTCTCCGCGCCCCTCGTCACCGCGCCAGACCGGCGGCCGCCGGTTCTTCGGCACGCGCAGGCCGTCCAGCACCACGCGGGTCAGGTGGTCGTCGGCGCGGGCGCCGCAGCGGCAGACCGCCACGTTGAGCACCCGCACCGCTTCGGCAGGCGGCACGTCGGCGCGCAGATCGCCTTCCCGCTGCGCATCCGCCACGATCCCGGCGATCAGCGAGGTGACCTCGACCTCCAGCTCGGGCAGCTCAGCGCGTTCCGGTTCGTCGGTGAGCAGGGATTTGGTCAACGACAGCGGCAGGGCCACGCAGTGGTCCACGATCCGCAGCAACGCCTCCCACGCCGGCGCTCGGCCTGCCTCCGCGCGGGTGGCGTCCCGCAGCTCCCGCAGCGCGTCGACGGCGATGTCCTCCAGCAGGGCCCGCCGGTCCGGGAAGTGCCGGTACAGCGTGCCGACGCCCACCCCGGCCTCGCGGGCGATGTCCTCCATCGACACCGCCTCACCCCGCTCGCCTGCCAGCCGCAGCGCCGCATCCGCGATCGCCGACCGGTTGCGCAGTGCGTCCGCTCGCACCCCTGCCTCCCAATAACCGGAACTTCCGATTCAGCTTATGCTACCGTCGCAGAAGCGGAATTCCGAATTCACCTTGGAGGAAGCATGCGGATCGGGCTGTACATCGGAGACCAGTCGGGCCTCCAATCCCAGATCGACCAGGCACGCGCAGCGGCCGAGCACGGGCTGGCCAGCGCGTTCTTCAATCAGGTACTGGCCTGGGATCCGCTCACCGTCGCGGCGCTCGCCGGCGCGGCCGTGCCGGGGATCGAGCTGGGCACGGCCATCGTGCAGACCTACCCGCGCCACCCGATCTCACTGGCCGGACAGGCACTCACGGTCGGGGTCGCCACCGGCAACCGGTTCACCCTCGGCGTCGGGCCGAGCCACAAGCAGTTCATCGAGGACGTGTACGGCCTGTCCTACGACCGGCCCGCACAGCACACCCGCGAATACCTGACCACGCTGCGCACCGAGCTCTCCGGCACCGGACACATCCAGGTGCCCGGCTCGCAGCCACCGCCGGTGCTGCTCTCCGCACTCGGCCCGGCGATGCTGCGCATCGCCGGCGAACTCGCCGACGGCACGGTCACGGTGTGGGCGACCCCGGGAACCATCGCCGAGCACATCCGGCCGAAGATCGACGCGGTGGCCAAGGACCCGCGTGTCGTGACCGCAGTGATGCTGAGCGTGACCTCGAGGCCGGACACGGTGCGCGACGAGGTCGCCGGTGCGCTCGGCTTCGCGTCGGACCTCCCCGCCTACCGGACACTCCTCGACCGGCAGGGACAGCGCAATGTCGCAGAGACGGTCGTCGCCGGGGACGAGGACACTGTCGCATCCGCAGTCCGCGCGTACGCGGACGCCGGCGCGACCGAGGTGGTGGTCAGTCTCGTCGGTGACGACGAGGAGAAGGCCAGGACGCTGAAACTCGCCGGCGAGCTGGCTCGCTCCCTTTAGGACACTCGCACGGACCGGTGCCGCCGGCCGTCCGGGTTGCGGCACCGCGTGCGGTGGGGCCGATCGAGCAGCCGCGCGAGCGACATCGCCGGGCACCCGGTGGTGACTGCGGGCGCAGCCGAATCGCGGCGACGTCCAGCGGGTCACCGCCAGCGTGTGCGGCAGGTTCGGCCACGTCGCAGTCCTCGGTGAGGGCAACGAACGTCCCCGTCACCGGCCGCTCGCGATCGGCCGTCGCCACCGCACCTCGCCGGACGCGCCCGTGGTGAGCAGGCCGGGCTCCCGGAGCCGCCCGCGTGCCGGTGACTTACCGGCGCAGCTTCTCCGGCGCCTCGTCGATGAGGTGCAACAGCCGTACCGCCAGTGCCCGGGACGCGCTGCCGGTCAAGCCGGTGTCCTGCTCGAGCAGGTCCTGCACCTGGGTGACTCGCCGGTCGTAGCGTGACACGTAGCTGATCTCGGTGGTCATGGTCAGACCTCTTTCCTGGTTTCCCGGGTTCCGGAGGCGCAGGCGCATCCCCGGGGCAGTTCGCCCGCCGCGGTCGCCGCGCAGAAGCGGCTCGCGATCGGGTCGTGTGCGTCCCTCGCATGTGGACAGACCGGGCACCCGTCCTCGGCGTGGGTCTCGCCGGTGCTCGACGGTTCGGTGCGCATCGCGATCATCGTGCTCCTCGGTGCTCAGGTGGGCGGCGGGAGCTTCGCGGCCGCGTTCCGCGACCGGCCAACAACGCCAAGGGGTACTGCCGGCTGGGCCGGGCAAGGCCATCCGTCCGGCGGCAATGGCGTTCCGGAGTGGCTCAGCGCCACTCCGGAACGCCGTTGCCGGCCAGGATTTCCGCAACGGTGGCGGTGGTGGCGTCCGCGGCGCCCAGCAGTACCGCGCGGGCAGTGCTCTCGGAGACCTCCGGTGGCACGACCAGCAGGCTGACCCGCCGGGAGTCCGCGCCGAGCACCATGATCGTGTGCGGATCCGTGGCGCGGAAGCCTTCCAGCCGCACCGTCCGGTCTCCTTCACGCACCTTGCGCTCGGCCGGTGCCCAGGTGTCCAGGTGGTAGGTCACGCGGCTCACCGGCCCGAGCCGGTGCTCGAGCGCCGCCGCCAGTGCGGGCAGCTCCGCCACCAGATCGGTCGAATGCGGCCACCAGCCGCCGTCCACGTGCCCGGGTTCGGCACCGGTCCGCTTCATCTCCAGCCGCGCCGCGGAACGGTCTCCCGCTTCCGCCGTGGCGCCCCGCTGCTGCGCGGTCGTCATCCTCCGGCGCCCTTCGGTGCGGTACGCAGCGGAGACCCGACCTCGTGCAGGTGCCGCAGCACGTCTGCATAGGTGCGCACCAGCCCGCCCTGGCTGTAACTGATCCCGCGATCCCGGCAGAAGTCCCGGACCAGCGGCTGGGCCCGGTGCAGGGTCGCCATCGGGATGCTCGGGAACAGGTGGTGCTCGATCTGGTAGTTCAGCCCGCCGAGGGTGAAGGTCATCCAGCGGCCGCCGCTGACGTTGTGCGAGGTCAGCACCTGACGGCGGAGGAAGTCCAGCCGGTGCCCCGGCTCCAGGTGCGGCATCGCCTTGTGGTTGGGCGCGAACGAGCATCCCATGTAGACACCCCACACCGCGTGGTGCACCGCGATGAACGCGACCGCGATCCCGGGTGGCAGCAACAGGAACACCGCGGCCAGGTACCCGACGAGGTGCGCGGTGAGCAGCACCGCCTCCAGCCGCCGGGCCTTCAGCTCGCCGTGCCAGACCGCTTTGATCCCGGACCAGTGCAGGTCGAGACCTTCCAGCAGCAGTAACGGGAAGAACAGGAACGCCTGGTATTTCGCCATCCAGCGCAGGAAACCGACCCGGGTACGGCTCTGCCCGGTGCTGAACGCCAGCGCGGGCATGTCGATGTCCGGATCGGAGTCCTCCAGATTCGGGTTCGCGTGGTGGCGGGTGTGTTTGCCCACCCACCAGCCGTAGCTCATCCCGACCAGCCCGGCCAGCGCGGTGCCGACCGCGTCGTTGGCCTTGCGGCCGCGGAAGATCTGCTTGTGCCCGGCGTCGTGGCCGAGGAACGCCAGCTGGGTGTAGGCGATGGCCAGCAGCACCGCCGTGCCCAGCTGCCACCAGGTTCCGCCGAACAGCGCGAGCAGGACCCACACACCGGCGTAGGCCAGCAAAGCCAGCGCACCGCGCATCGCGTACTGCAGCGGACGGCGCCGGAACAGCCCGGCCTCCTTCACCATCGCGGTGAGTTCGGCGAATTCGCTTCCCCCGGATGTGGCCTGCCCGCGTGGGGCGGTCGACCTCACTGTGTCCATTGTGGATCTCCTCGTCGAATGACTGTGGCGAGTAGCGGGAACGGTGGGGTCAGGCCGGGATGCCGGGAACGGCTCCCGGCTCTGGTCGTGCGGGCGGCACCGGACGGCCGGATCGGTCTTCCGGGGCCGGTATGCACACGGTGCTCGGGCAGGCGGCCCGCCACGTCCGGCGAGCGCGCGCGGCACCAAGTCACGTACTGGATTTTCGCCATGCCCGGGTCCTCTCGGTCGTCGGCAGCCGTGATGCGGCTCGATCGGCACGACCGAGGTCTGGGGTCCTACCGTGCAGGCTACACCAGCCGGGTTCCCCGTGGGCGCGCCCGCGAATCCCCTCCGACCGTCCCGAACGGGGAATGCGCGCCGTCGAGCTGCCCACTTCCGGCGGTCGGGCCAGCGTGTCGCGCTCGTGCGGGTCCCGCCGAGGCCGCCGGGACGGACGCTCGGCTCGCGCAGTGTTCACCGGATGTACACCGGTCCGGCCGACCGGCCCGAAGCGGGTCCGGCGCGCCGGTACACCGGCGGGAACGGTGCGTTGCGGTCCGAGGGTGTATCGTCGGTGGTGTCCGAGAGCATTCCGCGTGGCGGCTGCCGAGCCACCACCGTCCTCGGTTCTCCTTCGCCTCACGCGACCGGAGACAAAGCACGGCATGCAGCCGGGCCCACGACACACCATCGTCACCTCGCGGCATCGAGCCGCTCCGGCACCGACCGTACTCGCGGTACCCGCCGGTAGCGCGCACCCGGCAGCCGACGGTAGCGCGGCGTGACCCGCTCCCCCGCAGGGCACAGACCCGTTGCGGTGAAAGGAAACCTCATCAGTACCGCACCAGAAGCGACGTTCAGCCACCCGATCGAGGAAGAACCACGGCCCGGCGCGCTGATCCGCCCGCAGGACGACCGTTACGGCGGCCTGTTCCGGCCGCCACCCGTCCCGGCCGGCGAAGGGTCGGGCACCCGGCCGGCCCCGCATTCCTCACGCACCGGCCCCAAGCGCCGACGCCGCTGACGTGACACCGGCCGACCCCCGGCGGCGCCACCGTTGCGGTACTCGTGCAGCGGCAGCCAGGGACGACGCCGTCGAACTCGCCGCACCAGTGACGACACCGCTGCGGTCCCGCAGCGGCAACCAGGGCCGCCACCCCGGAATTCACGCAGCAGCGCCAGTAACCACACCGCTGCCACCACAACGCCAACCGGGAACGACGCCATTGAACTCGCCGCACCAGTGACGACACCCTTGCCGCCCCGCAGCGGCAACCCGCAATGCCACCCCGGAACTCACCCAGCAGCACCAGAAACCACACCGCTGCCACCACAACGCCAACCGGGAACGACGCCATTGAACTCGCCGCACCAGTGACGACACCCTTGCCGCCCCGCAGCGGCAACCCGCAATGCCACCCCGGAACTCACCCAGCAGCACCAGTAACCACACCGCTGCCGCCACGCAGCAGCAACCAGCAATGCCACCCTTGATGTTCATCGGTCCGGTATGCCCTCCGGCGTAGGCTGGCCGTATCGGCCCCACTTCTCCGCGGGGCAACCGCCCCGGAAGGATTCCCGCGCCGGCCGGACAGGAGTGCCGCGATGAAACCGCAAGACCGTGCCGCGGGCACCGTGATCGACTCACTCGCCGTCGGCCGCCGGTTGCGATTCAAGGAACCGCATGCGGCGAAAGGCTGTTTCGACGCTGCGTGGTGGCCGCGCTCGCGGGAGCCGGTCACCGAGTTCAGCGCACTCGTCGCCGCGCTCACCGAGCGTTTCGGACGAGTGGACCGGATCGGGTTCAATCCCACCGCGTGGGACCTCGCACCCGACCGGCTGGCACACGGACCGGATCTGGTGCGGCTGGCCGGTTTCTTCGGCCTCCAGCAGCACACCGTCGTGGTGATCGGCCCGCGTATCCAGCACATCACCGTCCTGGTGATCCCGCCCGAAGCCGGTCCGGACGCGGCAGAACGCGCGCTGAGCGCGGCCACTGCCCCGGAGTGCACCGACGCGGCACACGTGATCCTCACCGGCACCGGCGCACTCGAATCGGCGTGATCCCGCGCAGGCGCAAGGAAAACCGGGGCAGGTGCGGGCAACCGGGCTGCGGTCCCGTCCGGCGTTCGCCGTGACCGGCGGTCAGCGGACCGCGGGGCCGGCGGTGAGCGTGCCTGCGTCCGCGTCCAGTTCGGCGACCGGACCCAGCGGCAGGGACAGCGGATCGTCACCGTGGCCGGCGTCGAGGCCGCCGAGCACGGGATGCCCAGCGGTTCCAGCCGGTCGCGCAGTACGTCGAGCACGGTCCAGCCGCGGTCGGTGTATCCCTCGGACCCGGGGAACCGGCCGAGCGCGACCCCGTGCAGCCCACGGAGCGAACCGGCCCGGATGAGCTGCGTCAGCTGCCGGTCGAGCTGTCCCAGCCGATGGCCCGCGGCGACTCGAGAAACAGGATCGCACCGTCCAGACAGGGCAATCCGGCGCCGACGAACCCGGCCACGGCGCCGAGATGGCCGCCGACCAGGTGACCGGCGGCCCGGCCGGAGGTCGCCACGGCCGCGGTGAGCGCTTCCGGATCCCGGTGCAGCGTGGTGGGTTCGCTCTCCTGCACCAGCTTTCGCCTCGACTCCGCGGAGCGCGCCGGACAGGAAACCGTGAATTCCGGCGACCCGGCAGTGCCGCCACAGTGCGAGATGCAGGTTGGTGATGTCGCTGAATCCGATCAACGGCTTGGGATCGGCCCGCACCGCCGCGAAATCGAGGTCGTCGGCGATGTGGTACGCGCCCGCGCCGCCTCGCGTGGCGAACACCGCCCGCACCCCGGGATCACGATAGGCGTCGTCGAGATCGGCCAGCCGGTCCTCGTCCCGTCCGGCCAGATAGCCGCGACGGTCGAGTGCGTGCTCCCCGATCTCGACGATGAGACCCCAGCCTTCCAGCGTCCGCACGGAATCCGCGAGCAGCTCTCCGGCCGGCCGGAGACACGAGGCGGACCCGATCGCCGGCACGGATTCGCGGCGGCAGCAGCACCGTCTGATCGACACCGGACATGCACCCACTCTCGCAGCCGCCGATCTCGTGTGCCCTAGTACTTTCGGCTGATGTCCGCACGGTGTGGACCCGCCGAAAGACGTGGGCCATCCCGGGGGTCTTGTCGTGGCCGGGGTTCGGCACCTGACCATCGTCCTACTGTGACGGTGCCTTGTGATCTTGACTCGCACCGAAGAGGGGAACCACCATGCGCACCGGCACCGGACAACTCGGCAGAGCCCTCGCGGCGGCGGGCGCCCTGGCGGCGCTCGCAGTCGCCACCGCGGTCCCCGCGGCCGCGGCCCCGGCCGATCCGTCGACCGTCGAGCAGGACGTCGCGAAGCTCAACCAGTACGTCACCGACCTCTACAACGGGCTCCCCCCGACCGCGCTGCGCGACGTCGACCCGCTGTTCGAGTCGCCGATCCCGCAGATCGGCCGCCAGAACCGGACCACCAAGGGGCCGATCCCCGGCTGCACCGAGGGTTCGCTGCTGACCTACGCGAACAAGCTGGCCGCGCAGCTCACACCGCTCGAAAGCCAGGCGCTCGGCGCGGTGTCCGGGCTCAGCCAGCTCTACACCCAGGCCGTCGCGACCGACAAGACGCCGCAGGTCTTCGGCACCGACGGGCAGTACACCCCGCGTGCCACCGCGACGATCGACAAGCTGCGCGGTTTCTGGGACATCGAGAGCTGGGACGTCCAGCTGGTGCCGTGGAAGGGCACCGACCTGGGCAGCGTGGAGAAGATGAAGCAGACCTTCGGCCTCGGCCTCGCGCCCGCGCAGGTCGCAGACGCCGCCGCACTCGCCACGAAGGTGCTCTACGAGGTGCCGGTGCTGCAGGGCGGCCGCAACCCGCTGCTCACGCTCAACGCGTTCTCCGCACCTGCCGACAGTCTCGGCGGCAAGCGCGTGATGCTCGGGGACGGCCTGCTCGACACGGTCAACCTCCTCGGCTACGACGACGTCTCGGTGGAGGCCGTGGTCGGCCACGAGTACGGCCACCAGGTTGACTTCGCGCACGACAACCACCCGCTCAACGAGTCGAGCGAGATGGGCCCGGACGCCTACGGCGGCTACTTCGTCGCGCACGCCAAGGGTGACGCGTGGGATGCCCGCCTGCAGCAGGAAACCACCTACCTCGACGCCTCCATCGGCGACTGCCAGCACAGCCACGGCACCCCGGACCAGCGCAAGGCCGCAGGCGCGTGGGGTGAGCAGCAGGCGACCGGCCAGGACAACCCGAACGAGATCGTCCCGTCCGCCACGATGATCAAGAATTTCCAGGAGGAGTACCCGATCCTGGTGCCGCCCGCCGGCGATCCGTCCACGGTCGCCGCAGCTCGCGGCTGAGGCCCCGGTGGGCCGCCTCCCGTCGGGAGACGGCCCACCGCCGCGTTCCGGTCAGTCCGAAGCAGACAGCCGGCGCGTGGCGGACCGGTCGTGGTCCGTGCCGTTCCCGCCGAGCAGCAGCGCCCGCCGGGCGGAGCCGACATGGTGGCGCATGGTGGCGGCCGCCGCCTCCGGATTGCGGGTCGCGATGGCCAGGTAGACCGCTCGGTGTTCGGTCAGAGAACCCGATCGCGGATGGCGGGCCGAGAGATTCCGGTACTGGCGCATCACCAGCGGGTACAGCAGGGTGTCATAGGTGCGCGCCAGCGTGGACTGGTGGGCGGCGTCCTTCACCTGCTGGTGGAACGCCCGGTTGCCCCGGGAGTACGAGGTCTGCGCACCGGCCGCCTGCGCCTGTTCCATCGCCTCCAGCGTCCGGCCCAGCCCGGCGATCTCCGCATCGGTCGCCCGCTCCGCCGCCTTGGCCGCGAGTGCGGCCTCCAGGGTTTCGCGGGCCTCCAGGATGTCCGCCGCTTCCTCGATGGTGAAGCTCCGCGCGCGGACTCCCCGGTTGACCTCGCTGGTCACGTACCCTTCCTGGACGAGCCGGACCAGGACCGAGCGGAGCGTCCCGCGCGAGACGGCGAACCGCTTCGTCAGATCCGCTTCGGTGAGCCGGGTGTTCGGTTCGTAGCCGCCGGAAAGCAGCACCGTGCGCAGTTCCTCGTACACCTGGCCGTAGCGGGTGGTCGTGGCCTTGCCGTCGCTGTCGTCCACGTACTCCCCCGTTCCGGCGGCCAGGGCTTGTCCGGTAAGTGATTGAGCCGTTGTTGCCGCCGCAGCAAGGCGGTGACGGGATGTGCCCGGCCGTCGATGGGCGTGGCTACCGGGCCGAACTCACCATCGTGCTCCGGCTTCGATGACGTACCGGACACTGCCTAACCGGTCAATCCCGGATACAGCCTGCGCGCCGTGCCCGCGAAGATCTCGCGCTGCTCGGCCTCCGGAACCCCGGACAGCACGCCCCGGGCGAGCGCGACCAGTTCGGGCAGCGACTGTTCGGCCGCGGGCAGGTTCGACCCCCAGGCGATCCGGTTCGCGCCGAAGGCGCCCAGCACCGGATCGAGGAAGGCTGCGGCCTCCTTTCCGGCCTCGTGCAACGGTTCCAGGTTGCGGTGGGTCAGCTTCAAGTGCAGACCCGGGTGCACGGCCAGCTTCGCCACCTCGGCGCCGGCCTCGCCGGGCGACTCGGCGATGCCGGGATAGCCGAGGTGGTCGAGCAGCACCCGGACGGACGGGAACCGGGCGAGCAGTTCGACGAGCCGGGCGGTCGCCGGGCCGAGCCGCATCTGCAGGCAGACCGGCACCCCCAGTTCCGCGGCTTTCGCCCAGAACGGATGGGTTTCCGGGGCCGCAAACCACTCTCCCTGGGTGGGCACGGTGCTGCCGCTGGTGAACAGCCGCACGCCGGACAGGCCGCCCGCACCGGTCACCGCCGCCAGGTGTTCGGCCGCGTCGGGGCGCAACGGGTCCACAGTCCCCACCGCGAGGAACCGGCCGGGCCGCTGCGCCCGGCTGTCGAGCACATACGAATTGTCGTAGCCATAGGCGGTGGTCGCCTGGACCAGCACCGCCTGTCCGACGCCCGCCTCGGTCATCCGCTCGGCCATCCCCTCCGCGGTGACCGGCCTGCCGGAGACCCAGCCGGACTGCTTGCCACCCAGCGGCGACCGGGGATACCGGTCGAGGTCGGCGGAGACGACGTGGCAGTGGGTGTCGACGATGTCCATACACTGCACCTTTCGGGAGAAGATCAGGCGTCCGGGTAGTCGCCGTCGGCGAACAGCTGCCGCGGTTCGGCCGGGAAGTCCGCGTCCAGCAGGCCCTGCTCGCGGGAGAACCGCACGAGCGCTCGCACGCTCCGGTCGTTCGCGCCGAGGCCGTAGGGGATCGGGTCGGTGCCGAGCCCACGGGCCTGCCTGCCGAGCCGGGGCAGTGCCGACCACTCCGGATCCGCCTCGACCTGGCGGCGCTTGCTCTCGGCGAACGCGGCGTACAACGCGCCAGGCAGCCCGGGATCGCGCTCGACGAGCTCGCGGCGGATCGCGATCACCGAGTGCAGCGGGTAGATCCCGGTGCGCAGGTACCAGTCGGCGGCGAGCACCTCGTGGTCGGGGAACAGCGGGTAGGGCCCCTCGTCACCGGAGGGCTGCTCTGCGGCCGACCATCCCGCCCGCGGCGCGCCGGCACGTCCGGTGCCGGCGTTGCCGCTCAACGCTGCGTCGAGTTCGCCGGCACGCAGCAGCGCACCGAGCGAGCGGCCGTCGGTGACGCGTTCGACGTTCGCCGGGGCACGGCCCTCGATGTGGTCCTCGTCGTCCACGACCCACTTGACCGTGTCGAGGTCCACGCCGTACTCGTCGTGCAGGATGCCGCGCACCCACACGCCGGTCGTGACCGTGTAGGCACGCACCCCGATCCGCTTGCCCGCGAGGTCGCCGGGGAAGCGGATCCCGGACGACGCACCGCACTGCACGTCGGCGTGGTGGAACCGGCGGTTGAGGAACACCGGGATCGCGGTCAGCGCCACCCCCGCCTGCAACGCCATCAGGTAGGAGGTCGGCGCGAGCTCGCACACGTCGAACTCGAGGTCGCGGATCATCCGCCGGTAGGCGCCGATGACCGGCGAGACCTCCACCGGCTCCACCGCGTGTCCCGCTACTTCGACGTCACCGTTGAGCAGGGCGCGTCCGTGCGCGTACTCCCCCAGTACCACCGTGAGCTTTGCCATGTCATGCCTTTCTTTCCGGGAGGGGTCGCGGGTTCAGCCGCCGAGGCGGGACGCGCGCACCCCGAGCGCGGCGCAGGTGCGGTCGACCAGCTCGTCGAAGGAGACGGCGCGCGGCAGCACCTCCTGCTCCCTGGCGTAGCGGGCGACCTCGGTCACCGGTCCGCGCAGGGCTTCGAATCCGACGGGGTTCAGGTTCACCGGGCCCTGCGTCGGCTCGACGGCCGCGGCCAGTGCGTCGTACACCGCGAGCGCCGCCTTGGCGTCCACCGCCGGGTTGATCGCGACCACGTGGTTGATCGGGGCAAACCCCTTGCCTGCGGCCCATTCCGAGGCGACCGTGAGTGCATCCGGGACGGCCGTGCGGATCCGTTCGTCGGCGGGCAGCTCGTTGCCCATGATCCCGTAGTCGACCCTGCCGTCGAGGAAATCGGCGGGCAGCTTGGCGCCTTCGGGCGCCCGCTTCACCCACGCCGGATCGGCGTACTCCGGCACGTGCCCGTCCTCGTACCCGATCCAGTCCACTTCGGACAGTTCGACGCCGTACTGCTCGGTGAGGAATCCGCGCAGCCACACCCCGGTGGTCTGGCTCCAGGAACGCACGCCGACGGTCCGGCCGCGCACCGCGCCGACCCCGGGTTCGCCGAGGGTCACCAGGGTCTGGTGCTGGTGCCTGCCGAGCGCGGTGATCGGCAGCAGGGCCACCGGCTTGTCGTAGGCGACCGCCTGCAGCAGGGTCACCACAGCGAGTTCGCACACGTCGGCAGTGCCCTCCTGGAGGAAACCGCGGGACGCCTTGTGCACCGGGCGCACGTCCAGTCGCTCCGCTGCGGCCCCGGCGCTCGCGGCCGCTTCGACCGCCGCGGCCGCGAGGTCGTCCCTGCCCAGCACGATCTTCATCCCCTGGTTCCTCTCCTCGCCGGGCGCGCTCACACGTCCTCGCCGTACTGGATCCGCCGGTAGGGCACGCTCAGCACGTCGCGGGTGATCCGGACGTCGATCACGGTCGGACGAGGCGCGCGGACATACTCGGCCAGCGCGGCGCGCAGTTCGTCGGTGGTGCGCACCGTCGCACCGCCACCGCCCAGCGCGCGGGCCACCGCACCCAGCTCCGGTGTCGGGATCACCGCGAGCGCGGGGTCGAGCCCCTTGGCACTCGCCTTGTGGTACTCCGCACCGAGTCCCTCGTCGTTCATGACCACGACCAGCACCGGCAGCCGGTAACGGCAGGCGGTCTCGAACTCGGAAAGGTGCATCAGGAAGCTCGCGTCGCCCTCGACCACGAACATCGGCTCGCCGCCCCTGGCCACCACGGCGCCGATGGTCAGCAACGGGGCCTGTCCGATCGCGCCGAACATCCCGTAGTTCGAAGTGACCTCGCGGGAACGCTGGAACAGCATCGTGCCGAAGTCGGTCTGGTGCCCGCTGCCGAGCACCAGCCCGATCTCGCCGGGCAGTTCGGCGTCGACCACCGCGATCGCCTCGCGCGGGTCGAGCAGCCCCGGTTCGCGGTGGTAGTCGGCCGGGTCGACCAGCGGCGCGGTGAGCCTGCGGTGCACATCTTCGGTGTGGAAGCCCTCGAGCTGCACGCCGCGGCGTTCCAGTGCACCGGTGAGAGCTTCGAGCCCGGTCACCGCGTCCGCCTGCACGTAGGAGTCGGCCACCCGGCCGTTGCCCATCACGACGTGCGGTGCGGTGTCGATCTGCACGAACTTCGCGTCCGGGAAGAGGTAGCCGCTCTCGATGGTGTAGTGGTTGAGGCTCGCCCCCACCGCCACCACGCAATCGGCCTCCTGCAACAGTTCCATCGCGACCTTGCTGCCGAACAGCCCGGCGATCCCGACGTGGTAGTCGGTCTGCCCGTACAGCCAGTTCTTCGCCTGCAGTGTGGTCGCGAGCAGCGCGCCGGTCCGCCGCTGCAGCGCCAGCAGCTGCTCCGCCGCCCCTGCGTTGCGCGCCCCGCGCCCGGCGATGATCACCGGTCGCTTGCTCGCCGCGATCAGCTCGCCCGCCTGCTCGATCCGATCCGGATGCGGCAGCAGGGCCGGGGCGTTGAGCAGTTCGGTGGACGGTGCGTACGGCAGTACGTCCTCGAATTCCTGCAGCTGCACATCGGTCGGCGCGCTGATCAGCACCGGCCGGGATTCGGTGCGGGCGAGGTAGAAGGCGCGCCGCACCACCTCCTCGGCCGAATCCGCCTTGGTCACGCGCAGGAACTCGCATTCGATCGCCGCGGCGAAGCGGCGCTGGTCCAGGTATTGCACCGCGCTCTCGTCGCCGAGCGGGGTCTCGCCGCAGAAGGCGACGAGCGGGATCCGCGCGCGGCTCGCCACGAGCATGGAGGTGGCCAGCTGCGCGGTCCCCGGCCCGCTCGTGGTCGTCACGACCCCCGGCCGGCCCGAGGCACGGGCGAACCCGTGTGCCATGCTCAGCCCCGCGCCCTCGTGGCGCACCTCGTAGAGCCGGGTGCCGTGCCCGGACAGCGCGTTCATCCAGTGCATGTTGGCGTCGCCCATCATGCCGAACACGTCCGTGGTGCCCTCCGCGGCGAACGCCGCGGCCAGTGCTTCGTAGACCTTCACCGCGTGGCCTCCTGCTCTTCGTGGTGGTGGACGCGGCCGGACAGCCGGGGGAACACCCGCAACGCGTTGCCGCCGTAGATGGCGCGCCGGTCCGCCGGGGTCAGGGAATCGAGGGATTCCAGCAGTGCCAAGGTGTCGTCGAAGCGGTTCCCGGTCTCCGGATCGACCGCGCGGACGGCGCCGATCATCTCCGAGGCGAACAGCACATTCGCGGCTGGAAGGACGTCGGTGAGCAGTTCGAGACCCCGCTTGTGGTATACGCAGGTGTCGAAGAAGACGTTGCCCAGCAACGATTCCTCCAGCGGTGGCAGACCGCGGTCGAGGCGCACCCCGCGGTAGCGGCCCCAGTGATACGGCACCGCACCACCGCCGTGCGGCAGGATCAGCCGCAGCGTCGGGAAATCGGTGAACAGATCGGAAAGGCACAACTGCATGAACGCCGTGGTGTCCCCGTTGAGGTAGTGCGCGCAGGTGCCTTGCACGGCCGGGTTGCGCGACATCGCGACGTGCACCATCGCCGGCACGTCCAGCTCCACCATCTTCTCGTAGAGCGGGTAGTAGACCCGGTCGGTCAGCGGCGGCGCCTGCCAGTACCCGTCGGACGGGTCCGGGTTGAGCAGGCATCCGACGAACCCGAGTTCGGTCACGCAGCGTTCCAGCTCGGCGGCCGAGGCGCGGACGGAGGCGGCGAGCGCGTCGCCCGGCGACTGGGGCAGCTGGCACACCCCGGCGAACCGGTCCGGGAACAGGCCGCAGACACGGGCGATCAGGTCGTTGCTCACCCGCGACCAGACCAGGCTGGTCTCCGCGTCGCCGTAGTGGTGCGCCATCTTCCCCGCGCCCGGCGAGAACAACGTCAGGTCGGTGCCGCGTTCGCGCTGCAGCTTCAGCTGGCCGTTTTCGATCGCGGCGCGGATCTCGTCGTCGCCGATGCGCAGCTCGTCGGGCGAGACGCGCGCACCGGAGTCCTCGAAGGCCCTGATCTGACGCTCGCGCCACCGGCCGAGCGCGGCAGGCGCGGTGGTGAAGTGACCGTGACAGTCGATGATCATGGCAGTTCCTCCCGAAGGGTCAGCCGCGGCCGGTCAGCTTGCGGCCCAGCTCCAGGCCGGGGTAGCTGCGCACCGGTGCGGTCATCAGAAAGCGGTAGCCCTCGTCAAGGACCTGTTCGACGTTGGCGGCAGTGACGTGCGGGTGCCCCGCCACGACGCCGCGTTCCCGGCAGATCGCGACGATCCGGCTCCGTGCCTCGACCATCAGCGGGTGCTCCAGCTGCCGCGGCACGCCCAGCTCCTGGCTCAGGTCCCCCTCGCCGATCAGCACCAGCCCGATGCCCGGCACCTCGTCGAGGATGGCGGGCAGGTTCTCGATGCCGAGCCGGTCCTCGATCTGGATCACGGCGAGGATCTCGCCGTCCGGATCGAGCGGCCACACATCGGCCTTCGCGTAGTAGTCCTGAGTGGACAGCCCCCAGTAGCGCGCGGCCGCCGCGGGCGCATCGCCACGCAGTCCGGCGGGTTCGAAGCGGTCGACGCCGGGCAACCGGGGGTACCGGCACGCCGCGACCGCGTTGCGCGCCTCTTCGACGCGGGAGATGTGCGGCCACACGATCCCGTACGCCCCGAGGTCGAGGGCCTGTTTTGCGTGCCACTGGCCGTGTTCGGCACCGTTGACCGGCACCCGGACCAACGGGGTCGGCGACGGGGCGAGAGTGCCTGCTTCGAAGATGCGCCTGCGGTCGAGCAGGTACTGCAGGCAATCGCGCAAGGTCGCGGCGTCCCACGGCTTGTGCTCGGCCTCGAAGACCAGGCCGTCGTAGGCCGCGGCCGCGAAGTCGAGCGCCACCGCAGGCTCGGGCGCGGCGAACGCCGCGAACGCGGGCTGCCCCGATTCCAGGGCACCGATCACGCTATTGAGCCTTGCCACTGCGCACCTCACTCCGCTTGGTCTGTCGGTTGTGGACGATCCGCAGCCACCAGGCCCGCAGCCGGGCCCACCGGGACGGTCGCTCGGGCACCGGGGCGGCACCCTGCTCACCCGCGCACTTGCGCACCAGTTCACCGGAGAACTCCTTGGTCATCCGGGAAACCACTGCACCGGCACCGGCCTCGATCAGCGAGGCCAGCTTGCCCGCGAGGTGCACCTCGCCGGTCACCCGGACCCGGGAGCCGCCGGTGGCCGGGTCCGCGGTCACCAGGAACGTGGCGTGCGCGGAGAACCGGGTGGCGCCCTGGCCGTCCCTGCCCTTCGCCGACAGCCGGCCTTCCCGCCCGGGTTCGTCCAGGTCCAGTGACACGCGGGCACCGAACCGGACCCGCACCGCACCGAACTTCACGACCAGCGTGCCGTCGAACGAACCGTCCTCGTGCGAGTCGCCGAGCTCGGCACCGCTGATGCACGAGACCACCTCGCCAGGGTCGGAAACGACCTCCCACACCCGTTCCGGCGGTGCCGGAACGGGGATCTCCTCATCGATCTCGATCAAAGCTGTGACCTCGCTTGGCGGTTCGCCGGCGGTCTCCGCCCGGCGCGCACCGGGCGGCACGCGGACGGCGAACCCCGGCGGGTGCGGACTGGCCGGAACCCGGACGGTTCAGAGCCGATGGCTGGATTGTTTAACAACTTCGCCGAGCACCGTAGCAGCGGCGGGCAGGATCCGGCAAGAAGCCCCGTATTTATAAAGACTTCCTCGGGCAGCCACACCCTGACCACTTAATTTTGTAGAACAAGAGCGCGCACCACGCACCAAGAGCGTGAATCTCCCCGCCGCCCGCCGTGAGCACCCGGCCACTGTCGGCACACCTCCGCGACGCCGACCGGTGTTCACACGGGTTCTGCGCAAGATTGTTGGACGATGTGCCGCCATAACCCTTGAAAAGCCTACTCTGTCCGCGTACGGTCGCTGATACTGTTCAACACTTTCGGTGTTCGCCTCGCGGTTGCGTGCCCCGCACCAGCGCCGCGGCACCCCGCTCTCGCCTCCAGCGCAACAGAGGAGTTGTCCATGGCCAGGACCCTGTCCGTCGCGGTGAAGTCCTACCCGCACACAGCGTTCCTCACCGACCCCGGGTTCACCGCCGGGGGACATCCGGTCGCCGTCGAAGCGGCCGACCCGATCTACCGGGCATTCGCCCCGATGGTGCGGGAACTCCGTTACGACGCCAGCGAACTCGCACTCGCCACCTTCCTGCAGGCGCGCGAGGCAGGCGTCGCGATCTCCCTGCTGCCGGTGGTGCTCAGCGGCGACTTCCACCATCACTCGCTGACCCGCTGGCCCGGCTCGGCCGAACTCGAACCGGCCGACCTCGCCGGGCGCAAGGTCGGCGTGCGGGCCTACAGCCAGACGTCGGGCCTGTGGGTCCGCGGCATCCTGCACGAGGAGTTCGGCATCGACGCCAAGGACGTCACCTGGGTGACCACCGAGGGCCCGCACGTGGCCGAGTACGTCGAGCCGCCGAACGTCGAGCGCACCCACGGAAAGCTGCTCGAAGTACTGGAGCGCGGCGAGGTCGGCGCCGCCGTGCTCGGCCCGCCCGCACTCGACGGCGCACAGGGACCGCTGGTCCCGATCATCCCGCGGTGGCGGGAGGCCGAGGAGGCCTGGGGCGTCCGGCACGCGACGGTGCCGATCAACCACATGCTCACCGTCCGCCGGGATCTTCTCGAGGCCGAACCGGACACGGTGGCCGAGCTCTACCGGGCGTTCGGCGCCCGGATCGAGCAGCGCACAGCCACTGCGCCCGACCCCGGTCCCCGGGTTCGCGCCCTCCGGTTCGGCATCACCGACGAGCTGGTCGCCGGTCTGCAGGTGGCGATCGACTACGCGCTGCAGCAGAACGTGATCCGCACCCCGGTGACGGTGGCCGAACTCCTCGGTGATTTCACCCGCCACCTCGGCGGCTCCGCCTGATCCCCGCCGACCGCCCGTCCCCCAGCCCGGAGGTGCCCATGTTCAGCGTCGACACGCACACGCACATCATTTCCCCGGACACCACCCGCTATCCCGCCGCCCCGCTCGGCGGGCACCGTTCCGACTGGTCGCGCGAACGCCCGGCCGACCTCGACGGCCTGCTGCGCGCGGCGGACACCGCGGGCGTGGATCACCTCGTGGTGGTCCAGGCCTCGACGGTGTACGGATTCGACAACAGCTACGTCGCCGACCAGCTGGCCCGCCATCCCGACCGGCTCCGCGGTGTCTGCTCGGTCGATTTCCTCTCGCCGAAGGCGGTCGACGATCTGAGCCACTGGATCGACGAACGCGGCTTCTCCGGCGTCCGCATCCGCGCCGCGGACGGGACGACCGCCGTGCCGACCCCCGGCCGCGGCCTCGACGACGAACGCATGGCGCCGGTCTGGCAGTTCCTTTCCGACCGCGGGATCCCGGTCTGCATCCAGATGCACGCCAAGCACGCCCCGCTGCTGGCCGGCATCCTCCGGCAGTACCAGGGACTGACCGTGGTCCTCGACCACGCGGCCCGCCCGCAGCTGGACGGGCCTGCCTACCCGAGCGACGCGGGGCTCCCCCGGCTCAGCGAGACCGGACGGGTGTTCGTGAAGCTCACCCCGCCCGCCGTACTGCGAGCCCAGCGCGAGGCGGGATCGGCCGCGCCGGTCGTCGGTGCGCTGGTCGAGGAATTCGGCGCGGACCACGTGCTGTGGGGTTCGAACTTCCCCGCCTCGGCCGGGTCGCTGTCCGAGCTGGCCGACCTCGTCCTGGCTCAGCTGCCCGCACTCGAGGGCACCGGCCTCGGTCTCGTCACCGGCGCTACCGCCGCCCGGCTGTATGGCATCACGCCGAACGCGGGGGGACAGTGAGGGCCGTGCGCAGAACTCGGGAAGAAGCACGCCGGACCGCCACGGCGAGCCGGGTGCGGCGGCTGGCCGCGATGGCGATCCTGTGCGCGCTCGTCGGCGCCGCCTGCAGCAAACCGCCCCCGGCGCCGGACGCCCGGAACCTGGCCGAGCTCTACCGGGCCGCCAAGGCGGAGGGGCAGGTCATCTGGTTCGCGCCGAAACCGGAGGCACAGATGCGGCCGGCGATCCAGGCGTTCGAGAAGAAGTACCCCGGGATCTCGGTGAAGTACACCAACAAGAAGGCGCCGGACCTGGTCACCCAGCTCAACGTGGAACAGGCCGCCGGCCGCGTCAGCTTCGACGTCTCGAATGCGGGCGGGCTCACCGTGCTGCCTTCGCTGGACATGGCGGCGAAGGTGGACTGGGCGGGCTTCCGGGTACCCGGTGACCAGATCTTCGACGGGAACTTCGTCTACGTCTGGGCGGTGCCGAAGGTCTGGGCGTACAACACCGACGCGGTGCCCGCGTCGGTGGTGCCCCGGAACTGGAACGGCTTGCTGTCCCCGAGGTGGAACGGCGGCAAGCTCACCGTCGAATCACGCGGGTCGTTCATGACGGTGTGGGCACAGGACCGCGCGCTGGGCACCGATGCCGGGCTCGACTTCGCCGCCAGGCTGGGCCGGCTGCACCCGCACTACACCGACAACACCACGCAGGCGCACACCAACATCTCCTCCGGGCAGACCCCGATCGGCACCGACCTGATCAACCTCGTGCTGGAGGACCGTGCCAAGGGCGCGCCGATCGCGGTCGCCCCGGTCGGCCCGACCAACGCCAACAAGGCTTATCTGTTCGTGCCCGAGGGCTCCCCGCATCCGGCGGCGGGCAGGCTGCTGACCGCGTTCCTCGCCTCACCGGAGGGCCAGGCCGCGCTGGTCGGCAGCTACAACTCGATCATCCCGAACGACACCGACTGTTCGCAGGCCGCCACCAACCGCGTCATCGGCGCACTGTGCGACGCGGGCGTCCGGTGGTTCAGCGAGACCGATATCCGGCAGTACCAGCAGTTCGCCGATTTCTTCCCCCAGGTCGAGCAGGCTTTGGGCACCGACGTGAACTGACGCCACCGTGCGCACCGCGGTCGCCCGCCGCGGCAGCCCCTCCGCCCACTTGGAGACTCCAACGATGCAGTCCGGCACCCGGGTCGCCACCGCCGCACCCCCCAGCCCGCCCGACGCCGATCGCCCGCACCGCCGCGACCGCGTCCGCACCGGCGTCAACATCGCCATCGGCGTGCTGCTCGCCTACCTCGTGCTGTTCCCGCTCGGCATGCTGATCTACAGCAGCCTCAAGGACAGCGAGCTGAAACTGCCCTTCCAGATCCCCGGCTTCACCCTCGGCAACTTCACGAAGATCTTCTCCTCCCCGCGGGTGCTCGAGGTCGCCCTCAACTCGCTGATCTTCGTGACCGGCACGGTGGTGGTGGCGCTGGTCATCAGCGTCGGGCTGGCCTACCTGTTCGAACGGACCGACCTGCCCGGCCGCCGGTTCCTCGCGCCGAGCACGCTGGCACCGATGGCGGTGCCGGCCACCGTGATGGCGGTGGCCTGGGTACTGGCGGCCAATCCGGCCAACGGCCCGCTCGCGATCCTCATCCGGCGGGTTTCCGGGCTCTCCGTCGACATCTACTCGCTGCCCGGGATGATCCTGGTGGCGGGCATCTTCGGCGTCCCGAGCATGTACCTCATGCTCGCGCCCACCTTCGCCCGGCTCAACCTCGAATTCGAGGAGGCCGCCGCGACCTCGGGCGCGGGCTGGCTGACCCGTACCCGCAAGGTCGTGCTGCCACTCACCCTGCCGGGGATGAGCGCCGCGGCGATGCTGCTGGCGGTCATCGCGCTGGAGGAATTCGCCATCCCGTCGATCCTCGGCACCCCGGACCAGATCTTCGTGTTCAGCAGCCTCGTCCAGGCCGCGCTGCAGCCGCCGTCGGGCCTGTCGGACTACGGGCGGGCCAGCGCCTACGGCGTGCTGCTGGTCCTGCTGTCGCTGGTGATGATCGCCGTCTACCGGCGCCAGACGCGGGAATCGCACCGGTTCCGCGTCGTCGGCGGCAAGGGGTACCGCTCGAGCCCGGTACGGCTGGGCCGGTGGCGCTACCCGGTGATGACGATCGTGCTGCTGTACGTGCTCGTCGCGATCGTCATCCCGATCCTGACCCTGGTGTGGACCAGCCTGACCCCGTACCTGCAGCCGATCAGCCTGGACAGCCTGAGCGGGCTCAGCTTCGCCAACTACGGTGCGATCTTCGCCAACCCCAGCCTGACCCACGCGATCGTCAACACGCTGGTGATCAGCCTGGTGACCGCGACGCTCACCGCGGGCCTGGGCCTGTGGCTCGCGCTGGCCTCGGCGCGGGGCGGCCGGGCCGGCCGGGCGTTGTTCGACCTGTCCTTCCTGGTCTTCGCCGTGCCCAGCGTCGTGCTCGGGGTGGCGGTGCTGTTCCTGTATCTGTTCCTGCCCATCCCGGTCTACGGCACCATCTGGATCATCGTCATCGCACTCACCACGCGCTACGTGCCCCGTGCGTCGCGGATGATCCAGACCTCCCTGCTGCAGCTCGACGGCGGACTCGAAGAGGTCGGCCGGGTCTCCGGCGCCCGGCGGGGCACCGTGCTCCGCCGGGTGGTCCTCCCGCTCGCCGCGCCCGCGGTGACCCGCACCTGGTTGTGGGTCTTCGCGAACGCGCTCGGCGAACTGCCCATCGCGCTGCTGCTGTCCAGCTCCGACAACCGCACGGTCGTGGTGCTGCTGTGGGACATGATCGGGGAAAGCGCGAACTACCCCGAGGCCAGCGCACTCGCGGTGCTCCTGCTCGCCCTTTCCGCAGGCTCGGTGTGGTGGGTCAACCGTCGTGGCTTCCAACAACACATGTGAGGTGTCGTGATCATGCAGAACCTCGTCGCGCCTGACCACGCGGTGACCATTTCCGGGCTGGAGAAGCGGTTCACCCGGCGGCAGAGCAGTGAAGTCAGCCTCGCCGTCGACGACGTCGGCTTCACCGTGCCGCGCGGGAGCTTCTTCACGCTGCTGGGGCCCAGCGGCTGCGGCAAGACGACCACACTGCGCTGTCTCGCCGGGCTGGAGAGCGCCGACCGCGGCGAGATCTCGATGAACGGCAAGTCGGTCTTCTCCGCGCAGGCCCGCCGGGACGTGGCCCCGGAAGACCGGCCGATCGCGATGGTTCCGCAGTCCTACGGGATCTGGCCGCACATGAAGGTTTACGACAACGCGGCCTTCCCGCTGCGCTACGGGCGCAAGACCTGTTCCCGCGCCGAGGCCAGGACCAGGGTGCACGCGATGCTCGACCAGGTGGGCCTTGCCGAGTACGCGGATCGCTGGTCCACCCAGCTCAGCGGCGGCCAGCAACAGCGGCTCGCGCTGGCGCGCGCCCTGCTGTGCGAGCCCGAAGTGCTGCTGCTGGACGAGCCACTGTCCAATCTGGACGCCAAACTCCGTGCGCAGCTGCGTGCCGAACTGCGGTCCTTCCAGCAGAAGTTCGGCGTCACAACGCTTTACGTGACGCACGACCAGGGGGAGGCACTCGCCATGTCGGACACCATCGTGGTGATGAACCGGGGCCGCATCGAGCAGATCGGCTCGCCCGCGGAGATCTACGATTCGCCGGCGTCCCGGTTCGTCGCCGATTTCGTCGGCAGCGCGAACCTGGTCCCCGGTGTGGTGGACGGGGTGCGCGGCGCGGACAACGTGGTCGAGGTCAAGACCTCCGTCGGGATACTCCGATGTGGACGCAGTGCCACCCCGCCCGCGCCGCCGACGGCAGGCCGGGAGGTGCACGTGTGCATCCGGCCCGAACACGTCCGCGTCGTCACCGAAGTACCGGCCGCAGGCGAGCCCAACCGCTTCCCGGCACGCATCACCTCCACCGAGTACCTCGGCGACCGCCGGGAAGTGGTCGTCGCGGTGGACGACGTGTCGCTGCGCGCACACGCCGACGCGCACCTGCGGGCAGGCCCCGGCGACGAGGTCGGCGTACTGCTGGATCCCGAGTGGACGGTGGCGCTCTGGTCCTAGCTTCCGGCGTCAGGCCCCGGACGAAGCGGAGAACCCCAGCTGGAGCGCGCGCCGGACGGCCGAGAGGTGGTGACGCATCGCGGCCGCGGCGGCTTCCGGGTTGTGTGTGGCGAGGGCGGACAGGATCGCCTCGTGCTCGCGGACCACGGTGGCCCGCGGCCGCGAGCGCTCCATGTCCCGGTACTGCCGCAGCACCAGCGGGTAGAGCAGGCTGTCGACGAACCTGGTGAGCGTGGCCTGCCGCGCCGCCTGGCGGACCTGTTCGTGGAACCGGCGGTTGAGCGCCGAGTACTCGTCGCGCCCGTTCGACTCGCGGCCTGCCCACATGCGCTCGCAGGTCCCGGTCATCGCCGCGATGTCGTCCTCGGTGGCCCGCTCCGCGGCCTTGGCCGCCAGCGCCGCCTCCAGCACCTCGCGGGTCTCCAGGATCTCGATCGCCTCGTCCTCGGAAAACGACCGGGTACGGGCACTGCGGTTCGCCTCCGCGGTGACGTACCCCTCCTGCGCGAGCCGCGCGAGCACCGAACGGATGGTGCCGCGGGAAACCTCCAGCCGTGCGGTGAGCTCCGATTCGGTGAGCCGGGAATCGGGCGCGTAGTGCCCGGACAGGATCAGCCCGCGGAGATCGTGGTAGGCCTGCGACGTGCGGCTGGCGCTCGGATCCGGGCCGCCGTGGCTGGCCGCACCCTCCCCCGTGTCTACCGCCATGACCCGTCTGCCTCCCACACCGTCCCGGTCGCGCACGCACTGCCGTCGGCAAGATCCTACGACCTCGGGAGCCGGCCGTCGTTCCCCCTCGCCCGGACGGCCACGGCGCGGTGCGACCCGGCGGAATCGCCCCCGGACCGGGTACGTTCTCCGCTGTCCGTGCCGCCGAGGAAGGGAACCGACGACGTGTACCGCGTCCTGGCGCTGCTGTCGAAGCATCCGGATCTCACCGCCGAGGAGTTCGCCGACCACTACGAAAACCGGCACGTCCCGCTGGTGCTGAGCCTGCCGCTGCAGCCGGAGCACTACCTCCGGCACTACGTGCAGCCCGGTGATAGCGGCGCGGCCCCCGACTTCGACGTGGTCACCCAGCTCGAATTCGAGGACCGCGCCGCGTACCTGGCCTGGGCACGCATGGCCTACGCGCCCGGCTCCGGAATCGAGGAGGACGAAAAGCGGTTCCTGGACCGGGCCAGTACGCGCTCGTTCACCGTGCGGACCGAGTCCTAGCCGGAGTGCGTCTTCGCCGGTGAACCGAGTTCGGTGGCGAATCCGGCCGGGACGACGAGGTCCTCCCGGCCGAGTTCGTGCACGCTGCGCTTGCCGAGGGCGAGCAGGGCCGAGTCGATACCGCCGCGCAGGACGTCCAGCACGTTCTCCACGCCGGCCTGGCCGTTGGCGCCGAGGCCCCACAGGTAGGCGCGGCCGATCAGCACCGCCCTTGCCCCGAGGGCGAGTGCTTTCACCACGTCGCTGCCGCGGCGGATACCGCCGTCGAGCAGGACCTCCACCTGGTCGCCGACCGCTTCGGCGATCGCGGGCAGCGCACGGATGGTGGCCGGCGTGCCGTCCAGGTTGTTGCCGCCGTGGTTGGACACCGAGAGCGCGCTGACGCCCGCGTCCACCGCCCGGCGTGCCTCGTCGACCCGGATCACGCCCTTGACCAGGAACGGGCCGTCCCACTGCTCGCGCAGCCAGCGCACGTCGTCCCAGGACGGCGGCCGGGTCTGCATCCACTGGCCGTAAGCGCCGAAGAACGTCGGCGCCTCGTCGCCGGGGGAGGCCATGTTCGGCACGCTCAGGTCGGGCAACCGGCCGGTCTTGGCGTATTCGAGCAGCCAGCGCGGTTTGCGCAGGCTTTCCGGTGCGAAGCGGAGCAGTTCCCGGAAGTTCAGCCGCTCCGGGATGTGCGGGCTGCCCCAGTCCCGGCTGTGCGAGAACGACCAGTCCAGGGTGAGGATGATCCCGATCGCGCCTGCCGCCCGCGCCCGTTCGAGCCGGCGCAGGATGTCGTCTCGGCTGCCGGTCCAGTAGACCTGGAAGTAGAGGTTCGGATTCGCGGCGATGACCTCCTCGATCGGCTTGCTGCCGAACGAACTCAGGCCCATCGACGTGCCCCGTGCGGCCGCGGCCCTCGCCACCGCGACCTCGCCCTCGGGATGCACGGCCTGCACCCCGGTCGGGGAGATCAGCACCGGCAGCGCGACGTCGCGGTCGAGGACCCGGGTGCCGAGCTCACGTTCGCCGGACTGGCCCGCGGTGCGCGGCGCGAACCGCAGCTCGTCGAAAGCGGCGACGTTGTCGGCCAGCGTCAGGCCCCGCTCCGAACCGGCGTGCAGTGCGGAAAACACCGAGCCGGGCAGTCGTTTCTTCGCCAGCCGCTGTGCTTCGGCGACGGATTCGAACCAGGAGGTGCTCATCGTTTTCCCTTCGGATCGACCCGCAGCGCCCTGGTGGCGACCGCGGGGCGAATCGGCGTGGTGGTGCGATGTTTCAGGCAGCCGGCCCATACCCCGGCGCCATAGGCGATGTCGTCGGCCACCGCGGCGGCGGTGTACCGGACGGGGTCGAGTTTCGGGCGTCTCCGCGCCCAAGCGACCAGCGGCGGACCGAACAGGAGCGAAGCGAGAGCCACACGACGGCCCCGCCGTCGCGGTCCGCCCGCCACCATCAGCGCGGCGACCAACGGAGCGGCGAATTGGGTGCTGTAGCGCCCACATCCGAGCCAGGTCTGTTCGACCGCGGTCGCCGTCGCGCGCACGACGTTGGCTGTCGGGACGTCGTTCGCCCGAAGCAGCCGGAGTGTGCTCGCCACCGCGCCACCGAACGCCGCGGTGGCGAGCACCGGGCGACGGGCGAGCAGCGCAGCGACGGTCAGGGTGGGCCACGGGTGCAGGACCAGCGGTGCCAGCGCATCCGGATGCCGCCGCGCCAACGGGGCCGCGGATGTGCCGTACCGCGCCCGGCGCCCGAGAAGCCCGCGCCACGTCGCGGGTTCGTGGTGATCGACCTGGACGTCCGGTGCGTAGCGGATCCGGTGACCGGCAGCGTGCAGGCGCCACACGAGGTCGACGTCCTCACCGACCCGCAGCTGCGGGTCGAAGACCGCGCCGTCGACCGCAACACTCGTCAATGCGGCTCGCCGGACGAGCAGCGCCGCGGTCGGCACGTAGGACATCCGGGTGCCCGGTGCGACCCGTGCCGGCCGGTCGCCGAGGTCGAGACTGCCCGCCGCCCGCGTGTACCGGCCGGCCAAGGTGTCCGGAGCCAGCGGGCGCACGCGCGGTGCGATCGCGGCCAGCAACGGGTCGGCGAAGTGCGCCGCGAGCCGATCGACCCAGCCGTCGGTCGGCACGCAGTCGCTGTCCAGGAACGCGACCAGATCCGTGGTGACGTGTGCCAGCGCCGTGTTGCGGGCAGCACCGGGACCGCCGTTGACGTCCCGGCGCACGAGCCGCGCGCCGTATCGGGCGGCCACCGCGGCGACCGCAGCCGCGTCGCCGGAGGCGTCATCGACCACGAGCACCGGATGTTTGCCGTCGAGCGCGGCCAGATGGCGGTTCACCAGGTCGAGCCGGTCGTGGACGGGCACCACCACCGTGACGTCCGGCGGACCGGCCGGGGCAGGCGGCACCGGACGGGCGAATCCGGCGTCGGTCAGCCGCCGGGCGAGCACCCCGGCCGCCGGTGAGGCGACCGGTCCGGCGTGGAGTGCGTCGAACGCGGCCCGTCCGGCCGGGGTCAGCCGCAGCACGCGGGCGGGAGAACCGCCGAACCACAGTTCGCCGGACAGCTGCCGGGCGTCCGGTTCGAGCTCGATGCGGAACCCGGTGGGCAGCGGAATGCCGGTCACAACGCGAGCCCCCCGTCCACCGGTACCACCGCGCCGGTCATCGCGCTGCTTCCGGGCCCGGCGAGGAAAGCCAGCACCGACGCGACTTCCGCCGGTTCGAGCAGACGCCGAACCGGCTGCTGTGCGGCGAACGCGGCCGCTTCGGGCAGGTCGTACAGCCGCGCGCTCTCGGCGAGGATCGGGGTGTCGGTCGAGCCGGGACTGACCGCGTTCGCGGTCACCCCGGACTCCCCCAGCTCGACACCGAGTGCGCGGATCAGCCCGGCGACCCCCGCCTTCGCCGCGCAGTACGCGGCGAGCATCGGCAGCCCCCGGGTGGCCGCGGCCGAGGCGAGCGCCAGGAAACGCCCGGAACGCGGCCGGGGCCGGCGCAGCAGCGCAGGCACCGCGGCGCGGGCAAGGTGCAGGACGCCGTTCAGATTCACCTCGAGCACCGCCTGTTCCTGCTCCGGCGGCACCTCCCACAACGGCACCCCACCGGCGATCACACCCGCGGCCGCGATGGCGACATCCAGGCCACCCCAACGGTTTTCCCCTTCGGCGACCGCACCGGCGACGGCATCGGGATCACGGACGTCGGCGACGTGGGCCTCGACCTCCGCGGAGTGTTCCCGAGCCGCCTTCACCACCGCGGCCAGCTCGTCCGCACCGCCCATCGGGTAAGGGAGGTCGGGATCGTCGGCCGCCCGATCGACCGCGAGCACCGCGTATCCCTCACGAGCCAGCCGCAGCACGGTCGCGGCTCCGATCCCCCGCGCCGCTCCGGTGACCAGCGCGACCCGCCTGCTCATCGGAGCACCGCCGGACACCAGGTGTCCATCAAGGACTCGAGCGCCGAGGTGAGTTCCACCAGCAGCTGCTCGCCTTCCGCCGCGGTCGCACCGGTCGGATCGCCGAGCACACCGTTGTCGCTCACCAGCCGCACGCCCCCCTGACGCAACAGCGGCAGCACCTCACCGAGCGGGCGGCGGTCCCCCGCCGTCGCCCGGTCCATGCGGACGTTTTCCGGCCGCAGCACCAGTTGCAGTGCGGTCTCCGGACGACCCGCGTGCGGATCGCCCGGCCAGCGCGGCTGGAAGACCTCGACGTCCCGCGACTCCGCGCGCAATGTGGCGACCGCGCGGGCGACCGGGCCGGTGTTGCCGCCGTGCGCGGAGACGAACAGCAGCCGCCGGAACGTCTCCCCGGCCGAGCGACCGAGCTCCACCAGCAGCAGCTCGGTCGCGGCCTGCCCGATCGACAACGTGCCCGCGAATCCGGCGTGTTCACCGCTCGAGCCGTAGGGCACGGGCGGCGCCACGAGGACGTCCGGCCGCCGCGCGGCGAGCCGGTCGCAGAGCGCGAGCGCGATGTCGGAGTCCGTGGACAGCGGCAGGTGCGGGCCGTGCTGCTCGGTCGCGCCGACCGGCACGGCCAGCACCGCGCCGGCACTCGCGCGCTCGGCCACCTCCGGCCACGCGAGGTCGGCCAACCTCATCCCGGCCGCCCCGGCGGGGTGAAGCCGGCCAGCGGGTTCTCGTCACACGCCCGGTCCGGCGGACGGCGCATCCCGATGGTGACCGGCACCGGCGCCCGCTTGCGATGCGAGTGGTCCAGCGACGGTTTCGGCGCGCTGCCCGCGGAAACCCCGGCCAGCGCGAGTTCGCCGTGTCCCCGCACGCACTCCGGATCCGGTCCGTCCAGCGGCAGGCCGGTGAAGAACTTGGCGGCCATGCAGCCGCCACGGCAGGCGTCGTAGGCGGAGCAGGACGTGCACGCACCACCGCCCTGCGGGTTGCGCAGCTCGGTGAACAGTGCCGATTCGCGCCACACCCCGGTGAAACCGCCTTCGGCACGGATGTTCCCGGCAAGGAAGGTGTCGTGGATGGCGAACGGGCAGGCGTAGACGTCGCCCACCGGATCGACCAGGCACACCACCCGTCCGGCACCGCACAGGTTGAGGCCGGGCAGCCCGCCGTCGCCGTAGCCGGCGAGGTGGAAGAACGAATCCCCGGTGAGAACCTGCTCCCCGTTGGCCACCAGCCAGTCGTAGAGTTCGCGCTGCTGGCCCGAGGTCGGGTGCAGCTCGTCCCAGACGTCCGCGCCCCGGCCGGACGGGCGCAGCCGGGTGATCCGCAGCTGGGCGCGGTAGCGGTCGGCGATGGCCTTGAACTCGTCGAGCTGGCCCGCGTTCTGCCGCGTGACCACCACGGAGATCTTGAAGTTCTCGAATCCGGCCGCGTACAGCCGTTCCATCGCGCGGATCGCGGTGTCGTAGGAACCGGGACCGCGCACGTGGTCGTTGACCTCGGCGGTGGCCCCGTCGAGGGAGATCTGCACGTCCACGTAGTCGCTGGCAGCCAGCCGCGCCGCCACGTCCTCGGTGATCTTGATGCCGTTGGTGGAGAACTTGACCCCGACGTGGTGCTCGGTGGCGTAGTCGACGAGCTCCCAGAAATCCGGGCGGACGGTCGGCTCGCCCCCGCCGATGTTGACGTAGAAGACCTGCATGCGCTCGAACTCGTCGATCAGCGCCTTGCACTCGGCGGTGCTCAGTTCGCGCGGATCCCGCCTGCCCGAAGAGGAAAGGCAGTGCACGCACGAGAGATTGCAGGCGTAGGTCAGTTCCCAGGTGAGGCAGATCGGCGCGTCGAGCCCGTACTGGAACTCGTCCACAAGGGACATCACACACTCCTTCGCTGGATCATCCGCGACGCCGCGAGCGCGGCCAGTGCAGCCCGGTAGGTCGGCAGCTGCGGGGAGCCGACCCCGGCGCCCGCGCAGGCGGCGCGGGCGCTGGGGTGCTCGGAAAGCGACCGGACGACGGTCAGCAGCTCGGGGCTCTTCAGGAACGAAAGGCGACGCGTCCCGAAGTGGTACAGCAGTGCCCCGAACCGCTCGGGCCGGATGGCGACCCGCTCGTCCAGCCGCCACGGGGCGTCCAGATCGAACGGGCGCGCCTGCGCCTCAGTAGACACCGCACATTCCGTCGATGGAGACCTCTTCGACCAGCAGATCCTCGGCGACCACCGGATCATCGGCGGCGGAAGCGGCGGTGTCGGTACGATCGGACAGCTCGGTGATCTTCTCCGTCATCGTGACTCCTCTGGCACGTGGGAAGGTTTCGACACTGTGTGACGAATTTCGCCGATATTAACGTCACACAGTGCCAGAAGCAACACCCGGAACGGAACGGCACTCGTATGACCGAACGCAGCTCCTCCGCCGGCCGACGCGGGCGCCCGCCCGGTACCAGCGCACGCGAACTCGAAGTCATCGCGCTCCGGCTGTTCACCGAGCGCGGCTTCCACGAGACGACGGTCGACGACATCGCTTCGACGGCCGGGGTCAGCCGCCGGACGTTCTTCCGCTACTACGAGTCCAAAGCGGACGTTCTGTGGAACGAGTTCGACGCGGAGGTCGAGACGATCCGGAAACTGCTCGCGGACGCCTCCGCCGCCCTCCCGGTACTGGCCGCGGTCCGCGAGGCCGTGCTGGCCGCCAACCACTACCGCGCCGAGGACGTGCCGGAGCTCCGGATGCGGATGCACCTGCTCAGCACGGTGACCGAACTCGGCGCGAGTTCGGCAGTGCACTACGACGCGTGGGAACGCGCGATCAGCGCCTACGTCGGCGAGCGAATCGGACAGCCCGCCGACTCGCTCTACCCGCTGGCCGTGGGCCGCGTCGTGCTCGCGGCCTGCCGCGCGGCCTACGAACGCTGGTCCGCCCGCGCCGACGCCGACCTCACCGTCTACCTGGACGCCGCACTGCAGGCGGTGGCCGACGGCTTCGCCGACTCGTCGCTCACGACCGAGCCCGAACCCTCCGGAACCTGATCCCACGGTCGGCCGATCCCGCTGATCTGCGCATGGTAAAATTGATTCGTCCAGATAAAACAGCAGGTGGATGGGCATGGAACGGACTTACACCAATGAGGCTCGGCGGGCGCAGATCGTCCGGGCGGCGATCGAGACGATCGCCGAGATCGGGTACCCCAAGGCGTCCTTCGCCAGGATCACCCGGCATGCGGGGCTGCGCAGCCCGCGGATGATCTCCTACCACTTCGCCGACAAGGACGACCTCATCCACCAGATCCTCGTCGATGTCCTGGCCGAGGCGGCCCGGTTCATCGGTGAGCGCACCGCGGCGGCCGGCACCGCGACCGAGCGGCTGCGCGCGTACCTGGAAGCCAATCTGCACTTCCTGCGCGATCATCCCGCCGAGATCGCGGCGCTCACCGAGATCGGCCCGCACCTGCGGAACACCGACGGCGAGCCCTACACCTCGAGCAGCGCACAGGAAGTCAGCGTGCAGGATCTCGCGACCCTGCTGCGCGGCGGGCAGGCCTCCGGCGAGTTCCGCGACTTCGATGTCCGCTCGATGGCGGTGCTCCTGCGCGGCGCGGTCGAGGCCGCGGCAGTGCGGTTGCGCGACGACGAAAGCTTCGACTTCGAGACCTACGTCCGTGAGGTCGTCACCACGTCCGCCCTCGCCGTACGGCGCGGCTGAATCCGTTTCGAAACAGGGGGTTTCCTCGTGCCTGCAGCACAATCCGGCCGGGTCGTGAGCCGCGCGCTCGCGGTGCACGTGATCGTCCCGCTGGTGCTGTTCTACGGCTTGCGCTGGCTGGACGTGCAGCAGTTCGTCGCGTTGCTGGCCGGCGCGGCCATCCCGGTGGTTGCCGCGGTGCGCGAGATCGCGGTGGATCGGCGGGTCAGCGGGGTCCGCGTGTTCGTGCTCGGCACGATGCTGGCGACCGTGCTGATCTCGTTCGTCACCGGCAGCCCGCGGGTCCTGCTGATCCGCAACGCGTGGGGCACGGCGGCGCTCGGATTGTTCCTGCTGGGCAGCGTGCTCATCCGGAAACCGTTCCTCTACGAGGCGGGTTCGTTCGTCTTCGACGACGAGAAACGGCGGACGTGGACGGGAAACTGGGAGCGGTTTCCGGAGTTTCGCGGGCTGCTGCTGCGGTGCAGCGTGATCTGGGGTGTCGCCTGCCTCGCCGACGCGAGTCTCCGGGTGGTCGCGGCGATGGTGCTGCCGGTCGACGTCGTCCCGGTGCTCGACGACGTGCTGCTGGTGGTCACGCTCGCGGTGCTGTTACTGGTGCAGCGCGTCTACGGCCGGGCTTACCTGCGCGGCAAGGGATTGTGCCTGAACGGCGTCGAGATCCGGCCGCTGGGCGCGGCCCGATGACGGCCGAGGTCGCACTGGTCGTCGGCGGCGCGGGCGGAATCGGCGAGGCGATCGTCCGCAGGCTCGCCGCCGGCGCGGGGAAAGTGGTCGTCGCGGACCGCGACCGCGATCGCGGGGCAGCCGTGGCGGACGCGGCCGGCGGGCTCTTCGTACCGGTGGACGCCGGGATCCCCGAGCACAGCGAGCGCGCAGTTTCGGTGGCACTGCAGGAGTTCGGACGGGTGGACACCCTGGTGTTCGCCGCGGGCGCGGCCGGCCGGTGCGGTCTGGACGGCTTCACCGCGTGGCAGTACCGCGAAACGATGCGCACCAATCTCGACGGGGCCGTCTACGCCATCCAGGCCGTGCTGGCACCGATGCGTCGCCAAGGCGGCGGATCCGTCCTCGTCACCTCGAGCCTGGCCGGCCTGACCGGCTCTCCCGATGTGTTCTACGCCGCCGCCAAACACGCGCTGGTCGGCCTGGTCCGCTCGGCGGCCAGCCTGCTGGCAGCCGACCACATCCGGATCAACGCACTGTGCCCCGGACTGGTCGACACCCCGCTCCTCGCCGGACTGCGCCGGAGCCTCCTCGACCACGGCCTCCGCCTGGCGGACCCGGACGAGATCGCCACCGCCGCCGAGACCGTCCTCGCCGATCCGGGCAGCGGCCGGGCCTGGCTGGTCCAAGCCGGCCGGCCGGCCGAGCCCGTGCCCCCGCCGGACATCCCGCTCGCACCGGAGCCGTGAACGGGATCGCGTGCTGTCCCGGCACGGACTCGCCGGAACCACCGACCGACCCCGGACCACACTGCCGCCGGCACCGGACCCCGCAAAGAGAAACCCTTACGCGGCACCGCAACGACCGGTGCAACCGGCGTCACCGCCGGAACAGACCCGGCACCGGCACCACCAACCGCGCACCCGAACCCCACCCGATCCGCGGTCACACCTCCGGCCACCACGAACCCCAGCACCGCCCCACCGAACCCACCACGGCCCGGTCGCCGGTCGCCGGTCGCCGGTCGCCGGTCGCCGGACCAGCATGCACCATGTCCGTCCCGGACCGGTCTCCTCCCCTGTCAGCCCGCTTTCCGAGCCAAGTCGCCTCCCCCCAGCCCGGGGAACCCTCCCCTCCCAACTCGCCTCCCCCGAGCCAAGTCGCCTCCCCCCAGCCCGGGGAACCCTCCCCTCCCAACTCGCCTCCCCCGAGCCAAGCCGCCTCCCCCCAGCCCGGGGAACCCTCCCCTCCCAACTCGCCTTCCCCGGGCCAGGCGGCCTTCCCTGTCGACTCACCCCGCTCATCTTCCGCGGTCCGGGGTGGCTCAGCCGGTCGCTTCGAATTCCCGGACCGTGTTCAGTGCGGTGCCCATCGCGGCGTTCGCCTCGCGTTCGATCATGATCTCGACCAGTACCGGGCGGCGGGTGCGCTCCGCCTCCTTGCGGGCCCAGTCCAGCGATCCGCGGATTTCCCCCGGTTCGACCACCCTGGTGCCGGAGCAGCCGTAGGCCTGCATGATCTTCACGTTGTCCGTGCCGTGCTCGTCGTAGTGGATGTCGACCTGGTAGTTCATCGCGTAACCGGTCTCCGCCTGGCGGATCAGGCCGAGGTACTCGTTGTTGAGCATCACCAGCACGAAGCCCACGTCGTACTGCGCGGCCACGGCCAGTTCCTCCACCAGGAACTGGAACGAGTAGTCGCCGACCACCCCCACCACCTCGGCGTCCGGGCGGGCCTTCTTCACCCCGATCGCGGCCGGGATTTCCCAGCCGAGCGGACCGGCCTGCCCGCACACCTGGTAGTGCCGCGGCAGGTGCGCACGCTGGAACTGCCCGGACCAGATCTGGTACAGCCCGATCGCGGTGACGAAGTAGGTCTCCGGGCCGAAGCACTCGTTGAGCTCCTTGAACACCCGCGGCGCCTTGATCGGCCGGTCGTCGAAGTCCTCCCGGCGCGGCAGCTCCGCCTTCAGCTCACCGAGACGCTTCACCCACGTGCGGTCCCCGGTGATTTCGCGCCCGTCCAGCGCATCCAGCAGTGCCCCCAGGAACTCCCGGGTACCGGACACCACACCGAGGTCCGGGCCGAACACCTTGCCCAGCTGGGTCGGTTCGATGTCCACCTGGATGAACTTCCGGTCCCCGCGGTACACCGACAGTTCGCCGGTGTGCCGGTCGCCGAACCGCGCACCGAGCGCGAGCACCAGATCGGACTCCAGCAACGCCGCGTTCGCCCACCGCTGCGAGGTCTGGATGCCCGCCATACCGGCGAACAGCTCGTGGTCCTCCGGGAAACTTCCCTTGCCCATCAACGTGATGCCGACCGGGATGCCGAGCCGCTCGGCCACCTCGCGCAACCGGTCACTCGCCTCGCCGAGCACCACGCCGCCGCCGGCGAGGATCAGCGGACGTTCCGCCGCGAGCAGCAGGTCCAGTGCCCGTTCGACCCTGGCCGGGGCCGGTGTCACGGTGGCGACCGGCAGTGCGGAATCGATCGCCGGATCCCATTCGATTTCCTGCTTCTGCACGTCGATCGGCAGGTCGATGAGCACCGGCCCGGGACGGCCGGAGCGGGCCACCCGGAACGCTTCGCGGAAGATCCACGGCAGCTGCGCGGCCTCCTTCACCTGTACCGCCCACTTCGTGACCGGTTTCGCGATCTCCACGATGTCGACCGCCTGGAACGCCTCCTGGTGCAGCTTCGCCGACGCGGCCTGCCCGGTGATGCACAGGATCGGGACGGAGTCGGCGTGCGCGGTGTACAGGCCGGTGATCATGTTGGTACCGGCCGGACCGGACGTGCCGATCGCGACGCCGACGTTGCCGGTGGTGCGGGCCCAGCCGTCGGCCATGTGCGTGGCGCCTTCCTCGTGGCGCACCACCAGGTGTTCGACACCGCTGCCCTGCAGGGCGTCGTACAGCGGCAGGATCGCCGCACCAGGACAGCCGAAGGCGACGTCCACGCCCTCGTCGGCCAGCACGTCGACCACCGCTCGCATCGCCGGGACTCTGGCCATGGTCATGCCTCCTGCAGGGATCGGCCGGACAGTTCTTCGACGACTTTCAGCAGCGCCGAGTGGTCGAGCGAGCCGTGCCCCCTCGCCCGCGCCGCCGCGACGAGCTGCGCCACCAGCCCGGTCATCGGCAGTGCCACGCCGGACTGCCGGGCCGCGGCGAGCGCGATGCCCATGTCCTTGTGGTGCAGGTCGATCCGGAAGCCGGGCCGGAATTCCCGCGCCACCATCGAGGTCCGCTTGAGTTCGAGGATCCGGCTGCCGGCGAGCCCGCCCGCCAGCACGTCGAGCCCGGTTGCTGCGTCCACTCCGGACGCCTCCAGCAGTACGATCGCCTCCGCGACCAGCCCGTAGATCCCGCCGACCACCAGCTGGTTCGCCGCCTTCACGACCTGGCCCGCGCCGTGCGGGCCGACGTGCACGACCGTCGTGCCCAGTACGTCGAAGACCGGTTTCGCGGCCAGGAAATCCGCCGCGTCCCCACCGGCCATGATGGACAGTGCCGCCTGCTCGGCACCGGCCTGGCCACCGGAGACCGGCGCGTCCAGCACCCGGATCCCCTTGTCCGCACCGGCTTTCGCGACCTCGATGGAGGTCTCCGGCCGGATGGTGCTCATGTCCACGAGCAGCGTGGCGGGCCGGACGTGGTCGAGGATGCCGCCAGGGGCGAGCACCACCTGCGCCACCTGCGGGTGGTCCGGCAGCATGGTGATCACCACTTCTGCGTCGCCGACCGCGTCGGCCACGTCCGCGGCCGCCTGCCCGCCTGCCGCGGTCAGCTTCGCGAGCGCTTCGGCGTTCAGGTCGAACCCGCTCACCTCGTGTCCCGCGCCTGCCAGGTGCGCGGCCATCGGCGTGCCCATCACGCCAAGGCCGATGAAGCCGATCCTGCTCATCAGTTTCCCCTTCGCTCGAACGGAAGCCAGCCCAATGAGTCCACTGTGGAACCGTCCGGCCGGTATTCGATGCCCACGTGTCCGCGGTAGCCTGCCGCCTGCAGCTTCTCCAGATATCCGGTCAGCTCCAGCTTTCCGGTACCCGGCTGGTGCCTGCCCGGTGCGTCGGCGATCTGCACGTGCCCGATGCGCGGGGTGTGCCCGGCGATCACGGCATCGAGGTCGTCGCCGTTGACCGCGAGGTGGTAGAGGTCGGCAAGCAGCAGCACGTTGTCCAGCCCGAGCTCGTCCAGCACGGCCAGCGCGTCGGCGGCCGTCTTGAGCGGGTAGTCCGGCGTGCCGGACAGCGGTTCGAGCACCAGCTGCGCACCGATCCCCGCGGCCGCCTCCGCCGCGGTACGCAGCTGCGCTCTCGCGAGTTCGTCCTGTTCGGACGGTTCCACCCCGTCGATCCGGTTGCCGTACAACGCGTTGAAGCTGCGGCACCCGAGCTTCTCCGCGATGTCAAGTGCAATGGTGAGGCTCACCGCGAATTCTTCCTCCCGGCCGACCCAGGAGACCAGGCCACGCTCCCCTGCCGCCATGTCTCCGGCGTAGAAGTTGAGCCCGGTCAGCTGCACGCCGGCCTGTTCGATCGACCGGACGAACTGGCCGACCTCGTCCCGCCCCGGATCCGCGACCGCGAACGGCCACCAGTACTCGACAGCGGTGAAACCCGCCGCCCGAGCGGCCTGCGCACGCTCGAGCAGCGGGAGCTCGGTGAACAGGATCGACAGGTTGGCGGTGTAGCGCAGCTCGCGGCGCGCCCCGGCGGGATCGGTCATCGGATACCTCGGCTCCTCGGATCTCTGACCTAAAATTTCGTAGTGCGGAATTTTTCTTCCGTATATCGAGAATAGCTGGACAGCGGGTGCTCAGTCAACGGCGAGCTGCCGGCACGAGTCCACTGTGGACTTCTAGGGCTGCGGGGTGACGGGCTGTGCGCACAGTGCGGCGTGACGTGACCGCGGCAGCCGAGCCGGCCGACGGCGGTGCCCTGCCGCGGCGCCGGCTGCCGGTGTGTGAGCTGTCCCACTTGGTCCGGGCCGGAGGTTTGAGGGGCTGCGTCCGCGGCGGGCGCATGGCATCGTCGCGGGATGACCTTCGATCAGGCGCTGTACGAGCAGATCGTCCGGAGGAATCCGGCCGAACCGGAGTTCCACCAGGCGGTGGCCGAGGTGCTCGAAGCGATCCAGCCCGCCCTGCACCGTGATCCCGGCCTGCGCGATGCGGCCATGCTGGAACGGCTGTGCGAGCCGGAACGGCACCTGATGTTCCGGGTCGTCTGGACCGGGGACGACGGCCGCGTGCACGTGAACCGCGGTTACCGGGTCGAGTTCAGCTCCGCACTCGGGCCGTACAAGGGCGGTCTGCGGTTCCACCGCGACGTCACCCTCGGCACGGTGAAGTTCCTCGCCTTCGAGCAGATCTTCAAGAACGCGCTGACCGGGCTCGGGCTCGGGGCGGGGAAGGGCGGGTCCGATTTCGATCCGGCCGGCCGCAGCGACGCCGAGATCATGCGGTTCTGCCAGTCGTTCATGACCGAACTGCACCGGCACATCGGCCCGGAAACCGATGTACCGGCAGGCGACATCGGCGTCGGCTCGCGCGAGATCGGCTACCTGTTCGGGCAGTACAAGCGGCTCACCAACCGCTACGCGGCCGGCACGCTCACCGGCAAGGACCCGTTGCTCGGCGGGATTCCCGCGCGGCCGGAGGCGACCGGCTACGGCACGGTGTACTTCCTCGACGCGATGCTCACCGCCGGTGGGAAGGACCTCGACGGGCGCACCGCGATCGTCTCCGGCTCGGGCAACGTCGCCTTCCACGCGATCGCGAAACTCCGCGCACTGGGCGCGAATCCCGTGACCTGCTCGGATTCCGGCGGCTTCCTGCACGATCCGCGCGGCATCGACCTCGACGTGCTGCACGAGCTGAAGGTCGCCCGTCGTGGCCGGCTCTCCGAGTACCCGGACCACGTGCCCTCGGCCCGGTACGTGCCCGGCGGAACGCCGTGGGAAGTACCCGGAACCGTCGCGCTGCCCTGTGCCACCCAGAACGAGCTCGGCGAACAGGACGCGCGCACGCTCGTGAAGAACGACCTGCTCGCGGTCGCCGAAGGGGCCAATATGCCCTGCACGCCCGCGGCGCTGCAGGTGTTCCGCGAGGCGGGCGTGGCGCTCGGCCCCGGCAAAGCCGCCAATGCCGGCGGAGTGGCCACCTCGGGGTTGGAAATGCGCCAGAACGCGGCGCGTGAGCGGTGGAGCTTCGAGCGCACGGACCAGGCTTTGCAGGAGATCATGGCGGACATCCACACCACCTGCCTGGCCACCGCCGAGGACCACGGCGCACCCGGCGACTACGTCACCGGCGCCGCGATCGCCGGCTTCCGCACCGTGGTGGCCGCAATGGACGCCGGCGGCTACATCTGACCGGCCGGGCGGTCGGTGCCGGGTCCGGGCCACACCGGGTGGCCGCGCCGGTCCGCACGTCGACCAGGGGTCCGGACCGTGCGGATTGCGCGAGGCGGACGCCGGGCGCCGGCCCTGCGGCAGCCCGTACCGCGATCAGCCGGACGGAGAGTCGCAGGAGTCCCGCATCGGGATCCCGCAGCCCAGCCGCGCCCACACCGTCTTCCCTTCGGGGTTCTCGTGCACGCCCCAGATGTCGGCGAGCCGGTCGACGAGCTGCATTCCGCGGCCGCGCAGGCTCGTCACGTCCGGTTGGCGGACCACCGGACGGGCACGCTGCGGGTCGTCCACCTCGATCACCACCAGGCACGGTCGCGCGAGCGCGGTCAGTCGCGCGCAATGGGGGCCGTCGGTGTGCTCATAGGCGTTCGCGGTGAGTTCCTCGACGACCATCAGGACGTCCGAGAGGTGCTCGGGGGCCAGGCTGACCAGCAAACCCCTGGCCCAGCCGCGGACCTGGGCGAGAGCCGAGGGACCGGTTCCCCGCAAGTCCATCACCCAGGGCGCCTCTTCCGCCCCGGGGCCGGGATCTGGCACCTTCGCCCCTTTCCGCACTCGCCCCTCCACCGAGCCCACATACCCACCGCCACACGACCTCACACCTCACGAGTCCGACGAATGCGAACTGGGGCTACCGTCAGCCCATGACGCACCCGGCGCCGGAGCCCGAATCCCGCACCCTGCTCAACGAGATCACCGGAGCCGGGGCGGGCGACGGCGGGCTGGACGAGCAGCTCACCGAGGCGCTCGCGCGGGCCTGCACCGTCCTCGAGGTCGACACGGCCACGGTGCTGCGGCACGAACCCCGCTGGCAGCACCTCGTCGCGGTCGCCGCGGTGGGCATCGAAGAGGAGGTCTACCAGGGGGTGCGGGTGCCGGTCGGCGAGGGCTTCGCCGGCACGGTGGCCGCGCGCCGCGAACCGTTCGTGATCGACCGGGTCGACGAGACCACGGTACGCAACTCCTTGCTGTGGCAGCGCGGCCTGCACACCATGCTCGGCGTGCCGATGCTCGACGGCCCCGACCTGATCGGGGTGCTGCACGTCGGATCCGTGCGGCCGCGCCGGTTCACCACCACCGACATCGAGACACTCCGGCTGCTCGCCGACCGCCTGGCGGCCACCATCCGGTCCGAGGTGCTGCGGCAGGACCAAGCGGCCACCATCGCACTGCAGCGCAGCCTGCTGCCCGGCACACTGCCGGAGTTCGAGGGGCTCGGCCTGGCGGCGCGTTACGTACCGGGCGCGGACGCGCGGCTCGGCGGGGACTGGTACGACCTCTTCCAGCTGCCGGGAAACCGGATCGGGATCGTCATGGGCGACGTGTCCGGGCACGGACTGGACGCGGCCGTGGTGATGGGCAGGCTGCGCAGCGCACTGCGCGCCTACGCGCTCGACTGCGACGATCCGGCCGAGGTCCTCGGCAAACTGAACCGCAAGGCCAACCATTTCGAACACGGCGTAATGGCGACGGTCGCCTACGGTGTGCTCGACGCCGGGTACGAGCGCCTCTCGCTGTCACTCGCCGGGCACCTGCCACCGGTCGTGGTCTCGCCCGGCGGGCCTGCGCAGCTCGTGCCCGCTCCGCCCGACCCGCCGATCGGCCTGACCACCGAGGCTGCTCGGCGGCGCAGCACCGTGGTGGAGCTGCCGCCGGGCACCGTCGCCGTCTTCTACACCGACGGACTGGTCGAGCGCCGCGACCGGCCGGTCGACGACGGGATGCGGCAGCTCGCCGGACTCGTCCGGGCCGAGGACCCCGAACGCGCCTGTGCCCGCATCATGGCCGAGATGGTGGGTTTCCGGCCCGCGCAGGACGACGTCGCGCTGGTGGTGCTCCATCGCAGGGCCGCGGCGGACCCGCGGTGATCACGGCCCGGCCAGTGCCGCCCCGAGCGTCGGATACAGCGGCAGGCTCTGCTGCAGCCCGGTGAGCTGAATCGGCCGCAACGTCGCCCGCCCGGCGGCGACGATGCGCAACGCAGTCCCGGCAGGCAGGTCCCGGCGGATGATCAGCAACGCGGTCAGCCCAGGAGACGCCAGGAACTCCACCTCGGTCAGGTCGAGCACCAGCACCGGCGGTCCGTCGGCCGCGGCGTCGGCAACCGCCGCGGTCACCTGGGGAGCGGTGACCGTGTCGATGTCGCCGCGCACGGTCAGCACCACTGCCGGGGGCCGGTCGTCCCGGCCGATGCGAAGCATCCCCGGCGGATCCGCCCCGGGCCTGGTCAGCTCGCTCATCGCAGTGTTCCCCTCATCAGCCACCCCGGCACGCGCCGGAGGGCACCGAACGATCGAGGGCTGGCTGCTCAACCCGGACCATCATCCATGCCGGAGGACGAAAGCGCACGAGGACCTGCCGGAACCACCGGGCCCGATCCGCTCCGCCGGGGAAGCTCCGCTCACGAAGCCTCCTCCGGCCAGGCCCGATCGAGGCGCTGCCGGAACTCCCCGGCGGTGGTGACCGCGATCTGCGGGCGGTCGACCAGCGCCTCGTCGATCACCTGCGCCAGCCGGCGCGGAACGGCCCGGTTGCGCCGCCGCAGGGATACCGCGGATTTGTTCAGCAGGACCACGATCGGGTCCACGCCTGCCGGGAAGTTCCGCGGTGTGGTGCCGGTCAGCATCCGGTACAGGGTGGCCGCCGCGGCCCACACGTCCACCTCCGGCTTGGCGTACTTGTAGTCGACCAGCTGGCTGCGCGGCATGTAGGCGAGCGTCCCCGCCACGTCCCCGGTCCGCGTCAGGCCCGAAAGGCCCGCGTTGTCGAACGCCTTCGCCAGTCCGAAATCGCTGATCCGCACCACCGGAGCACGACCGGGACCGGGAAGCCCGGCGAGCAGGATGTTGGCCGGTTTGACGTCCCGGTGCACCAGTCCCCCGCCGGAGCCGCCGTGCTCGTGCGCATGATCCAGCCCGTCCAGGATCTGCCGGGTCACCGCGACCGCCTCGTCCGGCGGCAGCGTGCCGCCCCTGCGCTCGAGCAGGTGGTCGAGACTGCCGTGCCGGCAGTAGTCGCACACGAGGTAGAAGGCCGCGCCGCACTCCCCGGTCTCCCGGAACCGCACGATGTTCGGATGCCGCAGATCCCGGATCGCGGTGATCTCCCGCAGGAACTGCTCGCGCGCACGGGCGGTGGCGGCCACGACCGGATGCAGGATCTTGAGCGCGACCAGGTCACCGGTCGCATGTTCCCGGGCCAGGTGGACCACGCCCTGGCCACCCCTGCCCAGCTCGCTCAGCACCTCGTACCCGGGCACCCCGGCCACCGGATCCACCGACCGGGCCGGGGCGGGCCGCATCCGCGGTACCGCGGGGACGATGGTGACCCGCACCGTCGTGCGCCCGATCCGGAGTTCGTCGCCGTCGTGCAGGTCCCGCTCCGGGAACGCCGTCCGGGCCGCCTGCTCCGGGGTCTGTCCCGGCGCGCGCCTGCCGATCTCCGCACCGTTGACGAAGGTCCCGTTGAGGCTGCCGAAATCCCGCACCCGCACGTCCGGCGGGTTGATGTCGAGCAGGCAGTGGTGCCGCGACACCCGATCGTCCTCGGCAGGCAGCCGCGGATCGCAGTCACGGGAACGCCCGAGCAGGCAGGTCGCGCGGCCGCCGAACTCGTGCACGGTGCCCTGTGCCGGACCGTCCGACACGGTCAGCCGGACCACCCCGCCCGCGTACTCCGGCACCTCGCCCCCAGTCCCCGAATGGTCGGTCCACCGGCTGCGCCAGCCTATCCCCGCCCGCCCGGGACAGGTCCCGGAACCCGGCTTGACCTCCACCGAGGTAGAGGTGCTTTGGTGGATACATGATCACGAAAGCACAGCGGAGCGAAAACCGCCGACGACGGGCCGGACGGGCACTGATCGGCCTGGTCGGCGCGGTGACCGCCGGCAGCGCACTGGCCGCGGACTTCCTCATCCCGGCGAGCGCCCGCCAGCACCTGCGCAACCCCCGGTGGCCGGAACACGCCAAGTTCCACGACGCCCAGTACATCGTCATGAGCGGCCTGCTCGGCGGCATCGGGATCGCGCTGCTCAGGTCCCGCCGAGGTGACGCGGACCGCAACCTGCGCGTCGCCGCCGCACTCCTGTCGACACCGTGGCTCGGCATGTACGGCGCCACGCTGTTCCCCGGTACCGCAGTCGTCGACGAGGAATTCGCCGACCAGTCGCCAAAGGTGCTCGGCATGCACGCCAACGTTTTCGTCGGCACCGCCTGCCTCGCGCTGCTGGCCGCGGGAACCGGCCTGGCCAAGCGTCCCGCGGCCTGAGGCGCACGACGGCGGCCGGGTCACTTCGTGAAGTACCACTCCTCCGGGGCGCGCGCGGTCTGGACCGCCGGGAAGGAAACGCCGCCGAGATCCTTCGCCACGACCTCGATCGCCGAGCGCATCGGCATGTTGATCTGGCCGGGCAGGGTGCGGACGGCGTAGTCCTCGTACTCCGCGAACGCGTTCTTGTCGTCGCTGTGCAGGGTGGCGTCGATCAGCTTGTTCAGCTGCGGATCGTTGTAGTTGCCGACGTTGCCCGTCGAGCCGGGGAGCAACAGCTGGTCACCGGTGGGCACGGCGTTGTACTCCTGGTACCCGAAGTCCGCCATCTGCCAGTCGCACGCCGGACCGGAGCCGTGGCAGTCGCTGATGTCGCCGAGCAGTGCGTTGAACTCTTCGCCCTTGAGGTTCAGCACAATGCCCGCCTCGGCGGCGTCGGTCTTCCACTGCTGCACGATCCGGCCGTACGCCGGGTTGCCCGTCGAATACAGCAGCGTGAACTCCAGCCGGGTGCCCGCCGCGACGCCGGGGCCGCACTGGTTCGGCTCGGTGCCCGGCCGGGTGCACGTCATGGCGCCGTTCTGCAGTGCCCAGCCGTGCGCGGTCAGCAGGGACCGGGCCTTGGCCTTGTCGAACGGGTACGGGCCGTCACCGCGCTCGGTGGCGGTCACGTACGCGTTGTCCGGATGGGTCGGGACCGGGCCGGTCGTCTGGGTGGCGTAGCCGCGGTAGGCGACATCCACGTCCGTCTTCTGGTCCAGGGTCTGCTGCAGCGCCTGGCGCACGGAGAGCTGGTTGAACGCGCCGCCTGCTGCCGGATTGGCCATGTTCAGCAACGTCGAAGCCCAGCCCCAGCCGTAGGCGGGCACCAGGTTGTAGTTGGCCTGCAACGGGTTCGTGGACGGCAGGTTCTCGTTGGCCTGCTTCTGCGGCAGGTTCGCACCCTGCACCGAGCCCACCGAGATGGTCTTGCCCGCGCGCAGTGCGTTGAACTCCGCGGTGGTGCTGGTGAACGGCTGCATCTTGTAGTGCGCCAGGTGCGGCTTGTCCGGACCGCTGTACTTCGGGTTCGGGTCGAAGCTGATGTTGCCCTCGGCGTCGAAGCTCGTCAGATGCCACGGCCCGTCCACGACCTGCCACAGCGGATCGGTGGCGTAGGTCGAGAGGTTCTTGCTCTTGGCGTACAAGTACTTGTACACCGCGTCGCACTTGGCACGATCGGTCGTGCAGCCGCCGCTGCCGGGGGCACCGGCGTCGGAGGTCTTGTCCCACGCCTGCGGGATCGGCGCGATCTGCGCCAGCTCCTGCCCGGTGAACCAGGTCGGCGAGTACGAACCGTTGAGCCGGAAGGTGACCTGCTGCGGGCCGGTCTGGGTGACCGACTTGACGTTGTCCGGGAACTGCCCCGGCACGTACTGGTACCAGTTGGCCTTTTCCGCGAACATCAGGTTCATCCAGAACACGACGTCCTTGGCCGACACGGTGGAACCGTCGGACCACCGGTAGGGCTTGATGTTCACGACGACCTCGCTGTTGGCCTCGCGGTACACCGGCGGATCGGCGAGGCTCTTGCGGGTGTTCACGCCGGTGCTGCCGTTGGCATCGCCGAACCAGTACAGCTGGCGGTACATCAGCTGCTGCAGATCGGCGGTGGCGTAACCGCTGTTGTGCGCGGAATCCTGGAACGGGAAGATCCAGTTCGGCTGGGCTCCGGGCGATTCGGCGAAGACCGCCGTGCCGCCCTCGACGGGTTTCCCGCCGCTGTCGCCGCTGCCTCCGCCGCACGCCGTGGCCAGTGCCGCGATCAGCACCGCCGGGATCGCCAGCGCCCTGCGCAGTCTCATCGGGTTCCTCCTTGGTGGATCTTCGCCGGCGGCACGGCCGCTGCGGCGTCGAGCGGGAAGTGGCAGGCGGCCTCGTGACCGTCGCCGAAGGAGCGGGGCAGCGGTTCCTCGACCGCGCAGATCTCCTGCGCGAACGGGCATCGCGTGCGGAAACGGCAGCCGGAAGGCGGGTCCAGCGCGGACGGCAGCTCCCCCGCCACACCGCGCGACGGCGTGCGGGCGGCCCACGGATCGGCCACCGGCACGGTGTCGACCAGACCACGCGTGTACGGATGCCGCGGCGAGCGCCAGACCCGCTCGGCCGGACCGGATTCGACCAGCTTGCCCAGGTACATCACGCCGATCCGCTGCGCGAGGTAGCGCACCACGGAAAGGTCGTGCGAGATCAGTACATAGGTGAGGCCGTGCCGTTCGCGCAGTTCGTTCATCAGGTTCAGGATCTGCGCCTGTACCGAAACGTCCAATGCGGACACCGGTTCGTCCGCCACGATCAGCTTCGGTTCCAGCGCCAGCGCACGGGCAAGACCGACACGTTGCCGTTGACCGCCGGAGAACTCGTGCGGGTACCGCTGCGCCGCGCCGGCCGGCAGGCCCACCTCGGCCAGCAGCTCACGCGCGCGCTCGCGACGCTGCACCCGGCTGCCGGAACCGTGGATCGCCAGCGGTTCGGCCACCACCTCACCGACCCGCATCCGCGGATCGAGTGCGGCGTACGGGTCCTGGAACACCAGATGCGTGTCCCGGCCCGGCCGCGGCGCACCATCGCCGTCGAAGCGGATCTGCCCCGAGGTCGGCGTGTCGAGCCCGACCACAGCGCGGCCCACTGTCGTCTTCCCGCACCCGGATTCGCCGACCAGACCGAAGGTCTCCCCCGCCGCGACGGTGAAACTCACGCCCGCGACCGCCGACACCGTGCCTGCCCGCCGCCGCAGTACCGCACCCGAGGTGACCGGGAAATCCTTGACCAGGTCTTGCACCTGCAGCAGCGGCCGCGTGCCCGCCTCGGCGGTGCCGGGGACCGGACCCGGCTCGGACACCCGGGTCACCGCGGTCGGCGTCACCTCGCCCGGCTCGCCGACCGGGTGGAAGCACGCGAACTCGTGTCCCGGTGCTTCGGCGGCCAGTTCCGGTTCGGTGGCCCGGCATTCGTCGGTCGCGTACCGGCAGCGCGGCGCGAACCGGCAGCCGGACAACGGTTCCCGCAGATCCGGCGGAAGGCCGGGAATGCTGTAGAGCCTGCCGGTCGCGTTTTCCGGCAGTGCCTCGAACAGCGCCTCGGTGTACGGGTGGCGCGGGTTGCCGAACAACGCCCTGGTGCCGGTCAGCTCGGCGATCTTCCCGGCGTACAGCACGGCCACCCGGTCCGCCCTGCCCGCGACCACGCCGAGGTCGTGCGTCACCAGGATCACCGCCATGCCCAGCCGGGCCCGCAGCTCGTCGATCAGTTCGAGGATCTGGTGCTGCACGGTCACGTCGAGTGCGGTCGTCGGCTCGTCCGCGATCAGCAGCTCCGGCTCGCAGATCAGTGCGCGGGCGATCATCACGCGCTGCCGCATGCCACCGGAAAGCTGGTGCGGATAGGCCTTCACCCGCCGGGCCGCGTCCGGCAGGCCCACCAGCTCCAGCATCTCCACCGCGCGCCGGGCCAGCTCACCCGGCGAAAGCCCGGAGTGCAGTGCCAGTGGCTCGCTCACCTGGCGGCCGATCGGAACAGCCGGGTTGAGCGAGGTCATCGGGTCCTGGAACACCGTCCCGATCCGGCCGCCGCGGACCTGGCGAAGCTGCGGTTCCGGCAGCGTCGCGAGGTCGAGGTCCCCGCCGAGCAGCACCCGGCCGGAGGCGATGCGCCCGCCGGGCGGCAGCAGCCGCAGGATCGACAGTGCGGTCATCGTCTTGCCGGAGCCGGACTCGCCGACGAGGCCGAGCAGCTCTCCACGGCCGACCTCCAGCGTCACGCCGTCGACCGGCCGCACCACGCCGTCCCGTACGTCGATCGTGGTGCGCAGGTCGGAGATCCGGAGCACCGGAGCCGGTCCGGCAACCGTTTCAGCCGTCCTGTCGACAGTCATGTCAGCGCCTCCGCAGCCGCACTTCGAGCGCGTCGCGCAGGGCGTCGCCGAGCAGGTTGAACGCGACGACCACGAGCATGATCGCGAATCCCGGCGGCAGGATGAGCCACCAGTAGCCGTTCTGCACGGCGTCCGCGCCGCCGGCGAGCATGTTGCCCCAGTCCGCGTGCGGTGGCGCGATGCCCAGTCCGAGGTAGCTGAGCGAGGCCACCAGCAGGATCGCGTCGGCGACCTGGAACGTCGCGTTCACCACGATCGTGCCGACCGCGTTGGGCAGCACGTGCCGCAGCACCGCACGGCGGCCGCCACCACCCATCATCCGCACCGCCTGCACGTACTCGCGGGTGCGCAGCGACAACGTCTCGCCACGCACCAGCCGGGCCGGGCTCAGCCACGCACCGAACGACACCACCACGATGAGCAGGCTGACCGTCGGGGTGAAGATGGCGGCGAGGATCAGCAGGAAGAACAGCGTCGGGATGGCCAGGAAGGTGTCCACGATCCGCATCATCACCGCGTCCGCGAAACCGCCGACGTAGCCCGCGATCGCGCCCCACAGCGTACCGAAGACGGTGGCCAGCAGCGCGGCGGCGACGCCGATCTCCAGCGAAGTCCGCCCGCCCGCCATGAGCCTGCCCAGCTCGTCGTAACCCACGTCGTCGGTGCCGAGCGGATGTCCTGGGCCCGGCGGCAGATCGGCACCCGCGAGATTCGTGGCCACCTGCTCGGTGTGGTACACGAGCGGGCCGAGGAAGCAGAAGGCGACGAACAACAGCAGCAGCACCGCACCGCCGACGGCGAGCCGGTGCTCCAGGAAAATCCGCGCGGCAGCGCGGAAACCGGGACGGCGGGCGGGAAGCGCGGCAGTTGTCATGCGGATCAGTACTTCACTCTCGGGTCGAGCACTGCGTAGCCGAGATCGGCGAGCAGCGAACCGGCGACCGTGGCCACTGCGACGACGAGACCGATCCCCAGCAGCAGCGGATAGTCGTGCACCTGTGCCCCCTGGATGAACGTGAAACCCATGCCCGGGTAGTTGAAGACCGATTCGGTGATCAGGGCACCGGCGAACAGCGACGGCAGCGAAAGGCCGAGCAACGTGACGATCGGGACCAGCGAATTGCGCAGGACGTGCCGGGTCAATACCTGCCGTCCGCTCGCGCCGCCCGCGAGCGCCGTGCGGACGTAGTCCTGGCTCAGGTTCTCCATCACCGAGGACCGGGCGTAGCGGCTGAACGACGCGACCGTCACCAGTGCCAGGGTGAGCACCGGCAGCACGAGTGAGGGCGCCTGCGCGAGGATCTCGCCGATCGAGTCGCCGTTCGGCGCGACCGGCGGCAGCCACTGCAGCTGCACGGCGAACACCAGCACGAGCACTTCGCCGAGGAAGAAACTCGGCATCGCGTAGAACGCGAACGAGACGCCGGTGGCGAGGTGGTCACCGGCCCGGCCGCGGTTGCGCGCCTGGTACACGCCCAGCGGCAACGCGACCAGCAGCGCAACTGCTGTCGAAAGCGCCATCAGCAGGATAGTTTTCGGCAGGTGCTCCGCGATCACTTCGGTCACCGGCTGGTTGAGCTTGTAGGAGTAGCCGAGATCGCCGTGCAGCACCCGGCCCGCCCAAGCGAGAAACCGGGCAGGCAACGGCCGGTCGTACCCGTTGTCGTGCAGGTATGTCCGGATCTGCAGCGCGGTCGCCTTCGGCCCGAGGATCGCCCGTGCCGGCCCGCCGGGCAGCAGTTGCAGGAGCACGAAGGTGAGCACGGCGACGAGCACCACGACGACGAGTGCCTGCATGGCCCGCCGTACCAGGAAACCCGTCATCCACTACCCCAGACCCGCTCCCGAAATCCGCCGGAGCCAGAAGTACACCGGTGTCGCCCACCTGTCTACGCGATCCGGGAGAATGCCGGGCCGCTGTCCCGCCATCTGAGGAACCGACGTTCGGAGGTTGCGGCACAACGGTTTCCGTGAATCGACGCGAAGAGGTCCAAACCAGTTAATTCGGGCACCCCCACGATCCGGGGAGGAATGCGGGCCGGTTCAGGAGGCGAGACCGGTCGGATGCGGATCGGACGTGATCGAGAGTTCGGCCACCGCCCGGCCGACCGCGGGCAGCAGCGCGAACTGGTCCCCGGAGAAACCGGCCGCGGCCACCACCGGACCCGAGCGGGCGAACACCGGCTTGCGCGCGAAGGTGTAACCACGGCCGGCGGACGGCTCCGGGGCCGCGTCGAGCCCCGGCAGATGGTCCCGGACGTAGCGGCACAGCGCGCGGTCCCGCGCCGACCGGCCCGCGTCGTCCGGATCGGCCGTCTCGAACCGCGCCGCCACCCCGCCACGCGCCGCCGGTGCGCCACGAACGGCCGCCGGGAATCCTCCGATGGCACATTCGGTCTCGCCGAGCACGTGCCGGACGACCGGCCACGGCAGGCCCTCCCGCACCGGGGCGAAAAACACCGATTCCTCGCGTGCCGAGAACAACGGCGGCAGCGACAGGAACCCGTCGGCAAGGCGGGCGGACGCCACGCCTGCCGCGACCACGACCCGGCGCGCGCAATAGCCGCGGCTCTCGCTGCGGACCTCGACCCCGTCTTCGCCCCGTGCGCTGATCGCAGTCACCTGTTCCCCGGCTCGCAGCACCACCCCGTCCGCACGGCGGCTCAGCCGCTGCAGCGCCGCCGCCGCGGCCGCGGTGTCCAGCCGTCCGCCCAGCGGGTGGAAGAAGATCCGCGAGCCGTACCGGATTCCCGGCCACCGCTCGACGGCCTCCTCCGGCGGGAGCCACCGACCCGGGCTGCCCGCGGCGTCCGCGACCCAGGCCAGCAGGTCCAGCTCGGCGGAATCGCCGTGGACGATCCCGCCGGTGCGGGTGAGCACCTCGATGCCGGCGGTGGCCTCCAGCTCCCGCCAGAGCCGCAGCGAGCGCAGTGCGCCCCGGTGCGGGGCCAGGTCGCCGTCGGCCACGAGGAACCCGATCGTGCCCTGCTCTGCCTCCGGTTCCGGCTGCCGGTCGAGTACCAGTACCTCGACCCCGCGAGCCGCGAGGTGCCAGGCGACGGACAGACCCGTGCAGCCCGCTCCCACCACAATCACATCGGCGTCCCGCCGCACCTCTCCGCCTCCCATCCACAGTGGACACGAACACCGCCCCGGCCGGGACCGCCGAACCAGCATGAATCCGGCCACCGATCCGGCACCAGGGATTCCACGGAGTGGGCCGGCACAGCGGCCACCGAGTAACAACCCGCGGAATCCCCGGGCCGCGCGGCCCGGGGATTCCGCCCGGGATTCCGCGGCAGGACGTTGCCGTGGATCGTCCGCTGTGGACCCCGGATCCGTCTTCGGCACATGCGCGCCGCCCCGCTCAGCGCTTGAGCGTCCAGGTGAAATCGCCGGAGAGCTTGCCCTCCAGCCGTTCGGCCGAAACGAGATTCCCTTCGGCGAGCAGCCTTTCGACCTCGGCCCGCGAAAGACCGCACCCTTCGGCGATCAGCCGCACCGGCCGGACCGGAATCCGCGCCGCGAAGCGGACCGACACGTCGAGCACCTCGCAGTCGCGCTGCTCGGATCCGCCGGTGTCGAGGCGCCAGGCGCCGGTCCAGTCGAGGCCGACGCGATTCCGGCGCTGTACGACCGGATCCTGGAGCACCTCCGCGATCAGGCCGAGATCGTTGGCGTGCAGCCGGTCCAGCAGCTCGGGCCGGACGGCGCGCACCTTCTTCCGTTCCAGGACGGTGAGCTTCGCGGTGTCCCCGCACCCGGTACAGAGCGCGAGCAGCCAGGCGTCGACGAGCTTGTGGTGTGCGTTGACCCGGAATTTGCCGCTGGCCCGGAAACGTCCGGACCCGCACGCAGGGCAACGACGGCGAACGAGCGGCAGGCAGAGGGGTACGACCACCCAGTTTTCGAACACAGAAATACACCCGTTTCAGTGAAAAGTCCGCAGCAGGAAACAGCGCGGCGCAGTTGCGCGACGCGCGGCGAATCAGCGCTCGGGAAATCTCACCGGATGTACAACGGCACGTCCTCAAGCCGACGACTTGGTTCAGCAGCACAGTAACGGCAGGCAGCGGCGCCGCTCCACCGATTTTTCGAGCACGGCACCGCCGGCGGATCCGGGCCGGCACACCGGGGCGGACGTGCGGGCAGCTGCGGCAAGGAGGTGGTGCCCGGCCACGACCCCGTCCGTCATCGGGGCGGGGCGACCGGTGGCGGGCACACCAAGGAAGCGGAGCACGACGATGTCGAGCAGGCCGTCGAACCAGGAGCAGCCGTCCGCGGTGGTACGACGGTCCCGGACGTTCCTGACACCGGCGTTGTTGATCAGCAGGTTGATTGTCGCCGTCCCCGCGAGCCCCGCGCTCACCTGCGTGATCGAGGCCGGCGAGCCGAGGTCCGGCAGTGCGCCGGGTTCCCCGGACCGCAGACCGCGCGGTCGAGCTGGTCCTGACCACGGCCGGCCGGCAGGACCCGGGTGCCGTGGCCGGCCGGCAGGACCCGGGTGCCGTGGCCGGCCGGCAGGACCCGGGAGGTTTCCCGGCCGATGCCACTGCTGCCGCCGGTGGCGAGCGCGGTCCGATCGTGCAGGTCGCCGATCCGGGCAGGGGTCCAGTGCGCTGGGGCGGTGGTGCGGGTCAGCGACCACCCGACGGGTCGGTCGATGCCCCCACCACCGCACAGTCGTTCAGCCCGCGGGCGCCGCCGGTCGACGTCGTCCCGGTGCTCCACTGACCGGGCGTGCCACCCAGGTTGCGGATGAGCCAGCTCCCAGCGACTGACGCGCGGCGAGGCTCCGCAGGACGTGGAGCATGCGTCGCGGACAAGGGCAGGACGTGGAGCAGGCTGAGCACCGCGCCCGGCCCGGTCGTCACAGCTTCTGGATCGCCTCGCTGATCTTTGCTGTGGTGGACAGTGCCTGTTTTCCGTACACCGCGGCGTTTTCGCGGGCGAAGCGGCTCGACGGGACGGAAATCGCCACCGCGGCCACCGGCCGTCCGGAGGACGCGGTGACCGCGGCGGCGACCGCGCTGACATCGGGCCGCCACCAGGACGACTCGTTCACGGCGTAGCCCTGTTCGCGGGTGCGGGTCACCTCGGCCAGCACCTCCGGCCGCTGCACCATCGTGGTGGCGGTGTGCCGGTCGAGGTCGGTTCCCAGCACCCGGTCCAGTTCCTCCTCGCCGAGGTGCGCGAGGATCGCGATGCCGGACGCGGTCGCGTGGATCGGGGCACGGGTACCGATCTCCACGAAGGTCCGCACCGCCTGCGGACTGTCCCGGCGGGCGATGATGACCAGCGAACCGCCGTCGCACACGCTCAGGTGGACGGTTTCGGTGGTCAGATCGCGCAGTTCTTCCAGATAGGGCTGCGCCACCTCGCGCAGCCCCTCCTCGCCCGCCGCGCGCAGGCCGATGCCCAGCGGTTTCGTGGTCACGCCCCAGCGGGCGCGGTCCGCGTCGACCATCCGCAGCCAGCCGGCGTGCTGCAGCGTGACCAGGCACCGCTGGACGCTGCTCTTCGGCATCCCGGTGGCCCTCGCCAGTTCCGAGACGCCGACCGGCTGGCGCCTTGCCACCTCCTCGAGGACCCGGAACGTGCTCAGCACGGCGGCCACCGGCTTGTTCGACTCCGACTGGGTCACGCGATCCCCTCCTGCGACGACACGACCGCAGCCATTGTTCCACACCGCGAAACGACGTCCCGCGGGATCAGCCCCCGATCGACAGCACGACCTTGCCGAACCGTTCCGGAGCGTCGAGCCGTAGCTGGGCGTCGGCGGCCTTTTCGAGCGGGAACACCGAATCGACGACCGGATGCAGTGCACCGGAGGCGAGCAGCGGCAGGAACTCGGCGATCTCGCCCCGGTTCGAGGTGTGGCAGCCGATCAGCGTGATCTCCCGCCGGTAGATGCTCCACAGGTCCACTTCGGCCACCGATCCGGTGTGCGAACCCATGCCGACCAGCCTGCCGCCGTGCCGGGCGGATCGGATGGACTGCTGCACGGTGGCACGCCCGACCGTCTCGTGCACGACATCCACGCCGGTTCCGCCGGTCAGCCGCCGGACCGCCTCGGAGAAGTCCGGTTCGGCGCGGTAGTTGATCACCTCGTCGGCACCGAGCGCGCGGACCTGCTCCTCCTTCCGCTCGGTGCCGGTCGTGGCGAGCACGGTCGCACCCAGCGCTTTCGCCACCTGTACGGCGGCGCTCGCGACACCACTGCCCGCGCCGACCACCAGCACCGTTTCGCCGGCTTGCAGCTGTGCCTTGGTCTTCAGCATGTGCCAGGCGGTCATGTACGCGACGATCCCCGCGGCGAGTACGTCGTGGCCGAGTCCTTCGGGCGCCGCAATGATGTTGCGTGCCGGGAGGGCGATGTACTCGGCGTACGTGCCGTCGAAGTGTTCGCCGACCACCTGCAGCCGCGGGCATTCGCTGTCCCGGCCCGAGGTACAGGCTTCGCATTCGTCGCAGACCACCATCGGGTTGATGACCACCCGGTCCCCCACCGTGAACCCGCTCACGCCGTCGCCGAGCGCCGCGACCTCACCGGCACCTTCCACGCCCAGCACGATCGGCGTCGGCGCCTCCGCGAACCGGCCCTCGCGGATGGTGATGTCCGCCCGGTTGAGACCTGCGGCGCGCAGCCGCACCAGTACCTCACCAACACGCGGTTCGGGCGTGCGCACCTCGACGATCTCGACCCGCTCGGGCCCGCCGTGCACGCTTACTCGTCCTGCCTTCATCGTTCTGCTCCGTTCCGCCCGGCCCACGCGAATGCGCCGGATTCGGTCAGCCGCCGACGGATCTGCGTGTCCCGCGCCGCGTCGGCGGTGGTCAAGGCGAGCGCCAGACCGCCGTCCCGCACCGCCCGGTCGCCCTCCGGCCCGCACGCGGCGGCGGCGAATCCGGCGGTGTGGTTGCCCTCCTCCGGCGGACGGTCGAACGACAGCACCGGGTGGATCGCGGGCAGCTGCACCGAAACCTCGGCCATGTCGGTCGAGCCGAGGGAACGGTCCGGGTAGTCCGGGAAGACCCGCCCCAGATCTTGCGCGTTGGACCGGAAGAGCCCGGCGAGCACGTGATCGTGCCGGAACCCGTTGACGGACATGAGTGGTTCGCCGATCTCCAGCCGCACCCCGGCCCCGAGTGCACCCGCCTCGAAGCAGGCCCGCACCCGCGTCCACAGTGCATCGACCTCGTCGAGCGTGTCGGCACGCACCATGCACTCCACCACCGCGTGCCCGGGGATCACGTTGACCGCGGAACCCGCTTGCCTGATCACGGTGTGGATCCGGTCGGAATCGCGGATCTGCTGACGCAGCAACCCGATCGCGACCTGGGCGATGGTGACCGCGTCACCGGCGTTGAGTGCGTCGAACGGCCGCGAAGCGTGTCCGGTGCGCCCGTGGTAGGTGATCGGCCAATGCCGCATCGCACGGATGTGCGGGGCGGCCATGTCCTTCAGCGTCGGGTGCATCATCATCGCCGCGTGGAGCCCGTCGAACGCGCCTTCCCGCAGCATGATCGCCTTCCCGGCACCCCGTTCCTCGGCAGGCGTGCCCAGGAGCCGCACGGTCAGGTCGAGTTCGTCGGCGACCGGCGCGAGCGCGAGTGCGGCACCGACCGAGGAAGCGGCGATCACGTTGTGCCCGCAGCCGTGCCCGATCTCCGGCAAGGCATCGAGTTCCGCGCACAATCCGACCGCCAGCGAGCCGTTGCCCACGGTGGCACTGAACGCAGTCGCCAGACCGGCGATGCCCTCCTCGACGGTGAAGCCGCCGTGTGTGCGCAGGAGATCGACGATCGCCGCCGCGGTCCGGTGCTCCTCGAAAGCCAGCTCGGGATCCGCACCGATCCGGTGCGACAGGTCGAGGACGTCAGCCTCGTGCTTGCGGAACTCGGCCGCGATCCGGTCCTTCACGGTGTCCGGCATGCCAGGTTTCCTCCTTGTGCGGATCGTCCGACGAGTGTCGGGTCTCCGGCAACGCGAAGATCACGACGATCAGCGCGAGCGCGGCGACGACGGTGAGGTACGTGCCGGGTGCGAGCCGGCCGAACTGCGCGGTCAGCAAGGCACCGACCAGCGGTGCGGTCCCGCCGAACACCGCGTAGCCGAGGTTGTAGGTCAGCGCGGTGCTGGTGGCCCTGATCCGCGGCGGCACCAGTTCCACCGCGATGACGGTCGCGGTCATGCCGACCAGCGCCGCCGGCAGGACCAGCAGGACCTCCGCGAGCACGGTGGTCACCAGCGAACCACCGGTGGCGATGACGTAGGCAGGCACCGAGCCCAGCACCGCCACCACCACCCCGGCCACCAGCACCGGTTTGCGGCCGAACCGGTCGGCGAGCACCCCGGTCAGCAGGGACAGGCCGGTGCACAGGACCAGCGCGATACCGCTCGCGACGAGCACCGTGACCGGGGTAAGCCCGGCGGTGACGGTGAGGTAGGTCGGCAGGTACCCGAGGAAGTTCTGCACGACGACCGCCAGCAGCGAGAAAACCGCGAGCAGCAGCAGGAAGACACGCCAGTTCCGGACCGAGTCCCGCACCGGCGTGGTGGTGGTCTCCCCGCGTTCGGCGAGCGCGGTGAAGGTGCGGCTCTCCTCGAGGCGCAGCCGCAGGTAGAGGCCGATCAGCGCCATCACCCCGCCGACCAGGAAAGGCACCCGCCAGGTCCAGCTCTCATACGCCGCCGAGGAGGACAGCTGGAGACCGAGCAGGAGGAAAACCGCGAGCGCCGACCCGATGAAGGTCGCACTGCCGACCGCGCTGATCCACCGGGCCCGGCGCTGCGGCGGGGCCTGTTCCATGACGTAGGAGGCCGCGCTGGTGTATTCCGCCCCGATCGACATCCCCTGCGCCAGCCGGCACAGCAACAGCAGCACCGGCGCGGCGATGCCGAGGGAACCGTAGGTGGGCAGGATGCCGATCGCCGCGGTCGACACGGCCATGATCAGCACGACGGTGCAGAGCGCGGCCCGGCGGCCGGCCCGATCGCCCATGCTGCCGAACACCGCGGCACCCAGCGGGCGCACGACGAACGCGATGCCGTAGATCGCCAGGGTGGAGAGGATTCCGACGGCGGGATCCGCGCCGGGAAAGAAGTTCCTGGCGAGGATGGTCGCCGAATAACCGTAGATGACGAAGTCGAAGGACTCCACGATGTGCCCGGCCATGGCCGCGCCGAGAACTTTCTTCTGCATGACGACACTCCGTTGTGGACAGCAGGGAACGCGGCTCGTTACCAGATCTTTTCCAGCACGCGCAGGGCATTGCCGCCGAGCACGGCGGCGATGTCGGTGTCCCGGTAGCCGTGGGCGACCAGCCACCTGGTGATGTTCGGGAAGCATTCGCCCGGGTTTTCCAGTCCGGCCACGTGCTCGACCGGCTCGTAGGCAGGCCCGGACGTGATCGCGTCGGCCACGCCGAGCTTCTCGCTCATCGCGTGGTGCAGTCCCAGGTGGTCACCGAAGAAGGTGTCCGGCCCGAAGCCGACGTGCTCGATCCCGACGAGGTCAACGCAGTAGCGGAAGTGGTCCATCACCGATTCGATGGTGTGCCTGCGGTGCTCGGGACTGACCGTGGTGAGCGGGGCGGCTTCGATCCCGATCATCCCGCCCGACTCGGCACAGGCGCGGATGACCTCGTCCGGCTTCATCCGGGGCGTGTCCCACAGCCCGCGCGCACCGGCATGCGTGATGAGCACCGGTTTGTCACTCGCCTCGAGCACGTCCAGCGCGGTGCGGTCCCCGGCGTGGGACAGGTCGATGGCCATCCCGAGCCGGTTCATCCGCCGGACCGCGCGACGGCCGAACGCGGTCAGCCCGCCGTCGCGCTTCTCCCGCAGCCCGCTGCCGAGCGAGTTCGCGTCACTGTAGGCGATGCCCATCTGCCGCACCCCGAGTCCATAAAGGACGTCGATGCGGTCGACCTCGTTCTCGATCAGCGCGGCACCTTCCAGCCCCGCGACCACGGCGAGCCGGCCTTCCGTGTGCGCACGCCGGATGTCCTCGACCGACTCGGCGCGCAGCACGTAGTCCTGGTGCGCGAAATCGCAGAACCGCATGCCGAGGTCGGTGATCACGTCGTCCCACTTCCAGCCGGAGCGGGATTCGCAGGCACCCCAGCCGAGGTTGTCGAAGACGGCGTCCATTCCGGACCGGCTCAAACCTTCGTATCCGTAGGCGAGCCGGGCTTCCCGGTTCCACGCGAGCAGCTCGGCGTCCGCCTTCTCCGGCAGCCGGACCGGATGATCGTGCAGGGACACCACGACGTTCTCGGCCAGCAGCCGGCTCGCCCGCTCCTCCTGCTCGGCGGTGAGCCGCAGATCGTGCTCCGGCAGCCGTCCGACGTCCGCGGCCAGCCGGAACTCCCGGAAGTCCGTTCCCGGTTCCAGGTACGCGAAGGACTGATATCCCGAGTAACGGGTCACCGGCATGGCCTTTCCTCACTCTTCGGGGGTTCGTCCGCGGGATAGGCCGCGGCCAGGATGCGGGCCGCGTCCGGCCATCCGGCGGACGAGATCTCCGCCGCTCGCCCGGTTCCCACACAGCCGGCGACCTTTGCGGCCAGTTCGCCCGTTCCGGCCGGGATGTCGGTGCGCGTGCGGCGTTCGCTTGTCCCGTCCGCGAACCGGACCTCGACGGTGGTTTCTCCGGCGAGTACGCCGGATCCACCGGGCAGGGCGTGGACCGTCGTCCGGTCCAGCAGCTTCGCGACTTCGGGCCGTGCGACGGCCTCGTCGGTGAAGCTCGCGACGGTCGGGAAACCGTCGACGAGCGCCGCCACTACCGCGTAAGGCAGGGAGAACTTGGCCTCCAGACCGGTCCGCGGGCGCCCGTCCACCAGCGGCTGCAGAACCGGCTCCGCGACGGTGATCTGGACGGAAGCCACCTTCTCCGGCGGAACCGTCCCGAACAACCGCGCGGTCGCGATCGGCCGCTGGAGTGCGTAGCAGCAGGGAAACAGCTTGATGGCCAGTCCGCCGGGCACTACCGGCCCGGACAGCTCGACCTCGCGCTCGCCACCGACCAGCTCGAACCACTCCGCGAGCGCATCCGGATCCGCCGTGGCGCCCGCCGCGGCCAGCCGGGCCGCCCGGACCCCGGCGTCCACCGCGAATCCGACCTGCAACGGTTTGGCCTCGGTGCCGAACGCGCGCTGTCCGCCGCCCGCCGAAGGCACGGCCAGCGCCATCGCCCGGGTGACCCCGGCGGCGTCGAGACCGAGACTCAACGCGGCCGCCACCGCGGCCGCGGGCGCCCCGGCGGTGCACGACGCGTGCCAGCCGCGACGGTAGTGCGCCCACCCCAGCGCGGTGCCGAGGCGGGCCATCACGCCCGCGGCCGCCAGGAATTCCCGGTCCCCGCCGCCTGCCGCCAGCGTCGCGCTCGCGCAGACGACGCTGACGTGCGAGGTGGACGGCAGGTGGACGTCGTCGAAATCCAGTGCGTGGCCGATCGCGGCCCAGCGCAGCGCGGGCGGCAGTCCCGCGGTGCGGGCCACGATGGGCTCCCCCGCCGCGGCAAGGGTGACCGCGAGAGTGTCCACAAGGGACCGCCGGGCCAGTTCGCGGTCGGCTTCGACCGGCGTGAAGTCCACCGCCCATGCGGGCAGGTCTTCGAGGGTGCTTCCCATGATCGTCTCCCGTGCGGCGTCAGAACGAGCGGGGCATGCCGAGGACGTGTTCGCCGATGTAGGACAGGATCAGGTTCGACGAGATCGGCGCGATCCGGTAGAGCCGCGTCTCGCGGAACTTCCGCTCGATGTCGTACTCGGCCGCCATTCCGTAGCCGCCGTGGGTCTGCAACGCGACATCGGCCGCTTCCCAGGACGCGTTGGAGGCCAGCAGTTTCGCCATGTTCGCCTCGGCGCCGCAGTGCTTTCCGGCGTCGAACAGGTCCGCGGCCTTCCAGCGCATCAGATCGGCTGCTTCCAGGTGCACATGTGCCTGGGCGATCGGGAACTGGACACCCTGGTTCCGTCCGATCGGCCGGTCGAACACCTCGCGGTCGGAGGCGTACCGTGCCGCGCGGCGCACGAACCACCGGCCGTCGCCGACGCATTCCGCGGCGATCAGGATGCGCTCGGCGTTCATCCCGTCGAGGACGTACCGGAAACCCCGTCCCTCCTCGCCGATCAGCGCATCCGCAGGAAGCCGGACGTCGTTGAAGAAGACCTCGTTGGTCTCGTGGTTGACCATCGTGCGCAGCGGCCGCAGCTGCACTCCCTCGACCTCGCGCAGGTCGACCAGGAACAGCGACAGCCCGTCGGACTTCCGTTCGACGTGCTCCTGTCGCGTGGTCCTGGCGAGCAGCAACATCAGGTCCGAATGCTGGACGCGGGAGATGAACACCTTCTGGCCGTTGACGATGTAGCCGTCTTCGGTGCGCTTCGCGGTGGTCCGGATCTTGGTCGTGTCGCTGCCCGCAGTCGGTTCGGTGATCCCGAACGCCTGCAGCCGCACCTTGCCCGCGGCGATGTCCGGCAGATAACGCTCCTTCTGCTCCCTGCTGCCGTGCCGCAGCAGGGAACCCATGGTGTACAGCTGGGCGTGCACCGGGCCGGCGTTGCCACCGTTGGCGTTGATCCCTTCGAGCAGCACCGAGGCGTCGCCCAGGCCGAGACCGAGGCCGCCGAACTCCTCGGGCACGAGGGCGCCGAGGCATCCGGTGCCGGTCAGCGCGTCGACGAATTCCTCCGGATAGCGGCGGGCCTCGTCGACCTCCCGCCAGTAGGAGTCGGGATAGTCGGCACAGATGGTGTCGATCAGCCGGCGCAGGTCGCTGCGCAGCTCGGTGCGGTCCTCGGTCACGCTGTCTCCTCGGCTCGCGGGCCGTGCCCGCGCTTGTAGACCAACAAGGTCCGGCTGAACTCGATCACGGTTTCACCGGTCTGCTTGGTGCCCTCGGTGCGCACCGTCACCACGCCGACCGCCGGGCGGGAGCGGGATTCCCGCACGGCCAGCACGGTGGAGCGGGAATGGATCGTGTCGCCCTCGAACACCGGTGCCGGCAGCACGATGTCGGTCCAGCCGAGGTTGGCGAAGACGTTCTGCGACACGTCGGTGACGCTCTGCCCGGCCACCAGCGCGAGGGTGAACGTGGAGTTCACCAGCGGACGGCCGAATTCGGTGCGCCGCGCGTACTCGTGGTCGAAGTGCAGCGGCGCGGTGTTCTGGGTGAGCAGGCTGAACCAGATGTTGTCCGTGGTGGTGACGGTGCGCCCGAGCGGATGCCGGTACTCGTCGCCGCACACGAAATCCTCGAAGAACCGGCCCTGCCAGCCGGAATGTGTGGTCATGCGCTTCCCTTCCGCCGGGCCGCCAGTTCGGCGAGCACCGGCTCGGTGTGCTGGCCGGGGGCGGGGACGGCGCCGCCGCCCGCGAGCCGCCCGCCGGGGGTGGCGACCGGGGCCAGGGTGGCAACCTCACCACCGGGGATGGCCGTGGTGAGCCACCGCGGCGCGGGCGCCAGTTCGGGGTGGCCGGCCAGGCCGGCGACGTCGTTGAGCCGGGCCCAGGCGATCTCCGCAGCGTCGAGCCGGGCGATCAGCTTCGCCTCCGGCAGCTGCCGGCCCGCACCGTCGAGCAGCTCGTCGAGATGCGCGCGATGGGCCACCCGCGACGAGTTCGTGCGCAGCCGCGGATCCTCGAACAGATCCGGCCGGTGCAGCACGTCGAGGCAGAGCCGGCGCCATTCCCGGTCGTTCTGCACGGCGATCATCAGCAGCCGGCCTTCGGCGGTCGCCACCGGGCCGTACGGGGCGATGGTCGGATGCGCGGCACCCATCGGCACCGGAGCCCGGCCGCTGTGCACGGTGTAGTAGAGCGGATAGGCCATCCATTCGGCGAGTGCGCCGAAAAGCGGTACGTGGACCGGTAACGCTTCCCCGGTCCGGTCCCGGTGCCGCAACGCCGCGAGGACACCGCTGAACGCGAACGAACCCGCCGCGATGTCGGCGACCGAGATCCCGGTTTTCGCCGGCGAACCCGGCAGGCCGGTGACCGACATCAGCCCGGTTTCGGCCTGGATCAGCGCGTCGTAGGCCTTCTTGCCCGGCTGCGGCCCGTCCGCGGCGTATCCGGAGATCGTGCACGCGACGAGGTTCGGATGCCGCGCCTGCAGCGCGTCCGCGGTGAGCCGGAGATCGCCGAGCACACGGGGCGACAGATTCGCGACGAGCACGTCCGCGTACCCGAGGATCTCCTCCAGCACTTGACGTCCGGCGCTGCTCTTCAGATCGAGCTGGACGGATTCCTTGCCGCGGTTGAGCCAGACGAACACACTCGACTGCCCGCCGACCACATCGTCGTACGCCCGCGCGAAATCCCCGCCGCCGGGCCGCTCGATCTTGACCACGCGGGCACCGAGGTCGGCCAGCTGCCGGGTGGCCAGCGGCGCGGCGACCGCCTGTTCGAGACCGACCACGGTGATGTCCTCAAGCGGAAGCGTGCCCATCCGCGGCCACCTCCCCGGCCTCGGCGAGCACGGCGTGCGCACGTGCCACCACCGGTCTGTCCACAAAGGTCCCGTCCGGCAGGCGAAGGCTGCCGGCGCCGGTGGCCTCGACGACCTTCCGCGCGTGCCGGATCTCCTCCGGCGCCGGTGCGTAGGCGCGGTCCACCGGGTCGAGCTGCCGGGGGTGGAGCACGACCCGGCCCCGGAATCCCAGCGCACGCGAGGCGAGGCTGGTCCGGGTGAGGCCCTCGTCGTCGTCCAGCGCGGGGTGCGGGCCGTCGATCGGGCCGGGGAGCCCGGCGGCGCGGGCGGCAATCGCCAGGTGCGCGCGGGCGTGGTCCAATCCGGCCGCCGGGGACACCCGCAGTTCCGCCGCGAGGTCCAGCACTCCGAGGATCAGCGCGGCGACCCGGTCCGCGGCGGCGATCTCCGCGGCGGCAAGCAGACCCGCGCACGTTTCGACCACCGGCACGATCCGCAACGCCCCGGCCGTGTGCTCGATCCCGGCCAGCCGTTCCGCCACCGCGGTGATCTCCGCGCCGGACCCGGCCTTCGGCAGCACGACCCCGGCGCCGTGGCCGAGGACCGGGGCCAGTGCGGCGAAATCCGCGGACTGCTCGGCCGTCCCGCTCGCGTTGACCCGCACGAAGAGCCGCGGACGGTGAGCGGCGGCCAGCGCGCGGACGACCGTCGCGCGGGCTTGCACCCTGGCTTCGGGGGCGACGCCGTCCTCGAGATCGAGGACGACCGTCGCCGCCGGCGCGGCCAGTGCCCGCTCGACACGTCGCGGGTGGTCCCCGGGGCAGAACAGCACGGTCCGGCCGAGATCCATCAGGATGGCTCCTAGTTGTTCATGTAGTCGGAACGTTGTGCTACACAATAGAACGAAGGCTGACTGGTGCCAGGGGTCTTTGTCAAGGGACGTTCAGGAGGGCAACGGAGATGAAACTCGTCGTAGTGGGCGACACAGTGCCGACACGGAAACCGGGCAGCGGGGCCCGTGCGCTGCTCGCGGAGGGTGCGCCGGACACGGAGAACACGGTCACCCTCGCCAATCTGGAGACCCCGTTGACCGATTCGGACGAACCCGCCGAGAAGGAGATGACCATCCGGGCCCCGGCCGCCGCCGCCCGGCACCTGCGTGACCTCGGCATCGACGTCGTCTCGGTGGCCACCAATCACGCACTGGACCACGGCGCACCGGGCCTGCTCGACACCGTCGCCGCGCTCGACCGGTCCGGCGTCCGGCACGCCGGAGGCGGCCCGACCCTGGCCGCCGCGGACGCCGGCGCCGTACTGGAAACCGCGGACGGGACCCGGCTCGCCGTGCTGAGCTTCTGCTCGACCCTGCCGCCCGGGGCGAATGCCACTTCGACCCGGCCCGGGATCGCACCCATCCGGATCGACCAGAGCTTCGCCTTCGACGGCACGACGATGCAGGAACAGCCCGGCACGCCACCCTACGTCCGGACCGCGGCGCACGAGCCGGACCTCCGGCGGGCCGAAGAGCGGATCCGGGCCACGAAGGCCATCTGCGACCGGGTCGTGGTGTGCCTGCACTGGGGAGTGCCGTGGTGCTACCTCCCGGAAAACCAGGGCCCGCTCGCCGAATACCAGCGGCCGCTGGCCCACCGGCTGGTGGACGCGGGCGCAGACGTCGTGGCAGGCACCCATCCGCACTGCCTGCACCCGGTGGAACGGCGCGGCAACGGGCTGATCCTCTATTCAGCCGGCAACTTCCTGTTCCAGTCGGCGGAAATCGGCGAGCCGGAGCAGTACTACGCGCTGCCGTACCGCAATTCCCGGCTGTTCACCGGCCGGTGGTTCGAGAGCGCGGTGTTCACGATCGACCTCGGCGACCGTCCCGGACTCCGGCTGACCCCGATCACCCTGGACGAGGACGGCGACCCGTCCGCCGCCGACGAGGTCACCGGAGCGCGGATTCTCCGGTCGGTCGAACGCCAGTCGAGGGAACTGGACCCGGAGATCCGGATCGGCCCGGACGGGGTGGTGCACTTCGGCCGGGGGTTCCCGAGCGGACCGGAGTACCCGCGCACGGCAGACGCCGACCCTCGGTAACCACCGCCACCGGCGGAAGATCGGCCGCTGGTCACCGGACGGCACTTCGACGCCGACCGTGATCGTGCCGGTGGACCGGTGCCGTTTCCTCCCGCGTGCAGGGCAGGCACCTGTCCGGTTCGAGACAGATCGGCGTCGTTTCGTTGACCCGGCGGTGCCTTCGTTGCCACGATCCGCGGTGCCAAGTCCATCCGGAGGGGAGGCAGGAATGGGCAACGGGATTTCCCGTCGCGCGTTCGTCGCAAGCGGTGCCGCACTGGGGCTCGCCGGGCTCGCCGCGCCGGCCCGTGCCGCCACCGCGGGAACGGCCGGCGCGCAGACGGCCAAGGCGGGAACGGCCGGTTTCGGTGCCGGATTCCCGGTCGGGCCGTGGACCCGCAACCCCGGCAATCCCGTACTGACCGCCGATCCCGGCCACTCCTGGGAATCCAGCTACGTCTACAACCCGGCCGCGATCGTCCACAACGGACAGATCAACGTGCTCTACCGCGCGCAGGGCAGTGATCTGGTTTCCAGCATCGGGCTGGCGGTCAGCGACGACGGCGTCACCTTCCAGCGCTTCGCCGATCCGGTGCTGGCGCCGAGTTCCGCTGTGGACAGTCACGGCTGCGAGGACCCGCGGGTGGTGCAGGTCGGCGACACCTTCTACCTCACCTACACCTCCTACGACGGCACCACCCCGCTGCTGAGCCTCGCCACCTCCACCGATCTGCGCAACTGGACCAAACACGGTCCGCTCTTCCCGGACTTCATCACCCCTGGCGCGAAAAAACCGAGATCGAAGTCCGGCGCCATCCTCACCGAGCCGATCGACGGCACGTACTACATGTACTTCGGCGACAACGGCATCTTCTACGCCACCTCGACCGACCTGCTCACCTGGAAACCGTTCAGCACCCCGGTGGTGCCGAAGGCATCCGACGATTTCACCGCCCACCTCGTCGAGGCGGGGCCACAGCCGGTCATCAACGACGCCGGGCTGATCGTGCTGGTGCACAACGCCGCGCAGAGCACCGATTCCGGGCTCGTCTACGCGGTGGGCCAGGCGCTGATCGACCCGGCGCACCCGACCGCCTGCCTGGCCCGGATGACCCAGCCCTTCCTCCGGCCGGAGGAAGCCTACGAAACCGACGGCCAGGTCCCGAACGTCCTGTTCGCCGAGGGACTCGTGCAGTTCAAGGGCACCTGGTACCTCTACTACGGCGGCGCGGACACGGTCGTCGGGCTCGCGACGTACCGGGCAGAGTAGCCCCCGCGGGCAACCGGGGCACCAGCACACGCAGTCCCAGCGCCGCGGTCACCGAACAAGCCACCACCACCGCGAAGGGCAGCCACACCGACACCGCGAACAACCCGGCGACTGCCGGCGCGACGACTTGTGCGCCGGTGAAGGCGTACTGGAACGCGGCGAGGTACCGGCCCCGGCTCTCCGCGGGTGCGGAGGCTTCGGCCAGCGCGTCGGCCCGCGGGCCGAAAACCAGGCTCGCGAGGGCGAGAACCACCACCCCGGCAGGCAAATTCCCGGGCAGCCAGCCGTGCGGCACCGCGATCGCGGCAAGGGTGATCGCGCACCACAGCACGTGCCCGGCCGCGCCGAGCGCCATCCCGCGCGGCCGGTCCCAGCGCCGGGTGCACCGCAGCGCGAACGTGCCCAGCGAGCTGGTCAGCGCGGTGTGCAGAGCCGGCATCGCACCGGGCAGCCAGGCCGGGCCGGGCAACCGGTCCAGCACGAACACCGGGGTGCCGACCAGGAAGAAGTCCACCACCAGCACGAACAGCCCGGACACGCCGATGAGCCCGAGGAACGGCCGGTCCCGCAGCACGGAAACCGGCCGCGCCGACGGCGCCGGGCGGTGCGGCACACGCAGCAGGGTCGCCAGCACGATTGCGGCAACGAGCAGGCAGCAGCCGTAGCCGACGACCGCGACCCGGTACCCGGGCGGTCCGGCGCCGCCGAGCAGCACGCCCACGGTCAGGGTGCCGAGCCCGAAACCGGCCGACCGCACCATCATCACCACCGCGAACGGCCGGTCTTTCGGCCCCTCGCCCGCAGCGTCGGCGACGAGCCCGACCAACGCGCAGAAGAACAGCTGCCTGCCGCCCGCGAGCAGCACGGTCGCGATCAGCACACCACCCGCCCCGTGTGCCGCGAGGTACCCGAACGCCCCCACTGCCTGCACGAGCTGCGCGCTGATCACCACCGGCTTCGGCCCGATCCGGTCGACCAGCCGGCCCGCCGGCGGGGGCACCAGCAGTCCGGCGACCGTGCCTGCGGTGACCACGGCACCGGCCAGCCCGAGCGACAGCCCCGCCACGGTCGTCGCGTAAACCACGGACAGCGGCAGGAACAATCCCGCATCGAAGTCGTCGATCCCCAGACCGACCGGCAGCGCGGGCCGCCCCCGATCCGCCACGCGCCCATCCTGGCACAGCCGCATTACCCGGTGCGGTCACCGAAATCGCCACCCCGCACGCGGACGTGGGTGCACAGCGCGGCCACCGCGACCATCGCCAGCAGCGCGAACGACCAGATCACCGATCCGCGGGCACCCACGCCCAGTGACGTCGCCGTCGAGAAGACGCCGCCGCTGACCAGCGCCCCGACGGCGGTCCCGGCGGTCTCCGCGAAGGCGATCGCGGTCGCGACCTGGGCGGTGCGGCCGGTGTCCACTCCGTCGAACACCGAGGAGGAGACCGGGGCGTAACTCAATCCCATGCCCAATCCGGCCAGTGCCCATGCCGCGACGAGGATCAGCAGCGCCGGCACCCGACCGATCGCAGGCACCTGCGCCAGCACTTCCAGCACCAGCCCGACGGCCACGAACAGCAGGCCCGGCACCGTCCCGCCGCCGGAACGGCGTAGGCCGGTCAATGCCCAGGCGACCAGCCCCGCGCCGACCACCACACTGCTCGCGACCACACCGCGGCCCAGTCCGTTGACCGCCGCGAGCGGCACCGTCCCGCTGCCGCCGAAGAAGGCGAGGCAGAGCCAGAACATCGTGGCGGTGACGAGGTACTGGGTGCGCTGACCGTCCACTTGGGAGCGAAGCGTGCGCAGGGCGGCCCATCCTGCGCCGAGCACACCGAGGACCAGCAGTGCGGTCCCGGTGATGCGCTCGTGCGCGGCCGGCGCGGCGGTCGCCACGGCCAGCCCGCCGAGCAGGACCACGGCGTTGCCCGGTCCGAGCCGCGTTCCCCTGCTCCGTTTCCACGGGATCAGCTGCGCGTCCCTGCCGATGAGCAGCCGGCCCAGCACGACCAGGACCGCGGGCCACGCCATCGCAGCACGCCAGCCGGCGGCAATCGTCACCATGGCGTTCACCGCGGGCCCGGCGAGTGCGGGAAGCAGCCACATCAACGCGAACAGACCCATCACCCGGGTACGCGCGGAACCCTGGTAAAGCGCGCCGAGCGCGGTCATCCCGAATCCGGCGAGCAGGCCGCCGGACAGTCCGCGCACGATCGTGCCCGCCAGGACGAACCCCATCGCCGGGGCGGTGACGCACAACGCTGCGCCCACGACGTAGAGGAGCGTGGCGAACGCCAGCACCCGTCCGGGTGCCATCCGCGCGAACGGGCCGGGACCGGCTGCCAGTACCAGGATGGTGGTGAACGAGCCCGCGGCCAGCGTCGCGCCGTAGAGCCCGGCACCGGCCAGTTCGTTCGACGCGATCGGCAAGACCGAGGAGTAGGCGATGCTCTGCACCGCACCGCCGAATTCGGCGAACAGCAGCGCAGCGAGCAGCCGTCCGCGCCGTCCGGCGAAGACGGCGCGCAGCGAACTGCCGGGCGTCATTCGACGAACGGGCCCGCGGGCACCGAGCTCGTCACCGTCATCGGGGCAGGATATTTCGCGCGGCCACCGCAACGCAGGAGAAAACTCAGGATTCCCCGTCCGGATCTCCGGGGTACCCGTCCGCGGAAAGCAGTTCTGCGGCGCCGCCCTCGAGCGCGGTGGCCATCTCGATCGAACGGGGCAGCATCGTCTTCTCATACGTGCGGATGGCGTCCTCGACCGTGGCCCCGTCCACGAGGGCGAGAGCGAGATCGCTCGCGTCGAGCATCGCCAGGTTGACGCCCACCCCGAGCGGCGGCATCAGGTGCGCGGCGTCGCCGAGGAGCGTCACGGTCGGATTGTGGTCCCAGGTGTGCGGCACCGGGAGTGCGAAGATCGGGCGGTCGACGTACGGTCCGTCGTTCTCGGTGATCACCCGCAGCAGCGCCGGCGACCAGCGCGCGTACTCGCGCAGCAGCACCGAGCGGATGCCTTCGGTGTCTTCGGGGCGTAGGTCGTTCCGGCCGATCCAGTCGACCGGGACCTGCTGGATGAGGTAGACGCGGATGTGGTCGCCACTGTTGCGCTGGGCGAACATGCCGCGTTCGCCGTCCGCAGCGACGGCGCTGCCCTGGCCGACCAGCTCGGCGAGCTCGGGGTGCCGGTTCCCGGAGTCGAAGAACCACGCCTCCAGAACGCTTACCCCGGAGTACTCGGGGACGGCGGCCGAAATCGCCCGGCGGACCGGGGAGTACGCGCCGTCGGCGCCGATCACCAGATCGGCGGTGGCGGTCGTGCCGTCGGCGAAGTGCAGCCGGCGCGGTCCGTCGGCGGGTCCGGCGACCCGCTCGAGTGCGTGCCCCCACCGCACGGTTCCGGGTTCGACCGAACGCAGCAATAGGTCGCGCAGCTGACCGCGGTCGATTTCCGGTTTGAAGAGATCGCCTGCCTCGGGGACGTGGTGGTACCTGATCTCGCCGGTCAGATCGAGTCCGCGCATCTCCTGCCCCTCCGGACGGGACAGCTCGAAGAACTCGGCGAGCAGGCCTGCCGCACGCAGGGCGAGCTGGCCGTTGTCCGCGTGCAGGTCGAGCGTGCCGCCCTGGTTGCGCACTTCCGGACCCGGATCGCGGTCGTGCACGGTCACCGCGATGCCGTTCCGCTGCAGGATGCGGGCGCAGGTCAGGCCTCCGGGGCCGGCGCCGATGATGCTGATCCGGGCCTGCGTGGGTGCCGGTGAAGTCATGGCCCGCTCCTTCCGTCTCGGATGTGCTGCGACCAGAAAAGCAGACTCGGTTCAAAAGTGCAACGAGTAAACTTTTCAACTGATGCCACCATCGGGTAGGCTCGGGCCATGACCCAGCCCCCCGTCGGCCGTCGTGCCCGCAAGAAGGCGGCCACCCGGCAAGCCATCGCCGACGCCGCACTGGAGCTCTTCGTGGAACGCGGTTACGACCAGGTGAGCATCCGGGACATCGCCGATGCGGCCGATGTGTCGACCACGACCGTGTTCAAGCACTTCAGCGGCAAGGAAGCGCTGGTGTTCGACGAGGACGAGGACCAGGAGTCCGCGCTCGTCGCCGCGGTGCGGGAACGCCCCGCCGGGCAGAGCGTGCCGGATGCCCTCCGGCAGCACGTCTTCGCCGCCTGGCTGCCGGTCGTGGACCATCCGCAGACCGCGGCGTTCATCGGGCTGATCGAGGCCACCCCGGCACTGCGCTCGTACGCCGACCGCATGTGGACCCGGCACGGCACCGCGCTCGGCGCCGCCATCGCCGGCGAGATCGGCGTGCCCGAGGACGATCCCGCCTGCCAGGCACTGGCCCGGTTCGTCCTGGAGGTCCCTTCGCTGGCCCGCGGGCGAGCGGACCGCGAATCCACCTTCGACGCGATCTTCGACCTGCTCGCACACGGCTGGGACGCGATCGGGAAGTAAGTCCGGGCGCACTGCCCGGCCCGCCCGGCCCGCAACGGGATTCACCGGCCACGGCCCGCGGGTCAGTCCGCCGGGGTCAGGACCGCCCGCAGGGCCGCCGCTTCGGCGTTGACCAGGTCGCGGATCTTGCCCGCGCCGAGTACGCCGAGGACCGCACCGACCGGGCCGGTCATGGCGAAACTCAGCGCGACCGTGCACGAGCCGGCCCCGGCCGGCGCCACGACGTGGTCGGCGGCCTGCCGGACACCGCCACGGTCGCTGACCCAGCGGAAGCGCCGGCCCGGTTCGACGAGGTCGACCAGGTAGCGGACGCGGGACCGGCCGGGCTGCTTGATCAGCACCACGGCGCCCGGAAACGGCCGGTCCGACTCGGTCTCGATCGATTCGACCGTCGGCGTCCACGCCGGCCACGACGGCAGCGCCGAGAGCACCTCCCACGCACGGCCCGCCTCGACCGGCAGCGGTATCTCGACCCGGTACTCCATCGCACCCCTCCCGTCTCCGATCCGGCCAGTATGCAACGGATCCCGCGGCCGGCACGCTCTCTTCCCGGACCTCACGGGCAGCCGTGTCCGCCGAGCAGTTCCTGGCCCCGCTGGTCAGTGACACTGGTAGCGAGCCGGGAGTGATCTCCGACGTTCCGAGAACGGTTTGTTGCCGACTGACCACTATCGGCGCAAGGCCAGATGACCACGGTGTGTCAGGGGAGGCTCACCGTGGCACGGCAGGAGCACGCGTCGAACGCCGTCACCCTCGACCGGCACGCCATGACCACCGAACTCGGGAACCTTCGAAACCTGGAGCGGCGCATCCAGGAGTCGTGTTCCTGCGGCGATAACACTCGGAGCTCGCCGGTCGGTATTCAGTTTGTGCACCGATGGAAACGCGGGCTGGACAGTGTGTGCGCCACGCAGGGACGCGGCTTCTTCGCGGACAACGCGGCGCTCGAAGCCGACATGCGCAGACAATGCCCACCGAGTATGGCCAGATGCCCGACGCGCAGGGTGATTTCTCCGTCGGAAATCCTGCTACCGCAACAGATCGACCCGGATCAAGTGCCGGGCACGGCACATTCCGGCCGCACTCTTCCGGCCCGGGGAGTTCGGGGCGGGGCGGGCGCGACCGGCGCCGCGGCTCGAACAGCATGCCGATGGGTGCCGCGGGCGGGAAGGACAACAATGAGCAGGACAAGGAGAAGAAGTCCGCCCCTCACTTGCCGGAACCGGACCCGAAGGGCCTGTTCGGGTCTGTTGGGCATCTCCATGGCCGGCGAGGAGTGTTACCGCATCTCCAGTCGGCGCGACGGACACCGGTCGGCTTCGCTGGCTACCGGGACCGGACGTTCCGGGTTTCTGATCACAGTGGACGGTGACCAGGTGACGCCGGCGCGGATTCCGGCCGGCCGCTTGTGCCGGGCGGCGGCGGGAACCCTCCCTGACGGCCAGCCGGTATCGGCGAGACCCGGTCCTCCGGTCGGAGCATCGGGCAGGATCGGCATCCGGGTCCTAGCACCTGGACATGACCACCGACTACACCGTGCCGGATGCGGCGGAGCAGGTACGCACGTTGATGGCTGCGCCACGCAGTGCGGTCCACCAATTCTACGTGGCCAGTCGCGCGAATGGCATGCGCTCGTCCAGCCATCCACTGTCCGTCGTGGACACGGTCGGCCGCGGGCGATTGCTGACGTTGCGGCAAAACGGCCGGTGAAGACACCATCTCGTGTGGTCCGGGAAGCCGTCGGCACGATCAGCCCCAGCTTCGGGCCGGGCCATCGCGACTGCCGTCATGGTGCAGCGGCAGGGCGGCTGAGTCCCCGCCGAAGCCGGCCGTCGGTAAGGTTCACACGGCGGGATCGGGCGGGGACGTCGTCGCGAAGACCTCGGCCACCGTGGCGACGATCGCGCGGACCTGGGGTTGGCAGGCCAGCCAGGTCGGCAGGGCGAAACCGGGGTCGGTGAGCGGCAGCCAGGGCCAGCCGGGAAGCAGCCGCTGCGCGCTCGGGCGGGTCAGCAGTGCGGCCACGGCGTCGCTCGCCGTGACGCACGCGAGCGCGTTCTCGACGAACCGCGCGAACACCCACTCCGGGTGCACGCCGAGTGCCTCCGCAGCGCTGAGGACCCGATCGTGTTCCGCGGTCACCTGCTCACGGCTGTGCGCGAGGATCCGCAGCCCGTCGAGGTCGGCGAGCCGGCATCGACGTCGGCGGGCCAATGGCCGGCCGGGCCGTACCGCGATGCCGAACGGCTGCTCGTAGAGCAATCGCGCGGTCACCGGCGCCGCCGGTCGCTGGTGGGTGAGGGCGAGGTCGAGATGGCCCTCGCGCAGCATCCGCACCTGGTCGGTGCTGCTGGCATCGGTCAACGTGGCCGCCGCTTCGGGCACCCGGACGCGCAGCGCGTCGAGTACCTGGTCCAGCCACGGTGCGGGGGCACCCGGCGGCAGGCCGATGCGGACGACCTCCCTGGCCGGGCCGGCCGAGCGGGCGACCTCCCCGGTGGCGTCGGCCAACCTGAGCACGAGCACGGCGTGCTCGTGCAGTGCCAGCGCGGCCGGCGTCGGGCTGACCCCGCTGGGCACGCGTTCGAACAGGGGCACCTTCACGTGGCGCTCGAGCTGATGGAGCTGGCGGGTGAGAGCCGGCTGCGAGATGCGCAAGTGTTCGGCCGCGCGGGAGATCGAGCGGTGTTCGAAGATCGCGACGAAGTAGCGCAGCTGCCGTAGCTCCATGAGGCCATACCTTTGCGTTATGTCCTGGTTGCCCAGATGATATTGGCATTGTCCGCGGTCCCCGTCGTGTACTGGCTGCACGCGAGGAAGGGCGGGCGATGGGCAAGTCGTACGACGTCGTAGTCATCGGCGGTGGCGCGGGTGGTATCGGTGCGGCGGTCGGCGCCGTACAGAGCGGGGCCCGCGCACTTCTGGTGGAGCAGTACCCGTTTCTCGGCGGGGCGGCCACGATCAGTTCGGTGCTGACCTACTGCGGCTTCTTCGATCAGCGAGGCGAACGAGTGGTCTCCGGGGTCGGCGAACAGGTGCTGCGGCAGGTGCGCAACCTCGGTGGGTACGAGGAAAAGACGATGAGCTGGACGGGCAACCGCATCGTCCTGCTCGACACCGAGGCGACCAAGCTGGCGTGCGATACGGTCACTGCGGCCGCGGGGGTCGACGTCCTCCTGCACACCACGCTGATCGGCGCACGTCGCGAAGACGGCCGGGTGACCGAAGTCGAACTGCACCACCGCGGCGGTCGCGAGAACGTGACCGCGCCGGCTTTCGTGGACGCCAGCGGCGACGGCGCGCTCCTGGCGGCGGCAGGTGCCGGTGTGCGCGTGGATCCGGTCGAACGGCGGCAGACCAGCACACTGGTCTGCCGATTCGGCGGAGTCGGCCGGGACGCCGACCTCTCCCGCGACGGATTGCGGACGGCGATCGCCGCCTACCACCACAGCACCGGAGTGGCACTCGCCCGTGACTACGGCATCGCGGTGCATCTGCCGCTCACCGGAGAGGTCATCGCGCTGCTGGTGGACGAACAGGCCGACGTGCTCGACGCCGCCGCGTTCAGCCGCGACGAGGCCAGTGCCCGCCGCCAGGCCTGGCGCTATCTGGACGCGCTGCGCAAGCACCTGCCCGGCTGGTCCGGCGCTTACCTGATCGAGACCGGCCCCCAGCTGGGCATCCGGGAAAGCCGGCATCTCCTCGGCAGGCAGCCGCTCACCGCGTCCGACGTACTCGACGCACGCAAGCGGCCGGCGGATTCGATCGCCCGGTGTGGCTGGCCGATCGAGGATCACGCGGGTCCCGGCGTCACCCGCTACACCGAACTGGCCGGGCGCGGCTGGTACGACGTGCCCTACGACGCGATCTGCTCGGCCGACACCGGCAATCTCTGGGGAGTGGGCCGTCTCACCAGCGCCGACGCCCAGGCCTACGCCTCCGTACGGGTCATGGGCCCGGCCTTCGCCACCGGGCACGCAGCCGGCGTCGCGGCCGCGCAGTACGCCGACGGGACGCCGCACCAGGTGGCCACCGTGCGCGCGGAGCTCCTGCGCCAGGACGCGATCGTCTGACCCCTTCTCCTCGCGATCGGAGCCTCAACGATGAGTTCCACAGCACCCACTCCCTACCGCTGGGTCGTCCTGCTGTTGTGCTGGGCCGGCTTCACGATGACCTCGGTGGACCGTTCGACCTGGGGACCGGCCTCCGCCGCGGTGCGCGATTCCCTGCAGGTTCCCCTTGCCGCGCTCGGAATCTTCGCGACCTGCTACTACATCGGCTACGTCGTGTCGAACGCGGCAGGCGGGTTCCTGACGGACTGGCTCGGCAGCCGGGTGGTGCTCGGTACCAGCATGCTCGCGGCCGGCGCGCTGATGATCGTGTTCGGCTCGACCACCTCGATCCCGCTCGGCCTGACCGTGCAGGGCCTGGTCGGTCTCTTCGCCGGCGTCGAGTTCTCCGCCGGGATGAAGCTCATCACGACCTGGCTCCCGGAACGGGAACTCGGCAGGGCGAGCGGGATCTTCATGACGGCGACCTCACTGGGCACCGTCATCGCCAACGCGGTCGTGCCGGCCCTGATCGAGCACGCCGACTGGCACACCTCCTACCGCCTGTTCGGCGGCGTAACGGTGGTTCTCGGTGTCCTGTGCGCGATCTTCCTTCGCAACGGCGCGGTCCGGACGGACCACACGAGACGTGCACTGCCCGACATCCGGCCGCTGCTGCGCAACCGGGATCTGCTGCTGCTCGGTCTCGCCGGCTTCGGCGGGCTCTGGGGGACCTACGGCTTCGTCACCTGGTCCAACACCCTGATGATCAAAGGTAGCCACATCTCCCCGGTCGACGCCGGAATCGTGGTCGTGATCTTCGCCGGCGTCGCGGTCGCCGTGAAGCCGGTGGTCGGCTGGCTCACCGACCGGCTCCGGCTCGGCATGCGGCTGCCGATCATGGTGGTCCTGGTCCTGTTCACCGCCACCCTGCTGGTGTTCGGCGCGCTGCGCAGCTACGGCGCCTTCCTCGCGGTCGCACCGGTACTCGGGATCGCCGCCTACGCCTACAGTCCGCTCACCGCGGCGATGATTCCCCAGCTCGTCGGCGGCAGGCTCGCCGGCTCGGCGGCAGGAGCGGTCAACGCCGTCTGGCAGCTGGGCAGCGTCCTGGTACCGGTCGCGGTCGGCCCGGTCTTCCGCGCTTCGGGCTCTTTCTACGCCGCTTTCGCCATGCTCGCCATCGGTCCGCTGCTCGGCGCCGTCGCACTCCTCGGCGTACCGGATGATCGTCCACATCGGACTTCCGGCGCCCGGGACACCGATGGCCGTCTCGCCGCAGCGGCCACTTCGAGGGGTGGGCCGCCCACCGCCTGACCGCCGTACCACGACCAGGACCGGACCTCAGTGCGGCGTTTTGCGGCCCACGAGGTGGAAGATGCGGCTGAGCCTGCGGTAGGGATCCCGCCGTCCGGCCTCGAGCTCGACCGCGGCGATCTTGGCGGCGTCCCCCGGGTCCAGTGCCACGCCACCGAGGTCGAGCCAGTCGACGAAATGCCAGACGCCGTACCAATCCAGTGGCTCGACACCCCGCTTCCGCAGCTGCTCGCCGAGTTCTTCCACGGTGTCCGCGCGAGTCGGCAAGCCCAGCACGCCGATCTCGCTCCGGGCGTCGAAGGCGGCGAGCGCGTCCTCCCACCGCTGCTGCAGTGCCGGACGCACTGCTGCCGCAGTGGCGTTGCCCGCCATGATCGAGACCACGCCGCCGTCCGCGGCACACCGGCACAGCTGGTCGAGCACCGGCTCCGGCTCGTCCAGATAGCCGAGCACACCGTGGCACAGCACCGCGGCGAACCGCCGTCCGCCCACCGCCTCGTCGGCGTGCGCACCGTCGGCCGCGACGAAACCGACCCGCTGCCGGACCTCCGCGGGAAGCCGCGCCAGCCGTTGTTTCGCCTTGTCCAGCATGCCCTGCGACGGATCGAGCAGGGTCACGTCGTAACCGGCCTCAGCGAGCGGAAACGACTGGTGCCCGGCTCCGCCGCCGACGTCGAGCACCCCCGCCGGCGGAGCAGGCAGGTGCGCGAGCAACTGGTGGTGGATCACGTGGGTACGCACGTACCCCTTGGCCGAGGCATACGCCCCATCGGCAAACTGGTCAGCCAGCCCGGCCCAGGTGTCCTGCCCCATCCGGCCACGCTAGCAGCACTCCGGCGCCGGTTCAGGCGTCCGGGGAACGCCTCCCACGCGCACCTGCGTACCGCTGGGCCCACTCGTCGAGTACGGCGAAGTCCGGTTCGGCAACACCGGTCCGGGAGTCGACGTGGTAGAGGAGTGCCGGTCCCCGATGATGCGCTGACACCCATGCCCGATCGAGTTCGGTGATCTCGTCATCGACCCAGATGAACGGGCGCCCGGCCGCCGTCTCGACCAGGGCTTGCGTCTTCCAATGCAGCACGCCTGCCTCGTCCTGCTGCGGGGCGTCCGGAAGGCAGGCCACCGGCAACTCCGGCAGTCCGAGCAACGGGGCGATCACCTCGTTGGCGTCCTGCATCCACGCGGTGGCCCACATGAGGTCACAGCCCAGCTCCGACAACAGCTGACCGTGCCCGAGGACGAGCTGTGCCAGCTGTGGATTCGCCGGGTTCTGCCAGTCGTCCCACTCTTGAGCGGTTGACGGGCGCTGCGCTGCGCCGTACGGCAGAAGCGTGCCGTCTACATCGAGGAACAGCAGAGGTCGTTCGGCCCGATCCGGCACGGCCGCACCCTATCGGCTTCCGCCGGTGCCTGCGTGCCTGCGGACGAACCACGGTTTCGGTCTCCCCCACGGCGGACGAGCACCGTCTTTGCCGCCAGCGGAATGATTACCTGCCGATTCGTGCATTGTTCGCCCCTGCCCTGCCGGTGCAGGCTCGGCGGGTCCGCACGCAGCGGGCATTCCGAATCGAGAGGGAGTCATGAGCGAAACGAACCGGGCCGCGCGGGCGGGCGATCTGCTTGCCGTGGTCAGCCAGAGCGGGCCCACGGTGTCGTTCTTCGACGCTGCGTCCGACCGGCTCCTCGGCACCGTCGAAACCCTGGCCGAACCGCACGAACTCTGCTTCGATCCGGTGCACCGCCTGCTGTGGTGCACGAACGCCTACTACTCCGGCTATTACCACGCGAACTCCGGCCGGCGGAGCGAACTGACCGTGCTCGACCCGGACACCCGGCAGATCGTGGCAGTCGTCGACCTCGCTCCCGAGCACGGCCCGCACGGCCTCTCGCTCGACGCACAGCGGGGCCGGATGTACGTGAGCGTCGAGGGTTCCGCCGAGCGCACCGGCGGTGTGGTGGTCCTCGACACCGCCACGCGACGGCCGATCGGGCGGATCGACACCGGCGCAGACGGGCCGCACTGGTTCGTCGCCGCACCGGACGGCACGATCGGGTACGCGAGCAACAAGGAAGCGCCGTTCGTGTCCGTTGTGGACCTGCTCGACGGCACGCTCCTCGACCGCGTCGAAGTGCCCGGCAGCGAAGGACTTGCCGTGTCCGAGGACGGTTCGCGGGTCTACGTCGCGGGCCCGTACGCCTCGATCGGCGGCGCGAAACCGTCGGCCGCCTCGGGCATCCGGGTGATCGACACGAAGCTCCGGTCCGTCGTCGAGGTGCTGCCGACGGAGAACGTGGTGGTGCCGGTGCACCTGACCAGCACCGGGAAGCTGCTGGCAGGCCAGGTGCGCACCGGACCCGGCGACGGGCTGGGACGCCAGGATCCGGGGCTGCTCACCGTCTTCTCGGCCGCGGACCACACCGAGCTGGGCCGGGTCGAGGTCGGCCGGTGCCCGCTCACCATCACCTCCTCCGCCGACGGACGGCTCGGCTACGTGTCCGGCGTGCTCGATTCCACAGTGGACGTCATCGAGCTGGATTCGCTGACCAGGCTGGCCCGGCTGGAGATCCCGCGGCGCGGCGAGCCCGGTGCGCACGGCCTCGCCTACCTCCCGAGGGCCCGCTCCTGACCGAAGCTGCCGGGCCCGGACCGCCCCGTCCGGGTCAGGCGCTGACCGGGCTCACCGCCTCCCCCATCCAGCGCGCGTACGAGGTGGTCCTGGCGTCGGTGCCCGGTTGCCCCATCACCTGGAAGCCGAACGGCAGGCCGCCGACCGCCATCAGCGGGACGTTGACCGCCGGTGCCCCCAGCAGCGAGCTCGGGAAGTTGAAGGCCGGGTCCCCGGTCGGCCAGCGTTGCGGCGTCCGACCGGGCTGATCGCCCCGCCATTCCGGCGCCGGACCGGTCGAGGTCGGGGCGATGACCGCGTCCACCCGCGGTCCCAGCAGGGCGTAGGCGGCCTTCACCGCGGCACGGCTGCGCAGAGCTTCCTCGTAGGCCTCCGCACCCAGTTTCTCCGCGGCTTCGATGAAGAACCGCTTGCCGCGGGCGCTGACCCGGCCGGGATTGTCGGCGACGATGTCGCGGAAGGCCCAGTAGTGTTCCCAGGCCAGAATCGCGCTGCCGAGATCGGCCGAGCCCACCAGCGACCGTTCGAATCGTTCCAGCACGGCGTCGTCACTCCGCCGCAGCACCGTCACCCCGCTCGCTTCGAGCTGTCCGAGGACCTGCTCGAACACGCCACGGCTGAGCTCGTCCAGCCGGCCCCAGCCTTCGGTCTCCAGCACCGCCACCGTGCCCGGCTGGCGGGGCGAAGGCGGGGTGGCCGGGCCGGACAACGCGGGGTGACCGGGGTCCCCGCCCGCACGCGAGGCGATCGCCATCGCGATCAGCCACATGTCCTCGGGGCAGCCGGCCAGCACGCCGTGCGCGGTCATGCTCGCGGTCTGGCGTTCCCCGCGGTTGATCGCGCCCTGTGACGGTTTGAGACCCCAGTTGCCGTTGAAGCTGGCCGGCCGCATGAGGGAGCCGCCGGTCTGGGTGGCGATCGCGGCGGGCACCATCCGTGCCCCGACCGCGGCGCCGGAGCCGGACGAGGAACCGCCGGGCGTGCGCGCGGGATCGAACGGGTTCGTCGTCGGGCCGGGTTCCGGACCGCCCAGTTCCGTGGTCGTCGTTTTGCCGAGGACGACCGCACCCGCCTGGCGCAGCGCCCAGACCGCGGCGTTGTCCCGCCGGGGGAAGTTGTCCGCGAAGGCCGCGCAGCCCATCCGGGTCGGCATGTCCCTGGTTTCGAGCAGGTCCTTGATGCCGATCGGGAGACCGTCCACAGGGGACAGCGGTGCACCCCGTCGCCACCGGCGGGTGCTGGCATCGGCCTGCTCGCGTGCCCCGGCCTCGTTGAGCACGACCCACGCCCGCACGACGGGCTCTCGTTCGGCGATCGTGGCCAGGCACCGTTCGAGGTAGTCGCGCGGGGAATCACCGCCGTCCCGGAAATTCCGGGCCGCGGTGTGGAAGCGCAGCCCCTCGAAGGTCGCCGGATCGTACTCGGTCGCGTTGACGGCAGTCACGGGATTCTCCTTGTCGATAAGCAGTTTTCCGGTCCGGGCGAGCGGAAGGGCGGCCGCCGGGCACGAGCGGAACCGGCATCCGCGGGTCGTTCGGGCGCCCGCGGATCCACCCGGGACGGCGTGCGCCACCGTACTATAATCCGGAACGGCGTGCTGTAAACTGGCACATGAGGAACGATGGCCGCCGCCGTTTGACGGCCCCCGGTTGGCAGCCTATCGTTCCGAAGGTTGATACACCGTTCTCTACTATGGAACGAGGAACAATGTCCACACCGAGCGACACGGAAACCGAGCGCACCGTGGACCGTGCCGGGGGAACGTCGGTCCGCTACACGGTGCGCGGTCCCGCGACCGGCCGGACCTGGGTCTTCGTGCACGGCTGGGGCGGCAGGCGCACCGACTTCGCCGAGCTGGCGTCCTTCCTGCCCGGCGAACACCGGGTGATCGCGGTGGACCTGGCCGGGCACGGCGACTCCCGTTCGGCCCGCGAGTCCTGGACCATGGCGGAGTTCGCCCGCGACGTCGCGGCGGTGACCGATGCGGAGGACGTCGGCGAGTGCGTGGTGGCCGGGCATTCACTGGGCGGCGCGGTGGCCGTCGAATTCGCCCGGCTGCGGCCCGGCGCCGTCACGCAGGTGATCGGGATCGACTCGTACCACTACCTTTCGATCTACCCGGCGATCGAGGAGAGCGCGGCTCGGCAGCTGCTCGAGGGGTTCGAGACCGACTTCCCCTCCGCGGTGCGGGGGCTGGTCGAGATGGGCTCGGTCCCCGGCACGGATCCCCGCGTCGGGGAGCAGGTCTTCGAGAAGATGTCGAGCATCCCCCCGTCCGTGGGGGTCAAGGCGCTCGAGGGGTTGCTGCGCTGGGACATGGACGAGGCGCTCGCCGCCGTGGCCCAGCCGGTCACGACGCTCGCCGTGCGCAGTCTGCTCGACCCGGCCGCAGTGCAGCGCTACCGCGATCGGATCACCTTCGTCACGCACGACCTGGGCAGTCACAACTTCCTGATCGAGCGGCCCGAGGAGACCGCCGGGCTCCTGCTGGACGCGTTGCTCACCTGACCGAGTCCTTTTCCGGACGGAGACACCACTGATGACGACGGGCACCACCCCCTGGACCGCACTCCGGCTCCGGGAGGTGCCGATACCCAACCGCGTCTGGCTTTCCCCGATGTGCCAGTACTCCGCCGACGAATCCGGCGCACCGACCGACTGGCATCTCGCGCACTACGGCGCCCGCGCGGCCGGTGGCGTCGGGATGGTGCTGGTCGAGTGCACCGCGGTCGCCGCCGACCTGCGCACCACGACCGCGGATCTCGGGCTCTACACCGAGGACCAGGTGCGCGGCCACCGTCGGCTCGCGGCGGCGATCAAGTCGATCGGATCGATACCGGCAGTTCAGCTGGGCGCCGCGGGGCGCAAGAGCTCGCACGGTATTCCGTGGGACAACGCGGGGACGCGGCACGCCGTGCCACCGCACGAAGGCGGGTGGCAGCCGCTCGCCCCCTCGCCGATTCCCTTCGCCGGTCTCACCGTCCCGACCGAGATGTCCACTGAGGACGGCACGCGGGTACTGGAGGATCTCCGGCGAGCCGCCCGCAACGCCCATCGCGCGGGATACGAGGTCATCGAACTGCACGGGGCGAACGGGTATCTGCTCCACGAGTTCCTTTCCCCGCTCACCAATCACCGTACCGACGAATGGGGCGGAGACCGGCAGCGGCGCATGCGGTTCCCGCTGCAGATGGTGCAGGCACTGCGGGAGGGCTGGCCGCAGGACCGGCCGCTGCTGCTGCGGCTGCCTGCCGAAGACCTGATCGAAGGCGGGCTCACCACGGAGGACATGACCGCCGTGGCGGCCAGGATGGGGGCCGCGGGAGTCGATCTGATCGATCTGTCCTCCGGCGCGCTTTCCCCGGACGCCCGCCGCGTCGCCGAGCCGCTGCACAACGCCCGCTACGGCCCGGCGTTTCGCGCGGCAGGGGTCCTCGTGGCCGCGTCCGGCCTGGTCTCCGAGGCCGGCCGGCTCGACGAGGCGGTCCCGGGACTGGTCGACGCGGTGCTGGTCGGCCGGGCGCTGCTGCGCGACCCGTACTGGGCGCTGCGCGCACGGAATGCCGAGCCGCTCGAATCGTGGCCGAAGCAGTACCACCGCGCATTCTGAGCCGCGCCAGTCAGGCGGCCGAAACGAGCCTGCCGATCTCCGCCGCGGACTCGACGACGAGCCGCGCCAGCTCGCCCTCCTGCGCGGGGTCGAAGCGCATTTCCGGGATGGACAACGTGATCGCGGCGACGGGCCGTCCCGCCGAGGTGGTGACGGCCGCGCCGATCGAGGTGACGTGCGGGCGGTACCACGCGGACATGTTCAGCGCGTACCCGCGCTCGGCGGTCCTGGCGATCGCGGTCCGCAGTTCCGCGGCGCTCGGCAGCGGCTCCGGGAAATCCCGGACGTCCCGCTTGAGCACCTCACGGACCTCGTCCTCGCCGAGCGCCGCCATGATCGCGACCCCCGCCGAAGTGCCCCGCAGCGGCAGCCGCGAACCGACCTCGACGAACACCCGGACCGTGTGCTTGCTGTCCTCCCGCAGGATGATGATGACGTTGTCGCCGTCGCGCAGCCCGAAGTGCACCGTCTCGCCGGTTTCGGCGGACAAGCGCCGGATGACCGGCCGGGCGAGCTCGCGGAGGTCTTCCTCACCCGAACCGCGCAGCCCGATCGCCAGCGCCTTCATCGTCACGCCCCAGCGGCTGCGTTCGGTGTCCACGATGCGCAGCCAGCCCGCCTGCTGGAGCGTGACCAGGCAACGCTGCACCGAGCTCTTCGGAGTGCCCATCGACCGCGCGAGTTCCGACACGCCGATCGGCTGACGAGCCGCGACCTCCTCCAGGACCCGGAGGGTGCTCAGCACGCTGTTCATCGCGCTGCTGTTCGACTTGTCCGTCACGGTCACCTTGGCGCCTTCGCTTGCCGGTCGGACCAGGAGCCTACCAACCGGCGCGGGAAACCGTCCCGTATCGCGGCACGACCGGCCCGCCGTCGGCGCACCGGCACGGCCCCCTTCAGATGGTCCGTAATGGGAAACACCGTGCCATTATAAGGAACGTTCCTCGAGGACGCGGTGGACCCCGCGAATCATCCGGCCGGCTGGTCAGACCCGAGCCAGGATCGCCTGTGCGCGTGCCACGACCGGCCGATCGATCATCTCGCCGTGGAGAGTGGTCACCGAACCGTCTTCGGCGGCCGCGAGGACTGCGTGCGCCCACGCGATCTGCTCGTCGGCCGGGGTGAAGGCGGCGTTGCCGGGGGCGATCTGCCGGGGGTGCACGCAGAGCTTGCCGGTGAACCCGAGCCCGGCGGCGTGCCGGAGGTCGTCCGCGAGCACTGCCGGATCGTCGACCGCGGTGGTCACCCCGTCGATGGGCGCGCCGCAGCCGGCCGCCGCCGCGGCCAGCACGAGCGCGGATCGCGCATGGCACAACGCCTCGCGGGCACGGTGGTCGACGCCGAGCTGCAGGGCGAGGTCGACGCTGCCGAACGCCGGGCGCACCACCGCTTCGGCCGCGCAGACCTGCCGTGCCTGCGCGATTCCGACCGCGGTCTCGATCAGCGGGAGCACGGCCGTCCCGGCAGGCAGCGAACTCGCGAGTTCGGCGAGCGCCGCGGGATCTTCGGCCTTGGGCACCATGACCGCACGAGCACGGCCGGCCACGGCTTCGAGATCGGCCTCGTGCCACGGGGTGCCGGCGGCGTTGATCCGCACCACCGCCTCGTGCCCGGCCTCCAGCCAAGCGCGGACGTGCTCCCTGGCCACGGCCTTGTCGGCCGCGCCGACCGCATCTTCGAGATCGACGATGACCGCGTCGGCACCCGCCGCCAGTGCCTTGGCGAACCGGTCGGGCCGGTTGCCCGGCACGAAGAGGAACGTCCGCGCGCCCTCGAGAGTGGTCGTCATCGCGTCGCCTTCCGCAGTGCAAGGTCGAGGGTGCTCGTCATCGCGTCGCCCTCCGGAGGGTGCCGGTCGCGGTCTGGCGTCCATGGACGTCCCGGACCGCGGTCACCGTCTCCCCCTGCTCGCCGGTCGCCGAGCCGACCACCATGCCCTGGTGGTCGAACAGCGGGGCGACCAACCGGTAATCGAACGACGTGTGTTCGGAAACGCCGCCGCCGCGGGCCTTCTCGGCCATCACGATCGCCTGCAGCGGGCCGTGGGTGAGCAGTCCCGGATAGCCTTCCACGTCGCGGCAGTAGTCGCGGTCGTAGTGGATGCGGTGCGCGTTGTAGGTGAGTGCCGAGAACCGGAACAGCAGGACCGGCGAAACGTCCACGGCCCACTCCCCCGGCGCCACCGGAACCTGTTCCGCCGGGTCCGCGGGCTCCGGCTGCCGCGCCGGCATCGGCCGGTACACGATGTCCTGCTCCTCCTCGACGACCACCTGACGGCGCTGCTCGATCCGGTGCCCGACCACCACGAACGTCAGCGGACCGGACCGGCCGTGTTTTTCCTGCACGGACCGGACGCTGGTGCGCCGGATCGCCTCCTCGCCACAACGCAGCGTGCCCGCCAGCCGGACACGGCCGCCCGCCCACATGCGCCGTCGCCCCGGCTCCGGCGGCGCGGGCACGGTACCGCGGATCGGGTGCCCGTCACGGCCGAGATCCGCCTGGGCCGGGCGGTCCAGCAGGTACAGCCAGTGCCACAGCAACGGCAGCCCGGCACCGCCGTCCAGGTCCGGCACCGGCACCCCGAGCAGCGCGCCGAGGCCCTGCGCCGGGCCGGGAAGGAGGACTTCCCTGCGTTCCACGGTCTCGGTCACCGCCGGGCCTCCTCGTCGTCTTCTCCGCCGAACTCCCCGCGCAGCGCGGCGGTGTGCTCGCCGAGCGCGGGAACCGCACGCATCGGCGGTGCCCCGCGGTCCGCCTCGACCGGCGGGAGCAACGCCTGGATCGGCCCTCCCGGGGTTTCCACGGCACGCCAGCGATTCCGTGCCCGCAGCTGCGGATGGTCCACGAGTTCGCCGGGGGTGCGCAACTCGGCGTTGGCGATCCCGGCGCGTTCGAGCAGATCAACGGTGTGCCGGACGGTCGAGGCGGCGAAGGCCGACTCGAGCACCGCGGTGAGTTCCGCATCGTTCGCGACTCTGTCCACATTGGTCCGAAAGCGCGGATCGCCGGCCAGCTCCGGCCGGGCGAGCACGATCCGGCACAGCGCGGACCATTCGCGGTCGTTCTGCACACCGAGGAACACGGTCCCGTCACCGGCGCGAAAGGGACCGTACGGGGAGATCGAAGGGTGCTGCGCACCGGTTCGCCGGGCAGGTTCGCCTCCGTAGTGGGAGAAGATCGCCGGCTGGCTCATCCATTCGCCGAGCGCGTCGAGCATGGCCACGCTCAGCGTGGCCCCGCGCCCGGTGCGCTCGCGTTCGTACAGCGCGGTCAGGATGCCGCTGTAGGCGTACATGCCGGTGGCGATGTCGGCGACGGAAAACCCCGCCTTGGCCGGCGAATCGGGGGTGCCGGTGGCCAGGACGAGCCCGGCTTCGCATTGGACGAGCAGATCGTAGGCCTTCTTGGTCCGATAAGGACCGTCCGGGCCGTAGCCCGACACCGAGCAGTGGATCAGCTCCGGACGTACCGCACGAAGAGTGCCGGCGTCGAGACCGAGGCGCTCCGCGGCTCCCGGCGCGAGGTTCTGCACGAAGACGTCCGCGCGGGCGAGGAGTGCGTCGAGCAGCACGCGGTCCTCCGGGTCCTTGACGTCGAGCTCGGCGCTCTCCTTGCCGCGGTTGAGCCACACGAAGTAGCTGGACTGTCCGTGCACGGTGCGGTCGTAACCGCGGGCGAAGTCGCCGCTGCCCCGCCGTTCCACCTTGATCACGCGCGCACCGAGATCCGCGAGCTGGCGGGTGGCCAGCGGTGCGGCCACCGCCTGTTCGAGCGCGACAACCGTGATGCCTTCGAGCGGATGAGACATGCAGCCGTCCTCTTCAGATGCGGTGGCGCTTGATCAGCTGGCGGGCGATGACGTTGCGCTGGATTTCGTTGGTGCCTTCGCCGACGATCATCAGCGGCGCGTCGCGGAAGTAGCGTTCGACGTCGAACTCGGTCGAATAGCCGTAGCCACCGTGGATGCGAACTGCGTTGAGCGCGACCTCCATCGCCGTCTCCGAGGCGAACAGCTTCGCCATCCCCGCTTCCAGATCGGCGCGCTCGCCGGAGTCGTAGCGCCGCGCCGCGTGGTGCACGAGCTGCCGCGCCGCCTCCAGTTTGGTGGCCATGTCCGCCAGGTAGTTCCCGACCGACTGGTGCTGCCAGATCGGCCGTCCGAAACTTTCCCGCTCCTGCGCATAGCGCAGCGCGTCCTCCAGCGCCGCGCGGCCGACGCCGAGCGCCCGGCACGCGACCTGGATCCGGCCGATCTCCAGGCCCCGCATCATCTGCGCGAACCCGGCGCCCTCCTCGTCGCCGAGCAATGCCTCCGCCGGCACCCGGAAGTCGTCGAAGGACAGCTCACAGCTCTCGACGCCCTTGTAGCCGAGCTTCGGCAGATCACGGGAAACGTGGAAGCCTGGCCCCTTCTCGACCAGCAGGATGCTGACCCCGTGGTGCGCGGGAGTGGCGGCGGGATCGGTTTTGCACAGCAAGGCGACCAGCTGGGAACGACGGGCGTTGGTGATCCAGGTCTTCGAGCCGTTCACCACGAAGCCGTCACCGTCCCTGCGCGCCACCGTGCGCATCGCCTGCAGGTCGGAGCCGCCACCGGGTTCGGTCAGCGCCATGGTCGCCCGGATCTCGCCGGTCGCCATCCGGGGCAGGTACTCGTCCTTCTGCTGCTGCGTGCCGAACCCGACGAGCAGCTTCGCCACGACGGTGTGCCCGCCCATCGCACCGGCGAGGCTCATCCAGCCACGGGCGAGCTCCTCGGTCACCGCCGCGTAGCACTGCGCGGAGACCGCCGCCCCGCCCCACTGCTCCGGGACGGCGAGGCCGAAGATGCCCATTTCCTTCATCTGGCCGATGAGCTTCCCGGGATAGGTGTCGGTGTGGTCCAGCTCCCGCGCAACCGGCTTCACCTCGCGGTCGACGAACTCGCCCACCAGCGCGACGATCGCGTCCTCTTCTTCGGTGAGCCCGTCCATCGCGTGTTCTCCGATCCGCTGGGGATGATCCGGTCCGGTCATCATGAACCACCATGACCTATGCTGAGAAATACTGTTTTGGCATGGAGGTATGCGCGGTCGCGATGGATCTGAAACAGCTCAAGGCACTGGTGACCGTCTCCGAGGTGGGCAGCGTGACCCGCGCCGCGGAGCTGCTGCACCTGGTCCAGCCCGCGGTCACCCGGCAGATCAAGGCGCTCGAGGACGAGCTCGGCGTCGCGCTGTTCGAGCGCACCCGCACCGGTATGCGGGCCACCGAGGCGGGCAACGCCCTCGTCGAGCGGGCCCGGCGGGCCCTCACCGAGCTGGACCGCGCTCGCGCCGAACTCACTCCGGCACCGGGAGCGGTGACCGGGATCGTCACGCTCGGGCTGCTGGAGAGCACCGCGGAGCTGCTCGCCGAACCCCTGGTCGAGCGGCTCCTGCAGGAGCACCCCGGAATCGAGCTCCGGCTGCAGACCGGCTACTCCGGGCATCTGCAGCGCTGGCTCGACGAAGGCGATCTCGAACTGAGCCTGCTGTACAACATCACCAGCTCGCCCTCGCTGAACGTGGCACCGCTGGTCCGCGAGCGGCTCTGGGTCGCCGCGCCGCCCTCGGCCGGACTGCGCCCGGACAGGCCCGTCCGGTTCGCCGACGCGGCCGCGCGACGGCTGGTTCTCCCCACGACCGGGCACGGTCTGCGCACCCTCATCGAGAGCGGCGCGCAGCGCGGCGAAATCTCCCTCGACAGTTCGGTCAGCACCAATTCGATGGCACTGCAGAAGAAACTCACCCGCGCCGGCCACGGCTGGACCATTCTCCCGGCGGTCGGGCTCACCGACGAAATCGCCACCGGACTGCTGTCTGCCGCCCCGCTGTGCGAACCGGAGGTGTGGCGCACCGTCGTGCTGGCCGGACCGCGCAGCCGGCGCACTCCGGCGGCCGTCGACGTCGTCGCGCGTCAGCTCACCCGGCAGATCGGGATCGCAGTCGCCGAAGGCCGGTGGCCGTCGGCCGAATTGCAGCGGTGACCACTCCCCGGCTCGGCCGCGCCCGCCCGGTCATCGAGTGGCGGCGGCCAGCGCGTGCTGGGCGATCTGCAGGTGCGTACCGAACCAGACCCCCTCGTGCCCGGCGATGTAGTCGAGCAGTTCGGCGAGGATCGTGATGCGCGAGCGGTGGCCGATGATGTGCGGGTGCATCGTGAGCTGGAAGATGCCGCCTTCCGCGTAGGCCACGTCGAATTCGTCGCGCCAGATCGACAGCACCCCGCGCGGCGGGGTGTAGGGCCGTTGCGCGGCGAACCGTTCCATCATGAAGTACGGCATGTCGTCACGGATCCACTCGACGGGCACCTCGACGATGCCGGTGGGTTCGCCGTCGGCGACGATCTCGTAGCAGTCGTCGTCGGCCATCAGCGACGAATCGTAGGTGAGCCCGAGCTCGCGGATGATCGACAGGGTGTCCGGCGAGAAGTCCCAGGACGGGGTGCGAACGCCGGCCGGTCGGGTACCGGAGAGCGATTCCAGCGTGTCCGCCGCCCGCAACGCCAGCGCACGTTCCGTTCCCGGCGGCAGCCGGGTGTTGCGTTCGTGGATCCAGCCGTGCACCGCGATTTCGTGTCCGCCGTCCACATAGGACTTGAGCTCACCGTCGTGCAGCAGCGCGGACACCGCAGGCACGAAGAACGTCGACGGTGCGTGCACCCGGTCGAGCAGCCTGAGGATCCTCGGCACGCCGACGCGAGCGCCGTACTCCCCCTGCGACAGCTTGCCGGGCAACACGTCGCCGTCGCGCAACGCGGGCGTCTCGTGATCGGAGTCGAAGGACAGGGCGACGGCGACCTTCGCACCACCGGGCCAGGAACCCGGCCGCAGCGGCCGTCCGGCGCGGACTCGTTCGACGTGCCCGCGCCAGGTCGGCTCGTCCCACTGCCACGGCTGCTGCTCGGTCATGCTTCCTCCGTCGCTCGTTCCACTATCCGGTACGACGTGCCGTATCATAGACCGACCCGGAGGCACCGGTAAAGCTCACCGCGAGGTTCGGAGCACTTCCGGCTACGCCAGCGGCGGGTAGGGCACCACGCCGCTGGCGTGCTCGTCCACCCGCAGCGGACGGCCGATCGCCGGGAACGCCCGCTGCGGGCACGCCGGGCGCTCGCACACCTTGCAGCCCATGCCGATCGGCGTCACCGCGGCACCCTTGCCCAGTTCCAGACCGTCGGAATAGACCAGCCTGCCGGCGTGGCGCAGTTCGCAGCCGAGCCCGATCGCGAAGGTCTTGCCCGGGTCACCGTGCCCGCCCGCGGCCTGGGTGACCGTGCGGGCGAGCCAGAAGTACTTCTTGCCGTCCGGTAGTTCGGCGATCTGGGTGAGGATCCGGCCCGGTGCGCCGAACGCCTCGTACACGATCCACAGTGGACACGAACCGCCCACCCTGGAGAAGTGGAATCCGGTGGCCGACTGGCGTTTCGAGATGTTTCCCGCACGGTCCACCCGCACGAACGAGAACGGCACCCCGTGCGCCCCGCGCCGCTGCAGGGTGGACAGCCGGTGGCAGACCGTCTCGAATCCCACGCCGAACTCGCCGGACAGCAGCGTCACGTCGTAGCGGAGTCGCTCGGCGGCGCCGAGGAAAACCCGGTACGGCAACACCAGCGCGCCTGCGTAGTAGTTCGCCAGTCCGATCCGCAGCAGCCGCCGGGCGGTCTCGTCGCCGAATCCGGCGCGGTCCACGAGCCGGTCGATTGCCTCCCCTGCCTCCAGCATCGCCAGCTCGGACGCGAGCCGGAAGGCCGCCTGGCCGGGCCGCAGCGTGGGGGCGAGGCGCAGCAGCCTGCCGCGGCGGTCGAACTCGTGCCGTCCGGTGCCGAGCGGTTCACCGACCACCCGCACGCCGTGCCGATCGCGGAGCGCCGCAACCAGTCCGGAGCGCACCTCACCCGGCCGCAGCCGCAACCGTACGGACAGCTCTTCGGCATCCTCGTCGAGCGCCGGAACGTGGTTGTTGCGGGCGTAGAACCAATCCCGGACCTGCTCGTGCGGCTGCCGGGCGGACGTGCGGTCCATGCCCTGCTCCGCGGTGAGCGCGGCGATGTTCTCCACCGATTTGCGGTACCGCCGGTGCAGCGCGACCACGACCCGGGCGACACCGGGCAGTTTCGTGGTCAGTTCGTCGACCTCCCCCGGCGAAATCGAATCGTCGAGGGTGTCGTCGGCGAACACTTCCCGCACATCGGCGACCAGCCGGGCGGTGTCGTGCGCGGCGAAGAACTCCGCGTCCACGCCGAAGTGCTCGGTGAGCTTGAGCAGTACCGCCAAGCTCAGCGGACGGCCGTCATGCTCCAGCTGGTTGACGTAGCTGGCCGAGATGCCCAGCATCCGGGCGAGGTCGGACTGGGACAGCGACCGGTCCTCGCGCAGCTGCCGCAGCCGGGCACCGGCGTACATCTTCTCCACTCGCCGACTTTAACAACTGTTACAGCGTGCGGGGCGACGTTCACAACTTTTCACAGTCGTTTGGCATAGCCGCTCGACTCCGTCGGTGACAGGCTGAAGCCCAAGCCCGCACAACATTCACAAGAAAGCGTGTACAGGGAAGCCGATGATCGACCACACCGTCTGCAGTCACCGCTCCGCCGAGCCGCTCCCACGCGAGCAGCAGCTGGCCTGGAAACTCGCCGCCGTGGCCACCGACCCGGTCGGCGTCCCGCCGGAGACCGCCGAAATGGTGGTCAACCGGCTGATCGACAACGCCGCGGTGGCAGCCGCCGCACTGCACCGGCGGCCGGTGCGCGCGGCCCGTGACCAGGCGCTGGCGCATCCGGCCGCGCCGGGGGCCACCGTGTTCGGCGTCGCGGGCCGCTACGCGCCGGAATGGGCGGCCTGGGCCAACGGGGTCGCGGTGCGCGAACTGGACTACCACGACACCTTCCTCGCCGCGGACTACTCGCACCCCGGCGACACCATCCCGCCACTCCTCGCCGTCGCCCAGCACACCGGCCGCACCGGCGCGGACCTCGTCCGTGGCATCGCGACCGGCTACGAGCTGCAGGTCGACCTCGTCCGCGGGATCTGCCTGCACGAGCACAAGATCGACCACATCGCACACCTCGGCCCCGCGGTCGCGGGCGGGCTCGGCGCACTGCTGCGGCTGGACACCGAAATCGTCTACCAGGCCATCGGACAGGCACTGCACACCACCACGACCACCCGCCAGTCGCGCAAGGGCGAGATCTCGTCGTGGAAGGCCTACGCCCCCGCCTTCGCCGGCAAGGCCGCGATCGAAGCCGTGGACCGGGCGCTGCGCGGGGAAGGCTCCCCCAGCCCCGCCTACGAGGGCGAAGACGGCTTCATCGCCTGGCTGCTCAGCGGTCCCGAGGCGAGCTACACCGTGCCGTTGCCCGCGCCGGGCGAACCGAAACGGTCCATCTCGGACACTTACCCCAAGAAGCACTCGGCGGAATACCAGAGCCAGGCGCTGATCGACCTGGCCCGGCGGCTGGGCCCGCGGATCGGCGAACTCGCCGAGGTGGCGCGGATCGTGATCCACACCAGTCACCACACGCACTTCGTGATCGGTTCCGGGGCGGGCGATCCGCAGAAGTACGACCCACAGGCCAGCCGCGAAACCCTGGACCACTCGCTCCCCTACATCTTCGCGGTCGCGTTGCAGGACGGCAGCTGGCACCACGAAAGCTCCTACGCACGGGAGCGGGCGACCCGGCCGGACACCGTGCAGCTCTGGCAGAAGATCACCACCGTCGAGGATCCGAAGTGGACTCGCCGTTATCACGAACCGGAGCCCGCCTTCGGCGGTCGCGTCGAGGTCACCCGGTCCGACGGGACTGTGGTGACCGACGAGATCGACGTCGCCGACGCGCATCCGGCCGGGGCACGGCCGTTCGCGCGCGAGCAGTACGTGGCGAAATTCCGCACCCTCGCCGAGGATGTGCTGACGGTGGGCGAGCAGGATCGGTTCCTCGACACCGTCGCCCGGCTTCCGGAGCTGGACGCCGCCGAGGTCCGCGCACTCGCGCTGCCCGCAGGCCTCGACACCGCCCCCGGGACGAAAGGAATCTTCTGATGCTGCACGCCACTCCCACCGCCGCCGACAAGCGAGCCGCGTTCCGCACCGCGTTGTCCTCCGGCAAGCTGCAACGCTTTCCCGGTGCATTCAACCCGCTCACCGCGAAACTGATCGAACGGCACGGCTTCGACGGCGTCTACATTTCCGGTGCCGTGCTTTCCGCCGAGCTGGGGTTGCCGGACATCGGGCTCACCACGGCCACCGAGGTCGCCGGCCGCTCGCAGCAGATCGCCCGGGTCACCGCGCTGCCCGCGCTGGTGGACGCCGACACCGGTTTCGGCGAGCCGATGAACGCCGCGCGCACGGTCCAGCTGCTGGAAGACGCGGGCGTCGCGGGAATGCACTTGGAAGACCAGGTCAATCCGAAACGGTGCGGCCACCTCGACGGCAAGGACGTCGTGGACCGTGCCACCGCGGTACGGCGGATCAAGGCCGCGGTGCAAGCCCGGCGCGACCCGAACTTCGTGATCGCCGCGCGCACCGACGCCAAAGCCGTGCACGGTATCGAGGAGACCATCGACCGTGCCAAGGAATTCGCCGACGCCGGAGCCGACCTCCTTTTCCCGGAGGCGATGACCGACGCGGCCGACTTCGCCCGCCTCCGCGCCGCGGTGGACATCCCGATCCTGGCCAACATGACCGAGTTCGGCAAAAGCGAACTGCTCGACACCGGCACCCTGGAATCGGCCGGGGTGAACCTGGTCATCTACCCGGTCACCCTGCTGCGGCTGGCCCTGCACGCCGCCGAGGAGGGCCTGCGCACGATTTCCGGGCAGGGCACCCAGTCGTCGCTGCTGGACCGGATGCAACACCGGCGGGACCTCTACGAACTGCTCGACTACTCCGCCTACAGTGTGTTCGACCAGAACGTATTCAATTTCCGCGGTTAAGAAGAATCGCGCACCGAATTCCGACAAGGGGACCACTATGTCCGCACCTACCATCCACAAGGGACTCGCTGGGGTCGTCGTCGACACCACCGCGGTCTCGATGGTCAATCCCGACACCAACTCGCTGACTTACCGCGGCTATCCGGCGCAGGAGCTCGCGACGGGCTGCAGTTTCGAAGAGGTGGCATACCTGCTCTGGCACGGCGAGTTGCCCACCCCGGCACAGCTGACCGCGCAGAACGCCTTCGAGCGCGCCAACCGCGCGTTGCCGCACGACCTCGTCCTTACCCTGCTGGCGCTGCCGGAGGGCGCGCATCCGATGGATACGTTGCGCACCGCGGTAAGCATCCTCGGTGCCAACGACCCGGACGAAGACGACACCAGTCCCGAAGCCAACCAGGCCAAGGCGCTGCGGCTGTTCGCTGCTCTGCCGTCGATCGTGGCACTCACCCAGCGCCGGCGTCGCGGACTGCTGCCACTGGCGCCCCGCGAAGACCTGGGCTACGCGGAGAACTTCCTCTACCTGGCCCTAGGTTCCATTCCGGAGCCGGAAATGGTGCGTGCGTTCGAAACCTCACTCGTGCTCTACGCCGAGCACAGTTTCAACGCTTCCACCTTCACCTCCCGAGTGGTGACCTCCACGCTGTCGGATCTCTACAGCGCGGTCACCGCCGCCATCGGCGCGCTGAAGGGACCGCTGCACGGTGGCGCGAACGAAGCGGTGATGGCCACTTTCGAGGAGATCGGCGAGGCGGAAAGGGCGGAGTCCTGGCTGAAGACCGCGCTCACCGAGAAGCGCAAGATCATGGGTTTCGGCCACCGGGTGTACAAGAAGGGCGATTCGCGGGTTCCGACCATGCGCCGGGCCCTGCAGACCGTGGCCGAACTCCGCGACGGCCACCGGCTGCTGGATCTCTACGAGGCACTGGCCCGTGCGATGTACGCGGCGAAGGGACTGCACCCCAACCTCGATTACCCGGCCGGTCCCGCCTATCACCTGATGGGCTTCGACACCCCGGTGTTCACGCCGATTTTCGTCGCGGCACGGATCACCGGCTGGACCGCGCACATCACCGAACAGCTCGCGGCGAACAGCCTGATCCGGCCGTCGAGCAGCTACACCGGCCCGCCGCAGCGCGCGATCAGCCGCTGAGCCGTCCGGCTTCGACGGTCACGACCCGATCCGCGCGTCCGGCCAGCACCTGCCGATCGTGACTGATCGAGAGCACCGCAGCGCCGGTCCGCCGCTGGTAGCCGTCGAGGTGGTCCAGGATGCGGGTCGCCAGGTGCGCGTCCAGGCCGGTGGTCACCTCGTCGCAGATCAGCACCCGCGGATGCGCGAGCAGCGCACGGGCGAGCGCGGCGCGCTGCAGCTGGCCACCGGAAAGCCCCGGCGGGTACCGGCCGGCCTGCGCCCCGGTGAAACCGAGTTCGGCGAGCAGTTCCCGGGCTTCCTGCAGTGCCTCCGCCGGGCTCCGGCCCCGCAGCCGGGTTGCGGTGGCCGCCACCTGGTCGGCCACGGTGCGTCGCGGGTCGAACGACGACGCTGCCTCCTGCCACACGTACTGCCAGGACGCGAGCTGCTGCCTGGTCCGCTTCCGCAGCGGGGGCAGCACCGCACCCTCGGCCAGTACCGTGCCCCGGCTCGGCCGTTCGAGACCGGCCAGGCAACGGGCCACTGTGGACTTGCCTGCCCCGGACGCACCCACCAGCCCCACGGTCTCTCCGGGGTAGAGCGTCAAGTCGATGCCGGCCAGCACCGTGGTCGGTCCATAACGGACGGACACATCACGCAACTCGGCCGCCGGGGCGGGCGAACGGGGGACCGGAGTGCGCACCGCAAGCACCGGCCGGGCCGGCAGGCCCGCCGAAGGGGTCACCGTTCCGTCGTGCACGCTCAGCACGCGCGTGTCCAGGCCGGCCACGACGTCCGGATCGTGGGTGACGAGCAGCATCGCCACCCCGCTGCGGACCAGCACGCCGAGCTGCCGCACCAGACCCGCTTTGCTCGCCTCGTCGAGGCCGGTGGTCGGCTCGTCGAGCACGATCGCCTCCGGCCGGGTCGCGAGCACCTGCGCAAGGGCCAGCCGGGTCCGCTGCCCGCCGGAGAACGCGAACGGGTACCGCCGCAGCAGGCCGTCGAGGTCGCCCTCGAACGCGACTGCACGCAGCACCTGGATCACCCGGGCGCGTCGCTGTGCCCTGCTCGTCCGGGGCGCGCGCAGGCCGGCCAGCTCGCCAAGGGCACGCCCGACGCGGCGCGCCGGGTTCAGCGTCTCGGCGGCCTGCTGCGGCAGGTACCCGGTCCGGGCCGGGGAACCGACGTCCCCGTGCACGATCACCCCCGGCCGGACGAGGCCCGCGACGGCCATCGCCACCGTCGTCTTGCCGGAACCGGAAGGACCGAACAGCGTGACCGCTTCACCCGCGTGGACGGTGAAGGACACGTTCCGCAGGATCGGCACCTCGCCGGCGTGGGCGGAGAGCCGCTCGACCGTGATCACCGGCTCAGCCACGACGTGCCGCCCGTGCCGCCCGTGCCGCGTCGCGAACCGCGAGCGTGCGCGGGTCCGCCAGCAGATCGTCCCACAGCAGGTTGATCCCGACCACGAGGAGCACGATCAGCCCGGCAGGCAGGAACACCGACCAGGGTGCCTCGGTGAGCCCGTCCCGGTTGGCAGCCACCGAAACCGCCCAGTCCGGTGAGGTCGGATCGAAGCCGAGCCCGAGGAAGTTCGCCGACGACAGGAAGTAGATCGCCGCGGCGATCCGCACTCCGAGATCGGCGGCGACCGGGCGGGCGAGTTCCCGCACCGCGTAACGGCCGTAACGGTGCCGGCGGGACGCACCCTGCATGCGCAACGCGTCCATCACCGGACCCTGCACGACCGCACGCGCCGCCATCCGCACGAAGCGCGCGATCGGCGCGATCAACGCAAGCCCCACCGCGGCCGCGATCGCGACCGTGGATCCGTTGGTACGCACCGCCGCCACCACGATGATCAGCAGCGAAGGCAGGCACAGCAGCACATCCAGCGGCCGCATCAGCAGATCCTCCAGCCACGCCCGCGGAGCCGCCGCCGCGAGCATGCCCACGGCGAACCCGATGAGGTAGGCACACAGCACCGTGGCCACGGTCACCACCAGCAGGGTGCGCCCGCCCTCGAGCGCCGCCGCCAGCACGTCGCGGCCGAGCCGGTCGGTGCCGAACGGCGACCAGGTCGAGGGACCGAACGGGAGCTGCCTGCCCACCGGCGCGAGCTCCGCGACGAACGGCCCGGCAAACGCGACCAGCACCGGGATCGCGACCAGTACCGAGCACAGCACCCGTCTGATCACGAGCTGCCCCGCTGCGGCACCATGCGCCTGCCGGCGAGGTCGATCAGCGTGTTCACCGCGATCGCGACCACCCCGGTGATCAGCACGATGGCGAGGATGACCGGCTGATCGCGGTCGCCGATCGCCTGGATGAGCGCAGACGCGACGCCGGGGAGCACGAACACCGCCTCCACGATCAGCACCCCGGACAGCAGACCGTCCCCGGTGCGGCCGAGTTCCTGCAGGGCCGGGCCGAGCGCGTTGGGCGCGACATGCCGCAGCAGCAACGAGACACCGCCGACCCCGAGCCGTCTCGCCTGGCAGATGTAGGGCTGCGCGAGTACGTCGATCACCCCGGCCCGGACGAGCCGCACGAGCGGAGCGGCCACCCTGGCGACCATCACGATCAACGGCAGCACGAGATACCCCGGTTCGGCCAGCATGGTCGCCACGTCGACGCCGAGGAAGGTCGCCGGGAACAGCCGCAGGCGCACCGCCAGATACGCGACGAGCAGCACCGAAAGCACGAAATCCGGGATCGAGTCGAAGACCACGCTCACCGTGGTGATCACCCGGTCCCGCACCGAACCGGGCTGCAGTCCCGCGGCGAACCCCGCCGACACAGCCACCGGCAGCAGCACGACGGTGGTCAGCGCGGCCATCAGACCGGTGACCGCAAACGGTTCGGCGAGCACCGTTGCGACCGGTTCGCCGCTCGCGTAGGAGGTGCCCAGGTCCCCGGTGACCACATGGCCGAGCCAGCCGAGGAACCGGGTGACCGGAGCGAGGTCGAGCCCGAGCACATGCCGTCTCGCCGCCCGTTGCTCTTCGCCGAACAGGTCGCCGCCGCGGGCGTCCGCGGCGTCGCCGGGCAGCAGCAGTGCCAGTCCGAACACCAGCACGACCAGGACCAGCACCTGCCCGGCACCGAGCACCAGCCTGCGCAGCACGAACCGGGCGAGCACGGCGGGATCAGCGGATCCCGGCGAGGATGCGGTCGTCGCCGACCTGCCACACCGGAGCGGCCTCGGCGAACCCGGCCTCGCGCAGGAAAGCCAGGTAGTCGTGCACCGACGGGCGATCCGTGACCTCGTGCGCGAATCCGCCTGCCCGTGCGGCCACCAGCTCGGCCAGCTCGGGCGCCGCCTCGACGGCCGCCCACCACGCCGCCCAGTCCTCGGCACGCCGCACCCCGGCCCGCGTGGCACGCCGCCTGGTCAGCGCCCTGGCCAGGGTGTCGAGCCGGGGACCGGCGGCACCCTCGTACAGGTGGTCCGCGTCGACGAACACCCCACCGGAGGCCAGCTCCTGTCCGCAGACCGCGATCAGGGCACGCAACGGTTCCCGGTTCATCCAGTGCAGTGCCGTGGTGCTGACGAACGCGTCCGGAGCGCGGGACAGGCCGAGTTCGGCAAACCAGCCGGGCTCGCGCAGATCGGCGGACACGGTGCGGAACCGCTCGCCGCCGTAGGCCAGTCCGGCCAGGCCCAGCAGCAGCGGGTCGGCGTCCACGCCCACCACGGTCGCGCCGGGGAACCGGGTCAGCAGCCGCTCGGCCAGCGAACCGGGACCGACGCCGAGGTCGACGATCAGCGGATCCGGCCGGTCGATCAGCTCCTCGAGGACGTCGCCGAGTACCGCGAACCGTTCTTCCCGGTCGGGCAGGTAGTACTCCTGCTGGCGATCCCAGCGGTCGAGCCAGTACCGGGCCTGCCCTGCGGTCAGTTTCGTCGGCGGGGTCATCGGGACACCTTGTCGAATCGGGCCCAGTTCAGCGCGTTGGGCACTCCGGCGGGGATCGCCCGGTAGTCCGCGGGCGCGGCGTTGTTCCAGGAGGAGATGCCCCAGAACACGAAGCCGCCCCGGTCGTACAGGATTTCGTGCATCCGGTGGTAGAGCGCGGCCCGCCGCGCTTCGGAGGCAGTGGCCAGCGCCGTGGCGTACAGCTCGTCGAACTCCGGATCGCTCCAGTTGGTGCGGTTCTGCGGGGAACCGGTCAGCAGGCGGGAGGCGAAGTGGTTGGGGACGGGCAACGGTCCGGACTGGCCCATGGTCAGCTGCCCGGTTTTCAGCGCTTCGGAGTAGTAGGTGTCCCCGGATCCGACGCGCACCCGCACCGTGACACCGCTCTGCTTCGCCTGCTCCGCGAACAGGTTCGCCGCCTCCACGAACCCGGTTGCCGCGGGTGCGGTGAACAGGTCGATGGTCAGGTTGGGCACACCTGCCTTGCGCAGCAAGGCTTTCGCCGCATCCGGATCGAAGGTGTGCTGCGGCAGGTCGTCGGCGTGGTACTGGAATCCCTTGCCGAACACGTCGTTGGAGATCTGGCCGTCGCCCTGCAGTGCCACGGTGACCAGTTCCTGGCGGTCCACCATCCGCATCAGCGCACGCCGCACGTCGGCGTTGTCGAACGGGGGCCGGTCGGTTTTCATGGCGAAGTAGTAGATCCCGCTGTTCGGCGTCGCCTGGACGCGCAGGTTCCCCGCGCCGCGCGCCGTTTTCGCCGCGGTGGGGGTCAGCTCGTCCGCGAAATCGGCCTGCCCGCTGCGCACCGCGGACAGCCGGGCGTCGTTCTCCGCGCCGAGGATGCGCAACGTGGCGATCTTCGGCGCACCGTCCCAGTAACCGTCGTAGGAAGTGGCCACCATCTCCCGGCCCGGCCGGAACGACTCGAACCGGAACGGCCCGGTGCCGACCGGACGGCTCAGATCCTTGGTGCCGTTGCGGATGATCCGGGTGCCGTAAGCCGCGAGCGCGGTGCGGAACTCGAACGACGGCCGTTTCAACGCGATCTCCGCAGTCCGCTCGCCGATCTCACGGGACTGCCCGAGATCGACGAGGTCCAGCGTCGAGGCGGCGATGAACGGCTGCCGCCCGGCCGGACCGAGCACCCGGGACAGCGTGAAGAGCACGTCCGCGGCGGTGGCCTTGGTTCCGTCGTGCCACCGCGCGTCGCGCAGGGTGACCCGCCAGCGGGTGCCCTCGGCGTTCGGCTCGGCGGAGGCGGCGAGCCGAGGCACCGGCCGCATCGTGTCGTCGACCTCGAACAGCCCGTCGTACAAGGCTTTCAGCCGCACCTCGTCGATGAACAGGTGACTGGTGCCCGGGTCCAGGCTTTCGTCCGCGCCGGAGCCCTTGAACACCGCGGAGAAGGAGTCGATGCCGCTGCCGGCGGCCTGCGGACCGGCACAGGCACCCGTCAGCGTGCCCGCCGCCAGTCCGGTGCCCAGCAGGAAGCCGCGCCTGCTCAGCGCCCGTGTGCCGCCGGGGTTCGATGCCATCGCCGGACTCCCTCGCGCCGGGCCCGCACCAGGCACGAGAGCACAGGAGAAGCACCGCCCGCGGGCGGTACTCCGGCCCGTGCGCCACCCGCGTGGCACTGACCGATTATCCGATCCCGTGGAGGTATCTGGCTCCGGCCCGTGCAGCGGACCTCACAGTTGCGGGGCAGCCCCGGAATTCCACCGGTCTTCCCTCCACGTTCCCCGGTGATCCTAACCGGTGAGCACGCAGTCGCCGCACTTCGGGCCCGCGTGATCCGGTGCGGCGCGGTAGATCAGGCAGCAGCTGCGCCGGCGGAACCGGCCACCGGTGCGGGTCGCGGTGCCGGCCAGCGCCGGAAGTCGTTCCAGACCACCGAGAAGCTCCGTGATCGCGGCTGTCCACTCCGGACGCTGCGAGCGCAGCACGGTGGCCGCCCCGTTGAGCGCGGACGCGACGTTCCCGCGCCGGACGTTCTCGGCCAGTGAGAAACCGGCCACCGCGCGATCGAGCCGCGCCACCGGGCCCTGCAGGATCCGCTCGTCGAACGCGGCCACCACGGCCGGCGGACGGCCGATGGCGTTTTCCCGCAGGGACAACGGAACCGCACCACCCACGGTGGGCTGCCACCAGGCACCGGCGAAATCCGGGACGCGGCCGTGCCCCGCCGCGAGTGCGAGTGCGGGAGAGCAAAGCCGGGCCACCATCCCGAGATGCGCGACCGACGCGGCAACCCGCAGCTCCACCCGGCCGCCGCCGGCCGCGAGCACCTCCTGCACCCCGGCGACCCGCTGCCGCAGCACCGGACCGTCGTCGAGCACTTCCGCCAGCGGCCGCCACGGTTGCGCGGGCTCCGCACCCGGTGGATGCGAGTCGAGTGCGAAGAACGGCCCCAGCCCGGAAAGCAGGTTCACGCCGGTGCAGCGGCCTTCGCCGGGCGGCCGCCGTACAGCACCCGCTCGGCGAGCGGACCGAACACGAGCCCGATCGTGGCCCACAGGATCACCTGTGCCAGCACCGAATACAGCCGGAACTCGAAGAGCGTGTCCGCGGGGAACCCGGGATAGACTATCCGGCCCGCCGGATCCTTCAGCGGCAGCGGCGTTTCGGTGGCTTGTGCGCCGTACTCCGCGACATTGCCGGAAAGTTCGCCCAGCGCGGGCAGCAGTGCCAGCAGGATCGCCGACAGCACCACGAATCCGGCCCCGGCGGCGAGCGTCGCGTTCCAGTTGCCCAGTTTCCGCGCGAGCCGTCTGCCCGCCAGTACCGCGGCCACCAGGAACAGCACCGACGCGGCGACCACGAGGAGGTACAGCCCGGTGCGCGCACCGATCGTGCCGGGGTGGCCGATCGCGGGCGGATTGGCCGGATACTTCAGGAACGGCACCAGGTACAGGCTCAGGAATCCGGCGCCCGCCACCAGCAGCGCGAGCACGCGGGCGCGGACCCGGCCCACCCGGCCGAGCAGCACCGTGTACACCACGGTGCACAGTGCGCCCATCGCGACACCGAACAGCACCAGGCCGACGCCGATGCCGAGATTGCCCTGGACCGCCCGGCTGAACACCTCCGGGCCCTCGGAGTCGATCGGCAGCCCGGCGGCCTTGTCCAGCGCGGCCTGCGCTTCGTCGCGGCCGGCTTCGTAGTCGATGGCCGCCTGGATCTGCGGTTCGGCGAAGATCCGCGCGAAGACGAACGCGAGCAGCCCGCCGAGTGCGCCGGCGAGCAGCCCGCGCAGGATGAGTTTCTTCTCCATGTGCCGCGTCAGTGGCAGGGGAAGCCGAGGAAGTGCCTGGCGTCGTGCACGAACTCGTGCACGTGGGTGTCACTGCCGAACAGTGACACCGCGCCCTGGTCCACCCCGATGAAGTAGTAGAGCAGCAGCGCCGCCAGCACGGTCAGGCCGAGCCACAGCACGGCCTTCGAGACAGGCAGGACGACCGGGGTCGAGCGGTCGGCCGGAATACTGGTCATCGTGTTCTCCTTCGGGATGACGCGTCCCCTGCGGGTGGAACAAGCGACGGCCCCTCGACCTGACTCGCCCTCCGGGAAGGGCTCACAGTGGCGCGACCGTGCCGGTTTCCCACCGGCTTCGGGAAGCCGCCGCGCGTGCTGAACGCTACGACCGGCCACGTCGGCAGTCAATCGCCCGGCAGGTGGCCGACATCACCGGCCGCCGGCCCGACACCCGGCACGGCGAGACCCGGCGACCGCGCCCCGCACCGACCCGGCGACCGCCACGTCTCGACCCGGCGGCCACTGCGGTGACCGGACCGCACCACCGGCTCTGGCACCGGCCTGCCGGATCGCCCTGGTGCCGGCCCGCCGACTTGCCCGGGAGACCGGCACGGTGCGCGGTACGGGCATCGGCGCGGGGCCGTTCGGGCAAGGCGTCGCGGCGCCCGGCCCAGCACGTTGACACCGCCTTCGTCCGCGGTGCTACGCTCAATCCACTTTCACTAGTTAAGTAGGTAAATAGGGAGGTGCCGTTCATGGCCGAACCGACCGATCGCCGGATCGTCCGCCGGGTCACCGCCGGGGCCGCGCTCACCGCCACTGCGGCCATCGCGCTGGCGGGCACCGCTTTCGCCGCCGCGGATCCGGCAGCGGGCCGGGCACAGGATCCGAACCCGGTGCAGGTGCGCACCGCCGGCTATCCGCTGGAGGTCCGGCTGACCACGCCCGCGGGCGACGGCTACTCCACCGTCCAGGCTCCCGGCACCAGCCACGGCTACCCGGGCCCGTCGCACACCTGGAGCACGGTCTCCTTCGGCAGCAACGAAAAACCGGTCGTCGGCTATGCACCGCTCCAGCCCGGGAAGACCTTCACCTGCACCGCCGGCGGGAGCGCCGCCCGGCCGCGGGTGACCTGCGGGTACTGAGCGCGGCCGGAGCCCTATCGTGACGAAGGAAACGGGGACAGGGGACATGACCATGACCGACGGGCAGCCGGTGGTGCTGGCCGAGCGGCTCGGCAAGCGCTACCGCCGGGGCTGGGCACTGCGCGACTGTTCGCTGCGCGTGCCCGCCGGACGGATGGTCGGCCTCGTCGGGCCCAACGGCGCGGGCAAGAGCACCTTTCTCGGACTGCTCACCGGGCTGCTGCGGCCGGGGGCCGGGCGGGTCGAGGTGTGCGGCACCGAACCGTCGGGCCGCCACCCCGATCCCCGGATCTCCTTCCTGTCCCAGGGGAAACCGCTCTACCCGCAGTTCACCGTGGAGGATCAGCTGCGGTTCGGCCGGTCCGCGAACCCCACCTGGGACCAGGCGCACGCGGAGGAGTTCCTCGCCCGCGGGCACGTGCCGGCGGGTGCCCGGATCGGCACGCTCTCCGGCGGGCAGCGCATCTGGGTGGCGCTCGCCGTGGCGCTCGGCACCCGCCCGCGGCTGGTGCTGCTGGACGAACCGCTCGCCGATCTCGATCCGGTGGCCCGCCGGTCGGTGCTCGCCGCGCTCGCGCAGCAGCGGCAGCGGCACGGCACGACCGTCGTGCTGTCCTCGCACGTACTGGCCGAACTGGAAGAGGTGTGCGACCACCTGCTGTTGTTCGCCGCGGGCCGGGTCCGGCTCGCCGGGGACGTCCGGGAGCTGCTCGCCGGGCACTCCGTGCTGTCCGGGCCGCGCACCGGCCCGATCCCGGTCCCGGCCCGGTGCGTGGTCGACGCGGCGAAGACCGGCCACGGCACGCAGCTGCTCGTCTCCCCCGGGCCTGCCGCGCTCGCGGATCCGGCGTGGCGGCACCGTCCGCCCACGCTCACCCAGCTCGCGCTCGGGTATCTCCGTTCCGCACACCAGGAGGTGGCCGCATGATCTGGGTGGCCTGGCGCCAGCAGCGCGCCCAGCTGATCTTCCTGCTCGTCCTGCTCGTCGCCGGGTACGCGGCGATGCTGCTGCTGCGCGGGTCGATGCAGACCGACCTCGCCGGGCTCGGCGGCTGTGCCACCGAATCCGCCGTGTCCGGCCCGTGCGTCACCCGCGTGTCGAGCTTCAAGGACAGCTGGTACGACCTGCTCAAGGCAGCGGAGGCGTTCGTGCTCGTGCTGCCGGTGCTGCTCGGCATGTTCTGCGCTGCCCCGCTGATCGCCAAAGAGCTGGAGCACGGCACGCATCTGCTGGCCTTCACGCAATCCGTCGGCCGCACGCGGTGGATGCTGTCGAAGTTCGCGGTCGCCGCGGTGCCCGCACTCGTCGTGCTGCTGGCGTTACAGCAGGGCGCGGTCTCCTGGGTGGACGCCGCGGGCCGGCTCGGCCCGCTCGACTCCGGGCCGTTCGAGTGGACCACCTTCGGTTCCTCCGGCGTCGCGCCGGTGTCGTACCTGCTGTTCTGCCTCGCCTTCGGGATGACTGCCGGTGCGCTCGCCCGGCGCAGTCTCGTCGCCATGTTCACCACACTGGTCACGTTCGTGGTGCTCCGGGTGCTGCTGGGCAGCGCGCACGGCATGCTCGCGGGCACCCAGCGGCTGGTGTCCGACGATCCGGCGAAATCCCCGGGCTCCGAGACCGCCGCGCAGTACGTCGAGAGCGGATACCTGAACGCGCAAGGGCAGGAAATCACCGTCGAAGCGGCACAACCGCAGATCTCCGCATGCGGTTCGCGGGGCGGCGCCCCGCTCGCCGGCGATCTCACCGCCTGCTACCGCGACCACGGGCTGGTGAAGTCCTACCTGGACGTGGTGCCCTCGTCGGCCGCCGCTTCCGTGCACTGGGCCGAAGCCGCGGTCTTCGCCGTGCTGGCGGTGCTGTCCCTGCCGGTGTGCCGGTGGGCCCTGCACCGGCGGCCGTGACGTCGCGCCGTGCCCGGATCCGGGCCCCGGAACGGCTATGCTCCCCCGGGTGATCGAGTTCCGGATCGACCGGCGATCTGGGGTCTCCACCTACCTGCAGATCGTGCAGCAGGTGAAACAGGCGCTGCGGCTGGGCCTGCTGACACCGGGCGACCGGCTCCCCACCACGCGTGAGGTGGTCGAGGCGATCGCGGTCAATCCGAACACGGTCAACAAGGCCTACCGGGAACTCGAGCACGAAGGACTGGCCGAGGGACGCCGTGGCGTCGGCACGTTCATCACCGCCAGCCTCGGCAGCGAGGCGGGCGGACGGGAGACCCCGCTGCGCGGGGAACTCGCCGAGTGGATGGACCGCGCACTGGGCGCGGGGCTCGGCATCGAGGACATCGACGCGCTGTACCAGGACGTCCGGCGCGACCGGCAGTCCTGAACGGGGCAGGCGAGGAGGACACCGCGGCATGCTGACCGCGAGCGGACTGGGCCGGCGGTTCGGCCAGGTGTGGGCACTGCGCGACTGTTCGTTCACCCTGCCCGAAGGCCGGGTGAGCGCGCTGGTCGGGCCGAACGGCGCCGGCAAGAGCACGCTGCTCTGGGTCGCCGCCGGACTGCTGTCCCCCAGCGAGGGCAGCCTCCGTGTGTCGGGCGAACCGGTGCCCGGCCGGATCCACCCGGACGTCGCCTTCCTGGCACAGAGCCGCCCGCTCTACTCCGACTTCACGGTCGCGGAAACGCTGCGGGCCGGGGAAAAACTCAACGACCGCTGGTCGGCCGAGTACGCGCGCGAGACGCTGAGCCTGCTTTCCGGCGTGGCCCCGGAGCGCAAGGTGCGCCACCTCTCCGCGGGGGAACGCACGCAGGTCGCACTCGCCGTCGCGCTCGGCCGGCTGCCGAAACTCCTGCTGCTCGACGAACCGTTGTCCGACCTCGACCCGCTCGCCCGCGACGAAACGCTGCGCATCCTGATGACCGACGTCGCGGAACGGGGCACCACCGTGCTGGTGTCCTCGCATCTGCTGACCGATCTCGCCCCGGTGTGCGATCACCTGATCCTGCTCGACCGCGGACGGCTGCAGCTGGCGGGCGAGGTCGAGGAAACCCTGCAGGCGCACCGGGTGCTGGTCGGCCCGGCGGCCACCGCGGAGCCGGCGACCGAGCGGCTGATCGAGAGCACCCGGACCGGCCGGCAGGCCGTGCTGCTGGCCCGCGGAGTGGACGCGGTGCCGGACGGCTGGACCGCGACAGTGCCGGAACTCGAACAGCTGGTGCTCTCCTACCTCCGTGCGGCCAGGGCGTCCGCGCGGCAGTGAACGGCCTGGCTCAGTCCGCGCTCGCGTGGATCGTGGCGCGCAGGTTGGCCACGAGCGCATCGGCGAAAGCCTCGTCCAGCACGCCCTCGGGAAGCAGCAGGCGTGCATAGCAGGCACCCCACAGCTGGTCGACGAGAACCTCGACGTCGATCGACGCCGGGAGCTGCCCGCGGGTACGGCCGGCGTGCAGCAGTTCCACCGCGCCTTCGCGCCGGGGCCGGGTGAAGGTCGCCGAGATCTCCTCCGCGAGCACCGGATCGGACTGGGCGGAGCCGAGCAGGCCGGCAATCATCGGGCCGGTGCGGGGCTCGGACAGGTTCGCCACGAACTCCCGCAAGTGGGTCCGCAGGTCTGCCCACACGTCACCGGAGGACGGTGGCCGCAGCGTGTGCGCGTAGGTGTCCTCGAACGCGGCCAATGCCAGCGAACCGGGCGAGCGGAACCACTTGTACAGCGTCATCCGGCTCACCCCGGCCCGGCGCGCGACCTTGTCGAAGGTGACTTCGGAGACGCCGTTCTCGAGCAGCACGACCGCCGCAGTCTCCAGGATGCGGCGGCGGACCTCCACCGACGGCGGGCGGCCACGGCCGCGCTTCGCCGGTTCGGCGTCGTTGCGCTCCATGGGACCGGAGCCTAACATCGAATTAGTGGACAAATTGTCTATGAAATTCGCGAGGAGCGCCTGATGCGGATCGTCACGCTGGAAGAGCACTTTTCCGATCCGGACCTGACCGCGGCGAGCGGTCCGGCACTGGCCGAGCTCGGCCCGGACTTCGTGCGGGCCTACTCGCCGTCGCACACCGCCGGCGCGCCCTCGCCGGAGCGGCTGCAGGACCTCGGTGCGGCCCGGATCGCCGACATGGACCGGCACGGCATCGACACCCAAGTCCTGTCGTGCCTGTGGGGACAGCAGGCACCGGCCGAAGTGGCACCCGCACTGACCGGCAAGGCCAACGACGCCGCCGCCGCGGCCGTGGCCGCGTACCCCGGCCGGTTCGCTGCCTTCGCCGTACTGCCGACAGCAGCCCCGGCGGCCGCGGCACGGGAGCTGCAGCGCTGCGTCTCCGAACTCGGCTTCGTCGGCACCCTGATCACCGGACGCACCGAAGGCGATTTCCTCGACGCACCACGGTTCGCCCCGGTACTTGCCGCGGCGGCCCGGCTGCAGGTGCCGATCTACCTCCACCCGGGCCTGCCGCCGCGCGCGACCACCGACTCGAACTACGGCGGCCTCGACCCGGTCGTCACCGCACGGTTCCAGGCCTCCGCATGGGGCTGGCACGTGGAGACCGCCACGCATTTCGTGCACCTGGTCCTGTCCGGGGTGTTCGACCGGCATCCGGACCTGCAGGTGATTCTCGGTCACTGGGGCGAGATGATCCCGTTCTACCTCGACCGGCTCGACGGCGAACTGCCGCCGCGGGTCACCGGGCTGGAGCGCTCGTTCGCCGAGTACTTCCGGCAGAACGCCCACCTCACCCCCAGCGGGATGTTCAGCCAGGCACAGCTGCGGTTCTGTGTGGAGGCGGTCGGCGCGGACCGGATCCTGCACTCCGTCGACTACCCGTTCCTCGGCAACGAAGGCGCGGTGCCGTTCCTGACCGAGGCCGACCTGAGCACCGAGGACAAACACCGCATCGCGCACGGCAACGCGGAAAAGCTGCTGGGTGTGTGATCCTGCCCCGCACGCGGTCCGCCGGACACATGCTCGGCAGGCGCCCCCGGGTGCGCGATCGCCCGGCACCGGTCCATCAAGCGTGCCCCGGGGTTTGCGATCGCCCGGCACCGGTCCGTCAAGCGTGCCCCCGGGGTTTGCGATCGCCCGGCACCGGTCCATCAAGCGTGCCCCGGGGTTTGCGATCGCCCGGCACCGGTCTGTCAGGCGTGCCCTGGGTGCGCGGTGGCGGCCCGCCGAGCGCGCCTGCCGCCGGAGTGCGCGGTCGACCGGTGTGATTTGCCGACCGTGCGGTCCCGCCGCGGCGCGCGGATCCCGGCCGCCGGTTCAGGATTCGGCCGGGCGCAGGCTCGTCGCGTACCGCCACGCCAGCAGGCAGGCCTGTTCCTCCGGGAGCCGCCGGTGCTGCTCCACGGTTCCGTTGCGCCAGAGGATCACCGCGATCGCGCCCCCGGCCACCGGGGTGAGCCCGACCAGTACCTCGTCCTCGCCGTCCCGGCCGGGGTATTCGGCCAGCTGCCAGCGCCTGCTGGTGGCGTGCACCGCGACCGACCACCCCGGCAGCCGGGCCAGATCGGGCACGCTCCGCGGGACGCCGGTGCCCGCCGGATTCGGCTCCGGAACACTCATACCGGGGTTCCGGTCCGCAGGTGGGCACCCAGCCGGATACGCAGCCCGCGCAGGTCGGCCAGTGCGACCGGCAGGTGGTAGACCGGCCGGTAGCCTGCCGAGCCGTCGATCCGTCCGCACGGACCGGGCACGTACACGAAGTCGTCGTCCGGATCCGCTCTGGCCGGCTCCCACGGCTGCGCATCCCAGGCGCCGGACACCTCGCGGCGGGCGATCCAGTAGCACGGCGTCTTCATCACCTCGGCGATCGAGGCAAGCAGCCCGGACAGCTCGGTGCCGGTGACGCCGAGCCCGCGGCCGGGCCACATCCGGGGCAGCACGCGGGCCGCCGTGTGGTCCTCGATCGAAGGCGCGCAGCCGAAAACCGCCACCCCGGTCTCGATCGAGACCGACCAGCGACGCATCGCCGCCGTCGCCGGAATCACGTACATGAACGCCACTACCCTGATCGACAGCTGAACCCGGGCGGAAGCATAGCTGAACACCACCCGGCCTCAAGGTAGCCGATCGGGGTGCCGCGGTCAGTCCGGCGCTTGGCCGCGGAAGGACCGCAGCCGCAGGCTGTTCGAAACCACCAGCACCGAGGAGAGCGACATCGCCGCGCCCGCGATCAGCGGGTTGAGCAGGCCGAGCGCGGCCAGCGGCAGTGCCGCGACGTTGTATCCGAACGCCCAGGCCAGGTTGCCGCGGAGCACGCCGAGCGTGCGGTTCGCGAGCCGGATCGCGTCCGGCACCACGCTCAGGTCCTCCCGTACCAGCACGACCTCGGCCGAGCGCAGCGCGATGTCGCTGCCGTGCGCCATCGCCATCCCGAGGTCGGCGGCGGCGAGTGCGGGACCGTCGTTGATCCCGTCGCCGACCATCGCGACCCTGGCGCCGCCGGCCCGCAGCCGGTCCACCACCTCGGCCTTCTCCGCGGGCAGCACTTCCGCGAGGACCTCGTCCGTGCCGATCTCCGCGCCGGCCGCTTCGGCTGCGCTGCGGTGATCGCCGGTCAGCAGCACGGTGCGCAGTCCCAGCTCCCGCAGCGCGGTGACCGCCCGCCGGGCCGACGGCTTGACCACGTCGCGCACCACCAGCACACCGGCCGGCACGTCGTCCACCGCGACCACGACCGGGACCGCGCCCTGCGCCTGTGCCGCGGCGACCCGGTCCGCACTCTCCTCCGGCAGGCCGATGCCCCGGTCGGCGAACAACCGCAGGCTGCCGACGAGCACCCGGTGCCCGTCCACCGTCCCCTGCGCGCCGAGCCCCGGCAGCGCCTCGAAGCCGGTCACCTCCGGCAGTCCGGCGACCTCCGCCGTCGCCGCGGTCACCACCGCGGCGGCGATCGCGTGTTCCGACCCCGCTTCGACCGCACCGGCGAACCACAGCAGCTCGCCGGCGGTCCGGCCGGCAACCGGGTGCCCGGCGGTCAGCGTCATCCGCCCGGTCGTGACGGTGCCGGTTTTGTCCAGCACCACGGTGTCCACCCGGCGGCTCGCCTCGAGCGCATCCGGGCCCTTGATCAGGATGCCCAGCTGCGCACCGCGGCCGACCCCCGCGGCCAGCGCGGTCGGGGTGGCCAGGCCGAGCGCGCACGGGCAGGCGATGATCAGCACCGAAATCGCCGCGCCGACCGCGTCCCGCACCGGCTGTCCGGTCCAGCACCAGCAGCCGAAGGTCAGCGCGGCCAGCACGAGCACCGCGGGCACGAACACCGCGCAGATCCGGTCCACCAGCCGTTGCACGGACGCCTTGCGCGCCTGTGCCCGCTCGGCGAGCGCGGTCATCTGCGCGAGCTGGGTGTGCGCGCCCACCGCACTCGCCCGCACGACCAGCCTGCCCTCGCGGTTGACCGCGGCGCCGATCACCCGGTCCCCGGCGGAGCATTCGACGGGCACCGGCTCACCGGTCAGCGCGCTCATGTCCACGGTGGACTGTCCACTTTCGACAATTCCGTCGGCGGCCAGCGCCTCCCCCGGCCGGACCACGAACCGGTCCCCCACGGTCAGCTCGCCGACCGGGACCAGCCGCTCGGCGCCCTCGCGCAGCACGCGGACCTCCTTGACGGCCAATGCGTCCAGCGCCTCCAGCAGCCCGGCCGCACTGCGCCGGGACCGGCTCTCGAAGTACCGCCCGGCGAGCAGGAAGGTGGTCACCCCGGCCGCGACGTCGAGGTAGACCGCGTCCGCGCCGGGGGCGGTGGCGCCGAAACCCACCCAGTACCCGGATTCCGTCCCGCCGGTCAGGGTCGCCCACGCCGACCAGGCGAACGAGGCCAGCACGCCGAGCGAGACGAGGGTGTCCATACTGGACGAACGGTGCCGCAGGTTCCGCAGCGCGGCCCGGTGGAACGGCAGCGCGGCCCAGCACACGACCGGTGCCGCCAGCGCCAGGCACAGCAACTGCCAGCCGGGAAACCGCAGCGACGGCACGAGCGCCAACGTGATCGACACATCTCCGACCGGAACAGCGAGCACCGCAGCCACGATGAGCCGCCGCCGCAGATCGCGTACCCGCACCGTGGTCAGGTCCGGCGAGTCCGCGCCTCGGAGCTGAGCGCGGTAACCGGCCTTGCGGACGCGTTCGAACAGCACGTCGTCGCCGACGTCGCCGGCCGCGTGCACGGTGGCGCGTTCGGTCGCGTAGTTCACCGAGGCGCGGACGCCCTCGATCTTGTTCAGGGCACGTTCGACGCGCGCGGAACAGGCGGCACAGGTCATACCCGTGACGTTCAGCTCGACGGTGCGTACTGCCGGCGCCGCCGAAGTGGTGGTGGTCATGTCCGTTCTCCGTGCGCGGTCGGGGTTTTCGTCATCGCCGGCGCTCCGCGAGCTGGGCCAGCATGGCGTTGTAGGCGTCGAATTCGGCTTCCCCGCTGCGGTCGCTGCGCCTGGCGCGGCGCTCGTCGTCGCGGGACCACTGCACCAGCAGCGCGACCACGATCACCACCAGCGGGATTTCCCCGCTCGCCCAGGCGATCCCGCCGCCGAGCCGTTGATCGGCCAGCAGGTCGCCCGCCCACGGCAGCGCGAGGTAGTGGTAGTAGGTCGCGGCGAGCACGGTCTGTTTGCTCATCACGATCACGCCGAAGAACGCGTGGAACGGCATCACCGCGAACAGCACCCCGAGCCGGGCCAGGTGCGGGATCCGGCGCGGGGTGCGGTCCGTGCCGACCACCACCCAGGCGAAGAGGTAACCGGTGGCCAGGAAGTGCACCCGCATCAGCTCGTGCGACCAGTGGAAGAGCATCGCCTCGCCGAACAGGTCCGAGAAGTACAGCGCGTAGAACGACCCGGCGAACAGGATCGCCGCCACGGCCGGATGCGCGAGGAACCGCGTCACCGGCGCGTGCAGAAGTGCCACGATCCATTCGCGCGCGCCCGGCACCCCGGAGCGTGCGGGCAGCACACGCAGTGCAAGCGTCACCGGCCCGCCGAGGACCAGCAGTACCGGGGCGAACATGTTGAGCGCCATGTGCGTGACCATGTGCAGGCTGAACGTGCCCGGCGAGTACTCGGCGAGCCCGGACGACGTCGCCGCCAGCACGAGCAGCCAGCCCAGCAGCCACGCGATCGCCCGTCCGACGGGCCAGGCGTCCCCGCGACGGCGCAGCCGCCGCACGCCAAGCAGGTAGAGCACGCACGCGAGCACCGCGACCGGCCCGAGCACCAGGTCGGGCCGCCATTCGAAAAGCAGCCGCTGCCACGACGGCGGGGTGTCCAGCCGGTAGCCGAGGATCGTCTCCTGGACGGTCGCCGGATGGTTCGCGAACGACGGCGGCACGAGAACGGTGAGCGCGACCGAACCGCCGGTCGCGAGCATCAGCAGCAGCACCTCGACCACCGCGACCCGCCGCGGCGACGACCCCCGTGCGGCGGCCAGCACCGTACCGGCCGCACCCAGCAGCACCACCTCGACCGCGAGCAGCAGGCCGTAGCGGCTGAGCAGACCGTCCGGTCGGGCGGCGACGAGGCCGCCCACCGCACCGGAGGACAGGACGACCACGAAGCAGATCCAGGAAAGCCGGTGGTACCGGCGCACCACGAGCTCGTCCGGGCGACGGGTGCGGCGGAGGTATCCGAGGAACGCGAGCAGCGCGCCCAGCCAGATACTGGCGGCGGGCACGTGCCAGAAGAGCGCATCGGTGGCGAAGTCGTGTCCGGCGCCGACCGATGCGTGCCCGACCATCGCGGGGGCAAGCAGCCCGAGGACGCCGAGGACGAGCGCGAGCACCACCGTGCGCCAAGCCATCGTCGGCCAGGCCAGTGCAGTCACGATCGCCGCCACGACCACCACGCAGAGCCAGGCCTTGGGCTCCTCGGCCGCGCCGATCGTCGACAGCAACGGCTCCGGCCGCAGCACTGTGCCGAGCGGCAGCCCGGCGGCGACGGCCGCGGAGAACGGGACGGCGGCGATCGCAGCGGCCAGCCAGCAGGCCCCGCACCCGGCCGCGAACCGTGCCGCGGCGAAGGAATCGGCAGACAGCTTCCCGTCCCGCCTGCCTGGTGCGACGAAGGCCGCGAACGCCAGCCCGCCGACACCGCCCGCACCCGCGGCCACCGCGGCGAACCGGACGACCGCGAACCCGAACGTGACCAACGCGCCGGGATCCGCCGTGCCCAGCGGGGTGTAGACGGCACCCGCGGTGGCGACCACCGCCAGCAGCAACGCCAGCCCCGCCACCACCGCGGCCACGACCGCTCCGCGGAGCCTGCTTCCGTTCACCCCACACCGGTCGGCTCGTCCACCGTCCCGGTTCCCGGTCACCCGGGGTGATCCCCGCCACTCCCCGGTCGTGCTGCCGAGCCGTGGTCCACAATGGCCGGTCAGCCCACCGCTTCCAGCGCCGCCGCCGCGGCCGGGGCGCCCCCGGCGGTGCGGAAGGAGTCCGCCACCCGCCGGGCCGCGGTGCGGTACTGCGGATCGTCCAGGACCTGGTCCACCGCGGCACCGATGTGCGACGCGCGGGCGCGGGCGAAGCGCAGCCGGACCCCCGCTCCCGCCGTGACGACCTGCTCGGCGATCACCGGCTGGTCGTCGCGGATCGGGGCAACCACCAGGGGCAGGCCGTGGTAGAGCGCTTCACAGACGGTGTTGTGGCCGCCGTGGCAGACCACCGCCGACGCACGGGCCAGCAGGGCCAGCTGCGGCAGCGAACGCCGGACCAGCGCGCCCGGTGCCTCCAGCGTGCCGGCGGGATCCGCGATCACCGCCTGCACGCGGCCCGCCCGTTCCCGCAGCGCGGTGGCACATTCGGCGAGGAAGCCCGCGCCCGCGTTGACCGTGCCCAGCGTCACCGGCACCAGCGCCCGCGACGGATCCAGTTCCGGCCACGGGAAATCGACCTCGGGACGCGGGCCGAGCGCAGGGCCGACGAAGGTGACCTCCGGATGGTCCGGTCCGGCCAGCTCCGCGGTGCTGAACGCCAGCACCAGCCGCGGTGAGAACCGCGGATCCGGCACCGAGGCACCGAGCCGTTCACCCAGATCCGCGAGCAGGTCCGCCCGCCATCGGACGAGCTTCGGCAGGCCGGCGAGTGGATCGGCCAGCTCCGAGGACGTACTCGCCGAGGTCGCCCACGCCACACCCAGCCGTTCGGCCACGAGAGCACCGGCGAACGCCTGCTGATCGGCCACGACCACATCCGGCCCGAACTCCCGCACGGCCGCGGCCACACCCGGCGCCATCGCCTCCGCGAGCGGCACCAGGACCTGTTCCCACAAGAACTTCAGCGCGGCGAAGCCCTGCAGTCCGTCCGGCCGGGCAGGCACCGGCGGCACCGCGGCGCGCAGCACCGGCTCCCCGGCGAGCGGCTCCACCACCTCCGGCGCACCCGACCAGGCCACCGCGTGCCCGGCGGAGCGCAGTTCGGCGGCGACCGCGACCAGCGGATTCACGTGCCCGGGAAAGGGCGGGACGACGAACAGGAACCTCACGTGCGCACCAGATCGTGCCCGCCCACCCAGTCCAGCAGCATCCCGCGCACCGTGTGATGGGCCTCGACGAGCACCGAATGTCCCTGCCCCGGCAGGATTTCCGTGCGGCAGTCCGGCAACGCCGCACCGACCGCGAGCGGATCGTCCTTCTGGAAGCCTTCACTGCCCACAATGGACAGCACCGGACAGCGGATGGTGGCCAGCCCGGCACGGTCGAGCAGCGGGCCGAGCGGCACCTCGGTGGCCATCGTGGTGGCACCCAGCCGCTTCCCGGCCGCCCTGGCGAGCCGGGCGTGGTGCTTGCCGAACGTCGAGGTGACCCACTCGAAGTACTCCTCGCGCGCCAGCTCCTTCACGGTGTTGGCCAGCGTGCGGCCCATCTTGTCCGCCCACACCTCGGTGGCCGGCTCCGCTTCGATCGAGACGACCGTGGCCACCCGGTCCGGATGCGCCGCGGCGAAGCTGAGCGCGACGGTGCCGCCGAAGCTGTTGCCGACCAGATGCACCGGACGGGACACCTCCAGTCCGTCCAGCAGCGCGCGCAGGTCGGCGACGAAATCGCGGACCCGGTAACCGGTCGCGGGCTGCTCGGTGCGGCCGTGCCCGCGCAGATCGTAGGCGAGCACGTCGATCCCGGCACCGGCGACCGGTGCGGCCAGCGTGAGATAGAAGCTGGCGAGGCTGTCGGTACCCAGCCCGTGCACGAACACCACCAGCGGCGGCTGCCCGGCCGGGTTCTCCGCAGGCATCCACTCGTAGTGCACGCGGATGCCGTTCGCGACGAGCGTGCTCACCGGCAGCTCTCGACGTAGCTCACCAGCTGCCCGACAGTCAGCGCGATCACGTCGTCGAGGTCCTTCTCCGCCAGCCATTCGGCGAGGTTGACCCGCTCGCCGTACTGCTCGCGCAGCCGTCCGGCGAGCGCGACCAGGTCGATGCTCTCCAGCTGCAGGTCCTCGTGGAAGGACGAGTCCGGGGTGATCTCGACGTCGTCGGCCTCGTACTCGCCGAGGATGTCACGCAGGTGCACGCTCACCGCTTCGAACACCGGGCCCTCCGCCGTTGCCTTGCCGGCCGGTTCACTGCTCACGGTTCTCCCTCCAGGTCACCACGTACTGCCGGGGCGGCAGCTCGGGCGGGTTGACGAGCGTCGCCGGGCTGCCCCCGGAGATGCTGATCGACGGATCGGTGCCGGCGATGGCGGCACCCAGCTCGCCGTGGCAGGCCACCGCGACCCGGACATCCGGCAGCGCGAAACCGTAGCAGCCGGTCACCGTGCCGTCCTCGCGGACGAGGATCTCCGCCGGGAAGACCGGGCCCGCGCCGCGGTCCCACAGCCAGCCGCGCACCGCGTCCTTGATCGCGATCCGGCCGAGCACCCAGTGCCGGCGGGCCCGCACCGGCAGCCGCTCGTACTGGTCGCGTTCGGCGGAGCTGAGGTACTTGCGCAGGTACAGATCGCGGGACGCCAGTCCGGGCCACTGTTCGAAGACCGCGTACCAGCCACCGGGCTGCCGCTTCGCGAGCAGGTTGCGTTCCGGCACCCGGTACGCGCGTTCGGTGTCCGGGTCGCTGTCGAAGCGCTGGTCCCGCCAGCCGGTGACCTCCGCCAGCACCCGGCCGTCGAGCACCAGCTGCGCGTCGAAGTCCACCGCGGTGTCCGACACCGTGCGCACACGCACCAGGCAGCGCAGCCGGGTGCCCGGCGCCGGTTCGTCGCCGAAGAACCGGAATTCCCGCATGGCAACGGGAAACACGACCCGGCGCCGCTGCTGGGTCTCCACGATCCACAAGCCGAACAGCTGGCCGATGTTGTCCAGCAGCGCGCCGGGCGCGGCCGGCGCGGTGATGGTGCCGAGCACATGCCGTTCGCCGACCGCGGTCAGTTCGGTGAGGCCTTGGAACCGCGGCCCGTGGAACATCCAGCGCTCACCGTAGAAGCGCTCCGCGGTGAGCGTCGGTGTACGGCCGGGCGGCACCGCCCACGGCGCCGGTGGCGACGGGTACCGCTCCGCCAGCTCGACGCGAGCACCGGCGTAGTCGCCGAGCGCGATGTCGAGCTGCCGGCGCCCGGCTGGGCGCACGGCCAGGTCGACGTCGGTGGCCGGAGCCGCGACGAGCCAGCGGTGCAGCCGGACGTCGCGGACCGCGATCGCACGTGCGCCCGGGGCGGCTTTCTCCGCGGCGTCGGTCAGGTGCCGGACGACCGTCGTCGCAGGCACGACCGGCCTGCGGTCGGTGTCGTCGGGCCAGCCTTCCCGCTGCGGGGCGAAAGCGTGGTCCAGCAGGTACGGCATGGTCTCCAGGGACACCCGCAACCGCTCCGGGCGAGTCGCCGCGAGCACCGCGGACGCGGCGTCGGCGGTCTCCCGCAACAGGTCGTTCAGCTCGGCGGCCAGCGGATGCTGCCCGGCCGCCCCGGCCAGCGGATCCGGCGCCGCTACCGGCGGGTGTTCCGCTGCACCGCGGCGCGGCGGCAGCAGACCGGCCGCGGCCGGTCCGAGGCTCACCAGCCCGGCGGACAGGTCGACCGGCACGCCACCGGGCCGTCGCGTGAGTGCGGCGAAGTCCGGATCGCCGCCCTCGGCCCACACCGCGGTCGCGACCCGCCGCAGCTGGTCGAGGCCGCCGCGGTGGACCGAGCTGGCCGCGACGGTGAGGTGGTCCTGCCGATCCAGGATGCTGTCCACGAGCGAGCCGAGCTGCCCGTGCCCGGCCTGCACGAACACCCGCACCCCATCCGCGTACAGGGCACGGATCAGCGCGGTGAACCGCACCGGTTCCAGCAGATGCCGCAAGTACACGTCGCGTACCGCGGCCTCGTCCGGCGGGAACGGCGCGGCGAGCGTTGCCGACCACAGCGGCACGGCGGGCTCGTGCACGGTCAGCGTCTCGGCGAAGGCGCGGAACGGGGCAAGGTAGGGCTCGAGCATCGGCGTGTGGAACCCGGACCGGAACGGCAGCACCTGGCACAGCACGCCCTGCGCGCGGAACTCCCGGACGAACTCGGCGACCGGCTCGGCCGGACCGCACACGATGGTCTGCATCGGCGAGTTCTCGTGCGACACCACCAGTTCCGGCGGCAACGCGGCCCGCACCCGGTCGGCCGCACAGCCGAGCACCGCGAACTCCACCCCGGGTACCTGCAGCGAGGCCGGGTCGAACCGGTCGAGCAGACCGTCCACTTCGGACGGTGCGTGCACACCGGCGGACACCATCGCGGCCCACTCCCCCGCACTGTGCCCGGCGACCGCGTCCGGCAGCACACGCAGCCGCCGCAACGCGGTATCCAGCAGCCGGTCCACTTGCAGTACCGCCAGTCCGTGCCTGCCGACCCCGTTCGTGGACACCACCGGCTTGGCCAGTCCGAAGTGGTCGGCGACGTCGTCCACCCTCGGCGTGAAATCGGCCTCCAGCCCCGGGAAGACGAACGCCACCTTCGCGCCCGGATCGGCCAGCAGCGGCTCCGGGCTGAACCACAGGTCCTGGCGCCCCCGCCACGGCCGGCCCTTGGCCACGGCTTTCCGGGCCAGCGCAAGACGTTTCGCGGTCGGTGCGACCAGTCCGAGGCGGGCCCGGCCGCGGCCGGGCCCGGCCGCGCGCAGGTCGCTGTCCGCGGCGTCGAGCAGCGCGGCCAGCTCGTCGGTGGTGTCCGCGGCGAACCGCAGCACCCGGTCGGGCTCGGTCACCACCGGCGGCGCGACGGGCGCGGCACCGGGTACCTGCTCCAGCACGACGTGGGCGTTGATCCCGCCGAAGCCGAACGCGTTCACCCCGGCCCGGCGCGCACCGGTCCATTCGCGGGCCTCCCGCAGCGGGGCGAACCGGGTGCCCGCGAGCGCGGGGTGCGGATCGTCGCAGTGCAGGGTCGGCAGCAGCACGCCGTGGTGCACCGCGAGGGCGGCCTTCACCAGTGCGGCGACCCCGGCGGCGGGCATGGTGTGCCCGATCATCGACTTGACCGACCCGAGCACCGCACCGTCCCCGTCGCCGAAAACCCGGCGCAGCGTGGTGAGTTCGGCCGCGTCACCGGCCGGGGTCGCGGTGCCGTGCGCTTCCAGCAGGCCGATCGAGTCCGCCGCGGACGGGTCGAGACCGGCCGCGCGCCAGGCCGTTTCGACCGCGCGGACCTGTCCTGCCGGTTCGGGGCTGACCAGGCTCGCGCCCTTGCCGTCGCCGGCGACCCCGCAACCGCGCACGACCGCGTAGATCCGGTCACCGTCGCGGTGCGCGTCGGCCAGCCGCTTGAGTACCACGACGCCGGTGCCCTCGCCGATCAGGATGCCGTCCGCACCGCGGTCGAACGGCCGGATCTGCTTGCTCGGCGAAAGCGCGCGCAGCCGCTCGAACACGCTCCAGAGCGTGACATCGTGACAGTGGTGCACACCGCCGGCGAGGACGGTGTCGCACCGGCCGCTGCTCAGCTCGTGCACCGCCTGGTCGACGGCGACCAGCGACGAGGCGCAGGCGGCGTCCACGGTGTAGGCCGGTCCACCCAGATCAAGGCGGTTGGCGATGCGGGAGGCCGCGAGGTTGGGCACCAGTCCGATGGCCGCGTCCGCCTGGTCCGGGCCGAGCGCGTCGGTGAATGCGGAATGCACTGCGGACAGCTGGTCCTCGGCGAGATCGGGCACCAGTTCGGCGAGCGTGTGCACGAGCTGCCGGGCGGTCCGCACCCGCTGGTCGAGGCGGGCGATACCGGGGGTGAGGTAGCCGCCGCGACCGAGGATCACCCCGGCCCGCGACCGGTCGCCGAGCCGCCGCTCACCGCCCGCGTCGTCCACCGCCGCGGCCGCCACCTGCAGGGCGATCAGCTGGTCCGGTTCGGTCCCGGCGACCGAGTTCGGCATGATGCCGAACCGCGCCGCCTCGACGTCCGCGTCCACGAACCCGCCGCGGCCGCCGGGCAGGCCGCGCCCGGCGGGCACGTCGGTCACCGCGTCGACCCCGGTGACGAGGTTGTGCCAGTAGCCCGCGAGGTCGGGCGCGCCGGGCAGGCGCACCGCCATGCCGACGATCGCGACCGGGGTCATCGGGGCCACCGTCACCAGCCGGACGCGGTGTGCACGACCGCGGTCAGCCGCGGGTCGCCCCAGGCGAGCTCGCGCAGCAGCGCGGCGGTGCCCTCGTCCGGGTCGATCAGCTCGATCCCGCGCCCGGCGTAGCTGCGGGCCAGTTCGGGCGAGACCATGCCGCCGTGCGTGCCGTCCGGCGCCCAGGGTCCCCAGTGGACGGTGAGCGCACGCTGTCCGCTGCGCGCCGCCCAAGCGGCACCGAGGGTTTCCAGTGCGTCGTTCGCCGCGGCGTAGTCGGTCTGGCCGCGGTTGCCCAGCGCACCGGCGATGCTGCCGAACAGGACGACGAACCCGGGCTGCTGCGGCAGCGTGTCGAGTGCGGCCAGCAATGCCCGCGCCCCGTCGACCTTCGTACCGTAGACCCGGCGGAACGACTCGGGATCCTTCTCCGCGAACAGCCGGTCGTCGAGCACCCCGGCCGCGTAGACGACTCCGTCGAGCCTGCCGTGTTCGGCGTGGATCTCCTTGACGATGTGGTGCAGCGCATCGTCCTCGCGCACGTCCGCGGTGTGGTAGCGGACGCTGGATGCCTTGGCACGCAACGCGTCCAGCGTCGCCGAGACCTCACGCTGGGCCAGCACGAGCCGGGCTGCGCGCTCGATCTCGGCCGGCCCGCCCACGCCCTGCCCTGCCAGGACGCGCCGGAGCGCGGGCAGGTCGGCGGCGCCGGCCACCGCCGGTTCCGGTTGCACCGACGGCAGCGGCGTACGTCCGACGAGCTCGATCGCGCAGCCGGTCGCGGCGAACGCGCGGGCGGCCCTCGCGGTGATCCCCCGGCCCCCGCCGACGAACAACAGCACCGAATCAGGACCGAGCCCGAGTGCGGCCGCCTCCGCAGCACCGTCGCCGGCCGGACCCGCGCCGGTGGCCGCGAGCGCACCGAACGGCGCAGCGGTGAGCTGCAGTTCACTGCGTGCGGTGGCGGTGGCCTGCACCACCGCGGCACCGGGCGCCGCCAGCTCGCGGACGACGAGATCGGCAGGCCCGTCGAGCTCGATCGCGCGGAGGTCGACGCCGGGGTATTCGCGGGCCAGCGATCGGAACAGCCCGCGCAGCCCGGCGAACGCGTCGCTGCCGGGCGGGGTGAGCACGAACAGCCGGCGTGGCCCGCGTGCCAGCTCCTCCCGCAACCCGGGGATCAGGTCCGGCAGCGTGGCGTCGGTGCCGGAGAGCGGTTCGAGGTGCACGATGGTGTCCGCGGTGCCGGGCTCGAGCGCCGCACCGCTGCGCGCCAGCGCCGCACCGAGAGTTTCGGTGAGCGCCGCGGTCCCGCCGACGAGCTCGACGGACTGCCCGGCCAGCACCTGGTCCCCGGAGCGGATCTCGCCGTCCGGCAACGGAACCGGCTCGAGCACGAACCGCCGGGGAGCGATACCGGAGGGGGCTGCGTCGATCCCGGTGCCGGCGCTGCCGTCCGGCACCGAACCGGCGAACGCGTCGGCCGCACCGGCCGATCCGGCCGGGGATCCGGCGACCGCGTCGGTCCCGGCCACCGCTGTTCCGCCCTCGGCACTGCCGCCGCCCGGGGAACCGGCCACTGCGCGGGACGCCACATCGTCCACGCCTGCGGAAACCGCGGGTGCGGCGAAGGCCGCTGCACCCTGGCCGGGTTCCGCGCCGCCGGTCGTCGTGGCGGCTTGATCACCCGACGGCGCGTCCGCAGCGGAGAACCACTCCGCGATCGCCGACGTCGTGCGGAGGCGGGCCAGGTCTTCGAGATCCGCACCGGCGGGCAACGGCAGCCGCTGGGCGAGTTCGCCGGCGATTTCGGTGCGCTTGATCGAGTCGACGCTCAGATCCGCTTCCAGATCGAGGCCCGGTTCGATCATCTCCGCGGGGTAGCCGGTCCGGTCGGCGATCACCGAGACCACCGTGCCCAGCACATCCCCCGCCGGTTGCGGGGCGGCCGGGACGAAGTCCGCGGCCGGTTCCGGCGACGGCGACGACCACACCGGTTCCGGCGAGGCCAACCGCGCGGGCTCCGGCGCAGCGACCACCGGCGGTGCGGCGGGCACTGTGCCGGCCGTGGCACCGAGGTAGGTCAGCAGCACGTCCCGCTGTGCCGCGACCTGGTCCCGGCTCGTGCGCAGGAACTCGCGGATCAGCTCTTCCCGTTCGCTCATCGGCGTTCCCTGTCCTCCAGCCGTCGTCAACGCTTCGATCCGGCGGGCCGGGACGAGCCCGCCTGCCAGGTAGTCTCCGTCCGCGGTGCGCACCGCCTGACCGTCCACGGTCCACTTCGGACGCTTCGGCAGCCCCTTGCCGACGTCGGCGGCGTCCCGGCCGCGGAAGAGCCATCCGGCGTCCACCGCAACCCCCGACACGGCCAAGGTCGCCAGTGCACCGAGAAAACCACGCAACCCGCCGTCACAGCCGACCGTCGTGTGTGGACGGTCCCCCAGGATCGCCTCAATCAGCCGGGACAGTACCTTCCCCGGGCCGGCCTCGCAGAACACCCGGGCACCGGCGGCATACATGGCTTCGATCTCCGCCGCGAACCCGACCGGTGCCTCGATCTGCGCCGCCAGCTCGTCCCGCACCGCGTCGCCGTAGACCCCGGCCGTCCGGTTCGCGAACACCGGCAGCTCGGGCGTGCGTACGTCCGCCGCGGCCAGCACTTCGGCGAACCGCGCGCCGGCACCGTGCAGCACCGGGCTGTGGAACGCACACGCCACCGGAATCCGCTTCACGGACAAGCCGGCCTCGCGCAGCACCGCACAGGCACGGTCCACCGGGGCCACCGGCCCGGAAAGCACCACCTGCCGGGGCGCGTTGTGGTTGGCGATCACCACCTCCCGGAGATCGCCGAGCGCCGCGCGCACCTGCTCGACCGTCGCGCTGACCGCCGCCATCGTGCCGGGATCCTCTCCCGCAGCATCGAGAATGGCGTCGGCACGCGCACCGGAAAGGTGCAGCAAGGTCGCCGCGTCGAAGGAACCCGCGGCGCACAACGCCACCAGCTCGCCGTAGCTGTGCCCGGCCAGCAGATCCGGCCGGACCCCGAGCCGCGACAGCAAGTGGTGCACCGCAAGACCGGTCACGCCCAGCGCGGGCTGCGCCACTCGCGTGTCCCGCAGCCGCTGCTCATGCGCAGCCTCGCTGCCGAACGCGGCAGGCGGGAAGATCTCGTCCGCGGGCGCTCCGGGCAACCGCAGGTAGTGCTGCAGTTCCGGGAACGCGACGAACAGGTCGGCGAGCATCCCCGGCCGTTGGCTGCCCTGCCCGGGGAACACCATGGCCAGCTTGCCTGCTGCCACCTCGCCTGCCTGGAACAGGCCCGCACCTGGATCGTGTTCCCCCGCCGCCAGCCGCGGCAACAGCTCGGCCAGTTCCTGCACAGTGGACGCGACCACCGCGGCCTGCACCGGCCCGCCGCGACGGGCCGCCCGCCGTGCGGCGGTCGCGGCCAGGTCCCGCAGCCGCGCCGGGCCGGAGCGGACGAGGTCGAGCAGCCAGTCCACCCGGTTGTCACCGAACAGGAACAGCTCGGCCGGCCACTCGTCGGCCGCGTGCCGCGGCGCCGCACCGGCCGGTCCCGCGGTGAGCACCACGTGGAAGTTCGTGCCCCCGAAACCGAACGCGCTCACGCCGGCGACGCGATCCTCCGGCGGGACCGCCCACGGCCGGGCCGCACCGCGGAAGGCGAACGGGCTCGCTTCGCGGTCCCAGCCCGGATTCGGCTCCCGCACGTGCAGGGTCGGCGGCAGCGTCCCGGTGTGCAGGGCGAGCGCGGTCTTGATCACCCCGGCCAGGCCTGCCGCGCACTTCGTGTGCCCGATCTGCGATTTGACCGACCCGATCGCGCAGCTGCCCGGCACCGCGCCCGCCTCGGTGAAGACCGAGCTGAGCGTGGTCAGCTCGGTGCGGTCGCCGACCACGGTGCCGGTGCCGTGCGCTTCGACCAGCCCGACCGACGCCGGGGAAAGCCGCGCGTTGCGGTAGGCACGTTCCAGCGCGGCGCGCTGGCCTTCCGGCCGCGGAGCGGTGAGGCCGAGCGAACGGCCGTCACTCGCACTGCCCACGCCCTTGACCACCGCGTAGATCCGGTCGCCGTCCCGTTCGGCGTCCGCGAGCCGCTTGAGCACGACGCACGCCACGCCCTCGCCGAGTGCGATGCCGTCCGCCGAACTGTCGAACGTGTGACAGCGCCCGGTCGGCGAAAGCGCCTGCACCGACGAGAACATCAGGTAGTCGTTGATGCCGTTGTGCAGGTCCGCGCCGCCGCACAGGACGACGTCGCTGGTGCCGTTGACGAGTTCCTTGCACGCCACGTCGACCGCGGCCAGCGACGACGCACAGGCCGCGTCCACCGTGTAGTTCGCGCCGCCGAGGTCGAGCCGGTTGGCGATCCGCCCGGCGATCACGTTGGCGAGCATGCCGGGGAAGGAATCCTCGGTGATCCGCGGCAGCTGCCGGTCGAGCTCGTCCGGGATCTGCCCGAGGTAGCTCGGCAGCACGGTGCGCAGCACGGTCGCGTTGGACAGGTCACTGCCCGCTTCGGCGCCGAACACGACGCTGGTCCGGGTCCGGTCGAACCCGCCGTCGGTGAGCCCGGCATCGGCGAGTGCACGGTCGGCCGCGGCGAGCGCCAGCAGCTGCACCGGTTCGATCGCGGCCAGCGAGGACGGCGGAATGCCGTACGCCAGCGGGTCGAACGGGACAGCGGGCAGGAAACCGCCCCATTTGGACGGGGTCCGCCCGTCGCCCTCACCGTGGTAGATCTCCGGCGACCAGCGGTGCGCGGGCACCTCGGTGACCGCGTCCGCGCCGCCGAGCACATTCGCCCAGAACGTGGCGAGGTCCGGCGCCTGCGGGAACATCGCGGACATCCCGACGATCGCTACGTCCAGCGGTGCCGGCGGCTCGGTACCGGACGGCTCGGCGATGCCGAAACGGGTCCGCAGGTCCGCGGCCCGCTGTTCGTGGAACTCACGTGCGCCCTCGGTCACCGCGCGATGCAGTGCACCGACGGTGGTGACCTCCGCGCGCAGCACGGCCACCTGCCCGGCCATGTACAGCCCGGCCTCGACCTGTCCCGGCTCGTCCACCGAGAGCAGTTCCGCACCGTCGCGGCGGATGCCCTTGCTGGCGATCCGCAGCCTGCCGACGTTGGCCTGCTCCAGTTCTTCCCACACCTCGCGATCGGGCAGGCCGCGGGCCCGCAGCGTCTCGCGCAGCTCGCGGAACTCGCTGACGAACGGGCTGTGCACGCACCGGGTGGCGTGTCCTGGCGCGGTCTCCAGCAGCTCGGTGCGTTCGGCGGCGAGCACCTGACGCTGGAAGGCGGGCAGCACCGCACCGTCGTCGACCGCCTCCTGGGTGAACAAGTAGGCACTGCCCATCAGCACGCCGACCCCGGCGCCACGGGCGGCCAGCGGCGCGGCAGCCACCGCGACCGCTGCCGCGGAGCGCGCGTCGTGCACTCCCCCGGCGAAGTAGACGTGCAGCTCGTCGCCGGGATGCGCGTCGAGGTGCTCGATCAGCACGTCGATCTGCGCTTCCCACAACGGGAAACTCGCGGCCGGGCCGACGTGCCCACCACATTCGGCCCCCTCGAAGACGAACTTGCGCGCACCGGCATCGAGGAACTGGCGCAGCAGACCCGGTGAGGGCACGTGCAGGAACGCCTGGATGCCTTCCGCCTCCAGTGCCGCGGCCTGCGCCGGGCGGCCGCCCGCGACGATCACGCACGAGGGCTTCACCGCACGGATCGCCGCGAGCTGCGCGGCACGCAGCTCCTCCGGTGCGAAACCGAGAATGCCTGCACCCCAAGGACGGTCCGGGATCGCGTCCCGGGTCTCCGCCAGCAACGTCCGGGTCTGCTCGGCATTCGACAGCGCGAGCGCCACGAACGGCAGCGCGCCCTCTTCCGCGACGGAGGCGGCAAAGGCGGCGCGGTCGCTCACCCGGGTCATCGGGCCCTGCGCAATCGGCAGCTCGGCCCCGGTCACCTGGGCCAGCGGCGAATCCGGGCCCAGCGATGCGGGTGCCGTCCCCGGCACGGCGAGGATCGCTTCGCGCACCGCACGGACGGCGCGATCGACCTGACCGAACCGCTCGGCGAACATCGGCGCCAGCAATTCGTCGGGTGTGCCCGATGTGTCCACTTCGGACAACAGCGTGAACTGGCGGTCCAGCACGACCCCGCTCGCGCCGGCCGCGACGGCCGCCGCCGCGGTCCGCGGGCCGAGCCCGCCGCCGAGCCACACCGGTCCGGCGTGGTGCTCGACCAGCTGTTGCAGCAGCACGAACGAGCTCAGCTCGGACGCTCCCGGCCCGGCCTCGTGCCCGCGCGCCAGCACGCCGTCGCAGCCTGCCGCCTGCCGGGCCTGCGCGAGATCGGTCACCTCGGCGAGCACGCGGTAGCCGGTGAGCCCGGACCACTCCGCGCCGCGGGCGAGCACCACGGTGTCCACCGCCGCGGGCAGATCGGCCGGGCTGAGCCGGCAACCGGGACCGACCCGGACGCCGAACGCGCCGGGCGTCCACTCCGCCGCCAGCTCGAGCGCCCTGCGCGCCCGCGCGTCGCCGGTGCCGAGGTCGAGTACGCCGAGCCCGCCACCGCGGGCCACCGCCGCGACCAGCCGGGCGTCCGGTTCGCCGACCGGGCTGAATCCCAGCACGAGCGCAGGCTGTGTCCCCGCGGTCAACGCCGACGTCCCCACCGACCCCTCCGTTCCATTCAGGCTGCATTCACCGGGGATGCCCCCGATCGGGTTAACAGGCTCCGCAAGTTAGCCCAGTGTGCGAACAGGATCAACGGGGTCTCAGGTCCCGGAAGTGAATATCCGCCCAGCAGGGTGAGAACGGGAAATGTTCCCGTAACCGAGGGCACCGGCATCCTCGCTGGTCACCCGTCCGGTCCTCGGCGGTGCGAGGATTCGGGTGCGTTCCCGGTCACTCCGCCGATACACAAACATCACGAAGCCTTCGAGGCCCCCTTGAGGAGCGCCTCGAGATTGCCACCGCATCGTCGCGGCGATCCGGCTTTACCGCAACCCATTCGTGAGGGAAAGATTGAACGAATACCGGGACGCCCGGTAAACGTGCCTGCCGTACTCCACGACGCGGCCGGTCTCGTCGTAGGTGGTGCGTTGCATGGTCAGCAACGCGGCGCCGGGCTGTTCGTGCAGCAGTGCGGCGTCCTCGGCGGTCGCCAGGCGCGCACCGATCTCCTGCTGAGCCGAATGCAGCCGGAGGCCCGCCGAGCGCAGCAGCTGGTAGAGCCCGTGGTCGCGGAGGTCCTCGTCGGCCGGGTCGACGAGGCCGTCCGGAAGGTAGTTGTTCATCACCGCCAGTGGTTCGCCACCTGCGGAGCGGATCCGCCGGAGCCGGCGGACGCGGGCGAGCCCGGGTGCCTCCAGCAGCGCGGCGGTGTCCGCGTCGGCCGGCTCGACCTGGTTGACCAGCACTTGCGAGCGCGGCGAGGCACCGAGTCCGGCCAGATCGTCGAACAGGCTGCTCAGCCGCAGCGGGCGGGCGACCTTGGTACGCACGACCTGGGTGCCGACCCCGCGCTTGCGCACCAGCAGTCCCTGGTTCACCAGGAACTGGATGGCCTGCCGGATGGTCGGGCGCGACAGCCGCAGGCTCGCCGCGAGGTCGAGTTCGGTGGCCAGCCTCGTCCCGGCAGGCAGCCTGCCGCCCTCGATCGCCGCGTGCAGCTGCCGCGCGACCTGGAAGTACCGCGGCTCGGGACTGTCCGGGTCCACCACGATCTCGCGGGCGGGATCCCAGACCGGGCTGGTGTTCACCGTCCGGAGCCTACCGGTGCACCACCTTGGTTGCGATGACGTCATGTCCGTATGTCTTGACAAATAGCCGAATCCGCTGGCAGGGTCGCTGCGCAGTGCCCGCGGAAGGCCGAACCGAAGCCCGGAGGGATCAGTGACCGACACGGTGGCGCGCATCGTCGCCAAACGGGTGCACGATCCGGAGGCGATCGCCGAGGCGGCGGCCGCACGGGTCCGCGCGAAGTCGCCGTTCAACGCCAAGGGCCGGACGATGATCATCGCCGCGGACCACCCGGCGCGCGGTGCGAACGCGGTCGGCGGCGATCGGCAGGCCATGGCCGATCGCGGGGCACTGCTGGAGCGGCTGTGCCTGGCACTGGAACGCCCGGGGGTCACCGGTGTGCTGGCCACCGCCGACGTGCTCGACGACCTGTTGCTGCTCGGCGTACTCGACGGCAAGACCGTGTTCGGCTCGATGAACCGCACCGGGCTGGCCGGTTCGAGCTTCGAGATCGACGACCGGTTCGCCGGCTACGACGCCGAGGCGATCGCCGGGATGCGATTCGACGGCGGCAAGATGCTGACCCGGATCTGCCTCGATGACCCGGCCACCCCCGGCGCACTGGAGAACACCGCGCGGGCGATCGACGCACTCGCCGGGCGCAGGCTTCTCGCACTGGTCGAGCCGTTCCTGTCGGTGTGGTCCGACGGACGGCTCGGCAACGACCTCTCCCCGGACGCGGTGATCCGCTCGATCACGATCGCCTCCGGTCTCGGTCGCTCGTCGGCCTACACCTGGCTCAAGCTCCCGGTGGTCGAGGACATGGAGCGCGTACTGGCGGCGTCGACCCTGCCGGCCGTGCTGCTCGGCGGAGAGGTCACGGACGCGGACGCGGCGTTCGCCGCGTGGCAGCAGGCACTCGCGTTGCCGACCGTGCAGGGCCTGGTGGTCGGCAGGGCGCTGCTCTACCCGCCCGACGGCGACGTGGCCAAGGCGGTCGACACGGCGGTGGGGCTGCTGTGAACCACTACCGGAAAGCAGGCAGCACCGCGGACCCGCCGTTCAGCCTGGTCGTCACGCCGGAGTCGGCCGGCTGGGGGTACTCCGGCCTGCGCGTGCTCGAACTCGACGGCACGCACACGCTGTCCACAGCGGACTCCGAGGCGCTGGTGCTCCCGCTGTCCGGCGGCTGCACGGTCCGCGTCGACGGGGAGACCTTCACCCTGGCCGGCCGGTCCGGCGTATTCGACGCGGTGACCGATTTCGCTTATCTGCCCAGGGATTCCGAGGTGGAGATCACCGGGCGCGGCCGGTTCGCACTGCCCTCGGCGAAGACCGCGAACCGGCTGCCTGCCCGTTACGGACCGGCCGAGGCAGTGCCGAGCGAACTGCGCGGAGCAGGCACCTGCAGCCGTCAGGTCAACAACTACTGCCTGCCGCACACCTTCGAGGCCGACCGGCTGCTCGTGTGCGAAGTGCTGACGCCGGGCGGCAACTGGTCCTCCTACCCGCCGCACAAGCACGACGAAGCCCGCGAGGGCGAGAGCGAGCTGGAGGAGATCTACTACTTCGAGGTCGGCGGAGACGGGATCGGGTACCAGCGCGTCTACGGCACCGCCGAACGGCCGATCGAAGTGCTCGCCGAGGTGCGCACCGGCGACGTGGTGCTGATCCCGCACGGCTGGCACGGACCGTCCATGGCCGCACCCGGCTACGACCTGTACTACCTCAACGTGATGGCCGGCCCCGGACCGGACCGCGCCTGGCTCATCCGCGACGACCCGGCGCACGCCTGGGTACGCGGCACCTGGGAATCCCAGGACGTCGACCCGCGCCTGCCGTTCGGGAACCGGCACACCCCCGGGCGACCCCGGTAGCGACCACGACGGTCAGGCGGCCGCACTGCTCGCCGATCAGTCCGATGTGGACTCCCCGGGCGGCTCGGCGAAGAGCGGGCCGATCTTCGCCGCACAGCCCCGGCAAGAGCACCGGTGCCGGCGCCGTCCTCGCACCGCATGGCGGCCGTTCGGGGCTTCTCAAACGCGCCGCGGGGTGACAAGCTTCTCCCCGGCCGGACGACCGGTTCGACCGGTGACAACGTTGTCAGTTTCCTGGAGGTGCGTCCATGCGGTCGCAGAGCAGACGGATGGCCGCGGTGGCGGCCGCGGCGCTGGTCGTCGCCGGCACGGGGGTCGCCGGGATGACCACCGCGCAGGCCGCGCACGCCGCGCCGGCCGCGGATCCGGTGTCCCTGGTCAATCCCTTCGTCGGCACGCAGAACTTCGGCAACACCTTCCCCGGTGCCAGCGCCCCGTTCGGCATGGTCCAGGTCAGTCCGGACACCGGCGGGCAGGGTGGTTACGACTACCAGCAGAACGCCATCTACGGCTTCAGCCAGACCCACCTCTCCGGCGTCGGCTGCGGTGTGATGGGCGAGCTGCCGATCATGCCCACCACCGGCGCGGTCGACTCGGTCGACAAAGACGCCTACAAATCCGCCTACCGCCACGACGACGAGCACGCCGAACCCGGTTACTACCGCGTCGGGCTGCAGAAGTACGGCATCAACGCCGAGCTCACCGCGACCCAGCGCACCGGCTGGCAGCGCTACACCTTCCCCTCGACCGGTGCGGCCAACGTGCTGTTCAACACCGGGCAGGCCAACCAGTCCGTGAAGGACTCCGAAATCCACGTGGTCGGCGACCGGACCGTCGAAGGCCGGGTACGCGCGGGCGGGTTCTGCGCCGGGCACGACGAGCACACCGTCTACTTCACCGCGACGTTCGACCGGCCGTTCGGTTCCTTCGGCACCTGGCGCGGTTCGACGCCGACCGCCGGCAGCCGCGACGCCGCGGGCACCGGCGGCAACGGCGCCTGGGCCAGCTTCGACGCCACGCAGGACAAGGACGTCGTGGCCAAGGTCGGGCTGTCCTACACCGGCCTCGACGGGGCACGGAAGAACCTCGCCGCGGAAACCGGGGACGGCTACGACTTCGACGCCACCCGCGCCGCGCTGAACCGGCAGTGGGCGGACAAACTCGGGGGGATCAAGATCGGCGGTGGCACCGAGGAGCGGCAGTCGGCGTTCTACACCTCGCTCTACCACGCCCAGCTGCACCCGAACCTGGCCGGCGACACCGACGGCAGCTACACCGGGTTCGACGGCAAAGTGCACCCGGCGAACGGGTACACGCCGTACCAGAACTTCTCGCTGTGGGACACCTATCGTCCGCAGAACCAGTTGCTCGAAATGCTGGAACCCCAAGTGGCGCGAGATGTCGCGCTGTCCGTCCTCGCGATCGGACGGGACGGCGGATGGCTGCCGCGGTGGGCTCTCGCGGAGAGCGAAACCAACATCATGACCGGAGACCCGGTGACCCCGTTCCTCGTCGAGGCGTGGTCGAAGGGCCTGCTCGCCGGCCACGAGGACGAGGCCTACGCGCTGCTCAAGAAGAACGCGACCGAAACTCCCCCGGCCGACTCGCCCTACAACGGACGTTCCGGCGTGCCCCACTACAACGACCGCGGCTACGTCCCGAGTGGACTCACCCTCGGCAAGGACTGCGCGGACAAGGGCGGCGACAACGACTGCGAGCACCCGGCGTCGGCGACCATGGAGTACTCCGCGGCCGACGCGGCACTGTCGCTGATGGCCAAGGGCCTCGGCCACCAGGGCGACGCACGGATGTTCGCCGATCGCGGCCAGTGGTACCGGAACCTGTGGGATTCCTCGATCCAGCAGTTCCGGCCGCGGACCACCGACGGCACCTGGCTCACCCCGTACAACCCGGTCGACGCCGATCAGCAGTTCCACGAGGGCGGTGCCTACCAGTACCAGTGGCTCGTGCCGCAGGATCCGGCCGGGCTCGTCTCGCTGATGGGCGGCAAACCGGCAACCGAACAGCGGCTCGACGACTTCTTCGCCTACGACAACCTGCTCAAGGATCCCGCCGGCACCGCGCGCAAGGACTGGATCGCCAGCCCGTACGACTACTACGCCAAGCCGACCTACAACCCCAACAACGAACCGGATCTGCTCGCGCCGTACCTGTACAACTGGGTCGGCGACCCGGCGAAGACCGCGACCGTCGTCCGGGCCGCGATGACGCTGTTCACCACCGGACCGGACGGTATGACCGGCAACGACGACCTCGGCACCATGTCGGCGTGGTACGTGTTCTCCTCGCTCGGGCTGTATCCGACGATGAGCGGCGCGAACTTCCTCGCGGTGTCCAGTCCGCAGTTCGAGTCCGCGACCGTCCGGATCGGACAGTACGGTGCCCGGCAGGGCGGCACGCTCACGGTGTCCGCGCCGGGTGCCAGTGACACCAACCGGTACGTGCAGAGTGTGTCGCTCGACGGCCGGGACGTCGGCAAGACCTGGCTGGACTGGTCTGCCGTCGCCCGCGGCGGCACGCTCACCCACCGGCTCGGCTCGGAACCGTCGAAGTGGGGCACGTCGCCGGGCGACGAACCGCCGTCGGTCAACACCTCCCCCGGCGATGCGCGCCGGCACGTCGACGCAACACTGCGCCCGGCGTCGGTGACGATCCCGGCACAGCCCGGCGAGCAGCAGGTGCACCTGAACCTGGACGTGCTCGGGCAGAGCCCGGCCGTGCAGCCGACGGTGGTGGCCGCCACCGCACCGAAGGGCTGGCAGGTGCGCAACCAGCCGGTGCAGCTGCTGCGCTCCGGACGGCTGCCGACGCAGCAGACGGTGCCGATCACCGTGACCGTACCCGCCGGCACGCCGGCCGGGAAATATCCGTTACAGGTCAAGGCAATCGGCCTGGGCGCGAACACCGTGACCCGTTCGGTGCCGGTCGAGGTCACCGCACCGGCCCGGTGACCGACCGACGCGCTGCCCGCGTCCTCACCGCGCGGGCAGCGCCGTCCTCACCGCGCGGGCAGCGCGGTCGTCCAGGTCAGCGGCAGCCGCACCGGGCCGCGCTGGCGGCGGCCGCTCTGCCAGGTCACCTCGGCCGGGTCGACCGCCAGCGCCAGGTCCGGGAAGCGGCCGAGCAGCGCGGCCAGTGCGGTCTGCAGTTCCAGCCTGGCCATCTGCGCGCCGAGGCAGTGGTGCGGGCCGTGGCCGAAGCCGACGTGGTGGTTGGGCCTGCGGGCGAGGTCGAGCTCCTCGGGCCGGTCGAACACCGCGGCGTCCCGGTTGGCCGCGTCCGGATCGGCGAAGACGGCCTCGCCCTTGCGCACGAGCTGCCCGGCGATCTCGACGTCCTCGGCGGCGATGTGCGCGAAGCTGGCGCTTGCGCCCAGCGGGACGAACCTGAGCAGTTCCTCGACCGCCGAGGGCATCAGCTCCGGCTCCGCACGCAGCCGGGCGAGCTGGTCCGGGTTGGTCAGCAGGGTGTAGAGCAGGTTGGAAATGTGGTTGGCGGTCGTCTCGTGGCCGACCGCCAGTATCCCGCCGGACAGGTCGATCAGCTCGCCCTCGGTGAGCCTGCCTTCGTCGTCACGGGCGCGGACCAGAGCGCCGATCAGGTCGTCGGTGGGGGTCTGCCGGCGCTGCGCGACCAGCCCGGCGATGTAGCCCCACAGTTCTCGTTGCGCGGTCATGATCTCGGTGTGGCCGGCGGCGTCGCCGCTGAGCATCAGCATGGTGTCGGTCCAGGTGTGCACCTGGTCGTGGTCGGCCCGCGGGACGCCGAGCAGTTCGCACAACGCGGTGATCGGCAGCGGGATGGAGAACGCGGGCACCAGGTCCACCGGTGGTCCCTGTTCGATCATCCGGTCGATCAGGCGGTCGGCGAGTTCCTGGATGCGCGGCCGCAGCAATTCCACCCGTTTCGGGGTGAACGCGGCCGCGACGAGACGGCGCAGCCGCGAATGTTCGGGCGGATCCATGGTGATGATCGAGTTCTCGCTCTCGATCGCCTCGGTACCGCGCGGCGCGTCCTTCCCGACGGTCAGGCTGCGCATCAGCCGTCGGTCGCACAGCACCGATCGCACGTCCTCGTAGCGGGTCGCGACCCAGGCCTCACCCCCGAACGGCAGCCGCACGCGGGTGAGCCCCTCCTCGCGCATCTCGACGTACTTCGGATCGACGGCGAGTGCCGACGGCTCGAACGGGTACGGGCACACTCCACTGGTCACGACGAACTCCCCACCACGGTAACGGTTTCCACAGTCGGTTCGGGCGCGGCTGCCTCGGTGTCCAGCCAGCAGGCGAGGGCTGCCGCGGTGCTTGCGGCATCCTCCGAGACCAGGCTGAAGTGGTCTCCGGGCACGGTTTCCACCTGGTCCGCCCGTGACCACGTCGTCTGCCACGCTTCGCCGGCGGCGGCCCCGAAGCTGCGCGCGGCCCGCAGCAGCACGGTGGGGGCGCGAACCGTTCGCGGTGCAGCGCCGGCGAGCAACCTGAGGTAGCGACCCATCGCGGTCAGCTGCGCGCGGTCGAACCCGGCACCGTCCTGACGGATCAGGATTTCCGCGGCCATGGCCTGCACCGCCGCGTCGGCCGGCCCGCCGGTCTCGTAGGTGTCGAGCAGGCACAGCCCGGCCGGACGGTGGCCGGTGCGCTCCAGCTCTGCCGCCAGCGCCTCGGCCAGCAGCCCGCCTGCCGAATACCCGAGCACCGCAAACGGTTCGTCCCCGGCCGCTTCCCGTGCCCGGTCCGCAAGCAGCGCGAGGAGCGTCTCGAAGTCCGCGGGAAGCGGCTCGTCGGCGGAGAAACCGGGCAGCGGAAGCACGGCGAAGCGGCGGTTCCCGCGGAACGGGCCGGCGAGTCGTCCATATTGGACGGCGCCGGTCATCGCGGCGGGCGAGGGCACGCACAGCAGCGCGGGGCGCCGTGGTCCGTCGGCGAGCCGCACCGGCCGGTGCCCGGCGGGCAGCGCCGAGCGGGAGAACGACGGGCGCAGATTCGCGGCGGCGCCGAGCAGGACGATCCCTTCCGGAACCCGGCCCGCGGCCACCGCCTCCGCGAACAGCTTCGCCACCGGTTCCTCCGTGCGTCCCTCCGGCGCCGTTCGCGGCGGCTCCGGCCGGGCGTCCGACAACGATTCGTTCAGGAATTCGGCCAGTTCCGCGACCGTGGGGTGGTCGAACACCAGCGTCGCACCCAGGGTCAGGCCGGTCAGCTCGGCGAGCCGGTTGCGCAGCTGGACCGCGGTGAGCGAGTCGAAGCCGAGACCGGGCAACGCATCGTCGGGCTCGAGGTCTTCGCGGTGCCCCAGTACCGCGGCGACCTGCGCGCCGACCAGTTCGCGCAGCCGGTCCCGGCGTTCGTCCGGCGGGGTGCGGCGCAATCGGCGGGCCGGGGAACCGCCGGCCCGCCGCGGCACCCGCACGTGCCCGCGGAGCAGGGCGGGGATTTCGTCCTGGGAACCCCAGGCGCCGAGCCGCAACGGCGCGAGGACCGGCGCGGGATCGGCGAGTGCCGCGTCGAAGAGGGCAAGGCCGGCTTCCGCGGTGAGGCCATCGGTGCGTTCGCCGGAATTCCAGAACCCCCAGGCCAGCGACTGGGCCGGCAGTCCGAGGCCACGCCGGTGCCGGGCGAGCGCGTCGAGGAACGCGTTCGCGGCAGCGTAGTTTGCCTGACCCGGTGCGCCGAGCAGCCCTGCGGCGGAGGAGAACAGGACGAACGCCCGCACGTCACCGGCCAGCTCGTGCAAGTTCCAGGCAGCGGTGGCCTTGGCGGTGAACACCGCGTCGACCTGGTCCGGGGTCAGCGAGGTCAGCATTCCGTCGGACAGCAGGCCCGCCGCGTGCACGACTGCGCTCACCGGGTGCGCGGCCAGCAGCGCCGCGACCGCGGCCCGGTCGGCGAGATCGCAGGCGGCCACGTCGACCCGCGCACCGAGCGAACCCAGCTCGGCGACCAGGTCGCCGGCACCGCGCCCGCGCCGGCTCGCCAGCACCAGGCGGCGCACGCCGTGCCGGCGGACCAGGTGCTGCGCCACCAGCCGGCCGAGCTGTCCGGTGCCGCCGGTGATCAGCACCGCGCCGTCTCCCCACTCCGCGCCTGCCGCGGGACCGAGGGCGACCTCGGTGAGCCGGGGGAGCAAGGTTTCCTTGCCACGCACGACAATCGCCGGTTCGTCCGCGCCTGCCACCGCGGCGAGCAGTGCACCGTCCGGGGTTTCGTCGGTGTCCAGGTGCACGATCCGGCCCGGGTGCTCGCTCTGCGCGGAGCGGACCATCCCGGCGACCGCTGCACCCGCGAGGTCCACCGGCTCACCCGGGCGTCCGGCCGCGTGGCGCGTGAGCACCACGATCCGGCGCTCCTGCGCGAGTCCGGTGCGCAGGGCGGAAAGGGCCCGGTGAATCTGACGCTGTGCTGCGACGGCATCACCACCCGGCACGACCGGCACCGTGCAGACGTCGTCCGCACTCGCGCCGGACAGTGTGGCCTTGGTCCATTCAGGACGTAACAGTGCTCCGGTCCGCGGCGCGACCCCCGGTGCACGGTCGACCGGGCGCAGCACGAGGGAACCGACCGTCGCCACCGGAGTGCCCTCGTGGTCGAAAAAAGACAGCGAGACAGTGTTCTCCGCCAGCGGTTTCACCCGCACGCGAAGTTCGGAAGCGCCCGTCGTCCACAGATCCACTTCGGACCAGGCGGACGGCAGAAGTGCCACCGTACTCGTCGTCCGGCCGAGGCCGATGGCCGGCAAAGCCGACTCGGCGAGCGCCGGGTGCAGGGCGAACGCGGCAGCTTCCAGCCCGGCGGACTCCGGAAGTGCGACGTCGGCGAACATCTCGGCACCGCTTCGCCACACCGCTTTCATCCCCTGAAACAGCCGCCCGTACTCGACACCCTGCTCGGCGAGCAGCTCGTACAGCCCGTCGAGGTCGATCTCCTCCGCGCCGGCGGGTGGCCAGCCGGCCGAGCCGTCGACGGGTGGCGAGCCGGTGGGTGCCAGCACGCCGTCGGCGTGGCGGGTCCACGAAGTGTCGCCGGCCTGGGCGTGGATGCTCAGCGGGCGCGCACCGGCCTCGTCCGGCGCGCCGACACGTACCTGGACCCGGACCCCGTCCTCATCCAGCACCAGGGAGGTGTGCACGGTCAGCTCCCGGACCTGTGCGCCACCGGCCTCCTCGCTCGCACGCAGGGCGAGTTCGAGGAAACCGCTGCCGGGAAACCGGGCCGAGCCGTCGACGGTGTGTCCGGACAGCCACGGGTGTGTCGCCGTCGAAAGGCGACCGTGCAGCAGGAAACCGTCCTCGTCGGCGAGCGGCACTGCGGCGCCCAGCAGCGGGTGCCCGGCGGGGTCGAGGCCGGTGGCCGACAAGTCGCCCGGCTCGTCCGAGGCGGACAGCCAGTACCGCTCGCGGTGGAACGGGTAGGTCGGCAGGTCGACGATCCGGGCGCCGCGTGGTTCGAAGACCGCCGGCCAGTGCGCGGAAACGCCGTGGACGTGCAGCTCCCCGATCGCCTGGGCCAGGGCAACGTCCTCCGGTACGGCACGGCGCAATGCGGCCACGGCCACCGGGACGTCGGGCAGCATCGCGGTCAGCGGCCCGTCTGCACCGAGCTCGAAGAACCGGTTGACACCCAGGCTTTCCAGCGTGCGGACTGCATCGGAGAACCGGACCGGCCGGCGGATGTTGCGCACCCAGTGCTCCGCATCGAAGGACTCGATCAGCGCACCGGTCACGGTGGAGACGACCGGCACCGCGGGCTTGGCCTGTGGGATCCGAGCCGCCACCGCCCGAAACGGCGCCAGCACCGGTTCCATCAGCCGGGAGTGCAAGGCGACCCGGACGCGCAACCGCTTCGTCCGCCGTCCGGCTGCGGTGAACCGCGCCGCGACGGCCAGCACCGCCGGCTCCTGCCCGCTCACGACGACCGCGCGCGGACCGTTGACGACCGCGACCTCCACCGGATCCTCGGTGAATTCCTCCGGTTCCGCCTCGATCGCCATCATCGCGCCGTCCGGCTGCGCCTGCATCAGCGTGGCCCGCGTGACGACCAGCTCCGCTGCGTCCGCGAGGGAGAGGACCCCCGCGCAGTGCGCGGCCGCCAGCTCGCCACCCGAGTGTCCACACAGGACATCGGGAACCAGCCGCCACGATTCGGCCAGCCGGAAAAGCGCGACCTCGATCGCGAACAACGCGGCCTGGCTGTAACGGAACTCGTCCAGTGCGGCCGGATCGGCGATCACCTCGCGCAGCGGACGGTCCAGGTGCCGGTCCAGCTCCGCACAAGCAGCGGCGTAGGCGGTGGCGAACGCCGGGTACGCGGCGGCCAGTCCCTCGCCCATCCCGGGCCGATGCGAACCGGCACCGGAGAAGAGGAATGCCAGGGTCGCCTCACCCCGGGCCACCCGCGCCGGGAGGCCGGCGAGCCCGGCGAGCAATTCCTCCCGGTCCCGTGCCACGACCACCGCCCGGTGCGCCAAGTGCGTGCGGCCGTTCGCCAGCGTGCAGGCCACGTCCGCCGGACGGAGTCCCGGTTCCTCCCGCAGCCGCACGGCCAGCCGTTCCGCTTGCGCCTGCAGGGCCGCCGGATCGTGCCCGCTGAGCGGAACCGGCACCGCCACGCGATCGCCGGCTGCCGAAGTCTCCTCGACGGCAGCCGCTTCCTCCAGCACGACGTGGGCGTTCGTCCCGCTCAGCCCGAAGCTGGAGACCGCACCGCGGCGCGGGCGCTCCCCGCGCGGCCACGGGGCCGGCTCGGTGAGCAGTTCGACCTCACCCGCGGACCAGTCGATCCGGGTGCTCGGCTCGTCCACGTGCAGGGTTTTCGGCAGGAGTTCGTGCCGCATCGCCAGCACGAGCTTGAGCAGGCCGGCGGCGCCGGACGCGGCCTGGGTGTGCCCGAGGTTGGATTTCAGCGAGCCCAAGCGCAGCGGCGCCGCACCGGCCCGGTCCGCACCGTAGGTGGCCAGCAGCGCCTGCGCCTCGATGGGATCGCCGAGCGGGGTCGCCGTACCGTGCGCCTCCACGACGTCGACCTGCGCGGCGGACAACCGGGCGTCGGCAAGTGCCTGCCGGATCACGCGGCGCTGGGCCGGGCCGTTCGGTGCGGTCATGCCGTTGGACGCACCGTCGGAATTCACCGCGCTGCCGCGAATCACCGCGAGCACCGGACGTCCGCTCCGCCGGGCGTCGGAGAGCCGTTGCAGTACCAGCGTCACACATCCCTCGGACCATGCCGGACCGTCGGCGGACTCGGCGAAGCTCCGGCAGCGCGCGCCGCGGGAGAGCGTGCCGTCCCGGCTGAACTCGACGAAGGTGCGCGGCGTGGACATCACCGTCGCCCCGCCGGCCAGCGCGAGTTCGCACTCCCCCGCGCGCAGCGCCTGTGCCGCCAGGTGAACGGTGACCAGAGAGGAGGAACAAGCCGTGTCGACGGTGATCGCCGGCCCCTGGAGCCCGAACGTGTAGGCCACCCGGCCGGACACCATGCCGGACGCGCCGAAACTGCCCGGGTAGTCGTGGTACATCACCCCGGCGAACACCCCGGTGCGGCTGCCGCTCAGCGAGCGCGGCGGGATCGCGGCCCGTTCCAGTGACTCCCAGCCGGTCTCCAGCAGCAGCCGCAGCTGCGGATCCAGCAGCATCGCCTCCCGCGGGCTGATCCCGAACAACCCGGCGTCGAACTCCGCCGCACCGTGGAGGAATCCCCCTTCCCGCACCGCGATCGACCCCGGCCGGGCACCGGAGGGGTCGTAACGCCGGGCGAGGTCCCAGCCGCGGTCCTGCGGGAATCCGCCGATCGCATCACCCTCGTCGGCGAGCAGCCGCCACAGCTGTTCGGGGGTGGCGATCCCGCCGGGCAGCCGGCAGGCCGCCCCGACGATCGCGATCGGCTCCGCGACCGGCGCCTGACGCGAACCGGCGAGCCTGCGGTTCTCGTCCTTCAGCCGATGGTTCTCCTTCAACGACGCGCGCAGCGCAGCCACCAGGCTGCGATCGGACTCGCTCAACGGCCCCCCAGGGCTAGCAGTGCGGCGTGACCGGCTCGACGTTATGTGCGGGCCTCCTCCTTGCCACCCCCTAACCCACCCCACAATGAGGATGCCTCGAGCCGTGCTGAATAGAACGTTATACACTGCTCGCAGACACTCCATTGTGGACTGCTGTTCGTCCACAATGGATGCACAGGGCGAGCGAACCCGTCCGAGCTCCCTCAACCGGGTGGATATCCGTCCTGGTACGGCCACGCCGCAGGTCCGCCCAAGATCCGCCGGCCCCCTGTTCGAGGCCGCATTCGGTGACTCCTTCACCGGACGAGCACGCAGTCCGGTGCGAGTTGCCGCCCGGCCGGGCCCGTGGTCCGATCCCGGGTGCACACCCCCGAAGCACAGCCAAAGGGAGCGCGAACTGTTATGCACAAGACACTGGTTCAGGCAGTGACGGGTGCGGCACTGGTGGCCGCGCTGGTGACCGCCTGCGGGTCGGGGGGATCGGATTCTTCGGATTCCTCCGGATCCTCCGGGCAGAACACGGCCGCCCCCTCCTCCAGCGGAGCCGGTGCATCCGGCGACAACGCACAGGGCGGGGCGGACGACCAAGCCGTCCAGCAGGCCAACACGGCCATCCAGCAGGCGACCCAGCAGGCGCCGATCACGTTCACCACGGAGAAGACCGAGCTCACCGCCGAGAGCAAGCAGACCCTCGCCGCGATCGCGAAAGCCCTGCAGGGCAACGCGGTCAAGCTGAAGGTCGAAACCCACGCCGGTTACTCGGATGCGCAGCAGTCGAAGGAGCTCTCCGAAAAGCGCGCCCAGGCCATCTCGTCCGAACTCGAACAAGCCGGTCTGGGCAAGGACCGCATCCAGACCGAGGCGACCGGCAACGAGAAGGCACAAGGCGCACAGGCACTGGAAACGCAGTTCAGCGCCACTTCGTGAGGGAGCGCGCAGGCAGCGCTGCCCGGCTCCGGCGCGCGGACCACGAGGACGGAACGGGACAGCGCTCCGGGCAGCTCCGGTATCGCATCGAAACCGGCGACCGGTCCGGGGAAACTCGGCAGTTCCTCGCGAACCGCGAGGCCGAGGCGGGTGACCGGTCCGGCGTGCCGCAGCGGCACGCCGTGCCTGCCGAGGCGGGTGGCCGGCCGGATCCGGCCGGTCACCCGCCGGCGCGTCCGCGGCGGCACTACCTCATCGGACCGGCCGGCTTCCCCAATTTCGGCGACGAGCTGATCGCCGCGAACTGGCTGCGCTACCTCGCCCGCACCGAGCCCGGCGCCGAGGTCTGGCTCGACACGCACTCCCCCGGTCCGGCCCAGGTACTGCTCGAGGGCCTGCACCCCGGTCTGCGCTGCACCGACACCCTGTGGCGGCTGTGCGGCGAAGCGCCGTCGGACGATCCGCGGGAGGTCACGGCCTGGGTGGGTGCGGCCGTCCACGACCCCGGGCTCGCCCCGCGCTGGGACGCGGGTATCGGCCTGCTCGGCCGGATCGACGTGCTGCACCTGATCGGCGGCGGCTACCTCAACGCGCTCTGGCCCCGGCACCTCGGCCTGCTCGCGGGCGCGCTCGCGGCCGCCGAACGGTCCGGGGCACGGACCGCGATGACCGGGCAGGGGCTGGTGCCGTGCCCGCCCGGCAGCACCGATCTGCTGCGGTCGCTGGCCGAACGCTTCGACGTGGTGGATGTGCGCGACGAACCGTCCGCCGAACTGCTCGGCGAGGCGGACTGTTCGGCGGACGACGCCTTCCTCGAACCGTATCCGGCGGCCACCGGCGAGGTCCGGGAGTTCGTGCTGTGCCTGCAGTCCGACATCGGCGGCGAGGCACCGGCCGTGCTCGCCGCGCAGGCGCTCGAGCTGCTGCGGACCTGGCAGGTGTCCTCCGGCGAACTCGCGATCGTGGAAGGAATCCCGCGGGTCGACCGGGTGGTGCCGGCGCTGCTGGACGACGAACTGCCGGGCGCGCAGTTCCACCCGTTCCGCGATGTCTGGGCACACGGGCTCCCGGTGGCCGCCGGACAGACCTGGATCTCCAGCCGCTACCACCCGCACCTGGTGGCGGCCGCAGCAGGCGCGACCGGTGTGGCAGTGGACGTCTCCCCCGGCTACTACACGACGAAACACCGCAGCCTGATCGAACTCGGGTCCGGCTGGTCGATGGTGGACGCCGGTGCGCGGACCCCGCCGAAACGCCCGTCCGGCACCGGTTTCCCGGACGATGTCCGGCGCGGACGCAGGGAAGCGAAACGCACGGTCGCCGAGAAGGTGTACGGCACACCTGCCCCTCCACCGGCCGCAGCACGCCGCTCCCGCTGGTCCCGCGCACTGCGCTGACTTCCGACCGACCACCGAATTCCCGCCCCGCCCACGCACCACGCCGAGTCAGCCCAGCCGATCCCGCCCACGCACCACGCCGAGTTCCCAGCCGACCCGCCCACACACCACGCCGAGTTCCCAGCCGACCCGCGCGCGCACTGCGCTGAGTCGGCCCAGCCGACCGGCCAGCTTGCTGTGCTCAGCCGGTCCAGCTGTCGGGACGTCGGCCGTCCACGTCGGTGAATCCGTACTCCCGCGCCAGGTCCGCCGAGGTGACCGACTGCTGGTTCCACCGGGCCCGGTCCGGGTCCGAGGCCAGCGCGGTGATCCCGCGGCCGACGTAGCGGGGCGACTCGGACTGCGCGAACCCGGGCGCGGCGGTCGGCAGCCCGTCGGCGCGGTCCTCGACGAGTGCGGTACGCCAGTTTTCTTCGGTGACGCCGTAGTTGTCGAGCATCATCTCCGACCGCAGCCACCCCGGCGTGACCGCGACCGCGGTCGCCCCGCGCGGCGCGAGTTCGTGCCCTTGCGAAAAGGCCAGCCGGTTCACCGCTGCCTTCGCGAGGTCGTAAAACACCGAAATGCGGTACAGCTGCGCGTTGTGCGCGGCGGTGCCGTCGGTGACCTCGACGAGCAGACCACCGGGTTCGGCGATCAGCAGTGGCAACAGGTGGTGCGAAGTGATCAGGTGCGTCTCGACGCCGAGCCGCAGGATGCGCAGGCCGGCGTCGAGATCGTGCTGCCAGACCGGGGTGTTCCAGTCCGCAGGGCCGCCCTTCAGCCGTTCCGCACCCCAGATGTCGTTGACGAGCACGTGGAGCCTGCCGTATTCGGCCCGCAGGTACGCGGCCAGCCGCTGTACCTCGTCCGGCTCGAGGTGATCGGCCGGATACGCGATCCCGGTCCCACCGGCGCGAGTGACCAGTTCCGCGGTCTCCTCGACGGTCTCCGGACGGGCGTAGTCCGAACGCGACGGACCGGTCCGGCTGCTGCGCCCGGTACAGAGCACCGTCGCGCCCGCTTCCCCCAGTGCAACGGCGATCCCGCGCCCGGCACCCCGGGTGGCACCCGCGACGAGCGCCACCCGGTCCCGAAGATCCGGCGGCCACCGCATGTGCCCAGTATGGTGCACGACCGCACCCCGGGCCACCGCCGCACAACCCCGCCCGGACCGGCAAACCCGGCACGGCCTCTGCACGACCCACGGCCGGCTCCGGCCACGGCCGGTACCACCCCACCCGCGGGCACGTGAGCGCTTCGGCGACCCGTCAATTCCCGGGCAGGGCGAGTTTCAGCCGCACCGCCGCACCGTCCAGCAGCATCGCCAGGCCCTGCCGGAATCGGTCGCGTTCGGACAGTCCACTGAGGATCTCCGGGAGCACCTCCGTGCCGTCCCGGCCGCCGAACAAGGCTTCGCTGTGCGGAAATTCGCCGGTTTCGAACTGCGAACGCGCGAACTGCGCCGCCTCCTCGTTGGCGGCGGCCTCGCGCGCCGCGTGAACCTCGGCAGCCCGGAAGGCGTTGCCGTGTACGTAGTCGTCGACCACGCCGAGCAAGGTGACCTTGGCCGCCGCGTCGAGACCGGTGGTGGCCAGCGCGGCCAAGGACTGTTCGGCGTGCCGCATGGCGTTCGGCCCCGGCGAGACCCCCCGGAGCGCCTGCATCGCCCACGGATGGCGCTTCAGCACTTCCCAGGTGCGCTCGGCGACCGCGGTCAGCGCGTCGTACCAGAAGTCCGGGAACTCCGCGGCCGGGATCAGCACCTCGCCCATGATCGCGTCGTCCATCAGCGCCACCAGTTCGTCCTTGGTGCGCACGTAGTAGTACAGCGTCATGGTGCCCGCGCCGAGCTCGGCGGCGACCCGGCGCATCGAGACCGCCGCGAACCCCTCCCGGTCGGCGATCGCCAGCGCGGCCGAGGCGATCCCGTCGCGGGTGAACTTCGGCCGCCGCGTGCCCGGCTCCGGACGGGTCCAGAGCAGGGCAGGTTCCTCCGTGCTTGCCATTCGTACACTGTACCGCTAGCTTTGTTAGTACAACGTACGAAGGGGACGTACATGTTACGAACAACTGCCTCGGCCGACGTCGGCGTGCTCATCGCGGGAGCCGGTCCGACCGGCCTCACGCTGGCCTGCGAACTCGCCGTCCGCGGCGTGCGGTTCCGCCTCGTGGACCGCTCGGCCGCGTTCTTCGGCGGCTCGCGCGCGGACGGCATCCAGCCGCGCACCCTGGAAGTCTTCGCCGGCCTCGGCGTCCTCGACCGGATACTCGCGGCAGGTGACTTCGGCATCGAGATGCGTGCCTACCGCGGCGGCGAGGTCGTCTGGACCGGCCGGATGAGCGAGCCGACCGAGCCGGCCCCGTCCGTGCCGTACCCGAACCCCTGGTTCGTACCCCAGTTCCGCACCGAGGAGATCCTGCGCGAACGGCTGGCCGAACTCGGCGGGCGCGTGGAGCAGCCGACCGGGCTCTCCGATTTCGGGCAGGACGCCGAAGGCGTCACCGCGACGTTGTCCACCGGCGAAACCGTGCGCGCCCGATATCTGGTCGGCGCGGACGGCGGACCCAGCACGGTGCGCAGACGCCTCGGTATCGACTTCCCCGGGGAGACCGACGAGAGCACCACCATGCTGTTCGCCGACGCACGGGTGGACGGAATCGGCCGCGACCACGGCCGGATCTGGCCCGGCGAGGACCGGCCGGTCTCGATCGTGCCGCTGGCCGGCACCGACCTGTTCGTCGTGGCGGCCCGGCCGCCGGTGCACGACGAGCCGATCCGCGAATACCTGCAGCGGCAGATCACCACGGCGTCCGGCCGCGCGGACATCGTGCTGCGGGAGATCACCTGGCACACCACCTGGCGGTCGAACACCCGGCTGGCCACGCGGTTCCGCGACGGCCGGGTCCTGCTGGCCGGCGACGCCGCGCATGTGCACCCGCCGACCGGCGGCCAGGGCATGAACACCGGCATCCAGGACGGGCACAACCTCGGCTGGAAGCTGGCCGCCGCACTGACCGGCGCCGCGCCGGTGGTGCTGGACAGCTACGAGCCGGAGCGGATGTCGACCGCGCGCACCGCACTCGACATCAGCACCGCTCTGCTGCGGAAACACCAGCGAGGCGACGACGATGCGCACGTCCGCGGTCCGGAAGTGCACGGCCTCGCGCTGAACTACCGTGGCGGCCCGCTCTCCCGCGACGAGCGCGCCGCCCCCGGATCGCTGCAGGCAGGCGACCGCGCCCCGGACGCCCCCGTCAGCACGGCAGCGGGCCGGGTGATCCGGCTGTTCGACCTGTCCCAGGGTCCACACTGGACACTTCTGTCGTTCGGCGCGGCGGCGGAGTGCCCGGTGGATCCGGCCGTGCACACTTACCGCGTTGCCGAAGCGGCCGGCGAGCGCACCCTGGTCGACCACGACGGGCACCTCCGGGCCGCCTACGACGTTCCCGACGGCTCCCTCGTCCTGATCCGCCCGGACGGCTACCTCGGACTGATCACCGGCAGTGCCCAGGGTGTGACCGACTACTGGGCAGACCTCCACGGCACTGCGGAACCACCCCTGCTCAGGTCTTCGCCGCAAGCTGTTCGATGATCCGCCGCGGCACCCGGATCAGCACAGCGCTGGTCACGACCGCCGCGCCGAGCATCACCAAGAAGACCACATTGGACACATCCACCGCGTGCGCGATGCCGGAATCCCGCGCGCTGAAAAGGATTCCGGCCCGCACGAATGAGGAGACCACCAGGAGCAGGCCGAGTATCGCGGTGAGCATCCGTTGCCACCGGCGGTACTTCGGCACCGCCCGCCACGCGTGCTCGAACGCCTGCTCCCTTGCCGGATCGCCGAAGGTCGCCACCGACGCCGCGCTCACGTGCGTGACCGGCGCACGCAAGAGCGTCACCAGGAAGAACACCCCGACCACGAGGACGTAGGCCACCTCGCGCAGTGCCGCGACGCGGGGGCTCTGCGTCACCAGGGAGAGCGTGCTCGTGGTGACCAGCTCGACCAGTACCAGCAGCCCGATCAGATCGATCCGGCGACGCCGCACCGTGGCAGCCACGGCGACCAGCCCCACCACGATCGCGGGACCGGTGAGCGCCCAGAACACCGCCACCCCGAACGCACGCAGCAGGTAGTACCCGCCGATGGAGACCGCCACCTCCAGCAGGGCAGTCCGGAAACCCGGCTTCGTCATCACGTCCCCTCCGCTCGACCTGTTAGTCCGTTACAGACTAATCCATCATAGACTATTACACTGACCGCATGGCACCTCGCGGACATCTCTCCCCCGTCGTGATCGCGGTACTGGCGCTGCTGGCCGAGGAACCGATGCACGCCTACCGGATGCAGCAGCTGATCCGGGAACGCGGCGTGGACCTGGTGGTGAACGTCCGCACCCGCTCCGGTCTGCACGCGGCACTCGACCGTCTTGTCCGCGACGGGCTGATCCGGGTGCAGACCGTCGAGCGGGCCGCGCGGCGGCCCGAGCGCACCGTCTACGAGCTGACCGAACCGGGCCGGGAAGCGCTGCTGGCCGCCGTCCGGTCCGGGATCGGCACGCCGGCCCGCGAATTCCCGCTGTTCCCCGCCGCGGTGTCGTTCCTGCACCTGCTCGATTCGGCCGACGCCCTCCGCTACCTCCGGCAGCGGGCCGGGGAGCTGCGCACCCGCGTGGCCGCCACCGAAGCGGTGCTCACGAGTTCGGCCGAGTCCTCGGTACCCCGGCTGCACCTGCTGGAGCAGGAGTACCTGAAGGCGGTCCGCACCGCGGAGCTGAGCTGGCTCGACGAGGTGTGCGCGGATCTGGAGAGCGGTTCACTCAGCTGGAAACGCTACTTCTGACCCGGCGGTGGTGGTTCGCAAGCGCGAGCCGGGCCAGCAGCGGGACCGTCCGCGGCCAGCCGAGGCAGGCGTCCGTGCGGCTGAGTGCCGGGTCCGCGGGCAGGACGGCCGGGTCCTGGCGGCCGTCGGCGAGGTAGGACTCGAGCATCACCCCGGCGAGCGCGTCCGTGCCCGCCTCCAGTTGCGCGGCGAGGTCGGCGACCACCGCGGGCTGGCGGTTGTGGTCCTTGCCGCTGTTGCCGTGCGAAGCGTCGACCACGATCCGGCGCGGCAGGCCCGCCGCGGTCAGCCCGGCGAGCGCGGCGGCGACCGAGCCTGCGTCGTGGTTCGGCGCCGGACCCCCGCGCAGTACCAGGTGGGCGTCCGGGTTTCCGGTGCTGCGCAAGGTTTTCATCCGGCCGTCCGCACCGAGTCCCGGGAACGCGTGCGGCCGGCCCGCCGCGCGGATCCCGTCCACCGCCGGGGAAATCCGCCCGGACACACAGTTCTTCATGCCCACCGGCATCGGCAGCCACGACGCCAGCTGCCGGTGCGGCTGGCTCGCCACGGTCCGCGCGCCGATCGCGGCCCAGCTGACCGTGTCCGCGACGTACGGGGCGAGCACCGGGTCCACGAACTCGTACGCCAGCGGCAGTCCGGTGGCCGCAGCCTCGACCAGGAATTGCCGGCCCAGCCGCAATCCGGCCGCCAGATCGCCCTTGCCGTCCAGTGTCGGGTCGGGCAGCAGCCCGGTCCAGCCGGTCACCGTGCGCGGCTTCTCCAGGTAGGCGCGCAGCACCAGCACGAGGTCGTCGGCGAACCGGGCGGCGGCGTCCGCGAGCAGCCCGGCGTACTCCAGCGCGGCACCCGGATCGTGCACCGAACACGGGCCGGCCACGACCAGCAGCCGCGGATCACGCCGGGCGAGCACGGCGGCGACCGTCTCCCGGTGCCGGCCCAGGTCCGGGGAACGGCCGCCGGTCACCTCCGCCGGACTCGGCAGCGCGTCCTGGTCCGGCATCCGCGGTCCCCCTCCGTGCCGACGGTCAGTGCTCGTGGTCGTGCTCGTCCTCGAAATCGGCGACGCCCCGCTTCCAGTAGCCCGTGACATCGAAGTCCTCCCGGGCCAGGCCGAGGTCGCTGCGCAGCCACCGGCGCAACGGCTTGATCTCACCGGCCTCCCCCGCGATCCACGCGTAGAGCCGTTCCCCTTGCCGGACCCGGATTTCCTGCACCGCACGAGCGAGCAGACCGGACGTGCCGGGGGCGGCGGCACCGCGGTGCAACCAGTGCACCTCGAACCCGTCCGGCGCGGCCAGCTCGATTTCCTCGCTCGCGTCCGCGACCTCGGCGAACGCCCAGCCGACGGCGGTGCGCGGCAGCTCCTCCAGCCACCGGGCCACCGCGGGCACCGCGCTCAGATCACCCGCCACCAGGTAACGGTCGTAGCCGCGCGGCACGATCAGCCCGCTCGGCGGCCCGGCCACGTGCACGGTCTCCCCCGGCCGCACGGCGCGGGCCCAGTCCGCACCGAGACCACCGTTGTGCAGGGCAATGTCCAGGTCCAGCTCGCCGGAGGCCGGGTCGTAGCGGCGCACGGTGTACTCGCGCGTCCGGGGGAAGGGCTTCGGCCAGCGAAGCAGATCTCCGTTCGGTTCCGGCAGCCGCAGCGTGCCGTCCGGGTCCGGGAACAGGATCTTCACGTGCTCGTCCGGCGCGTGCGATTCGAAGCCCGCGGTGCCGGGACCGCCGAGGGTGACCCGCACCAGCCCGGAGCCTGCCGGTTCGGTGCGCACGACCTCGGTGCGCCGGATCCGGATCGGGTACGGCACCGTCTCCGCATGCGCGCCCGCGCGGACCTCGGCGATCCGCGCGAGGTGCCGGTGCCGGTGGTCCGCCCGGCTCACGCCGTGCCGCCGGCCAGCAGTTCCATCCAGCGGCGTAAGCGCGGATCCTCGGCGAGATCGGCGAATTCGAGCCGTTCCGCACCCGCCGCGCGCCACTTCTCGACCAGACCCATGATGCGCATCGAGTCAAGGCCGAGGTCGGTCAGGTCGGTGTCCGGGGTCAGCTCGGCGGTCTCGCAGCCGAGCAGTTCGGCGAGGTCCGCGCGGACCTGCTCGACGGACAGTCCGGTGGTGTTCATCGTGCTCCCACGGGGATCGGCGCCAGCGCGGCGAGCGCGGCGGCGGTGGTGGTGACGACGCCGCAGCGTTGCGCAACGTACTCACACGCCTGATCGTGCCGGGCGCGGTCGAAGTCCGCGACCGCGTCGGCGACGAAGAACGGGCGGATGTCCCGCATGAACGCCTCGACCGCGGTGCTCTGGCAGCCGATGTGCGCGTACACGCCGGTGATCAGCAGCTGGTCCCGGCCCGCCGAGGCCAGCTGTTCGGTGAACGTACTGCGCTGGAATGCGCTGTAGCGCCACTTCGTGAGCACGGTGTCGCCCGGCCGCGGCGCCAGTTCGGGGACGACGTCGGCAGCCTGCGGATCGTCGTCGATCACCGCGCCGATGCCGGCACCCCAGAATTCGGTGAGCAGCCCACGGTCGGCGACTGCCTGACGGCCGGGTTGCGCGGTGTAGAACACCGGGACGCCCGCGGCCCGCGCCGCGTCGGCGAGCGCGACGACGTTGGCCACCATCTCCGGGATCGGGCTGCCCTCATACGGCGCGAGGAAGTACCGCTGGACGTCGTGCACGAGCAGCGCTGCGCGTGCCGGGTCGGGCCGCCAGTCCACCCGGCCCGCGGGCAGTTCCGCGGCACTCGGCAGCGGGTACGGCCGGATCTTCGGCAGGGACACGCTTCACCTCTCCTTCGCGAGGGCGGCCAGTGCCACCCGCAGTTCACGTTTGCTGGTCTTGCCGACTCCGGTGACCGGGAAGCGCTCGACCACCTGGACCAGATCGGGCACCTTGAACGTGGCCACCCCGCGGCCGCGCACGAACCGGCGCAGCTGCGCGGCGGTCGGCGTCGTGCCCTCGGCGGGCACCACGTAGGCGCAGGTGCGCTCGCCGAGGTATTCGTCGGGCACCGCGACCACCGCCGCGTCGAGCACCTCGGGATGCGCCATCAGGTGGTTCTCCACCTCTTCCGCGGCGACCTTCTCGCCACCGCGGTTGATCTGCTCCTTCGCCCGGCCGACGATCTCCAGGTGCCCGGACGGCCGCCGGCGCACCAGGTCCCCGGTGCGGTAGAAGCCATCCGCGGTGAACGCCGTCGCGTTGTGCTCGTCCGCGCGGTAGTAGCCGCGGATCGTGTAGGGGCCACGGGTGAGCAGCGCACCGACCTCGCCCGCCGGCACTTCGTCGGACGAGGCGGCCAGCGGATCGTCCGGATGCACAACGCGGACTTCGTCGTCCGGCGAGATCGGCCTGCCCTGGGTGCCGAGCACGAGTTCGTCCGGATCGTCCAGCCGGGTGTAGCAGACCAGGCCCTCGGCCATGCCGAACACCTGCTGCAGCCGGCAGCCCAGTGCCGGGCCGATGCGTTCGGCCAGTTCCCGGCCGCATTTCGCACCGCCGACCAGCAGGACGTCCAAAGAGGACAGATCGTGCGTGGTGCGCGCGGCCGCCTGCACCCAGGCCGCGGCCAGCGGCGGCACCACCCCGCTGATCGTCACGCGCTCGGCCTCGATCAGCCGGAACGCGGTGTCCGCATCCGGCCGCGGCGCCAGCACCGTGGCCGCGCCGGCGTGCAGTGCACCGAGCACACCCGGCGAGCTGAGCGGGAAGTTGTGCGCCACCGGCAGCGCAGCGAGGTGGACGCTGTCCGGTCGCAGGCCACAGATCCGCGCGCTTTCCCGGACGCTGTAGAGGTAATCGTCGTGGGTGCGCGGGATCAGCTTCGGCAGTCCGGTGCTTCCGCCGGACAGCTGCAGGAAAGCGACCCCGGCCGGGTCCGGGTCCGGCAGGTCCCGCGGCTTCGCGGCGGCAAGGTCGGCGAAACCGGGCGTGCCCACCACGAACACCTCTCGCACCGACGGCACGTCCTGCGCCACCGCGCGGGCGACCGCGGCGTAATCGTGCCCGGCGTGCGCACCGGTCGTGATGATCGCGGCAGCCCCGCTCTGGCCGGCGAAGTGCCGCAGCTCGCTGTCCCGGTGTGCGGGCAACGCGAAGACCGGGAGTGCACCGGCCCGCCACAGTCCGAACACGACGGACACGAACTCCGGGATGTTCGGCAGCTGCACCACCACCCGTTCCCCTGCCCGGATCCCGGATTCGGCGAGCCCGGCGGCGATCCGGTGTGCCCGCTCGTCGAGTCCGGCGAACGTCCACCGCTCGTGCTCACCCACCACCGCGGTGCGCCCGGGATAGGCCTCGGCGACCGAAGTGAGCAACGCGCCGAAGGTCTGGCCTCGCCAGTATCCCCAAGCGCGGTAGCGTGCGGCCGTCTCGGTCGGCCAGGGCGTGTGGTCTCTCACGCCGTTTCCTCGGCGTCGAGAGCACGAAGCAGCGTCCGGAACTTCGCGCTCGTTTCGGCCAGTTCCGCGTCCGGGTCGGAGCCTTCGACCAGTCCGGCACCGGCGAACAGCCGTGCCACCCGGCCGGCCACCTCCGCGCAGCGGATGGTCACCACCCACTCCCCGTCGCCGTCCGCACCGGACCAGCCGACAAGACCCGAGTAATAGCCCCGATCCTCGGGTTCGAGCCGCGCGATCGCCGCGCGCGCCGGTTCGAGCGGCACCCCGCACACGGCGGGTGTCGGGTGCAGGGCCTCGGCCAGCGCGAGCGCGGACGGTCCGCCGGGACCGACCCGGCCGGTGATCCGCGTGGACAGGTGCCACATCGCCGGAGTGCCGATCACCTCCGGTTCGGCCGGGACTTCGAGGTCCCCGCAGAACCGGCCGAGCACCTCGGCGACCTGCGCGACGACGTGCTGGTGCTCGGCACGGTCCTTTTCGGACGCCAGCAGCCCGGCGATCCGCCGTTCGTCCTCGGCCGGTTCGCCTGCCCGCGGACGCGACCCGGCCAGCGGGTTGGCCACGACCACCGGACCACGACGGGACACCAGCAGCTCCGGGCTCGCACCGACCAGCGTGCGCGGTACGGGGTCGCCGTCCGCGGTGACGTCCGCGGCGAACGCGTGCGCGGCCGGATCCGCGTGCACGAGCCGGGTCAGCAGCCGTGGCACGGAAACCGCTTCCGCCGCGGTCAGTTCGAGCGACCGCGCGAGCACGACCTTGCGCAGCCCGCCCTGCCGGATCAACTCCAGCGCACGGCGGACGCCCTCGGTGTAGACCTCCGGCGCCGGACGCGGCACGACCGACCAGCCGTACCCGGCGGACCCGACCGCGGGCGGGCCGGGGTGGGCCGGATTGCCCAAGGCCGGGCCGGGGTGGACCGGGTTGCCCGGGACCGGGCCGCGCCGAGCCTGGCCGCCCGGAGCCGGGCTGTCCGGGGGCGGGCCGCCCGAGGCCGGTCCGCCGAAAGCCGGGCCGTCCGGGACCGGGCCGCCCGGGGCGCCGGCCCACCGCACCACCTCCGGGACGACGAGGCTGCTCGCCGCGTCCGGGCGGAACCCGATCGCCCCGACCACGACCGGGTTCCCGGCCCCGGCGAGCAGTGCCTCGTCGAGCGCTTCCGCCACCGCCTCGGCCCGGTTCGCGGCATCGGCACGGACCCGCGTGCGCACCCCGTCCGCGAGGAGACAGCCGCGGGCCGAGGAGTAGTAGAACGACCCCGGCAGGTAGGCGGCCAGCAGATCAGCCGCGCCGTGGACCGTCCGCGAACGAACCGGAGCAGGTGGGGGCACGAGTGGTTCCCTTTCCCGAACGCGCCGGCGACCGGGTCACCCGCCCCGGCGGCAGCTGTGGACTCTTCCGCCAACCTATTCGGTTAGCCTAACCTAAGGCACCCTAACGTGACCGGACGAAAAGGAAAACCCGCCGAACGCGTCACCGATCTCACGCCACACCCCCTTGCCCCGAACGAAACCCCACCCACCACACGCACGAGGAAGAGCCACCCGACGGCCCACCGCCAGGAGACGCACCAGCCGCAGCTTGACCGGCCGCGGACCCGTACCCGCCAATCCGGCCCACACAGAACCCACTCCCGCCAACCCAGCCCACGCACAACCCACTCCCGCCAACCCAGCCCACACACAACCCACTCCCGCCAACCCAGCCCGCGGGTGAATCACGCCCGCCCGCCAGGTCGCCGGACAACTCACACCCAGCAGCCCCAGCCCGCAGTGGACTCACACCCACCAACCCGTGGCGGGTCGGCGCAGGCAAACCAAGCCCGCGACGGACCCGTACCCACCAATCCAGCCGGCAGAGGACTCGTCCACACCAGCCCGGCCGCGCGGGCCGACCCGCCCCGCAACGAACTCACCATCGCCTGCTCGGTCCGCACCCGACCCACACCGGCCGACCCGGCCCGCGCGTGACCCGCGTTCGCCAGCCTGGCGCGCGACGGACTCGCGGGCGGCGGGCTTGCGCCCCGAGGCCCGCGCGGTGATGTTTCGTCCGGGCGCGTCCCCCGCATGCACCGTCCGCTCGCGCATCTCTCGTATCCCCGTCACCGTGCCACGCACCAACGCACTCCCCGCGGTCCCGTCCGCCGAGCCCGGTCGCCGGCTCAGTGGCTTGCCGTCCGTGGCGGTCACGCGCGCAGGGTGGCGCCGCCGTCGACGTAGAGGTTCTGCATGGTGATGTGCCGGGCCCGGTCGGAGGCCAGGAACAGCACGGCGTCGGCGATGTCGGCGGGGTCGGCGATCCGGCCCAGCGGGATGCCGACCCGGAATTCCTCCGGATTGCCCGCGATCACCCGTGCCGGACCCTCGTCGTCCGTCCACAGCAGACGCTGCATCGCGGTGTCGGTCGAGCCGGGGGACACGACGTTGCACCGGATTCCGGAACCGGCCAGTTCCAGTCCGAGGCACCGGGTCAGCATCGTCGCGGCTGCCTTCGACGCGGCGTAGGCGGCCATGCCCGATCGCGGGACGCCGGCCGCGTTCGAACCGACCGTGACGAGTGTGCCGCTCCCCCGCGGCCGCATCCGGCGGGCGATCTCGCGCAGCACGGTGAAGACCCCGGTGGCGTTGGTCGCGAAGGTCTCGGCCCAGTCCGCGTCGCTCGTGTCGCACACCGAACCCGGCCGCAGGATCCCGGCCACCGGCACCCCGATCCCGATCGGCCCGAGCCGCTGTTCGACGTCCCCGACCACAGCGGCCACCGCCGCCGGGTCACCGACGTCCGCCACGAACGGCGTGATCCGCTCGTGCACCGCGACGGCCTGCAAGCCCGCCTCGTCGACGTCCACCGCCGCCACCACCGCACCGGCCTGCGCGAGCGCCTCGGCCACGGCCGCGCCGATCCCGCGCGCACCCCCGGTGACCAGCGCGATCCGGCCCTCGATCCCCGCGTCCGCCGCCACGCCGCACCTCATCCTTCACTCAGCGATTTAGGGCAGCCTAACCTTGCAGCGGGGTCGCTGGCTCCGTGATCCCGGCCACCGGACCACGATCACCGCATCGGCGGAGTCCGGAACCCATCCGGGTCTGCATGCAGTGACCGGCGGACGACCAGGAGTCACCGCGCGAGGAGATCCCGGTACCGGTTCGACGGCGAGCCGGGCACCGCTCACATCGCGCTGTCGGTTTCTTCCTGTGCGCGCAACAGATCCTCACGGGCACGGGACACGCGGGAGCGGACCGTGCCGACCGGACAACCACACACCTCGGCGGCCTCGGCGTAGGACAGACCGAGGAATTGCGTCAGCACCAGCGCTTCACGCCGGTCGTCGTCGAGTGCGCCCAGCAGCAGGCCGAGTTCGATCATGTCCTCGAAACCGGCCGCACTGCTGCGGGCGGACTGTTCCTCGGCGGCGTGCTGCCAGTCGGCGGTGGCCGATTCGCGCGGCCGCGCCGAACGGGCCCGGATCCGGTCCACGACGACCCGGCGGGCGATCGAGAGCAGCCAGGTGCGCGACGACGAACGGCCGGCGAACCGGGGCAGCGAGCCGAACGCACGCAGGTACGTCTCCTGGGTCAGGTCGTCCGCGTCCGCGGGGCTGGTGCGGTGGGCGAGGAACCGCCAGACATCCGCCTGGGTCTCGCGGACCCAGCGTTCCAGCGCGACCCGATCCCCGCGGCCGCCGGCGAGGGCGAGCGCGGTGATCCGCTCGTCGTCATCGCCGCGGCCGCTGGACACAGCTCGCACGCTAGTACACCCCGGGCGACCGGCCATGCGCGGGCGGGAACTTCCGGGGTGGCGGGAACTCCCGCAGGCTCGGCGGCGACTATGGAACCGTGAGCTGTGAAATCTTCCGCGAAGCACTGTCGGCGCGGCTCGACGGCGAGGCAGGGCCGCTGCCCGAGGACCAGGTCGACGCGCACCTCACGACCTGCGCCGCGTGCCGGACCTGGTACGAGCGCAGTGCCGCGCTGCGCCGTTCGATGCTGGTGCGCGCCGCGCCCGCGATACCGGACCTGACCGCGCGGATCATGGCGGAGACACCGGCCCCGCCCCGGGAGAAGTGGGGCCTGCGGGTCGCACTCGCGCTGGTCGGTCTGGTGCAGTGCGGGCTGGCGTTCGCGCAACTGCTGGGCATGGACACCGGAATGCACGGCGCACACAGCGGTTTCCTGGAAGGACATCTGCTGAACGAGAGCGCCGCATGGAACCTCGCGGTCGGTGTGGGCCTGCTGTGGGCGGCACTGCGGACCCGCGCCGCGGCCGGACTGCTGCCGATGATCACCGGATTCGTGGTCGTGCTGGCGGTACTCACGACCGGCGACCTGATCGGCGACCGGGTCACCGCCCCACGGGTGCTGTCGCACACTTTCCTGGTGGTCGGCCTGGCTCTGCTCTTCGCCGTGCACCGCCGCCACCGCGCGCGGCACCACCCCGGCCCCGACCTGGCGAACGCGGCAGGCCCCGACGAGGAAACCACCGTGCAGACCCACGGCGCGCTCGCACTGGCCCGCCCGCACAGCAAGCGCACCCGCGACGCCGACCGCCCCACCGGCCGCCACCACGCCGCCTGATCAGCCACCACCACACCGCCCGGCCAGCCGCACCGAACAGGCGGGCCACCCCACCCAACCGGCCGGTGCGCACAATTTCCTTACGCCGCACCAAGACCCCACCCGACGGCGGGCCGCGCGTGGGTCCAGACGATGCCGGGCACCGCACCCGATTGCGGGAGCTGCGCACCGGCCGCCGGTACGCCGATGCCGGGTCTCGGCGGCTCACCCGAAAACCGCGCCAGGTCTGCAGGATCGGTTCGAGCTCGCGCCACCGCTCCGCGCTGACCGCAACCGCGCCCACGCGGCCGGCACCGGCGCGCAGCGGGGCACGGCGCCGCTGCGGTAGCGGTCAGACCAACGCCACCGTCATGACCGCCATGCCCAGGCTCATCGCGCCTTCCATGGCCAGTCCCCAGGTGTGTTTGCCGGGGCGTTGTTCGCCGCGGGCCCGGTCGATGGCGCGGGCGAGCCACACCAGCCCCGCGACCAGGAACAGCACCGTCAGCGCCACCGCGACGGCCGCCACCGGGACCGGGGCGTGGCCGGTCATCGTCATCCCGGAGCCCATGTCCATGCCCGCGTGTTCGGGGCCGGTCATCGGCGCGGTCATCGTCATGCCCGCCATGGCCAGTGGCATCGCGAAGACCATCCACGCCATGGCGGCCATCATCAGCGTGTGGTGGGCCGCGGCGAACCAGCCGTGTCCGCGGGCGGTCACCGCGAACCAGACTGCCGCGGCGGTGAACAGGACGATCTGCGGCGTCCGCGCAAAACTCATCGTGGCAGGCCACGCCATCGTGACCATGCCGGCGCACATCAGCGCGTGCAGTCCCTCCGATACCCGTCCGGTGAACCGCGGCCGGTACACGCAGCGGTACAGGCAGAACACCGCGGACGCGGCGAACACGAGCGTGAGGATCCAGCGCAGCGAGAGATCCGAGATCACCGCGGCACCTCCCGGCGGCGCAGTCCCAGCACCACGTCGACGGCCAGGAACGCGAGCAGCGAAACCCCGAACACCGGCAGGAACCACGCCAGCACCGCCCCGGTGACGAGCACCGGCGCGAGCACCCGGCCGGGCACCCGCCGCCACGCACCCCGCCCCGGCGGGCGGCCGAACCGCGCCCCGCCCCTTGCCGGCCTGCGCAGCCACCACATCCGGTAGCCCCAGCAGACCAGGCACACCACCGCGATCCCGACCACGGTGAGCACGATCTGGTTGGCCACACCGAACAACAGGCCCATGTGCGCGTCGATCCCCCACCGGCTCAGCTTGGCCGCGAGCGGGTAGTCGGCGAACCGCAGGGTGCCGGTGACCCGGCCGGTGCCGGGGTCGACGGTCATCGCATCCTGTTTTTCCGGCCAGGTTCGCCCGACCTGCTGCACGACGTAGCTCTCCCCCGCGCCGGACGGCGGGCGGATCTCCACCGGATCCGCCAATCCGGCACGCGCGGTCGCCTCCCGCGCCGTCTGCCATCCGACGTCACCGGCCGTCGCGGGCGCGGCCGCGGTGACCGACGGGGTCGTCCAGTTCCAGGAAGAACGCAGATCGGTGATGTTCGCGCCGGCGTGCAGCGACCAGGTGAGACCGGTGGCGGACAAGAAGAGCAGTGCTGCCGCGACCGACAACCCGACCGTGCCGTGCCGGTTCAGCAGCCGCCGCCTGCCCTGCGCGCGCCGTGCGGAACGGCGGCGGCCCAGCCACAGCACCACTCCGGCCAGCGTCACCACCCACAGCCAGCTCGCCGCCAGTTCGCTGTACAGCCGGCCGAAATCGCCCAGATGAAGGCTGCGGTGCAGGGTGTCGATCCATCCGCGCAACGGCAGCGCCTGCCCGGAACCGTAGGTTTCGAGCGCTCCGCGGACCGCACCGGTGTGCGGGTCCACGAACACCGTGTAGTAGTAGCTGGGTGCCAGCCCCGGCCGGGTGAACACGACCTGGGTGGTGTCCGTTGCGGTCGGTCCCGGGCGCACGCCGGTCACCGCACCGTCCGGCACCTCGGCCCGCGCGATCGCGACCTGCCGGTCCAGCGCCAGCGCACCCGCGGCGGCGGGCACGTGCAGTTCGTCGGCGTAAACGGCCTGTTCCAGCTGCGGCGTCCAGACGTAGGCGATCCCGGTGAGCGCCGCGATCAGCAGGAACGGGCCGACGAACACGCCTGCGTAGAAGTGCAGCCGCAGCAGCAACGGCCGGATCGCACCCCACCCCGTCCCGGCCACCGGGCGCGGTGCTGCCGGCTCCGCGAGCGCAGCGGGCAGCCCGGACTCCGCCGCGGCCCCCGGCCCGGATCCGGGCACCGGTTTGAGTACCGTCGTGGACTCTGGTCCTGGCATTGGCCTGGGCACTGACATCGGCTCCTCCCGCGGACTCCGCCTCCTCAGCAGTCGGTCCACGGCGGCAACCGGTTCCCCGCCCCACCGTGACGACGGTCACTGTGTCCACTGTGGAGCCCGCAACGGATCCCGCACCGGCGGCTGCTCCGTCGCTGCAGGCGACCGGTTCAGCCTGCCCGGTCCGCGGTGCCGGTAGCGGATGGTCGGTTTTCCGGCGCCGTTCCCGCCGACCGGCGCCGCAGTGGCTCGCCGTCCGCGTGCGGAAACCGGCCGGCGCATCCACATCGGACACTCGTGTGTCCACAACAGACGTTCGCGTCGGCGAAGATATCCGGGCCGGTACCGAAAAAACCGGGCGGGCACTGCGTCGGCAGTGCCCGCCCGGATCGCGGTCGTGGTCGGCCGGGGTTCAGCCGCGCCAACGGTTGTTCATGAAGGCGTCGTCCTCGTCGTCCATCTCTTCGGTGCTCATCCGGGTCCGCCTGCCGGGCACCGGCCGCTCCGCGCGGGACGGCGCGACCGGGGTCGGCGGGGCCGGCGGAGCGGGCGCGGGCGGCGGAACCGGCGGGGCAGGCTCGACCCGCCGTCCGGTCGACGGCGTCGGGGTGAACTCCAGCCCCTGCGAACCGTTCTCGGCCTGGTGCGCTTCGGGTTCGAAGTCGAACTCCCGCACCGATTCCTGCTGCGGACGACCCTTTTCGTCGGCACGCTTGCCGAGTTCACGACGGTGCATGACGTAGCGTTCGGCCGCCTTCGCCTGCTTCGTCATGTACTCCTGTGCACGGGCCTTCAGCTCGTCGCCGCGCTGTTCGTGCAGGGTCTGGCGGTCGGCCTGCTCCCGGACGAGCGCGGCCAGCCGCGTCCTCATCCCCTCGAGGTCGTCCATGGTGTCCTCACTTCCTCGCCCGGCGCACCGGCGACAGATCGTCATCGTCGTCGAGCGATCCGGTGATCCGCTGAGCCGGCTCGGTGTCGGAGTCGAACAGGCCGCTGCCCTCCACACGATACGCGCGGGCGCCGCGATCGGCGTCCGCGCCGCCGCCTCCGCCTTGGCCGCCACCGCCCATCCCGCCCATCGGCATCCCGCCGCCTCCGGACTGGCCCGACGACGAACCCGCCGGGCTGCCCTGCCCCTGAGCAGGTACCGAGTCCGCGCCGCTGTGCTCCGGGGCCGAGTGCACCCCGCCGGTCATCGCGGGCGCGTTCACCGGGTGTGCCTCGGTCAGCGGAGCGCCGGGAGCGCCCGGGACCGACCCGTCTGCGGGCTGACCGTGCATCGGCGCGGAGGCCCCGTCCGGCAGGGACGAATCCGTGGGAACGCCCCCTGCCGGAACGCCCGAGGGCCGCGCGTCCGCGGGTACTCCGAGGTCGTGGTCCGCTCCGGTGCCGTCCGAGTCCGGCATGACGGTGCCCTCGTGGGGCTGCGGCATCTCCGGCCCCGGCGCCATGGACAACGGCTCCGGGGTGTGCTTCCCGCCGTCTTTCGGGTCGTCGTCCTTCGGGCCGCCGTCTGTTGCCCCGTCGTCCTTTGCGTCGTGGTCCTTCGAGCCGTGGTCCTTCGGGTCGTCGTTCGGGTCGCCGCCGCCGTCGGGGCCGCCGTCCGGATGCGAGCCGTGCGTGCTGTGCACCGGGGTGTCCGCGTCGCCGAGGGTGTAGGTGCTCGGCTTGCCACTGCCGTCGTCGACGGTGACCTTGGTCGGCCCGTCGGGTCCGTCCGGCCGTTCGGCGGTGATCTCGAGGTCGCCGTCCTTGATGTGGATCTTGCCGTCCGGACCGGGGTGGTAGGTGTGTTCCCCGTCCGTCCCGTGGCCGGACCCGTCGCCCGGACCGTCGTCGCCGTGGCCGCCTGCGGACTTGCCGTCGTCGGCGGACCAGTCGAGCTTGAAGTCCTTCGGGTCGCCGTGGCCGTCCTCGCCGACCTTGATGTCCATGTGCCCGTCCTTGTCGGGCTCGGTCATCTCGAAGGTCTTGCCGTTCTGCTCGACCTTCAGCTTCTCCTGCTCGTGATCGCCGTCCTTGCCGTCATCCTTGCCGTCGTCACCCTTGCCGTCGGGGTCGCCGCCGGGGCTGGACCCCCCGCCACCGTGCTCGCCGTCTTTCCCGTCGCCGTCCTTGCCGTCGCCGTCTTTCCCGTCGCCGTCGGCGCCGTCCCCGCCGGTGTCGCCGCCGGGCAGGTCGGTCTCCGGGATCGGTGGTGGCGTGCCTCCGCCACCACCGGTGCCCGAACCGCCACCGGAACCACCACCGGTCTCCGAACCGTCGCCGCCACCCGCACCGCCACCGGACTCACCCGAAGGCAGATCAACGTCCGGAACCGGCGGCGGCGTACCACCACCACTGCCGGAACCCGAACCCCCACCGCTACCCGAACCTCCGCCGGTACCACCACCAGTGCCACCACCGGTGCCACCGCCGACGTCGGAACCACCGTCCGACCCGTCGCCGGAACCACCGCCGGACTCGCCCGAAGGCAGATCGACATCCGGAACCGGCGGCGGCGTACCACCACCACTACCGGAACCCGAACCCCCACCAGTACCACCGCCCGTACCGCCACCGGTGCCACCACCGACGTCGGAACCACCACCCGACCCATCGCCGGAACCACCGCCGGTGTCCGAGCCGCCACCAGCACCGCCACCGGACTCACCCGAAGGCAGATCAACGTCCGGAACCGGCGGCGGCGTACCACCACCACTACCGGAACCCGAACCCCCACCACTACCGCCACCGGTACCACCACCAGTGCCGCCACCGGTACCACCGCCCGTGCCACCACCAGTGCTGCCGCCGGAGCCACCGGTGCCGTCGCCCGAACCACCGGTGCCATCGCCGCCGCCGGAACCACCAGTGCCGTCGCCCGAACCGCCAGTGCCATCACCACCACCGGAGCCGCCACCGGTCCCGTCACCACCGCCGCCGCCGGAACCACCGGTCCCGTCACCACCACCGGAACCACCACCGGTCCCGTCACCACCACCGCCGCCGGAGCCGTCGCCCGCCTTTTCGAACTCGTTGCGGAGGTGGCCCATCACCTTGTCCAGCTCGTCATAGGCCTTGTCGACGAGATCCTTGGTGTTCTTGCAGTTCTCCTGGAACCCCGTGTAGATGTGGTCCCACATCTCCGGGTTGAAGTAGTTCTGGATCCACTGCTTGGCGAGCTTCTCGCCTTCCTTCTTCATGTCCGTCTTGTCGCAGCAGCCGCGGTCGTTCAGCGTCTGCACGAGGTTCGTGCCGAAGTTCGTGTCCATCCAGCCTGCGATGGCGGCAAGATCGTCGTCACTGGCCGCTTCGCCGGTCGCGACCTTCACCACCCGCTGCGCCATGGCGAAGTCCGCCTTGGCCACGTACTCGGTGTAGCCGTCCGCGACTGCCTTCGCCTTTTGCTTGCACAGATCGAAAATCGTGGTGGTCGCGGTCTTGGTGGCCTCGGACGCGCCGGCGAGCGACTGCTGCAGTTTGGTCGCCTTCGGCGTGATGTCGTCGTTGTACCGATCCCACGCCGCATCCGCGGCCGCGCCCTTCCAGGTCTGCATCAGGGTGCTCAGCGTGGATCCGCTGTCCTGGATGGTCTGGTCCATGGTGTCCGCGCCGGTCTTGAAGTGAGCGGCGTCGGTCATGAAGTTCTCGAAGGAGATGCCCCGCTGCTGGTTGTAGGGCTTGTTGATGTCCTTGTCCATGTCGAGGGCCTTGGTGTTGCCCTTGCAGTCGTCCGGCAGCTGCCCGAGCAGCGAGCCGAACGTCTCGAACACCTTGAGCCCCGCCTTGGCCGCGTCGAAGATCTCGTCCGACGTCTTCGTGCCGCCGCCCTCGAGCTCCGGCGGTTTCGTGTCGTCCAGCTTCTTCTTGCCGTCGTCGACGGCCTTCTTCTGCTGATCGTCGTTGTACGAGGCCTGATCGCCCTCGGTCTTGGCGTCCTTGAGGGCGTCGTCGACCTTCTTGATCTGGCTCAGCAGCGAACCCGGGGTGACGTAGGCCTTGGTGTACTTGCTCTTGTCCTCGTCCGGGATCGTGATGCTGCCGTCCGAGACGACGCTGCTCATCAGCGCCTGTTTCTTGTCCTCGGGGACCGCCGGATCGTCGAGGACCTTCTTGATTTCTTCCCACGAGGCCATTACAGCGTCCCTGCTTGGTTGATCGACCCGCTCTGGCCGGCTTCGTTCTCGTCGTAGCTCTGCGCACCCGAGGAGAGGTTCGTGCCGAGTGTGGTCAGGGTGGTGCTGTACCCGTTCACCGCGTCCGACAAGGTCTTGACGCCTTCGGTGTACTGCTTCGCGTGCTCACCGTGCGCTTCGCCGAACCCCTTGTCGTCGACCTTGGTGGCCGACAGGTCCGGATTGTTGTCGACGAGATCCTGCGCCAGCTGGCCGATCTTCTTCGACGCCGAGCTCATCGCCTCGGTGGACGCGGTGTAGCCCCCGCTCCCGCTCATCTGCGCTTCTCTCCTAGCTGGCCCGGCCGGTGCCGGTCCGTTCGTCCAGTGCCTCGGCGAGTACCCCGGCCACGGCAGCGACGTCGGTGAACCGGTCGAGCTGCGCCAGGTCGATCGTGACTCCGTAGTAGACCTCCAGCGCGGCGAGCAGCCGGACCCGGCCTTTGGAGTCGATGCCCAGCTCCTCGAGCGGGCTGTCCGCCGCGACGGTCGCGGGGTCGAGGAAGAAGGTGTCGCTCACGACCTTCGCCACCTCGGCGCAGAGATCAACCACGGCCGTCACCGTACCGCGCCCTCGCTGCGGCCCGCGCGACCTTGCCACTCGAAGTGCGCGGGAGGGCACCCGGATCGACCAAACGGACATCACGCAGCGTCAGGCCGTACTCCCCGGACACCGCGCGGAGCACCGCCCTGCGCACTTCGGTGGTGTCCGCTTCGCCGCTCCACTCGGCGGCGACCACCGCGCCCTCGCCGTCCCCTCCGGTGACCGCGAACGCGGCGACCCTGCCCCGGCGGACGGCCGGATGGGCTTGCTCCGCGGTCACTTCCAGATCCTGCGGGTGGTAATTGCGGCCGTCGACCACGATCAGGTCCTTCAGCCGTCCGGTGAGGTACAGATCGCCGCGGTGCCACACCCCGAGATCGCCGGTGCGCAGCCAGCCGCCGTGGCCTTCCAGCCACGCCCCGAAAGTGTCGTCCTCGCGCGCCCAGTACCCGGTACCGAGGTGCGGGCCGTGGATCCAGACCTCGCCGACCGTGCCGTCCGGGACGATCCGGCCGTCCACCACGGTCCGCACCAGCTGTCCGACCGGACGGCCGACGGACACGAGTTCCTGGCCGCCCTCGGTTTCCACCGCCTCGCCCGCGGCCAGCCTCTCGCGGTCGAAGACGGCGCTCGTCGGTCCCTCCGGCCCGGCGCTCGTGACGTAGACGGTCGCCTCGGCCAGCCCGTACGAGGGCCGGTGCGCCTCGCGCCGGAAACCCAGCGGGCCGAACACTTCCTGGAACCGGGCGACGGTCGCCGGGCGCACCGGCTCGCTCCCGTTCAGCGCGACGCGCACGCCGGAGAGGTCGAGCCCGTCCGGCGGGGGTGTCGCGGCGGCGAGGTCGAACGCGAAGTTCGGCGCCGCAGTGAACACTTCCGGGTAATCGGCCAGCTGCCGCAGCCAGCGCTGCGGGCGGTGCACGAACTCGAGCGGGGCCATGAACACCGACCGGCAGCCCGCGTAGGCAGGCAGGCACAGCAGCTGGATCAGGCCCATGTCGTGGAAAAACGGGATCCAGCCCGCACACGTGGTGGCCGGGCCGACCGCGTAGGCCACGCTCGCCTGCCAGCACGCGGCGGCCACCGCCCGGTGCGGGATCACCACGCCTGCCGGATCGCGGGTCGAACCGGACGTGTATTGCAGGTACGCGGGCGTCTCCGGCGCGGGAAGCACCGGTGCGGCGGGCGGGCCGGACAGCTCGTCGACGACCACGAGCCGGTCCGCGGGCACGAACCCGCGCACCCGCTCCACCGCGCGCCGCGAGGTCAGCACGAGCGAGGCGGCGCAGTCGTCCAGAATCCCGGCGAGCCGCCGGCCGAGCCCGGGGCTGGCCGGATCCATCAGCGGCACCGCGGTCATCCCCGCGGCGAGCACCCCGAAGAACGCGACCGGATAGGCCAGCTCCTGCGCGGCGACGATCGCGATCCGGTCCCCTGCCGCGGCTTTCCCGCGCAGGTGCGCGGCCACCACCCCGGCACGGGTGACCAGCTCGTCCCAGGTCACGGTCTCCTCGGCCCCGGCGAGGTGGTCCTGGTGGGTGTAGGCGGGCCGCTGATCACCGGCACGGCCGAACAGCCGCTCGACGAGGGAAACCCGCAGCACCTCGCCGGGCACGGAAAACGACACCCGATCGGAGGGACCCGGGCCGGGCGGCGCCGGATCGGACCGGGCGGGGCCGGACGGCACCGGGCCGGGCTTACCGGTACCGGTACCGGGCTCAGCCGGAGCGGACAGCGCCGGAGCGGACAGCGCCGGATCGAGCTGGGCCGGATCGGACCGGACCGGGGCGGGGCGGGGCGGATCGGCCGGGGCCGGGCCGGGGCCGGAAACGGGAGACGACAACGGCTTCACCACGCACCGGGAGCGCCGGCGAGCGTGCACCGGCCGACACTCCCGCACCCGACCGGCCACGACATGCCGGCAACCTTACCGTCCGGCGGCGCGGCGCAGCCACATACGGCGTCCCGGAGGCGGATGCCGGCCCCGCGGTTGTCCACTTCGGACTCGCCGCGGTCCGCTGAGCACGGACTCAGCATCCGCGGTTAACCCTGCCGCCGCGGGACGTCGCGGCCGAAGAACTCCAGGACCGCTTCGCGGAATTCCGGGGCGGACGCCGAAGGGTAGTGCTCGCCCGGCACCTGGTTGAAGGTCGCGTCGGGCAGCAGCCCGGCCAGCTGTCCGGCGGAGGCGTGATCGGTGTCCGCGCTGCCCACGGCGACGAGCGTCGGCGTGCTGATCCGGGCGAGTTCGGCGTCGGTCGTCGGGACGAGCGAGCTCTCGACTCCCAGCAGTGCGCGCGGATCGTTGCCCAGCCGGGTGATCCAGTACGCGATTTCCGCGTCCGGCGTACCGGCTTCCGGGCGGTGGCCCGCCGCCAGCGTGGTCAGCACCCGGCGAATCCGTGCTCCCCCGCCGCCGCGGCGCACCGCGTCCAGCCCCTGTCCCCCGATGAACGCCCGCACCGGCCGGGCCCCGCGGGCGAGCATCCGCAGCACGATCCGCCCGCCGAGGGAGAACCCGCCGAGGAAGTACCGCCCGAGCGCCAGGTGTTCGGCCAGCGCGAGGCCGTCATCGGCCAGTACGTCCGGCGGGTACCGGGCCGGATCGTGCGGACGCGGACTGTCCCGGTGCCCGCGCAGATCCGGCATCAGCACCCGGAACCCGCGCGCGGCCAGTGCTTCGGCCAGTCCACACCGGACCCACAGGTCCGCGCTGCCGAGCAGCCCGTGCACCAGCAGTACCGGGTGACCCGAGCCGAGCTCCCGGTAGGCCAGTTCGAGTCCGTCGCGGGCGGGGTACCGGCGTACCGGAGCATCGGTCGGCACCGCGCCCCCTTTCGTCACCGTCCGAGCCACTATCGCATGCCGACGTCACCCGAACGGGTGGGTTCCGGGGGATCGCCGTCACGCCGGCGGTCGGGCCCGGTTTCGCTCGCGGGAGCCGCGGTCCCCTCGTTCGTCGGGGGATGAGGGGGCCACCGGGTGGCGGGTCGGCGCAGGGGGCCGGCCCGCCACCCGGCCCGCTCCGCTGCGGGCGCCCCGCAGCAGCACCGCGGCCACGATCCCGGCCGCGACGATGCCGGCCAGCGCGAGCAGGCTGTTCCACATCCCGTCCGCGAACGCAGTGCGTGCCGCGTCGGCCAGCGCCGGTCCGGTCCGCCCGGACACGGCGAGAGCGCCGGCCAGCGAACCGTCCGCGACCTCCCGAGCCGGCGCCGGCAGCGCCGCAGTGGCCGGCTGCACGGACGCGGTGTAGGTGGCCGACAGCACCGTGCCGGTCAGCGCGATGCCCAGCGCGGCACCGATTTCCCGGGTCGCATCGTTGACCGCGGACGCCACGCCGTACTTGTCCGGCGGCACGTTGTCGAGGATCGCGCTGGTCGCCGCCGGCGCGGTCAGCCCCAGCCCGCCGCCGAGCACGCACACCGCGATCGCCAGCGCCGGGTACCCGCTGTCCGGTCCGAGCCGTCCGAGCAGCACGACCCCGGCCACGACCACCACGAGCCCGACCGCGGTGAGCGCCGGCAACCCGAACCGTTTCGCCAGCGGCGCGGACGCCATCGACAACGGCAGCAGCGAAACCGCGATCGGCCACAGCACCAGACCGGATTCCAGCGCCGAGTAGCCCTGCACGAGCTGGAGGTACTGCGCCAACGCGTAGAGCGAGCCGAACGCGGCGGTGAACTGCACCGTCACCGAGATCGCGCCGAGGCTGAAGGCGCGGTTGAGAAACAGCCGTACGTCGAGCAGCGGCGCCGCGCTGCGGACCTCCACACGGCCGAACGCCACGGCCAGCGCCACCCCGGCGACCAGCGCGACGAGCACCACCGGATCTCCCCAGCCGCCGTCGGCCGCACGCAGGATGCCGAAGACCAGCGCCCCCACCGCCACTGCGCCGAGCACCGCACCGGCGGTGTCGAACGGTGAGGGTGCGCGTTCACGGGAGGTCGGCACCGTCGCGCACGCCAGCGCCAGCACCACCGCGAGCACGGCCGGGCCGATGAACACCGAATGCCAGGAGAAGTAGCGCAACAGCAGCCCGGCGAGGATCAGCCCGCCGAGCCCGCCGATCCCGGCCACCGCGGCCCAGATGCCGATCGCCCGGCCCCGCCGCTCCGGCGGGAAACTGGCGTTGATGATCGACAGCGTCGCGGGCATGATCATCGCCGCGCCGAGACCGGTCACCGCCCGTGCCGCGATGAGCCAGGTCGAGGAACCGGTGACCAACGGCGCCGCACAGCCCACCGCGAACACGCAGAGCCCGGCCACGAGCACCCCGCGCCTGCCGTACCGGTCGCCGAGCGCGCCCGCGGGCAGCACCAGCGCGGCGAGCACGAGCGTGTAACCGTCGACGATCCAGGTCTGCTCGGCCTGGGTCGCCCCGGTGTCGGCGGCCAGCGAGGGCAGCGCGGTGTTCGCGATGGTGACCATCGCGATGACGAGGCCGACCGCGGAGCACATCACGCCGACAGTCCAGGCCCGGCGCGCAGTGGACGCCGGGCGGTCCTCGGCCATGGTCACCTCGCAAGGTCACGACACACTGAAACGAGACTGCCAGTATCGTACTAGAACTAGCAGTATCGTTTCCGCTGCGTCAATACCCGGCCGACCCGAACTGGGGAGAATCCGGCAATGTCCGACCACCGCACGCCCGACCACCACACGCCCGACCGCACCATGTCCGACCACCGCACGCCCGACCACCACACGCGGCAGCGGCGGGACCCCCGCCTGGACCGTTCCCGCTCGGCGATCCTCACCGCCGCGGTCGCGCTGTTGTCCGAGGGCGGGGTCCGCGCGGTCACCATCGAGGCGGTGACCGCGCGCAGCGGCGTGGCCCGTTCGACGCTCTACCGGCATTTCGCCACCGGCACCGAACTGCTCGCCGCCGCCTTCCGCGAGCTGCTCCCGCCACTGCGCCCGGCACTCGACGGCGGCTCGCCGCGGGACCGGCTGCTGCATCTGGTCCGATCGCACGCCGATCAGTTCGAGCACGCGCCGGCACTGGCCGCGGTGGTGTGGATGACTGCGATCGGCAAATCCTCCGACAGCCCGCCCGACGCCGAGGAACGCACCCGGCTCGCCGCACTGCGCGAGCACGTGATCGAGCACTACCGCGCCCCGTTCGAAACGGTCCTCGGCGCCTGTCTGCCGGGACAAGCGCCGACCGGCGGGGAAGTCGAGCTGGCCGCCGCCCAGCTGACCGGGCCGCTGCTGTTCAACGCACTGGTCACCGGGCGGACCAACGACGCAAGCTTCTGTGCCCGGCTGGTCGACGACTTCCTCGCCGGCCGGGCCGGGACCGGCGAGGAAGTCCGCGGGACGGCTCAGACCCCGGCGACCTGACCGATCCAGTCCCGGCCCGCGGCGACACTGCCGTAGGTGGTGACACTGGAGCGGTCGCTGGTGGAGCAGACACCGACCTGGACGTCGCCGTCGACCATCGGGCCGCCGGAATCGCCGCCGGCGACGGCACCGTCCGGGGTGCCGGCGGTGATTGCGGGTCCGCCTGCGTTGTCGGTGTCGTTCGTGTCGGAGATGGTCACCTCGGCTTTCTTGAGCACCGGCGACTGGTGGTTGCCCTCGTCGGTGGACTGCGTTGCGCCCCAGCCGTACACCGTGGCGTGATCGCCCTCGGCAGCGTCGGAGCCGCTCGACGCCAGCTTCGCGAAGGTGCTGCCGCCGTCGGTGTCCAGCTCGATCAGCGCGAGGTCGCCGTCGTCGTAGAGGTAGGTGGAGCCGGCCTTCGCGTGCACGCCGCCGTTGGACTGGTTCGAGCCGACGTAGAGGTCGATGTCGGTGAGCTGGGCACCGTTGTTGTCGTACATGCAGTGCTTGGCGGTCAGCACCCAGCGCGCGGAGATCAGGCTGCTGGTGCAGAAGAACGTGTAACCGTTGGCATGGCCGTTGAAGCGGGTGAGGTAGCCGGGGTTCTGCGCGGTGCTGCCGCCGATGATGTCCGGGGACGAGGGGGCGGCCAGCGCCGGGGTGACGGTGCAGGCACCGAGCGCGGTGGCGGCACCGGCGAGAATACCGAGGGCACGGACGGGAACACGCATTTTTTCGCTCCTTCACCAGGGGGACCGGGGAGATGTTCAAAAAGGTAGGCAGCCGGTGCCGGTGCGGGCACCCGCTGAACGTCCGGCGCCGATCAACGGAACAACACCCGACGTTCGGCGGATGCGGCGGCCGCGGACGGGTGGGTTGGATACGGGTGGGATCCCGACCATCCGGACCCGTCCGGCGGACCCGAGGAGGGACGACGGTGTTCGCGACACCCCCGGCACCGGCGCCGGACCGCCGGGACCAGCTGGCCGCCGCGCTCGCGGAAGGCCCGTTCCGGTATGCGCTGTCGCTGGCGATCGACCTCAGCGGACTCGGCCTCGACCGGCTGCGCGACCGGCTCGCCGCGGCAGGCGCGGCGGTCAGCACCACGACGCTGAGCTACTGGCGGACCGGCCGGACGGTGCCCGCGCGGGCCCGGTCACGGGAGGCGGTGCGGATCCTGGAGGACGTGCTCGAGCTGCCCGCGGGTGCGCTGACCGGCCTGCTGGACCGGGATCCCGGGCGCGCTCCGGAGCCGCCGGTCCCGATCGTGGCCTGGGAACGGCTGTGGGGCAGGCGGAACCGGGTGTTACCGGTGCTCACGTCCTTCGAGGCGGAGTACGGCCCCGCGCCGGTCGTGGTCAGCTTGCACGAACAGGTGCACATCGGCGCGGACCGGCTGCTGCACCGGCTGCGGGCGCGCGAGGTGGTGCGGGCGACCGAGGACGGCACGCAGCTGCGGATGGTGACCGTGCGCGGGTTCAGCCCCGGCTGCCCGCCCCGGCTGACCGGCACCCGATACTGCACCCCCGGGCACTCGGAAACCTTGCCGGACCAGGGTTTCACCGTCAACGAGCTGATCCTGCACCGCTGTCTCGACCGGGGCGAGACCGCACTCGTGGAATACGAGTTCACCTTCACCGACCGGGCGCCGGACACCTCCTACGACCGCCGGTTCCGTACCGGCGTGCACGAGCACCTGCTCGAACTGCACTTCGCTGCCGGCGCCGAACCCGCCTCCTGCCACGCCTACCGGCGGGGATCGCCTGCCGGGCCGGAGACCGAGGTGACCGAGGTGGCGCGCACACCCGGTCTGCCGGTGCACGTGATGTCGGCCGGGGTCTCCCCCGGGATCGTCGGGCTGCGCTGGTGCTGGGAGTGAGCGGGCCCGGCCGGGCAGCGCCGGGCCGCCTCGGCGGGCCATGATGGAGGGTATGGAATCCACCCGAGTCGACCGCTGGCTGTGGGCGGTCCGCCTGGCGAAGACCCGCGCGGACGCGGCGGCCGCCTGCCGCGGCGGGCACGTCCGGGTCAACGACCGCCCTGCCAAACCCGCCACCCAGGTCGTGCCCGGAGACCGGGTCCGTGCCCGGATCGGCTCGGGCACGCGGGTGGTCGAGGTCGTGCAGGTGATCCAGAAACGGGTCGGCGCCGCGATCGCGGCCACCTGCCTGATCGACCGCACCCCCGCCCCGCCCCCGGAGGCGGCGATCCCGGTGGCCCGCCGCGAACGCGGCGCGGGCCGCCCGACCAAGCGCGAACGCCGGGTCCTCGACGAGTTCCGGCAGCGCCGCACCTGAGCGGAGGCGTGGGCCCGCCCCTCGCGTCGCGGACCGTGGCGCGGCAGGTCAGCCGGAATGCACCTCGCCCCGGGAACGGCGCCGGGAACGGACGTGCTGTTCCTCGCGCATCCGCTGGACCGCGCCCGGGTAGTGCAGTTCGAAGGCCGGCCGTTCGGAGCGGATGCGGGGCAGTTCGAGGAAGTTGTGCCGCGGCGGCGGGCTCGTGGTGGCCCACTCCAGCGAATTGCCGTAGCCCCAGGGATCGTCCACCTCGACCTGTTCGCCGTAGCGGTAGCTCTTCACCACGTTCCAGATGAACGGCAGCACGGACGCGCCGAGCAGGAACGAGCCGATCGTGGAGACGGTGTTGAGCAGGGTGAACCCGTCGGTGGACAGATAGTCCGCGTAGCGGCGCGGCATCCCCTCGGCGCCGAGCCAGTGCTGCACCAGAAACGTGGCGTGGAACCCGAGGAACGTCGTCCAGAAGTGCCATTTCGCCAGGCCCTCGTCGAGCATCCGGCCGGTCATCTTGGGGAACCAGAAGTAGATCCCGGCGAAGGTGGCGAACACGATCGTGCCGAACAGCACGTAGTGGAAGTGCGCCACCACGAAGTAGGTGTCGTGCACCTGGAAGTCCAGCGCGGGTGCGGCCAGGATCACCCCGGTCAGCCCGCCGAGCAGGAAGGTCACCAGGAAGCCGACCGACCACAGCATCGGCGATTCGAACGACACCTGGCCCTTCCACATGGTGCCGATCCAGTTGAAGAACTTGATCCCGGTGGGCACCGCGATGAGGAAGGTCAGGAAGGAGAAGAACGGCAGCAGCACCGCGCCGGTGGCGAACATGTGGTGTGCCCACACGGTCGCGGAAAGCCCGGTGATGCCGATCGTCGCGAAGATCATCAGCCGGTAGCCGTAGAGCGGTTTGCGGCTGAACACCGGGATGATCTCGGTGACGATGCCGAAGTAGGGCAGCGCGACGATGTACACCTCGGGATGGCCGAAGAACCAGAACAGGTGCTGCCACAGGATCGCGCCGCCGTTGGCGGGGTCGAACACGTGCGCGCCGAGCCGCCGGTCGGCCTCCAGCGCGAACAGCGCCGCGGTGAGGATCGGGAACGCCAGCAGCACCAGTATCCCGGTGAACAGGATGTTCCAGGTGAACAGCGGCATCCGGAACATGGTCATACCCGGCGCACGCAGGCACACGATGGTGGTGGTCATGTTGACCGCGCCGAGGATCGTGCCGAGCCCGGACACGATCAGCCCCATGATCCACAGGTCCCCGCCGACGCCGGGGGAATGCATCGCGCCGGACAACGGCGTGTAGGCGGTCCAGCCGAAGTCCGGGGCGCCGCCGGGAGTCAGGAACGCCGAGAGCACGATCAGCCCGCCGAACAGGTACAGCCAGTAGGAGAACGCGTTGAGCCGCGGGAACGCCACGTCCGGTGAGCCGATCTGCAGCGGCAGCACGAAGTTCGCGAAGCCGAACACGTTCGGTGTCGCGTAGAGCAGCAGCATGATCGTGCCGTGCATGGTGAACAGCTGGTTGTACTGCTCGGACGACAGGAACTGGAGACCGGGCCGGGCCAGTTCGGTGCGCATCAGCAGCGCCATCGCGCCGCCGGCGAGGAAGAACGCGAACGACGTGCCGAGGTAGAGCAGTCCGATCTGCTTGTGGTCGGTGGTGCGGGCCAGCCGCAGCAGCAACGCACCCTTCTTCCCGCGCCGCGGAGCGGCAGCCACCGCCACCGGCCGGGCCTTCAGGTCGGTCATCGACGTCCTCCCGCGCGCGAAATGCACCCGCCGGCTGCCCGGCAGGCTCGCGCCGGGGATAACCGGCCACCGGCGACGTCAAACGCGGGTGGGCGCGCAGAATCCGGCCGGTTCCCGGACCGGGCGGCGGGCCGTGGGGCAGCCCGTCACCCGGCCCGGCGCGGGCTCGCGTCCCCTCGGGGCAGGAAAGAACGGAGCCAGGACCTCGGTGCCGCCGGACACCCCGGTTACCCGGTGCGGGACACGGGTAACCGCCGCCGGGCACGGGTAACCGCATCGGGCGAAGCGAAGGAGGTACCACATGGCGCCGGCACGACCGCCCCAGCAGCAGGATCCGCCTGGTGGCACCAAGGCGATGGACCCCCGGCCACGCGACACCGTGGACGACTACGAGGGACGAGGATTGCTGGACGGTCGCCGCGCGCTGATCACCGGCGCCGATTCCGGGATCGGCCGCGCGGTGGCGATCGCGTTCGCCAAGGAAGGTGCCGACCTCGCGATCGCCTACCTGGACGAGCACCAGGACGCCGCCCCGCAGTGGCCGGTCGACAAGCCGGAGGAGCTGACCGACGAGCAGTGGCTGCACACGTTCGACGTGAACGTGCACAGCTGCTTCCGCGTCACCGCCACCGCACTCCCCCACCTCGGCGACAGTGCGGCGATCATCAACACCGGTTCGGTGAACGGCTTGCGGGGCAACAAGTGTTCCTCGCCTCGAATCGGCTCTCCTCGTATTGCAGCAACGAAGTCATCGCGGCCCTCGGCGGCGAAACGATCCCGGGCTGAGCGCGGCGCGGCAAAGCCGGAGGAGGTGCAATGATCACGCCGAGTGCCTGCCGTCCGCCCGGCCACGGCGACCACGGCTATGACGGTGATGACGGCGCGAATCTGCTCGACGCGATGAGCCCGGCGGGCCCCCTCGTTTCACCGGGCCGCCGATGAACCTGACTTTCGACCGGACGCCCGTGGGCTGGGTGGCCCGCGCGATCCGGATCCCCGGGAGCGAACGGCGGACGCTGTTCCAGGCTGCGAAGGCGACGGCCGCCGCGGTGGGCGCCTGGCTGCTCGCCACGCTCGTACTCGGGCTGCCGCAACCGTTCCTGGCGCCGTACGCCGCGGTGTTCCTGGTGGAGTCGACGGTGTACCGCAGCCTGCGCGGGTGGGTGCAGCAGGTCGGCTCGGTCGCGACCGGGGTGCTGCTCGCCGCGGTCGCGACGCGGCTCGTGCCGGAACCGACCGCCGCGCTGGCCGTGGTGGTGTTCGCCGGGCTGCTGCTGGGTTCGTGGTGGCGTTTCGGTGGTTCCGGGGTGTGGGTCGGCGTGACCGGCATGCTGCTGGTCGTCTACGGCACCGCGGGCGATCCGGAACTGCTCGGCGACCGGTTGCTGGAGACGGCCCTTGGCGCGGCGATCGGGCTGCTGATCAACGTGTTCGTGTACCCGCCCCTGTACGGCGAACGACTCGAAGCGGCCGCCGACCGGCTGGCGGCCGCGCTGGCCGGACTGCTGGAAACCACCGCCGACGTGGTCCGCGCGGACGAACCCCCCGGGGAGATCGAAGAATGGCTCGGCCAGATCCGCGACGTGGGCAGCCTCGCTCGCGACGCCGAGGAGACCGCTGTGCTGACGAGGGAGGGCCGGTTCCTCAACCTGCGCCGGCGAAGCCGGTACCTCGGCACGCGCCACGACCGTCCACTCCGGACGCTCGTGACGCTGTGGCACCCGATCGAACAGCTGGTGGATTCGGTGCGCACCGCCTCGGAGGGGCGGGAGCCGTTCGTCTACCCGTGGCCGGAAGCCCGCGCCACCGTCGCCGATCTGCTGCTCGAACTCGCCTCGGCGGTGCGCGACACGGTCGTGCCGGAGCGGCAGCCGGATCTGGACCGCTGCCGCGAACTGCTCACCCGGGTGGAGGACCGGCTGGTCTCCTCCAACGACGGGGTGACCGCCACCCTCGGACTGGGTGCGATGGCGTTGCCGGTCCGCCGGTTCCTCCGGCAACTGGACGAAATCGACCCGCGCGGCGGCAAGTAGCCGGGGAGCCGGACGGAAAGGCTTGCGCCGTCCTGCTCCCCGGCCACCGCGGCGAGGCAGAGCTCGCCGCACACCGCCGAGCGCCTGCACTGTCCGTTTCGGACAGTTCGGCGGCGAGCCGTTCCGGTGCCCGTTGTGCTGCCGGAGCCCGCGGGTGCAGGCTCCCGGGTGCACGCGAGCGCGAGAACCGCATCAGGACCTCCCGGTGGCCGTGCCCACACCGATCCGGTCCCGGCGAGGGACTTCCGGTCGAGCGGTTTCCCGGACCGCGTCCCCGGCCCGCGAAAGGTTTACTCCCTGCCGTGGCGGGTAAGCGCAGCAGAGGGCCCGCGTGGCCCCGTTCCCCGACTTCGACCGCTCAGGACGGTGTTGCGACCATGACCGGTTTCCTCCCGCACGGATCGGGAGACAGCCCGTTCGACCAGTTCCTCGCGCAGTTCCTCGGCCAGGCGGCACCCGGACGCCGGGCCTATTCGATCGACGTCACGCGGTTGCTCAGCGACCAGGCCCGTGCGCTGGTGGCCGAGGCCGCCGGACGGGCAGGCGAATGGGGCCGTCCGCACGTCGACACCGAGCACCTGCTGTGGGCGGCCGCGCACCTGCCCGGGACCGCGCAGGCGCTGGAGCGTGCCGGCACCGATCCCACGGTGCTGGCCGAGCGCATCGAGCACGACCACGCGGTGCGCGACGGCGTCACCACGCCGGTGGGGCTCGCCCCCGGCGCGAAACGGGCGCTGCTCGACGCCCATCAGCTCGCCCGCGGCCTCGGCTCGTCCTACATCGGGCCGGAACACCTGTTGCTGGCGCTCGCCGCCAACGAGGAGTCCGAGGCAGGCAGGCTGCTGCGGGAACAGGGCAGCACCCCGGAACGGTTGCGGAACACCACGAACGGCCCGCAGGCACCTCCCGCGCGCAGCACGCCCACGTTGGACAGCTACGGCGAGGACCTGACCCAGCGTGCCCGAGACGGCGGCCTCGACCCGGTGATCGGCAGGGACGCGGAAATCGAGCAGACCGTCGAGGTACTGGCGCGGCGGCGCAAGAACAACCCGGTGCTGATCGGCGAGGCCGGGGTCGGCAAGACCGCGATCGTCGAGGGCCTCGCGCAGCGGCTGGCCGACGACGAGGTGCCGGACGTGCTCAGCGGACGGCACGTGATCCAGCTCGACCTCACCGCGATGGTGGCGGGCACCCGCTACCGCGGCGATTTCGAGGAGCGGATGTCGGCGCTGCTCGACGAGGTCCGCGAGCACCAGGACCGGCTGATCGTCTTCATCGACGAGGTGCACACGATCGTCGGCGCCGGAGCGAGCGAGAGCAGCGGCAGCCAGGGCGCGGGATCCATGCTGAAACCCGCGCTGGCCCGCGGTGAGCTGCACATCGTCGGCGCGACCACGTCGGCGGAGTACCGCACCGGGATCGAACGCGATCCCGCACTGGAACGGCGGTTCCAGCCGATCCTGGTGGCCGAACCCGCCGCGGCCGACGCACTGGCGATCCTGTGCGGCCTGCGCGACCGGTACGAGGCGCACCACCAGCTCCGCTACACCGACGAGGCACTGCAGGCCGCGGTGGAGCTGTCCGACCGCTACCTCACCGAGCGATACCTGCCGGACAAGGCGATCGACCTGGTGGACCAGGCGGGCGCCCGGGTCCGGCTGCGCTCGCGCACCCGTCCGGACAGCGTGCGCGAAAGCCGGGCGCAGCTGGAGCAGCTGCGGCGGGACAAGGACCAGGCCGTCGGCGAGGAGGACTTCGAACGCGCGTCCGCGCTGCGTGACGAGATCGCCGAGGTCGAGGCGGCGCTGCGGCCCGGGTCCGGGCGCCCCGCGGTCGCCGAGGTCACCGAAGCCGATATCGCCGAGGTCGTCTCGCGGCTCACCGGCGTGCCCGCGGCCCGCCTGACCGAAAGCGAACGCGACCGGCTGATGAAACTGGAAACCCAGCTGCACGAGCGGGTGGTGGGCCAGGACGACGCGGTGCGCGTGGTCTCCGAGGCGGTCCGGCGCTCGCGGGCGGGACTGGCCGAGCCGGGGCGGCCGTTCGGCAGTTTCCTGTTCCTCGGCCCGACCGGCGTCGGCAAGACGGAACTGGCCAGGGCACTGGCCGAAGCGCTGTTCGACGACCAGGACGCCATGGTGCGCCTGGACATGAGTGAATACGCCGAGAAGCACACCGTGAGCAGGCTGATCGGCGCGCCGCCCGGTTACGTCGGCTACGACGACGCCGGCCAGCTGACCGAGGCAGTGCGGCGACGGCCGTACTCGGTGGTGCTGCTCGACGAGATCGAGAAAGCCCATCCGGACGTGTTCAACATCCTGCTCCAGGTGCTCGACGACGGCCGGCTCACCGACGGCCGCGGACGCACCGTGCGCTTCGCCGACACGGTGCTCATCATGACCAGCAACCTCGGTTCCGATCTGGTCGGCAGCAGCACCCAGGGCGCGCTGGGTTTCGTGCATCCGGCCGAGGAGGACTCCGGTGACCGGCTGCGCGACCGGCTGCTGCGCAGGCTGCGTGAATCGTTCCGGCCGGAATTCCTCAACCGGATCGACGAGATCATCGTCTTCCGCAGGCTGGAAAGCGATCAGCTGGACCGCATCACCGAACTGCTGCTCGACCGGACGCGGCGCCGGGCGCACGCACAGGGCCTCAGCGTCGAATTCACGCCGGGGGCAGTCCGGCGGCTGGGCGAACTCGGCTACGAACCGGAGTTCGGCGCCCGGCCACTGCGCAGGGCGATCCAGCGGTACGTGGACAACCCGCTGTCGGAGATGGTGCTCTCCGGTGAACTGGCGTCCGGGCGCACCGTCCGCGTCGACGTCGGGCAGGACACGCTCCGCTTCGATCCCGTGGTCCCGGCCTGAGCCGCCCGCGTGGAGACGTTACCGGTCCTGCTCGGCATCGGCGGGCTGCTCTCGCTCGCCGCGGCGGTGCTGCCGAAGCTGGTCGCGGACCGGCCGTTTTCGACCCCGCTGGTGATGCTCGTCGCCGGGACCGGGCTCGGACTGCTGCCGCTGCCCGAGCCCTACGGCGGTGACTGGGGTGATCCGACCGGGCACCTCGGTGCCGTGGAATCGTTCGCCCAGCTGGGCATCCTGGTCGCGCTGGCCGGTGCGGGACTGTCCGTGGACCGGCCGTTCGGGCTCCGCACCTGGAGCTCCACCTGGCGGTTGCTGGGGCTGGCGATGCCGGTGTCGATCGTCGCGGTGGCCCTGCTCGGCTGGTGGTGGCTCGGCCTGGGGGCGGCCGCGGCACTGCTGCTGGGTGCGGCGCTGGCCCCCACCGACCCGGTGCTGGCCGGGGACGTCGGGGTGCCGTCCCCGGACGTCGAGCCGGACCTGGCGCGGGACAACGAGATCCGGTTCACGCTGACGACCGAGGCCGGCCTGAACGACGGCCTCGCGATGCCGTTCGTGCTGCTCGCCCTCGCACTCGCCGGCGCACGGGCGCAGATCGACGCGGGCTGGGTGGCGACCGGGCTGGTGCTGCCGCTGCTGATCGGGGTGGCCGTCGGACTGCTCGTCGGCAGGGCGCTGGGCTGGGCGATGTTCCGGATGCCCTCGTCCCGCTTCCGGCTCGCCGAGTACTCCGACGGACTCATGCTGCTGGCACTGGCGTTCCTGCCCTACGCGCTCGCGGAACTGGTGCACGGCACCGGTTTCCTCGCCGTGTTCGTCGCCGCCGTTTCGGTGCGCACGCAGGAGCGTTCGCACGACTACCACGAGGTGCTGCACGCCTTCGGCCGCCAGCTGGAGCGGCTCTTCGTCGCGGTCGCGCTGCTCGGTCTCGGGCTGGCGATCGGCGACGGCCTGCTGCACGGGCTCACCTTCACCGAAGTGCTGCTCGCGCTCGTCGCGGTCTTCGTGGTGCGTCCGGTGGTGGGCCTGCTTTCGCTGATCCGGTCCACCGCGGGCAAACGCGCGGCGGTGGCCATCTCGTTCTTCGGCGTCCGCGGCATCGGCACGATCTACTACCTCGCCTACGCCCTGCACACGCATCCACCTGGTGACGAGGCCCCGCTGTGGCGGATCGGCGCGCTGGCGGTCGCGCTTTCCGTGCTGGTGCACGGAATCCTCGCCGAACCGGTGATGCGCCGCATCGAGGAACGCGGCGCGCACGTGCCGCGTGGCTGACCGTCCGGTGCGGTCCGGGCCCGCTGGCGCCGGCGCCCGCCGGTTCGCCGCCGGGATCGCCGTGGACTGCTGCGAGTACCCCGGCACGTCCCACAACTGGGTCAGGCAAGGGATCCCGGCGGTCAGGCCGGCGGGAGGGACACCCCGCGGCGGCTCTCGTGGTAATCGTGCCGGTGGACGACCGTGCCGTCCTCGTCGCGCACCACATGCACGACGCGACGTGCCTGTGCCATGTGCCGTCCGGTCTTCACCGCGTCGTCACGTCTCTTGGCGGTGTTCGAAGCCCGGACGTGGCCGTGCACCCGGTTCTTCCACAGTCCGTTCTCGTACCGCGTCTCGACGTCGCCGTCCATGGGGGTCCTCCTCCGTCGGTCGGTACGTCAGCGGGGCGGCTGGTACGGCGTGCGACGCCCGTCCGCGCCGCGGTCGGTGAGCGCGGCACCGAACACCACCGCCGCCGCGATCACCAGCAGCACCGATCCCGCCGACGGCGACGAGGCCCACCACACCACGCCCGCCGCGGCGACCAGCCAGGCACCGCCCATGATCTCCCGCCGAATCGGCGACGCCGCCCGAAGCGCGCGCACCCCCGCGACGCCGAGGGCGAGCACCCCGGCCGCGAGAACAGCCAGCACCGGCCAGTACACGGTTTCCTCCCGGTGAGTCGGACGCGGGACCGCATTCGGTCATCAGTCCCGGTTACCCCACCACGAGCGGCGGAAAACCGACACCCGGCGCATCCCGGCCGGCGAGCACCCGCGCCGGTCTGCGCAGTACCGGTGCTTCTTCTCGAGCTGTTCCTCGTCCTGCACACCGATCCCGTCCGGCTGCGATCACCCGCTGAGCCCTCCCGATGCGTCGGGCGCCGGAACGGGTACCCGGATTGCAGGCGAAAGGAGGCGCTGATGACGAACCGCTTCCGAGGGCGGGCCGACGCGGGCGCCCGGCTGGCGGCCGCGCTCGTCCCGGCGCAGTGGCACGATCCGGTCGTATTCGGGCTGGCCCGCGGCGGTCTGCCGGTCGCGGCCCCGGTGGCCCTGCGGCTGCGGGCACCGCTGGAGCCGGCGGTGGCACGCAAGGTCGAGGCTCCGGGGCGGCCGGAGCTCGGCGTCGGCGCGGTGGCCCCGGACGGGCCGCCCTACCTCGACCGCGCCGGGCTCGCCGCAGTCGGGATCACCGAGGACGAGCTGGTGGCCGCGCTCGGCAGAGCTCGCGCGGAAGCCAGGGACCGGGTGCACCGGTACCTCGGCGACCGGCCGGCCGCGGAGGTGACCGGCCGGGATGTGCTGCTGATCGACGACGGAGTGGCCACCGGGAGCACCGCGATCGCCGCGTTGCGGGCGCTGCGCGAACAAGAGCCGGACCGGATCGTGTTCGCGGCCCCGGTCGGCGCGCCGGAGGCACTGGAGAAACTGGCCGGCGAAGCCGACGAGGTCGTCTGCCTCCTGCGCCCGTCCCGGTTCCGCGCGGTCGGCGAATGGTATGCCGATTTCGAGCAGACGACCGACGCCGAGGTCAGCTCGCTGCTCGGCGCCCGGCGGTGACCGCACGCGGCGGCAGGGCACCGTCGAGCTGCTCCATCCGGCGGCCCACGGTGAGCAGTACCACCAGCCCGGCGACCATGATCACCGCGATCGCCAGCAGTGCGTAGGTGAAGCTGCCGGTCGCGGTCTTGATCGCGCCGGTGAAGTAGGGGCCGACGAACCCGCTGAGATTGCTCACCGAGTTGATCAGCGCGATCCCGGACGCGGCGGCGGTCCCGGTCAGCCCGATCGCCGGGATGCGCCAGAACTGCGGCATCGCCGTGTAGATCCCGGCCACGCTCAGGCAGACCGCCACCAGGAACACCGGCCCGCTGCCGGCGAAGGTGGCCAGCAGCAATCCCGCCGCACCGAACGCCATCGGCACCGCGGTGGCGGTCACCGCGGTCCGGCGGCCGGCGAACCGCACCCAGGCGAGCATCACCAGCGCCGCCGCCAGGTACGGGATCGCGGACAGCAGCACGCTGCCCACCTCCGCCGTGCCGCCGGCGCGGTGCGTGATCGTGGTGATCATGGTGGGCAGGAAGAACGCCAGCGGGTACAGGCCGAACACGATCCCGAAGAACGCCACCGCGAGCGCCCACACCCGGCCGCTGGTCAGTGTCTGGCGCAGCCCGGTGAGCGCGCCGCTGCCCCGCTGCTCCTCGGTTTCGGCGGCCAAAGTCGTTTCCAGCGCGGCCTTTTCGGCGTCGCCGAGCCAGCGCGCTTCGGAGGGCCGGTCGGGCAGGAAGACGAAGATCAGGATCCCGATCACGACCGTCAGCACGCCCTCGACCAGGAACAGCGAACGCCAGCCCGCGATGCCGAACAGGTTCCGGCCCCAGGTGAGCAGCGCGGCCGCCAGCGGCGAGCCGAAGATCGACGACACCGGGATCATCAGGAAGAAACCGGTGAGCGCCCAGGACCGCTGGCGGCGCGGGAACCAGTAGGTCAGGTAGAGCAGGATCCCCGCGGCCAGCCCGGCCTCGGCGAACCCGAGCAGCAGCCGGGCGAGGTACAGCGTGGCCGCCGAGTTCACCGCGGCCGTCGCACCGGTGACCAGGCCCCAGCTGAGCATGATCCGGGTGATCCACTTGCGTGCGCCGAACCGCCGCAGCGCGAGGTTGCTCGGCACCTCGACCACGATGTAGCCGAGGAAGAACAGTCCGGCGGCCAGTCCCACCTGCCCGCTGTCGAGGTGCAGATCGCGCGACATCGGCGCGGCGAGGTAACCGAGGTTGGCCCGGTCGACGTAGCTCATCACGTAGGCGACGCCGATCAACGGGATGATCCGGATGCCGACCTTGCGCCAGGTGCGCCCGGACACGTCCTCGGGGGCGGCGCTCGCGGGCAGGCTCATGGGTGTTGTCCTTTCTGGACACCGACGGTAGTGGTCAGCGGGCGTGCCCGCGCAGCGCGGCGGTGGCGTCGTGGTCGATCGCGCCGTCGCCGGTGAGCACGACGCCGTAGTCCCCGGCCGCCCCCTCGGCGGTCACTTTGCCGTCGAGCACGTCCGCGCGGACCCGCTCGGGGTCGCGGGTGAAGGGATCGCCGTGGCCGCCGCCGCCTGCGGTCACGTGCCGGTGCCTGCTGCCTGCGGGGAGTACGAGATGGGGCTTGGATTCGAGCAGCCGTTCGCCGGGACCACCGGGATCGAGCACGTTCTGCGACGGCGTGCCTGCTGCTCCCCCGGCGAGCCCGTAGGGCAGGAACCGGCGCCGGTCGGACCGGATCTGCACGCTCGCCTCGCCGGCGAGGATCGTCATGTCCCGGAACGTGCCCAGCCCGCCGCGGAACCGTCCGGCGCCACCGGTGTCCGGCAGGTACCCGTAACCGTCCACGCGGACGTGCCCGGTGCGTTCCAGCTCCTCGACCGGGGTGTTCGCGAGGTTGGCGCCGAGCGGGCTGATCCCGTCCACCCCGTCGCGGTCGGGCCGGGCGCCCCAGGCACCGCACAGCACGTCCCACAGCACCGCCGAACCGCCGTCCTCGCCGGTGACCCCGATCGCGACGGAGTCCGGACCGCCGTCGCCTGCCGCGGGCACGCGCTCCGGGAACACCGGGGCGAGCGCACCCAGCACGGTGTCGATGATCCGGTAGGCGACCAGGCCGCGCGCGCCACGGGCGGACGGCCGCCGTCCGTCCAGAATGGACCCTTCCGGGATGACGAAGGTGAACGGCCGGTAGAAGCCGCTGTTGGCCGGGATGTCCCCGGCGAGCGCACCCTGCACCGCGGCGTAGGAGGCGGACCGGGTGAACGACGCCGTCGCGTTCAGCGCGGAGGCGACCTGCGGCGAGGATCCGGTGAAGTCGAGTTCGATCCCGGTGCCGGACAGCGTGACCTTGACGTGGAACGGGATCGGGCCCGAACCGAGGCCGTCGTCGTCGATGTGGTCGGTGCACTCGTAGCTGCCGGGGACCGCCTCGGCGAGCGCGGCCCGCAGGAGTGTCTCGGAATAGTCCAGCAGTTCCTCGGACAGCGCGTGCAGCCCGTCGACGCCGTGCCGCGCGGCGAGTGCGAGCAGTCCCGCCGCGCCTGCGTGACAAGCCGCGAGCTGGGCGTCGAGATCCCCGCGCACCAGCTCCGGCTCGCGGACGTTGCGCAGGATCAGCCGCAGGAACGTCTCGTTGAGAGTCCCGGCGTCGACCAGCCGTGACGGCGGGATCTGCACGCCCTCGGCGAAGATGCTCGTGGACTGCACGGCCATCGAGCCGGCGACCCAGCCGCCGACGTCCGCGTGGTTCACCACGGTCACCGCGAAACCCAGCAGCTCCGCCTCGGCGAACACCGGGGCGAGGACGAACAGATCGGGCAGGTGCATACCGCCGAGCGACGGGTCGTTGAGCAGGTAGACGTCGCCGGGCCGGACGTCCTCGCCGAACCCGGCGAGGATCGCGGCCATCGCGTCCGGAACGGACCCGAGATGCACCGGGCAGGTGTTGGCCTGGGCGAGCACCCGGCCGTGCGCATCGCACAGCGCGGCCGAGAAGTCCATACTGGACGCCACGATCTGGGAATGCGCGGTGCGCATGATGGTGATCGCCATCTCGTCGGCGACCCCGGTGATGGCGTTGCGGAAGACCTCGAAGGTCACGGCGTCGCGGATCATGCGGCACTCCAGTGGATGACGATGTTGTGGAACCGGTCGCGACGGGCACTGGCGCCGGGCGGGACGAGCGTGGTCGCGTCCATGTCCTCCACGATCAGCGGTCCGGCAACGGGTTCGGCGCCGAGGTCGGCCCGCCGGAGCACCGGCGTGGACACGGTCGCGGCGAACCGGCACACCCGGGAGCCGGGCGCACCGGCCGGATCGCCGGGCAGCCGCAGGACGTCCTGGAGGGACACCCCGCCGGGCAGCACGCCGCGGACGCGGAGGTTGACCAGCTCGACGAGATCGTCGCCGCCGGCACGACCGTAGGTGCGCTCGTGCTCGGCGTGGAACCGGGCACGGGCCGCCGCGAGCAGCTGTTCGGTCAGCTCGCCGTCGTCCAGCCGGACGCGCAGCTCGAACCGCTGGCCGCGGTAGCGCAGGTCCAGCATCCGCTCGACGAGCGCGGCCGGACCGAGTTCCGCGGTGACCCTGGCGGTGAGCGTGGCGAACTCCTCGGCCAGTGCGGGAATTCCGGCGAGTTCCGTGCGGTACGGGGCCACCTCGTTGCGTTCGGTGTCCGCGACGAGCAGGCCGAGGCTGCTGAACAGTCCCGGGTGGACGGGCACCACGACGGTCGAGATGCCCAGTTCCCGTGCCAGCGCGGCGGCGTAGAGCGGACCGGCTCCGCCGAACGCGACCATCGTGGCCTCCCGCGGATCCCTGCCCCGCTCGCTGGTGACGGCCTTGACCGCGGTCGTCATGCTCGACACCGCGACTTCGTAGGCGCCACGGGCGGTGTCGGGCACGTCGCGGCCGAGGCGTTCGGCGACCGGCGCGAGGGCCTTGGCCGCGAGCTCGGGATGGATCGCGACGTGCCCGCCGGCCAGGGTTTCCGGACTGAGGTAGCCGAGTGTCACGTTCGCGTCGGTCAGGGTCGGCAGCTCGCCGCCACCGCCGTAGCACGCCGGGCCGGGACGCGATCCGGCGCTGTCCGGCCCGACGTGCAGCGCGCCGGCCGCGTCGACCGAGATGACGCTGCCGCCCCCTGATCCGACCTCGGCGATGTCGATCGACGGCGTGCGCACCGGGTACCCGGCACCGGAGCCCAGCCCGCGCGCGACGTTCATCCCGCCGCCGACCTCGTAGTCGGCCGACACGAACGGCTCACCGTGTTCGATCAGCGACGCCTTGGCGGTGGTACCGCCCATGTCGAAGGCGACGACCGCGGGCAGCTCCAGCAGGCCGGCGAGTTTCTGCACCGCGGTGACGCCTGCGGCAGGCCCGGACTCGATGATCTGCACCGGCCGCCGCGTCACCGAACCCGCGTCCAGCAGACCTCCGCTGGACTGCATCACCAGCAGCGGCGCGTCGATCCCTTCCGTGCGCAGCCCGGATTCCAGCCGGGTGAGGTAACCGTGCACGGCCGGGCCGACGTAGGCGTTGACCGTCGCGGTACTGGTGCGCTCGAACTCTTGCGGCTGCGGGGAAATGTCCACCGACGCCGTGACGTAGACCGCCGGCAGCCGCGTTCGCAGCACCTCGGCCACGCGGCGTTCCTCGTCCGGGCGGAGGTGGGAGTTGAGCAGGCACACCGCGACGGCTTCGATCCCCTCGCCGGCCAGCCGCTCGGCGAGCGCGCGCACCTCGTCCTCGTCGACGGCCGGGTCCAGGTGCCCCTGGGAGGTGATGCGCTGGGCCAGCTCGTAGCGGTGCCTGCGCCGGGCCAGCGGAACCGGCTTCACCCAGGACAGGTCGTAGAGCACCGGACGGCGCAACCGGCCCAGCTCCAGCACGTCGCGGAAGCCGCGGGTGGTGACGACCGCGGTGCGGGCACCGTTCATCTCGAGGATCGCGTTGGTCGCGACCGTGGTGCCGTGGAGCATCGCGGCCACCCCGGACGGCTCGGCACCGGCGGCTTCGAGCACGCCGGTGGTGGCCGTGACGACACCGGTGCCGTAATCCGGCGGAGTCGAAAGCACCTTCGCGGGCACGACCTCGCCGTCCGGGCCGAGCGCGATCACGTCGGTGAACGTGCCCCCGATGTCGGCACCGACGCGCCAGCCGGGGCGGGACTCGGCACCGGGCTCGGAACCGGGGAGCGGACTGGGGTGCACTGCAACCTCCTACGCCGTGTTCAGCAGCTGGGAAGCACAGTAAGAACCTGTTGAGATATTAGCAATACTAAGTTGAGATCTTTTTTGATGGCTTCCGGTACGCTCAGACGTCGGCGGCGGGTGTACCGTGGCAGCGATGAACCGGCCCGAGGGAGCACCGTTGCGCTACGAGCCCGACCTGATCCGCGCGCATCCGCCTGCCGGCAGCCTGATGGAGAACACCTATCGGCGGCTCAAGCGGGAGATCATCGAACTGGTCCGCGCACCGGGCACGAGCTTCAGCGAGCAGGAGGTCGCGAAGGTCTTCGGGCTGAGCAAGACCCCGGTCCGCGAGGCGCTCGCCCGGCTGCACCGCGACGGACTGGTGCGCCCGCTGGCCAGGGCCGGATACGTGGTTTCCACGGTCACTCTCGGGGACGCGACCGATCTGTCGGACCTGCGTTCGCTGCTGCAGTCGCAGGCGGCCGCGTTGTGCGCGGAGCGGGGACTGTCCGAACCGGACGGACGACGGCTGGCCGAGCTGGGCGTCGACACCGAGGAGGACCAGCTGGGCGGCCCCGGTTTCGAGGACCGGTTCCGGGCCAACTACGAGTTCGAGTCGATCATCGCGAACGGCAGCGGCAACCGCAGGCTGGCCGCCGCGTCGATCGGCGTGTTCGACGAACTCGAGCGGATCGCCCGGCTGAGCATCCTGCTCGACCCGTCGATGCCGGCCGAGCGGATCCGCGAACGCCAGGCGATCGTGGAGGCAATCGCCGAACGCAACCCCGCCGCGGCCCGCGAGGCCATGCAACGCCGGACGGCAAGCGCCCGCAGGGAAATCATCGGCGCACTGGCCGCGAGCCGCTCGGTCACCCACGCCGAGATCGCGGTGCCCTGACCCCCTCGTCTCGACGACCAGCAGCCCGACTCCCCGGACACCCGGCTCGAGCACGCACCCCTATCGCGGCCCAACCCACCCAGCCGGTCACACACCCAGCTCGCAGGCCACCCCACCAGGACGGCCACACACCCAGCCCCAAACCAACCCACCAGGACGAACACACACCCAGGCCGCACCGCCCAACCCGCCAGGACGAACACCCGTCCATCTCGCAGGCCGACCGCGTGCGGATGGCCTGCCTCAAGACCGCGACCCAGATCCACCCGCGCGGCCACACTCCAAGACCACAACGCCCACCCGCGTCCGAGTGGCCACCCCACGGCCGCACCCCGAGCCCACCCGATCGGCCACACTCCAAGGCCGCATCGCCCAACCCCCGCGGCCTTCCCCTCGCGGCCCTGCCGGGCCGTGTTTCACTGCCCTCGCTCGTGCACCAGCGTGACCAGGCGGCGGCCTGCCTCGGCCAGGTCGGGTTCGGTGCCGCCGTAGAGCAGCCGGGCGTGGGTGCCCTCGCCGTGGAACGCGTCGCCCGCGATGCCCGGGATTCCGTACTGCAGCAGGAGGTCCTCGAGTTCCCGTCCGCGCACGCCGAGCCGCGAGAAGTCCGGGAACGCGAAGATCCCCGCGGCCGGGCGGACGACGGGCAGTCCGGCCGTCTCGAGTGCGGAGCACAGCAGGTCACGTCGGCGCGGGAAGGTCGCGTACACCTCGTCGAGCCATTCCTGCGGCCCGGAAACCACCGCACACGCGGCTGCCTGCGGTACGTCGCCGACGGTGATCGCGTCCCATTCGAACGCCCGGTGCACCCGTTCGAGCAAGGGCGCCGGCGCGTGCACGTACCCCACCCGCCACGGGGTGAACGCGTAGTTCTTGCTCAGGCTCGTCACGGTCACCAGCTCCGGCCAGTGCTCCCGCAACGTCTGCAGCGGGGTGTATCCCGCTCCGCTGTGCACGTAACGGGCGTAGGACTCGTCCGACAGCACCAGCAGGCCGTGTTCGGCGGCCAGTGACAGGATGGCCGCCAGCTCGCCGGCCGCCGGGGTGTACCCGGTCGGGTTGGCGGGGTTGCACAGCAGGATCGCGCGCGTCTCGGGGGTCACCGCGGCCCGCAGCGCGTCCAGGTCGGTCGCCCAGCCATCCGCCGCACGGGACGGCAGGTACACCGGACGTGCACCGGCCATCCGCACCATTCCGTCGAAGAAGTACGTCGGAGCGGGGACGAGAATCTCGTCGCCCGGTGAAACCAGTGCCCGCAGCGCGACGCTCATCCCGTGCTGCGCGCCATGGGTCACCAGCAGCTCGCGTTCCGGATCGACGGCCAGGCCGAAAGCTTCGCGCAAGTGGTCCGCCAGCACGCCGCGCAGTTCGGGCCGTCCCCGGGTCTGCCGGGGCAGTACCTGTCCCGCCGCCCGCCGGACGGCCTCCACCACGTGCTCGGCCATCGGCAGCGACGGCACCCCCGGCATCGGCAGCACACCCTGCTGCCGCGCTCGTTCGGCGAGTTCCAGAGCCATCAGCCGCTCCATCGAGCCTCCTCAAGATCTCAACATTAATACGTTGAGATCTCAGGCTACCGCAGCCGACATCCGGAACGCGACGGTCAGCCGGTTCAGGTGAGTGCGGACGTCACCGCGTAGACGACCGCCGAGACCGCGGCGGCGGCCGGGAACGTGAGCACCCAGCCGAGCACGATGTCCCTGGCGATCCCCCATCGCACGGCGGAAAGCCGCCGGGTCGCGCCGACCCCCATGATCGCCGCGGTGATCACGTGCGTGGTCGAGATCGGCGCCTTCACCGCGAACGCCGTCACGTACAGCACCGTGGACGCGACCGATTCGGCGACGAAGCCGTGCGGCGGATCGAGCGGGAACACCCGCCGCCCGAGGGTCCGCATGATGCGCAGCCCGCCGGAGTAGGTGCCCAGCGACAACGCGGCCGCGCACACGAGCGTGACCCACAGCGGCACCGCGAACGTGTGCTGCTGGCCCGCCGCGACCAGCGCCAGCACGATCACGCCCATGCCCTTCTGGGCGTCCTGCAACCCGTGCCCGAGCGCGAGCGCGGACGCGGAGAGCACCTGGAACCGCCGGAACACCCGGCCGCTGCGGTGCGGGTTCCGCCGTCGCAGCAACCACAACGCGCCCACCATCGCCAGGTAGCCGAGACCGAGCCCGAGCAGCGGCGAGGCGACCATCGGGATCAGCACCTTCTCCACGATGCCCGTCCAGTGCACCGTGCTCGCCGCGGTGAGCGCGGCACCGACCATGCCGCCGATCAGTGAATGCGACGACGAGGACGGCAACCCGAAGTACCAGGTCACGAGGTTCCACACGATGGCGCCGAAGAGCGCCGCGAACACCACGGTGAGCGCGTTCGGCCCGTCCGGCACGTCGATGATGCCCTTGGCCACGGTCGCCGCGATCCCGGTGGACAGCAGTGCCCCCGCGAGGTTCATCACGGCCGCGAGCACCAGTGCGGTGCGCAGGGTGAGCGCGCGCGTGGACACCGCGCTGGCGATCGCGTTCGCCGCGTCGTGGAACCCGTTGGTGTAGTCGAAGACGACGGTGAGCACCACGACGGCGACCAGGGCCGCGGTACCGGTCACTAGGACTCCTTGACCGCGATCGTCTGCACCACGTCCGCGACGTGCTCGAAGGCGTCCGCGGCCAGTTCGAACTGCTCCATGACCTCCTTGGTCTTGAGCACCTCCAGCGCGTCCGCGCCGGGCTGGAACAGATGCGCCAGCACCCGGCGGTAGACCCGGTCCGCCTCGTTCTCCAGCTCGTTGACCTCGATCCAGTACGGCGCGAGCTCACCGACCTTCGCCAGCCCCGGCATCGATTCCGCGGTGATCTCCGCGGCCCGGCACAGCACCCGCAGCAGCAGCTCGGTGCCAGGGGGGAAGGTGTCGAGCCGGTAGAGCACCGCGAGGTCGGCCGCGGTGTCGAGGTAGTCGAGGACGTCGTCGACCCGCGCCGCGAGGGTCTGGATGTCCTCGCGGTCGAACGGTGTGACGAAGGAGCTGTTCAGCTCGACCATGATGGTGTGGGTGAGGTCGTCGCCGGCATGTTCGACCTCGTGCAGCCTGCCCGCGATCGCCTCCCGCTCCTGCGGTGCGGCCTCGGTCAGCTCGCGCAGCAGCCCGGTGGCCGTCACCAGGTTCGCAGCGGCATCGGTGAGCAGCCGGAAGAACTGGCTCCCCCGTGGCGTGATCCGCATCCGCCGGCGTCCTCTCCTGTCCGTCGGGACGGTTGGCCCGCGAGACTCTGCCAGGTTCCCGCGGGCCCGCAACACGCGGGGACGGCTTGCCGGGTCCGGATGCCGGGCGGTGCGGACCCGGCTGTGCCAGGGTGTGGCCATGGCCGCCGTGCGCTCCGCCCTGACGTCGTGGACCACGTTGCTTCCGCTGATCGCCGTGGTGCTGCTGGTGATCACCTGGGGACGGGACCTCGGACCGGTGCCGGTCGCAATCGTGGCGCTCGGGCTGGCCGGCACCGTGCTGGCCGCGGTGCACCACGCGGAAGTGGTCGCGCACCGGGTCGGGGAACCGTTCGGGTCGCTGGTGCTCGCGGTCGCGGTCACCGTCATCGAAGTCGCGCTGATCGTCACGATGATGGCCTCCGGCGGGGACAACGCGGCCACGCTCGCCCGTGACACGGTCTTCGCGGCAGTCATGATCACCACCAACGGCATCGTCGGCATCGCACTGCTCGTCGGCGCCCGCCGTTACGGCGAAACCCGGTTCCACCCGGAAGGCAGCGGGGCGGCGCTGGCGACCGTCGCGACGCTCGCCACGCTGAGCCTGGTACTGCCGACGTTCACCACGAGCCGCCCCGGCCCGGTCTTCTCCGGGCCGCAGCTGACCTTCGCCGCGATCGCGTCACTGGTGCTGTACGCGACGTTCGTGCTGACCCAGACGGTGCGGCACCGCGACTTCTTCCTCCCGGTCGGCACGGACGGGCAGGCGCGCGAAGAGGAGCACGCGGAGCCACCGAGCACCCGGGCCACCCTGGTGAGCCTGGCACTGCTGCTGGTCGCACTGGTCGCGGTGGTCGGGCTGGCGAAGGTGGAATCGCCTGCGATCGAGGCGGGGGTCCGCGCGGCCGGGCTGCCGCAGTCGTTCGTCGGCGTGGTGATCGCCCTGTTGATCCTGGCGCCGGAGACGCTGGCCGCGGTGCGCGCAGCCCGGCGCGACCGGATGCAGATCAGCCTGAACCTCGCCTACGGCTCCGCCATCGCGAGCATCGGGCTGACCATCCCGGTGATCGCGCTCGCCTCGGTGTGGCTGTCCGGCCCGCTGCAGCTCGGCCTCGGCCCGACGCACATCGTGCTGCTGGCGCTGACCGTGGTGGTGAGCGTGCTGACCGTGGTGCCCGGACGCGCGACCCGCCTGCAGGGCGGGGTGCACCTGGTCCTGCTGGCCGGCTTCCTGGTACTCGCGATGAATCCTTGACCAATCCCGGATCGCGGTTTTTGTCGGCGGGTTTCCGTATCCTGGCCGGGTGAGATTCCTGCCGTCTTTTTTCCACCGCTCCGCGGTCGCACCGACCGCCCCCGCCGGCCTTCCGGAGTGCCGCGGATGACCGGCTTCGCCGCCGAGACCCCGGTGCGCCCGCAGCGGGCGGCTGCCCGGCCGGGGCTGCTGATCGGCGTCCTCGTGCTGTCCGCGTTCGTGATGATCCTCAACGAGACGATCCTGAGCGTCGCCTTGCGCGACCTCACCGTCGACCTCGGCGTGCCCACCACCACGATCCAATGGCTGACCAGTGGTTTCCTGCTGACCATGGCGGTCGTCATCCCGATCACCGGATTCCTGCTCGAACGGTTCACGCCGCGGCAGGTGTTCGTGGTTTCGCTCACCGCGTTCAGCGTGGGCACCCTGCTGTGCGCGATCGCGCCGGGCTTCGGGCTGCTGATGGCCGGGCGGGTCGTGCAGGCCTGTGGCACCGCGGTGATGCTGCCGCTGCTGATGACCACCGTGATGCGGCTGGTCCCGCCGCAACGGCGCGGCGCCACGATGGGCACGATCAGCATCGTGATCGCGGTCGCGCCCGCCATCGGGCCCACGATCGGCGGCGCGGTGCTTTCGTCGCTCGGCTGGCGGTGGATGTTCTTCATCGTGCTGCCGTTGTCGGTGGCCGCGTTGCTCACCGGGCTGCTGCAGCTGCGGGTCGACAGTGAAACCCGCAAGGTGCCCCTCGACGTGCTGTCCGTCGTGCTGTCCGCGATCGGGTTCGGCGGCGTGCTGTACGGGCTGTCCGCCGCGGGCGAATCGGCAGGGGGCAGCCCGGTGCCGCCGTGGCTGCCGGTGGTCGTCGGGGTGGTGTCGCTGGTGGTGTTCGGCTGGCGGCAGCTCCGGCTGCAACACCGGGACCGCGCGCTGCTGGACCTGCGGCCGTTCACCTACCGCAGCTTCGTGGTCGCGCTGGTGCTCACCGCGCTGCTGTTCATGTGCCTGATCGGCGCGGGCGCCATCCTGCTGCCGCTGTACCTGCAGACCGTGCTGCACACGTCGACGTTCGTCAGCGGCCTGGTGGTGCTGCCCGGCGGTCTCGTGCTGGGGCTGCTCGGCCGTCCGGTCGGCGCGCTGTTCGACCGGGTCGGCGCGCGTCCGCTGGTGCTGCCCGGCGCGCTCGCGATGACCGTGGCGCTGTGGCTGTTCACCATGCTCGGCGAGGGGTCGCCGCTGATCGCGGTGATCGGCATCCACGTGCTGCTGATGGCCGGGCTGGGGCTGATGATGACACCGCTGATGACGGAATCCCTCGGCGTGCTGCCCGACCACCTGTACTCGCACGGCAGCGCGATCCTGTCCACGCTCCAGCAGGTCGCCGGGGCACTGGGCACCGCGGTGTTCGTCACGGTCGCCACCGTGGGCAGCGCGAACAACGCGGCAGGCAGCCCGGACTCCGGCGGCCTGCAGCTGTCGTTCGTCGTCGCCGGCTGCATCGGCGTGGCCGCACTGGTCGGCGCATGGTTCGTCCGCTCCAGCCGGCCGACGGCGAGCGAACAGAAGGCCTGACCCGACGTCACCGGCCTGCTCCGGAGGCCCTGCCCGGAACTGACACCGCAGCACCGGAACCCGCGCCGCGGCATCGCGAAGGCACCTCGGCGGGGGCCGCAATGCCGCGGGCGGGGTTGCGCGCAGCACCCTGCCCGGGTGCGGTCAGGCGGTGACCAGGCCGACTCCGTAGGTCTGCAGGATCTCGTTCACCGGCTGGAACCACGTTTCGCCACCGGAGCTGCAGTCGCCCCAGCCGCCGGAGGTGACGCCCTGTGCCTGGTCACCGGTGATGAACGAGCCACCGGAATCGCCCGGTTCTGCGCAGGCGTCGGTGTGCGTCATCCCGCTGACCGCACCCTGTTCGTAGTTGATCGTCTCGTTCTGGCCGACGACGGTGCCGCAGTGCCAGTGCGAGGTCGAGCCGGAACGGCAGACCGACGACCCCACCGGGGCCACCGCCGAACCGTGCACCAGCGCGTCGCTGACCGTGCCCCAGCCGAGCACGACCGGGGTGGTCCACCAGCCGTTGCCGATCCGGATGAACGAATAGTCGTTGCCGGGGAAGGAAGAACCGGCGAACGAGCCCATCGCGGAGCCGTCCCATCCGGTCACCGTGCTGCCGGTGCCACCGCAGTGCCCGGCGCTCACGAAGCCGCCCTGCACGGAGAATCCGATCGAGCAGCGCACGTTCCCGTTGATGTAGTACGGATCCCCGCCGACGGTGCCCGCGGAGAACGTCTGTGGCCTGGGTGCGGTCGCGACCGTCACCGGCCCGGCCGCGCGCGCCCGTGCCAGGAAGGCATCGACGTCCGCGCCGTGTGCTCCGGGCACGAGCGAAACCACGACGCTGCCGGTGCGCGGGTCGGTGTGCCAACCGCTGACGGACGCGGGAGCGGGATCCGTCTCGACAGAGGCGTCGAGCTTCTGCTTGGCCGCGTCGAGCGCGGCCGCGGTGGCGCGCACCGGAACCGTCTGCGCACCGGTCGCGCGCACCGCGCCACCGACCGCGGGATCGGTCACGCCGACCACGAGTTTGCCCAGCTCCGGGTCGAACCAGGCACCTCCGTAGGCGGCCCCTGCCGCGCGTTCGGCGACCGGCAGCACCTTCGCCGCGATCTGCTCCTGCGCGAGCCGGGTCTGCACCTGACCGTCGGTCAGGCCGAGATCGCGGTGCATGGCCGCGAGCAGTCCGGGCGAGGCCTGCGCGGCCGCCGGGGTGAGCACAACAGTGGCGAAACCGGCCGCGAGCAACGCGGTACCGCCGAGGGACAGGACGATTCTTCGACGCATGGCAATTCCTCCGGGGACCGGGAAGAAAGAAACACACACTGCCCGCAGAAGTGTGCGTCCCCGGCCGGGAGTGGTCCAGACCTGAAACGGTTTTTTGTCCGTTTTCTGTCGCCTGCACCCAAATGCCTCAACCGGGACAGCTCCGGCCACCGCCGCACGCGTGCCGCACCGAGAAACCCGTTGCCACCGCGGGGTGCTCAGTCACCGCCGGGGGTGCTCAGCCACCCACCGCGGGACCTCACCCACCGCCGAGAAAGCCGGACCGCTACCGGACCGCCCACGCACCACAAGCCGGCGCCGCTACCGGACCGCCCGCCCACCACCAGAAAAAGCCGACACCACCACCAGACCGCCCACCCACCTCCGCAAAGCCGGGCCCACCGCCCGGGGGCCTCAGCGATCGCCGAGAAAGCCGGGCCCTGCCGATGCACTCACCCACCGCCGGAAAGCCCATCCGCCGCCAAGAAAGGCTGCCGCCGGACCGTTCACGGTGCGGCGAGGGTGAGGCGTATCTCGTGCGAGCCGGTCAGGTTCGGGTGCAGCGTGGCGGCTGCCGGGAGGCCGTCGACGGTGCAGCTGACGACTCGCGACCCCGAACCCCGCAGGGTGATGTCCAGGGTCGCGGCGCGGTAGCGGAGTCCCCGCAGCGTCACCGGGCCCCAGCCGGGTGGCAGGCACGGGGCGAGGCGCAGGCCGTCGGCGGTGAAGGTGAGCCCGAACAGGCCGGCGAACACCATCCGCAGGTAGCCGCTCGCCGACCAGGCCTGGTCCGGCTGCGACGTGAACTGTTCCGGTTCCCCCGAACCGCCGGTCTGCCAGCCGCCCTGGACCGCGCCGGTCTTCGAATCGTAGATCTCGTAGAAGCCGCCGTCGGTCGCGGCCACCAGCTCGGCCAGGTTCGTCAACGCGCGGCCGAACAGCTCGGCCCGGCCCGCGCGGGCGAGCGCCTCGCCGAAGAACGAGTGCACCATCGGCCACACGACCACGTTGTGCCGTCCGGGTTTCGCGTCGTCGAAGCGCGCGAAGTGCGGCCAGCTGTTCACGATTCCGTGCGGCTCCCAGTGCACCGTGCTCAGCAGCCGGGTGATCTGCGCAGGCCCGGCCACGCCGGACAGGATCGCGAACGCAAGCCCGGCGCCCTCCTGTGAAACGTCGAGACTGCCGTCTCCGTGCAGGAAGTAGCCGTACGTGCCCGCGTCCGGACGCCACAGGGAGCGGTTGATCGCGGTGCGCAGCCGGGCAGCGTCGGCAAGGTGAGCCCGTCCGTCCTTGCCCAGTGCGTCGGCCATTTCGGCGAGCGCGGTGTACGCGCCGTGGTAAAGACAGTTGGTGGACAAGCACATCAGCTCGTGCGTCAGCGGATAGTCGAGCACGAACGACGATTTGACACCCGGCTGCCACGGTGGCTCGGGGTAGCCGGCGATACCGTCGTTCATGAAGCTCGGTCCGGTGAACAGGCCGTGCGCGGCGGAAAAGTTCTGCGCCTTCCGCGCGGCGAGTGTCGCAACCCCGATTTCGTGGGCGCGGGCAAGGAACTCCGCATCTCCGGTGACCAGCCAGTGGTGGTGCGCGCCGAGCACCCACACGATCTGGTCCCACCACTGGTTGTCCTGCTGCACCACGAGCCCGCCGTCGGTGCGGTCCACCACGGACAGCAGCGTGTTCCGGCCGACCGGAGGCCCGAGCAGGCTGACCGCGTTCCAGGCGTTGACCGCGGCGTCGCGCGTCCATCGCTGTGGTGCCGGATAGCCGCCGCCCGCCCGCACGAACGTGCCCGGCGGGTAGCTCAGCAGCCGGGCGGGGTCGTAAGTGGCCCGTTCGGCGTAGACGGTGTTCATGCCGACCACGTCGGTCAGCGCGCTCTCGTACTGGTCCCCGAACAGCCGTTGCCGGGCCGGGTCCGCGAATTCGAGCGCCGGCAGGGTGTAGACCACACGGTCCGGAGTGGACGGACGGGAACCGGGACCCGGTTCCGCAGGCTGCGGGTCCGCGGCTGCGGGCACCGCGCCCGCCCCGGCGACCCCGGCAGCTCCGGCCAGGGTGAGGAACCCCCGCCTGCCGATCCGTCCAGCATCAGTCATCGCGGTCTCCGTTCGCCGGCGGATCTCGCGGATGATGCTAGGCACCCCGGATCCGCACGGACAACGCCACGCACCGATCCTGTCCGGCCACTGTCCACCGGCATGCCCGCGCCACGCACCGGACATCCGGATACCGGGCCGGCCCGGATCACCGCGGGACAGCGTTGCGGGCCGGTACTCGAACGGGGCCTGGACACTCCACCCAGCGGCCCTCCCCACGTCCACCGGGCCGACCACCGACGGTCCTGGCCGAATACCCCTAGTGCGTCCGGGCACCCCGGGCGGTGCTGAAGCGGAATTCGATGGTCGCCGGGAGATCGTCGAGGTCGAGGGCTTGGCGCAGCCGGGGCAGCGACTCCTCGGTCAGCCGCTCGCGGATCCGGCGTGGGTCGCCGTCCTGGTCGACCGTCACGACGAGAGCCAGGGCCGGCGAGGTCCGCGGACCGGCCAGTGTCGCGTGGGCGGCGTGCACTCCCTCGGTGGCCCGCAGCTCCTCGGTGAACGGGGCCACCGCCGCGTCCGCCGCCAGCTCGGTGTGGCCGAGCGCCGGATCGGTTTCGTAGTGCCAGGTCTGCGTCTTCGGCCGGCGGGCGAACTGGGCGAGCAACCAGCGCAGGCACAGCAACCCGAGGACGACCGCCACGACGGCGACCACGTACAGCACCCACGTCGGCGGGAGCGCGGTTCCCGGTACCAGCGGCGAAGCCGGGTCCAGCAGGGTCAGCCACCGGGAGTGCGTGGCGAACGCGAGTACCCCGGCGGCCACGAGAAGCACGCCGAGCACGGCCAGCAGCCCGCGGTTGAGCCGGGCCGGACGGTTCAGGCTGGTCATCAGGTACTCCTCATCGCCGAAACCGCGACCCGGACCGCAGGCGGCGCAACCGGGCCGATCTCGTCCAGCCGGTGGGTGACCGCGGCGCGCACGGCCTCGGTCAGCCCGTCTTCCCGGCTGCGGTGCGTCTGGACGCGGACCCGCACCCGCCGGCGCCCGAGCCGCACCTTCGCCGCGGAGACGCCGTCGACGCTCGTGGCGGCAGCTCGCAAGGTACTGCGGTAACTGGCCCGGGACGCGCCCGAATCCGGGGCTCCGTGCAACGGCAGCACCGTGCGCTTTCCGGGCAGGATCGCGGCAAGCAGCAGGCAGAGCCCGAGCACGACGGCGGCGATGGCACCGAACGCGGTCCACCAATTGGTCCACTGTGTACGGTTCAGCGCGCCGGCCACCGCGGGGTAGCTCACCCACGGGCGTTCGCCGATGATCAGCTGCACCGCCACCACGGTGACCAGCACGCAGCCGGCAAGCACGACCAGTGCGGTGAGAGTGGCCGCGGTGGAGCGGCGCGGACGTCGTTTCACTGCACCCTCCGTCCATTCGCGTGCGTGGTGTGCAGAGCTCCGACGGTGATGTCCACACGGGACACCGAAAGCCCGGTCAGCTCCCCGACGCGGCGGATCAGGTGTTCGCGGGCGCGCTCGCTCACCTTGGTCACCGACGCCGGATAGGCAATGGAAAGCCGCACGTCGAGCGTCACGCGGTCGCCGTCGGTGCGGGCGGTCACCTTGGCCGGGCGTTCCGGGTCCGAGGAGCCGATCCCGAGCATGCGGCCGGCTGCACCCCCGACGTCACCGGCCTCCCGCACCGCACGCGCGGCGATGGCCGCCACGACGGAGTCTTCGATGGTCAGTTCGCCACGCTCGGCGGCCTCGGCACGATCTGTGGTCGCAGTGGTCATGACAGTCCCCGCCGCCTCAGCCGCGGTCGCGCCCGGTCAGCTGCGACAGGTCGAGCTTGCCGTCGAGCACCCGCCCGACCAGCAGTCCCAGCGCGGCGAGCACGAGCACCACCACAAACGCGCCGAAGCCGCCGAACGCCGCGGCCAGCCCGAGCGCGAGACCGGTGAGCAGTCCCAATTGTGTCGCGTTCATGATTCCTTCTCCTCTTCAGCGGATTCGTCCGGCAGCAGCAGATCGGCTACCACCACGTGCACCGGGCAGCCAGTGACCCCGGTGGCCGCGCGCACGGCGTGGGCGAGATCGCTTGCCACGAGCGGGAATCGAGCGGTGACCGCGACGGTGACCTCCTCGTCGCGCACCCGCACGCCGAGTACCCGGCGGCCCGGCGCGAGCGTCGCGATCTCCCCGAACCGCCCGCCGTACAGCCCGGCCACCTGGGGCAGGGCCGTGACAGCGGCGGCGATCCGGTCCGCGGAGGCCTCGGGAGTCACTGCACCCGGCCGGAGTCGGCAGGCGCGTCCTCGTCGTCCTCCGGCAGGTGCAGATCGGACACCCCGATGTTGACCTCGACCACCTCGAGGCCGGTCATGTGCTCCACCCCGGTGATCACGCCACGGCGGATCGAGCGGGAGACGTCGGCGATCGAGGCGCCGTACTCGACCACGACCTGCAGGTCGACTGCCGCCTGCTTCTCCCCCACTTCGACCGAGACGCCCTGTCCGGCCGATGCGCTCGCACCCGGGATCCGCTCCCGCAGCGCCGAGAACGCCCGTGCGGCGCCACCGCCGAGTGCGTGCACGCCGGGCACCTCGCGGGCGGCGAGCCCGGCGATCTTCTGCACCACGACGTCCGCGATGGTGGTCAGGCCCTCGTTCGTGGCGAGCGTGCCCTTCTTGGTCTGCTCCACCTCCGCCTGGGCGGGGCGGCTCTTGGTCTCGGTCGACTCGGCCATGGTCTCTCCTCCGTGCTGGGTCCCGGTCCGCGGCGGTCGGACGATCGCCGCTACCTGGAGGACACCCGTTCTGACCGAACCGCACGCAACCCGATCGTGTGAACCGGATCTCGGGCCACCGAGCGTGAGGTTTCCGGCCCCGGCGGGTCGGGTAATCGGCGGACAGAGCGTCCGCGCAACCGGAAGGAGCGAACTCATGTCCTTGGGTGACAAGTTCGGCCACAAGGCCGACGAACTGGGTGGCAAGGCGAAAGAGGCCGCAGGTCGCGCGACCGGTGACGAGGAGCTGACCGGCGAGGGCCAGAACGACCAGGCGAAAGCCGGGGTCAAGAAGGCGGCCGAGGACATCAAGGACTCGGTCGGCGAAGCAGGCGACAAGCTGAAGAACGCGTTCAAGAAGGACTGACACTGTCCACACTGGATCGTGGCGGGTGCGCACCGGCCGTCGGCGCTGCGCACCCGCGCCTCCTGCATGAAGGACGCACCACCGGGCGCTGAGGTTGCCCGGACGTGGCCATCCTCTCCGGCGCGCATCCTTTACCCGTGGCGGGGCATCTTTCCTTCGTACGGCATCGAGCCGGCAGACGGAGGTGGCAGATCATGAGCACCCGAACCACGTTGACGCGCAGCGCGCTGGCAGGCGGCGCCGCACTGGCCGCAATTGCCCTCGCCGGATGCGGTTCCGCGCTGGACGCCGCGGGCGCGGGCTCCAGCGCACCGAACCCGCCGGCCACGAGCGCCGCGCCGACCGCGACGACCGACACTTCGACCGACCACGCGACACCGCCGCCGAGCAGCACCACCACCTCGGCGGACAAGCCCACGACCACGACCGGCAACGGCGGCACGGGCGGGACCAGCGGATCGATGTGCCGCACGGCGAACCTGCGGATCACCCTGAACAAGTCCGCAGGCGACGCCGACATGCAGGGTTCACATCTGCCGCTGGTGTTCACCAACACCGGTTCCCGTTCGTGCACCCTGCAATCCGCTCCCGGAGTGTCCTATGTGACCGGTGATAGTGGACAGCAGGCGGGTACCCCGGCGACGCGGCACACCGGCGGCCCGACCGTGACCATCGCCCCGGGTGCGAGCGCGTCGGCGGGCCTGTTCCTGTCCAGCGCCCCGCAGAAGAGCGACTGCCACCAGGTCCCGGCACGCGGCCTGCGGATCTACCCGCCGGGCAACACCGAAGCCGCGTTCATCGCCGAGCAGGACACCACCTGCAGCGACGGCGGCCCGTACCTGACCGTCGGCTCGGTCCACCCCGGCTCGCACACCACGTCCTGACCTCCACGGCAGGCACGCCAGGTGGCCGCCGGGCGCGGACGGGCTGAGACGCGGCCGGCCCCGCCACCACCTGGCGGCCGGGGAATCGCCGAACTACCGCGCCCCCACCACCTCCCGGCCGCAGCCGCTCAGCCCTCAGCCGAAGGTCATCGGCTGCCCGGCCGGCGACGCATGCGCCGGAGGAACGCGGTGCGGTCGTTCTCCACTCGCGCGGCCGCGCCGTCCGGGTACACGTCGAACACCGCCGCCATGCCGGCTTCGGCGAGCCTGCGGTCCGCCGGGCAGGCGGCGGGGGCCACCAGGCGCAGAACGACACCCTCGGTGGCAGCGCGGTCCTGTGCCGCGCGCAGCACGTGCACCCCGGCGCCGGTGAGCGCGGTCAGGCCCGCGAGGTCGATCACCAGCGCCTGCGGACGTTTGTCGAGTGCGAACGTCACCGCGCGCACGACCACCAGCGCGGTTTCCTCGTCCAGCTCGCCCGACAGCAGCACCGTGAGCACGTCCAGGTCGTCGTAGCGGTAGGACGACCTGAGCCGTGCCGATCCTGCTGAGCCGGCTGTCATCCCTCCATCATGACGCCCGGCTCGCAGTGAGCACGCTCACACTCCGCATCCGGCTCTTTCCCTCGGGTGATCGACCGGACTCTGGTGGGACCACGACGAAAGTCGGGTGTTGGGGTGACCGACCTTCGGCGGGTTCCGCAATTCACCGCCAGTCGCGACGGTGGGTTCGTCCCTTACCGGCCCTCGTGTCCCGCGGATCCCGCCGCGGTTGGAGCTGATCTCGAAGTGCGAATTGCCCGTACCGCCGCCCTCCTGTCCGGCCTCGCTTTCACCGGCCTCGCCGCCGCCATGCCCGCGACGGCGGCCACCGCCTCGGCCCCCGCCCAGCCCGCAATCATCGACGGCAGCAATGCCGACTCCCTGCACGCCGCAGCCAGGATGTTCGCCGGTGGCGAGGAAATCTGTTCGGCGACGATCATCGCGCCGGACTGGATCCTCACCGCCCGGCACTGCACCCAGGGCGCGGAGGGCAAGGACATCACCTTCCACGTCGGCGATCTGGACCAGACCAAGGGCACCGAGGTCAAGGCCACCGCGGTGCACGAGTCCGAGGAAGCGGACATCTCGCTGGTGCAGATCGACCAGCAGGTGGAGACCGACTACGCACCGCTCGGCAGTGAAGGCGACGTCAAGGTCGGCGACGAGGCCGAGGTCTACGGCTGGGGCGCCACCTGCACCGACAAGCCCGAAATCGAGTGCCAGTCGCAACAGCTGAAGGTGGCGAAGGTCAACGTCAACTCGATCGACTGCCCGGACGGCGCCGCGGGCACCTCGGTGTGCGCGGACCGCGGCGACGGCATCACCGCCGGCGGCGACTCCGGCGGCCCGATGTACGCCAACGGCAAGCAGGTCGGCGTCGCCTCGACCAGCGACCGGCAGTCCTACACCGCCTACATCAACGTGACCCTCTACCGCGACTGGATCAAGTCGGTCGCGGGCGTCTGAGCCCCGTGCCCCGGCCCGGCGGCGAACCGCCGGGCCGGGGTGCGGTATCATCCCGGCCGCCCGCTGCGCGTACCGGAGCGCCGGGTCACCGCACTTCGTGCGCCTCGAGCGGCGCGGGTGGCGGAAGCGGTTCCGGGTCACCACTCCGGAAGGCGCTCAGCAGATAGCCCGCCAGCCTGCGGGAGGCGGCTCTGGCCGCGGCCGGCTGCGCGGCGATGATGCCGTTGTTCGCCATCAGCAGCAGGATCAGGTCGTCCGGGACGAAGTCCTGGCGCAGCTTGCCTGCGGCCTTCGCTCGTTCGATCAGCGCGCCGAACCGGCGCAGGGCGTGTTCGCGTCCGGCATGCACGTCCGGCGGATGCGGGAACGCGGCGAGAAACGCGGCACTGAACCCGCGGTCGGTGGCCTGCAGTTCGGACAACCTCTCCACCACCGAACGGAAGCCCCGCCACGGATCGGGATCGTCGACGGCCTCGTCCAGTACCGCGCCACAGGCCTCGAACTGCTCGGTGAACACCTCGGTCACCAGCGCTTCCTTGGTGGGGAACCGCCGGTACAGGGTGGCCACACCGATACCGGCGCGGCGGGCCACGGTGGCCATGCCGACGTCGAGGCCGCGCACCGCGAACAGCTCACGCGCCGCGTCCAGGATCCGGTCCCGGTTCCGCCTGGCATCACGGCGCAGGGTCCGTTGCGCGACCGGAGAACTGCCATCCGCCATTCGATCCACTTTACGGCGCGCCGGGCGCTGCGCCACGGGCACGCAGGTGGTCCCGCAGTGCACGGGCGACCCGGGCCATCAGGATCTCCGCCTCCGGCTGGATCGCGGCAGGCACCCGGGATTCGGTGAGCGCGGCGACGGCGAAGGCCTGTCCGTCGGCGTGTTCCACCACGCCGATCTCGTGCCGCAGGTTCAGCACGGTGCCGGTCTTCGAGGACCACCGCGCGGCATCCGCGGCGAAATCCGGCGTCAGCCGTTGCCGGAGCAGGTTCTGCCCCATCAGCTCCCGCACTCGCGTGGCGACTCCGGGGTCGATTTTCGACGGCGTCCACAGCGCGGTGAGCAGATCGGTGCAGGCACGCGCGGATCCCGAGCTCGCCCGGCTGATGTCCAGCTGGGGCACCGGATGTCCCTGTCCGGCGGTGGCCGCCCCGATCGCCAGCGAGTGCGCCAGGTGCACCTCGCCCGCGGTGAACCGTTCGGCGGGGGTTTCGGCCAGTTCGGCGATCCCGTGCCGCACGGTGAGCCCGGTGATGCCCCAGTCCCGGACGGTACCGGCGACCTCGGCGGGCGGAGTCAGCGCGAACAGCTCGTCCGCGGCGGTGCTGTCGCTGATCGCGATGGCCAGGTACAGCAGATCGGCCACGGCCACCCGCGCCGGATGCCGGAACCGGGCCAGCCCGGTCAGCCCGGTGACGTCGCCGCGGCCGGGCCGGACCTCGACCGGTCGCGCGCCGTCCAGTTCACCGCGCCGGATCCGGTCCTGGGTGACCGCCACGAGCGGGACCTTCACCAGTGACGCGGTGGGCAACACCCGGTCCGGGTCGATGCCGAGTTCGTCGCCGGTCCGCAGATCGCGGACCAGGAACGACCCGCACAGCCCGCCCTCGTCCAGTTCGTCACGCAGCCGCCGCAGCAGCCCTTCGGTGCTCACCGGGCCACTATCCCTTCCGCAGTTCCGACCGATCGGTTCCGGTAGGTGCACGGCCGGTGCCGCGAGCTGCCGGACGGCCAGGACCACCAAGGCGGAGGAGCTCACCGGGGAAGCTCATCGGGCCTGCTCCGGCTCCACCGCGCCGAGGCACCGGGCGATCCCCGCCCGCAGCCCGGCGCGCAGTTTCCCCGCGTCGTCGCCGAGGCCCGCCACCACGTCGAACCCGCGGGCCAGCCGGAGACCACCTGCCGGTCGCCAGGCGAGGCCGAGTTCCCGAGCCTGCCGTGGTGAGCAGAGCAGCAGATCCGCGGAGCCGAACACGCTCGCCGCGGCCGCGGTGAGCGCGGTGGCGACCGCGACCTGCGCCGGCTGCAGCCCGGCCGCGTCCCGAGCCCGCACCAGCGGATCACGCAGATGCGGCACGTCGTCCTCCGGCTGGATCCACACCCGGCGGCGCGGACCGCCGGACCGGCCTGCCCGCAGCGTCTCCAGGTGGATCACCCGGCCGGCCGGTTCGGCCTCCCCGGCCAGCCCGAGCGGCACGGTCCACGCCCCGTCCTGCGCGGGTACCGCGGCGAGCGCGGCCCGCACCTCCTGGGTGCGCACCAGTTCGGCGCGACGGGCCGGACCCGCCACGCAGAATTCGAGGAACATCTCCTTCCGGCGCGCCTCGGCATCGAGTTCGGCCAGGTCACGGGTGCTGCAGGTGTCCGGGACCGCGAGCCGCAGCGGACGGCGCCGGGCGCGCCCCGCGTCGTCCTCCATCGCGTCGGCCAGCGCCACCAGCCGCTGCGCGGAGGGCAGCAGGTCGCGGCCGAACGGGGTGAGCCGCGCCCGCCGGGTCGAACGGTCGAACAGCCGCCCGCCCAGATGCCGTTCCAGCGCGGCGATCCGGCGGCTCGCCACCGGCTGCGGGATGCGCGCGACCGCCGCGCCCGCGGTGAAGCTCCCCGCCTCGCTCACGCTCACGAAGGCCCGGCAGCTGCCGATCAGGTCCACGACCACGCACTATGTCAGATGTGCATCAACTGGAACAGTTGCGTCTTGGACAGCATGACCGGCCGCTGGCCAGACTGCGCGGAGCTGATCGACTTCCCGAAGGAGCCCCCGTGTCCCGCAGGCTGATCGTGGCCGCCTTGGTCCTCATCCCGCTCACCGCGTGTGCCGCACCGGCCCCCGCCGACGCGGTGGCCACCGCAACGCGCCCGGATTTCGCGCAGCTGGAGCACGCCTTCGGTGCCCGGCTGGGGGTCTACGCCGTCGACACCGGCAACGGCCACGATCTCGCCTACCGTGCCGACGAACGGTTCGCATACGCCTCGACGCACAAGGTGTTCAGCGCCTCGGCCATCCTGCGCCGCGACGACGATCTGAACCAGACGATCAACTACCGGGCGAGCGACCTCGTCTCGTACTCGCCGATCACCGAAAAGCACGTCGGCACCGGCATGTCGCTGCGCGACGTGCTCGACGCGGCATTGCGCTACAGCGACAACACCGCGGCGAACCTGATGTTCCGTCAGCTCGGCGGTCCGGCCGGGCTGGCCGCGTCGCTGCGCGGCACGGGCGACACCACCTCGCACGTCGATCGCACCGAGCCCACGCTCAACGAAGCCACCCCCGGCGACATCCGCGACACCACCACGCCCCGTGCCTGGGCCGCGGATCTGCGCACGGATGCGCTCGGCACCGGGCTGACCGCGGACGACCGGAAGGTCCTCACCGCCATGATGCGCGCCAACACGACCGGCGACACGCTGATCCGCGCGGGTGTGCCGGCCGGATGGCAGGTCGCCGACAAGACCGGCAGCGCGGATTACGGCACGCGCAACGACATCGCGGTGCTCATGCCCCCGCATCGCGCGCCGATCGTGCTGGTACTGCTCAGCAGTATGCCGGACAAGGACGCGAAATACGACGACAAACTGCTCGCCGAGGCGACCGCCGAAGTCGTGAAGGCGTTGCCGTGACCGGACTCCGCCGGGCAATCGCCCTCGCCTGCCGCGGCGTCCGGCCATCGCGGGGCCGCGCTTAGGGTGGGGTGATCCGGCCCGCACGACAAGGAGACCACATGCCGCTTCGGGTGCTGTTCTGCATTGGCATCAACCAGAACTTCTTCGACCTTCCGCGCGACGGTGTCACGCCCGCGGACGTCTGGCAGGCGTTCGTCTCGATGACCGATCAGCTGAAGGCGCTGCCCGGCGTCGGCTACCTCGGCGACCTCGACGACGACGCGCACATGGTGGGCCCATCCGAGGGCTGGCCGTGGACCTGCTACCTCCTCGCCGACGTCGACACCCAGGAGACCGTGAAGGCCGCGTGCAACCTGTTCCGCACCACCCCGGTGGGCGAAGACGGCGCGAAGCTGTGGAAGTTCGCGAAGGTGGAGGCGCGCATCGGACGCGCCCTGACGATCCGCGACGACGTCTGATGATCGGTCTGCTCTACCCGACCAGAGACTGCGGCGAGGACGACTTCACGCTGCTGGCCGCACAGCTGGACGCGCGGCCCGGCGTGGATTTCGCCTATGTGCCATGGGGCCACCGGCCGGACGCGGTCGACCGGGCGAGTCTTCGCGCCGCCGTGGCGGAGCTGGGCGAGCCGGACCGCCTCGTCCGGGCGGCCGCCGGATTCGACCCGAAGCCTGCGGTGGTGAGCTGGGCGTGTTCGAGCTGCAGTTTCCTCGGCGGGACCGGGAGAGCACGGGAGCAGGCCGCCGCATTGGAGGCCGCGCTCGGCGTTCCGGCGAGCAGCACGTCGCTGGCGTTCCTCGCGGCCGCTCGGCACCTGCGCCTGGCACGGATCGCGCTGGCCTCGGTGTACCGGTCGGACATCACCGCGGCCTTCGTCGAGTTCCTTGCCGAGGAAGGGATCCGGACCGTCCGGGACGTCTCGTACGACGCCGGCTCCGACCGTGAACTCGCGACCTGGGGTCCCGGCCGGATCGCCGACCTGGTCGAAGCGGCCGACACCACCGGCGCCGACGCCGTGCTGGTCCCGGAGACCGCCCTGCACACCGCACCGTTGCTCGCCGAACTCGAACGGACGGCGGGAAAGCCCGTGCTCACCGCCACCCAGGTCACGCTGTGGCACGCACTCACCCTGCTCGGGCAACCGGCCACCGGACACGAGCTCGGGACGCTGCTGACGTAGTCCGCGGTGTCGGCGCGCCGGCCTGCGGGTATCCCGCGGCATGAGCACAGCGGAGCCGCCGGACACCCGTGACCTGCGTCGGCTGCGGAAAGCCGCCGGGTCGTGCGAGGGTTGCGATCTGTACCGCGACGCAACGCAGACCGTGTTCGGCGCGGGCCGGAAGCAGGCGAAGGTCATGCTCGTCGGCGAGCAGCCGGGCGATCGCGAGGACCGCGCGGGCGAACCGTTCGTCGGGCCGGCCGGGCGGCTGCTGGACCGGGCATTGACCGAAGCCGGTTTCGAACGCGAGGCGGTGTACCTGACCAACGCGGTCAAGCACTTCAAGTTCACCGAACGTGGCAAACGCCGGATCCACCGGAAGCCGTCCCGGACCGAAGCCCTCGCCTGCCGGCCGTGGCTGATCGCCGAACTGCACGCGATCCGCCCGCGGCTGCTCGTGCTGCTGGGCGCGACTGCCGCGCAATCGTTGCTTGGACCGTCCTTCCGGCTGACCCGGCACCGCGGCGAACCGGCCCCGGTGCCACCTGAGCTGTCCGAAGTGGTCACCATCGTGTCGGCGACCGTGCATCCGTCCGCAGTGCTGCGAGCCCCGGATCGCGGCGAGGCCTACGCCGGGTTCGTCGGGGACCTTCGCGCCGCGCACGGGATCGGCAGGCGGTGAGGAGCGTCCGGTTCACGGACGCAGCAGGACCTTCGTCCAGCCTTCGTCGCGACGGTCGAAGCTCTCGTATCCCGCGGCGGCCTCAGTCAGCGGCATTTCGTGTGACACCAGGAACGAGGGCCGCGCGCGGCCTTCGATGATCAGGTCGCGCAGCTGCCGGTTGTACCGCTTCACCGGTGCCTGACCGTTGCCTATGTGCTGGCCCTTCATGAAGCAGCTGCCGTAGTCGAAGCCGATCCGGCCCTGTTTGGCCGCCTCGGTGGCGGCGCCGGGGTCCTCGGGCAGGTACACACCGACCACGCCGATGCCGCCGGTCGAGCGCACCGTCTTCACCAGGTTGTCCAGTACCAGTTCGGGATGCTCGGTCCCGGACGGATCGTGGGCCTGGTAGCCCACCGCTTCGACGCCGCAGTCGGTACCCACACCACCGGTCGCGGCGAGGATCTGGTCGACCGGGTCCGCTTCGGACAGATCGATCGGCACCGCACCGATCTTCTCCGCCATGGCGAGCCGGTCGCGTTCCTTGTCGACCACGTACACCTCGGACGCACCGCGCAGAACGGCGCTGTGCGCGGCCATCAGTCCCACCGGGCCCGCGCCGAACACCGCGACCCGGTCGCCCGGCTCCATACCGGCCAGTTCGGTGCCGTGCCAGCCGGTCGGGAAGATGTCCGACAGCATGGTGAAGTCGTTCTCGTGCTCTTCACCTGGCGGCAGTTCGAGCAGGTTGAAGTCGGCCCACGGCACGCGCAGGTACTCCGCCTGCCCGCCGTCGTAGGGACCCATGCCCGCGTACCCGTATGCGGCGCCGTCCATCCCGTCCATCGGATTGGCGCGCAAGCAGAACGAGGTCCAGCCGGTTTCGCACGAACGGCAGGCGCCGCACGCGATGTTGAACGGCACCGACACCCGGTCGCCGACGCCGATCCGGGTCACCCCCGGCCCGGTCTCCACGACCACGCCCATGTTCTCGTGGCCGAGGATCTTGCCTTCCTCGACGTTCGTGCGGCCCTCGTACATGTGCAGGTCGGACCCGCAGATGTTGGTCGTGGTGATCCGCACGATCGCGTCACCCGGCGCCTCGATCGGCGGTTCCGGCACGTCCTTGACCGCCACCTGCCGCGGGCCCTGGTAGACAACTGCCTTCATGACGGCTCCCCTTCTGTCCGTGGTCTCCCCCGGCTACCCGCTCGCGCCACGCGTAATCCCGCACCGGCACGGGTAGCCCGCCGGTATGAGCAGCCGCCTGATCGCGATCGCCGTGGACTGCCGGGACGCCGACGCCCTTGCCGAGTTCTGGCGGGAAGTCCTCGGCTACCCACCGCCGGACCGGTGGGCCGACAGCCACGGCACCACCTACGTCGAGCTGAAGGCACCGGACCGCCCGTCGGTGTTGTTCCAGCCGGTGCCAGAGGGAAAAGCGGGCAAGAACCGGCTGCACCTGGACGTGGCCCCGGAAACCGTCGAACAGCGCGACGAGGTGGCCCGCCTGGTCACCCTGGGCGCCACCCTGGTGGACGACCCGGAGGACGACCGCTGGGTGGTGCTGCAGGACCCGGAGGGGAACGAATTCTGCGTACTGCCCCGCCGGCCGTGACCACGTACCTGGGGGTCCACTATGGACACCGGGACTGCCGATCGGGACTGCCGGCGGGAAGACCTCGGCGAAGGGCGATCTCCGCCCGGTGTCGACCCTGCCGGGTGCACCGGGTATCGCCACCGCGAATTGCAGCAGCGACCACGGAAGCCGGGCGTGCGCTGTGCGAACCCGCCCCTGGCCGGCGCTGGTGACCGGGGCCGGTGTCCCGATCGGCAGATGCCGGTACGGGACCCGGCCCTCCGTCCACTGTGGAAGACCGACCCGGGCGCCCGGTGCCGATGGCGGGGCCTCTACGATTCCGCAGGTGAGTGCCTACGACGACATCTTCGACCAGCTCGACGCCTCGGGGCTGCCCGCTCGGCAGCAGCACATCCTCGCCACCATCCGGGACTGGGTCGGGCGGCACGGGTACTCGCCGAGCACCAGGGAGATCGGCGAGGCGGTCGGGCTGCGGTCCACCTCGTCGGTGTCGAAGCACCTCGCCGCGCTGGAGGACAAGGGGTTCCTGCGCCGCAGTGCCGCGATGTCGCGGCCGATCGACGTGCGGGCGTTCCTCGGCGACCGCCCCGAGCGCGAGAACGGCGACTCGGTGCGCGTGCCGGTGGTCGGCGACATCGCCGCGGGCACGCCGATCTCCGCGCAGGAACACGTGGACGACACCCTTGAGCTGCCGCGCGGGCTCACCGGCCGGGGCACCGTGTTCGGGCTGCGGGTGCGCGGGGACTCGATGGTCGACGCGGCGATCTGCGACGGCGACATCGTGGTGGTGAAACAGCAGTCCGAAGCGCATTCGGGCCAGATCGTCGCCGCGATGATCGACGAGGAGGCCACGGTCAAGGTCTACCGCCGCCGCGACGGGCACGTCTACCTGGAGCCGCGCAACCCGGCCTACGACGTGCTCGACGGCGACCGGGCGGTGGTGCTCGGCGCCGTCGTCTCCGTGCTGCGCAGCGTCTGACCCGGCGCTACCAGCGCACCGGCAGCTCGTACACGCCGTAGACCGAGCCGTCGTGCTTGAACGGGATGTCCTCGACGTCCGCGGCGAGCGCGAGCGTGGGGATCCGCCGGTACAGCGTGCGGTACACCACCTGCAGTTCCAGCCGGGCCAGCGGCTGGCCGAGGCACTGGTGCACGCCGAAACCGAACGCCACGTGCCGGCGCGGGTTGCGGGTCAGGTCGAGCCGGTCCGGATCGGGGAAGACCGACGCATCCCGGTTCGCGATGTCGTTGGCCATGATCAGGCCCTCGCCCGCGCGGATGGTCTGCCCGGCGATCTCGATGTCCTCGAGCGCAACCCGGCGGCGGCCGCTGTGCGTGATGGTGAGATAGCGCAGCAGCTCCTCGACCGCCGACGCGACCACCGCCGGCTCGTCCCCGGATTCGCGCAGCAACGCCAGCTGGTCCGGATCGCGCAGCAACGCGAGCGTGCCGAGTGCGATCATGTTGGCCGTCGTCTCGTGCCCGGCGATCAGCAGCAGCACGCCCATCTGGGCGGCCTCGGACCGGGTCAGCTCCCCCGCTTCGACGCGGTCGGCGAGCCCGGACAGCAGATCGTCGCCACGGCGTTCGAGCTTCGTCCCTATCAGCTCGTCCAGGTACCCGGACAGGGCCCGCTGCGCGGCGTGCCGGTCCGCCGGCTCGGCGGAGCGGCGGATCAGGATCTTGCTGTTGTCCTGGAAGAAGTCGTGGTCGGCATACGGCACGCCGAGCAGCTCGCAGATCACCAGGGACGGCACCGGCAGCGCGAACGCCTGCACCAGGTCGGCCGGGTTCGGCCCGGCCAGCATCGCGTCGATCTGCTCGTCCACGATCCGTTGCACGGCCGGGCGCAGGATCTCGGTGCGCTTGACGGTGAACGCACCGGTGACCATGCGCCGCAGCCTGCCGTGTTCCGGATCGTCCATCAGGATGAAGCTGATCCCGGTGCCGCCCGGCGGGATCGGCACCTGGCTCGGGTAGCCGGGCCGGGTGACGTCCGCGCTCACCCGCGGGTCGGCCATCAGCGCACGCTGCTCGGCGTACCGGGTGACCAGCCACGGGGTGCTGCCGTCCCACAGCCGCACGCGCGCGAGCGGCGCCTCCTCCTGCAGCCCGCGCGCGGCGGGCGGCGGGTCGAACGGGCAGCGATCCGCCCGCGGCATGGGGAAGTCCGGCGCACCTGCCGGGTCGAGCGTGCTGGTCATCAGGTCCTCCTGGGTGCCGACGGCGATCTCCCACCCGGCGCCCGCCCTGTCCCGCATCCCGCCCCGGGTTCGTGATCAGTCAACCGGAACGGGCCAAGTTAAGTCAAGTGCTTGAGTTAGCGGACAGGTGCCGCCGGAACCACCCGGTCAGGCCGTCGTCCACCGCACCGGCCGGCTGCGACTGGGGTGCCGGCTCGATCCCGGGTTCCTCGGCCAGCGGATGCGCGAGGCCGGGGACGGTCAGCAGTTCGGCCCGCTCTCCCATGGCCTCGGCGAGGTGCACCGCATCGGCCCGCAGGCCGGGATGATCCAGCTCACCGCTGACGACCAGCAGCGGGGCGCGGCTCGCGAGCACGTCCGCCTTGGCCAGGAAATCCAGGCTGTCCACGGCTTTCTCGGACTCGGCGGTGTACGGGTAGTCGCCGGAGAACAGGTCGACGACCGACCGCATCCGGATGGCCGCGTTCACCAGCGCACCGGCGAAGACCGGGGTGCCGGTGTCCGCGAGGATCCGCAGTGCGACGGCCCCGCCCGCGGACGCGCCGAGCACGCCGATCGGGCCGTCGTCGACCGGCAGCTGCGCGCGGATCGACGCGAGCGCGGCCGGGAACTCCTCGCTCGCCTGCCGGATGACCGGATCCAGGAAGAGCATCAGCGGATCCTCGCGGAGCAGCTCGACGGCGGCGTCGAGCTTGCCATCGACCATCCGGGCCCCGCACATCGGCATGCCCAGATGCACCCGCCACGCGGGCAGCCCGTGCATCGGCAGCGCCGCCGCGAACGCCGGGTCGGACCTCGGCGCGTCCAGCATGTGCCAGGTGAGGACCAGCTGGCTGGCGGCATCGTCGGACGGCGGCAGCGCGGTGAACGGTACGCCGGCCGCCGTGCCGGTGATCGGTGCGTGCATGGCGGCCACGGTAGGCCCGGGACCGCCTGCCGGAAACCGGTTATGCCACCGGCGAACGGCATCCGGATACCGGCACGGTCCGATTCGGCCGGATACGTCGACTGTCGCAAGAGGACAGTGGCGGGACGCGGGCCGCCGATTTCCGCCGGACGCGGTCCGATCGAGCCGAAGTGTGCTTGGATCGGGGTACGACTTTTTCGGGGGTGACGGCATGACGGCAGGAAAGTTCCGGTTCGGCGTGGTCGCGGCGGCGCGCCAGGGCGCCGCGCAGTGGCGGGAGACGGCCCGCCGCGCGGAGGATCTCGGCTATTCGACGCTGCTTTCGCCGGACAGCCTGGACGCACCCACTCCCACCGCGGCGCTGGCCGTGGCGGCGACCGCGACGAGTGAGCTGCGGGTCGGCTCGTTCGTGCTGGCCAGTCCGCTGCGCACGCCGCGCGCGGCCGCGTGGGAAGCGCACAGCCTGAGCGTGCTCACCGACCGCCGGTTCGAACTCGGCATCGGCACCGGGATCCCGGCGATGCGCGAGGCCGCCGCCGAACTCGGCCTGCCCTACGGCACCGGGAAGGAACGCCTCGCCCAGGTCGCGGACACGATCTCGCACGTACGCCGCCTCGACGGCGAGGAGCACACCCCGGTGATGGTCGCCGCGGGCGGGCCGCGGGCACGCCGCCTCGCCGGGGAGCGCGCGGACATCGTGACCCTCGCCGACGGGGTACTCACCAGCCGCGCCGACTTCGCCGAGCACGCCGCGGAGGTCCGTGCCGCGGCAGGCGAGCGGGAGGTGGAACTGGCGATGAACATCTTCGTGGTCGGCGATCAGGTCCCGCCGCAGGTCCGCAGCTTCATCGCCGTGGACGCCGACACCCTGCGTGCGCACGAATCGCTGACCATCGTGCCTGCCGATCCGTCCGCGCTGGCCGACGAACTCGAACGGCGGCGCGAGGAGTACGGGATTTCCTACGTCAGCGTGAACGGCGCGTTCATCGAGGCCTTCGCCCCCGCGGTGGCCCGGCTCCGGGGGCACTGACCCGCAGCGCGGCAAGCAACTCCGCGACGGTCACGTCCTCGTCGTCACGGTGCTCTCGCCACCGGGCGAACAACGCACCGACCGCGGTGAGCAGATCCGGGGACAGCTCGGCGGCCTCGATCGCGGCGGCGATCTCGGCCATCTCGCCCTCCCAGCGCCAGGCTTTCTGCCCGGCCGAGCGCAGCTGCGCGGGCTGTCCCAGCGGGGTGTCCGGCAGGGTTTCCCCGGCCAGTTCACGCAATTCGGCCTCGACGCCGTGCTGTGCGGCGAGCGCGTACGACTGGGCGGCCAGTGCGAACGTCAGCTTGTTGTACGAGGCGAATCCCAGTTTCAGTGCGGACGCTCGACCGACCGGTCCGTCGAGCACGATGGTGCGCAGCGGACCGCCTTCGAAGAGCTCGGCGACCGTGGCCGCCGCGGAGCCGGACAGGTAGAGCCGGGTGGTGCCTGCCGAACGGGGCGGTGGTCCGACGATTCCGCCGTCCACGACGCGGACCTCCGGCCGGAACAGCGCACCGAGGCCCGCCGCGTGTTCCGGGCTGATCGCGTTGGCGTCGACGTAGATTCCCCCGAAACCGGTGGCCGCGACCTGTGCCGCGACCGCCGTCGCGGCCGTCGGCGGGCAGATGCTCAGCACGATCCGGCACCCGGCCAGCGCGTCGAAGTCCGACGTTTCGACGAAGCCCGCTTCGGCCGCCCGCTGCCGGGACGCCGGACCGCGCCCGGCGGACACCCACCGGACCGGCACCCCGCGCGCGACCAGCGCGGCACCGACTGCCGTGCCCATCGTACCGGGGTGCAGCAGTCCCACCGTGAACTCGCCAACGGAATGCTCGGTATCACCCACGGACGGCACTGTAGCCCGGCCGGATCCGATGGGCGGATCGGGCGAAACTGACTTTCGCAGGTATCGCCCGAACCGGCCGCCCGGTATACCTGAAACCCTTCAGAAGGTCTGGACCATTTGCGGGCGGGACCCGGACCCGCCCGCCGGAGACGCCCCCTGTGGAGGCACCATGCACCGGCTGGACGCGACCCGGGACCACGCGCTCGGACTGTTCCGCATCGTCATCGGCTTCCTTTTCGCCTGCCACGGCGTGAAAAGCCTGTTCGGGCTGCTCGGCGCGCATACCGCTGCCGAGGTGGGCACCTGGCCGGGCTGGTGGGCCGCGCTGATCCAGTTCGGCGCAGGCTCGCTGGTGTGCCTCGGCGTCGGCACGAGGGTCGCCGCACTGCTCGGATCCGGTTCGATGGCGTTCGCCTACTTCACCGTGCACGCGTCGCGCGGGCTGTTCCCCATCGAGAACGGTGGCGAGGCGTCCGTGCTGTTCTGCTGGGCGCTGCTGGTGCTCGCGTTCACCGGGCCGGGCCGGTTCGCCCTCGGCAGTGCGTTCGCCGCGTTGCGCCCGCGTGCCGGAAAAGCGGTGCCCCAGCGGGGCTGACCCGGGCGGGTCAGCCCCGTTGCGTACCGGTCTCCGCGAGGTCGTCGATCGCGCCGACGAGTTCGGCGAGCGCGGGGATCGCGGCGGCAATGAGGTGCCGCCACGCGGGGTGCACGCGATCCAGCGCCGCGGCGAGGATCGCGGCGTTGTGCCCCTGCCAGCGCCCGACCGCCGCCTGACCGGCGGGGGTCAGCTCGAGCGCGACGGTGCGCCGGTCGTCACCGCCGCTGGTCCGGGTGACCAGGTCACGCGTCCGCAACCCGGTGACCATGGTGGTGACCGAGTTCGGCGCGAGCTTCAGCAGCTGCGCCAGCCTGCTCGGCCGGGCGCCGGGATTCTCCGCAAGGCAGGACAGCAGCTCCAGCTGCGCCACGGAAAGCGTGTTGTCCGGATCAGCAGTCCGCGCGGCGCGGCGCATCGCCCGCCGAAGCCGAGCAACCACATCGGCGAGCGCGGGCTCCGGCGGCACCGGCCCGGCCCCCGACGACCCCGCCCCGCCTTGCGGCGCCTGCGCCCCGGACGCCGGGGAAGCCGAGTCCGGTTGCGCCACCGCCGACGCCGCCCCTTCGGCAGCAGATCCCGACGAGACCAAGCCCGGTCGCGACCTCGTCCCCACGCCGGATTCCGACGAGACCGAGCCCGGGTGCGACCTCCCCACGCCGGATTCCGACGAGACCGAGCCCGGGTGCGACCTCCCCACGCCGGGTTCCGACGAGACCGAGCCCGGGTGCGGCCTCCCCACGCCGGGTTCCGACGAGACCGAGCCCGGGTGCGACCTCCCCACGCCGGACCCCAGTGAGGTCGCCCCGGCTGGCGGCTCTTCCGCGCTGGATTCCGGCGGGGCCGGCTCGGGCTTCGTCGTCGTGGGCTCTGCCGTCTCCGCAGCAGGTTCCGAGCCGCGTCGGGCCACCGACGCGGACTTTGCGGTCTCCTGACCGGGCTCCGGCGGGACCGACCCGGGTTGCGCCCCCGCCGCGGACGGGGCCGTCTCGGCGGCGGATTCCGGTGTCCCGGGGGCGGTCGGCGGTGTCCTCGGGGCGGGTTTCTCCGTCACCGGGCCACCTTGGCGCGGACGGACCGGCCGGGCGCCGTCGTGCGGCCGGTCGCGGTGGCCGGGAGGGCGGCGCCGGTCCGTGCTGTGCGGGTGCCCGGTTCGCCGCCGGTGTGCAGGCACCTCGTCCCCGGTGTCCCGCTCAGTGCGGTACCCAGTCCGCGTGCCATCTTCATCAGTCCACCTCCGGTGGCCGCGTCCGCGCCCAGCACGGCCGAATTGTCCGCCAGCGTGCACACTCCCAGACCGGGACCGGCCACCACCAGCGACACGCCCACCTCCCACGCTGCGGACACCGGCCGAAGACCGGGGTGACCCACCGCACCGCACGGAGTACTGCCGCCGCTGTCCGGGTGTGCGGATGCACCTGGCGGGTAACCGGGTGCCACCAGGAGAGGAGGCCGGAGATGCCGGAGATCCACGAGTACCTCACCGAAGTCCGCTACCCGTGCGACCGCGCGGAGATCCTGCGCCGCGCAACCGCCCGCGGCGCCGACGACGCGGTCCTCGGCCGGCTGGGCACCCTGCCCGAACAGGAGTACGACAGCCTCGACACGGTGCACGACCTGCTCGGCCGAGCCGAGGACCCGCACCACTAGCACCCGCCTCTTCGGGCACGAACGGCACCGGCCGGCGCCGGGGAAGGGGTACCACCGCCTGCCGTGGCGGAGGTACGCCGGCGCCGGTCCCGTCGAGCGGCGGGATCCCCGCCCGAGACGATCAGATGCCTGCCGCGATCCGGTCGGCCACCGTGCGCGGTTCGCGCTGCAGGAGTTCGGCCAGCAGCGGGTCGACTCCGGCGAAACGGCCCTCGCGGGCGGCCCGGAACGTGGTGAGCGTCATCCGTGCCATCGCTTCCGGGGTACCGGCAGCGACCTTCCCCGCGATCCACTCCTCGTCGTCGACCACGATGCGCTTGACCTCATGGCCGCTGATCCCGGAGGCCATGGCAGCGATGTCGGCGAAGGTCACGGCGTGGCTCGCGGTGAGCGTGACCGGGCCTTCGAACGTCCGGTCGCCGGCCAGGATGACCGCTGCCGCGGTGGCGGCGTCGGCGCGGTCGGTCCAGGAGACCGGCCCGTCGGCCGGGGCCGTGATCGTGCCGGTCTGCTGCCAGGGTCCGAGCAACCAGCCCAGGCTGTGGGCGTAGAAGCCGTTGCGCAGCGAGGTCCACGCGACGCCGGAGCCGGCGAGGAGCTCTTCGGTGGCAGCGTGGTCGCGTGCCGGGCGGAAGGGACTCTCGGCGCCGGCGCCCTGGTGACTGGTGTAGAGGATGCGCCGGGCGCCTGCTTCGACGGCGGCCTCGATGCCGTTGCGGTGCAGCGAGACCGCGTCCGCGTGCGGATCGCTGGAGGAGACGAGCAGGACCTGTTCGGCACCCTCGAAGGAGTGGCGCAAGGCTGCCGGGTCCTCGTAAGAGCCCTGGCGTACCCGCACCCCGCGGTCGGCGAAGTGCTGTGCGCTGGCGACGTCACGGACGCTGACGCCGATCTGCTCCGCAGGGATGCGGTTGAGAAGCTGCTCGACGGTGGCACCGTTCAGCGCGCCGGTCGCACCGGTGACAACGATCATGGTGGCGTTCCTTCCTGCCCGCCGGCACGGACGGGCGCGTTTCGTCAGCCGCGCAGAAGCGGCAGGAGTATGTCGTCGACGAGGTGCTCGACGAAGCGTTCGTCGCATCGCCCGCCGGCCACGACGACGCGGTGCACGATCACTGCCGGGGCGAGCTCGGCGAACAGCTCGGCAGCGTGCGGCGCCACCTGCTCACCGCGCCCGACCGCCTCGCCGAACGGGTGCTCGGTCATCGCGACCTCGTCGCGGCGCAGAATGCGGCGCATCTCCTCGGCCAGCCTCGGATCACTGCGCATCCCGGCGAACAATGCCCCGAGCAGCCCGACTTCCTGTTCGGCGATCTGGTGCGCCAGCCACCCGACCAGCGCGAGCAGGTTTTCGCGGAGGCCTGCCGCGGCAGGCTCGGGCGGAGTGCCCGCAGAGCGGTACTCGGCCGCGGCGGCGACGAGTGCAGCCTTGTCCGGATAACGGCGATAGATCGTCGTCTTCGCCACCCCGCTGCGGCTTGCGACCGCCTCCATGGACAGCTGCTCGTAACCGGTTTCGGTCAGCAGCGCCAGCGTCGCCCGGAGAATGGCCCTGTCACGGCCGGTGTCGCGCGGCCTGCCGACGGTGGAAGGCCGGCCCGCACCGGCCGCTCGCGGGCCATCCGATGCGCTCGCCACGAGGGACCCCTTTCGATACGCTACCGTTTCGTATCGAAATTAACCCACCCTTGTGCGCACGTCAAACCGGCGTTGCCGAGGTCACTGCCGGTACGGGGCGGCCGCGGCCTGGGCCGCGGTGATGAACGCGCCCTTGTTCTCCGGCCAGAAGGTGCTGTCCACACACGAGTACTGCGGCAGGAAGCCACCGCAGGTGCCGCTGTCCGGGCCGACCTCGAAGGTGAAGCTCGCCACGCCCAGTGCGCCGTAGGTGAAATCGTCGGTGGTGCCGCTCGTGGAGTAGCCGACCGTCTCGCCGTTGGTGCCCACCAGATACCCGTTCGAGGCCTTGAACTTCGCACCCAGCGCACGGTATTGCGCGTCATTGGGCGAGTTCGCGTCGGTGAAGCCCCACGGGATCACGATGTCGTTGCCGTAGCTGTGCAGGGTGATCATGGTGCCGCGGGCGGTCTCCGGCGCCGGATCGTCGACGCCGCTGCCGCGTTGCTGCGGGTAGATCGCCCGGAAGAACTTCTCCAGCGCCTGCGTCTCCGGTTCCGAACCGGCGGCGGAACCCTGGTAGGTCTCGTCGCACGGCGAGGAGGACTCGCCGCCCCAGTGGAAGGTGGAGTTGCGGTTGAGGTCGATGCCGAGGTCGGTACCGGTGCACCCGCCCCTGCTGTCGTCCGCATTCTTGCGGTGCAACACGGGTGAATCGCCGCCGGCGGCCACGATGTCCACCCCGTCCGGATTGGCGATCGGCACCACCCAGACCTCCGTCGTGTCCAGAATGGACTTCGCGACGGAGTCGGTCGAATAGCCGTCGGCCAGGTAGTCGATCCAGCGCCAGGCCAGTTCGCCGGTGGCGATCTCGCGCGCGTGGATCTGTGCCATCAGCACGAATTTCGGCTTCGGTGACGTGCTGGACAGCGCGCAGTCGCCGGACTGCTTCTTGGTCAGGCAGATCGCCTGCAGATCGTGCCCGCCGTCGCCCTGCGCCTTCTTCCACGACCGGCCGATCGAGGTCACCGCGGCGAGGTCCGGATGCGTCTCGGCGACCTGCGCCAGATGCGCCTCGTGCGCGGCGACCGTGCGGTAACCGCCGTAGAAGGTGTCCGCCGCGACGTTCGCGGTAGCTCCTTTGTAGACAGTGTCGGAGAACTCCGGCGCGTAGCCGAGCGATCGCAGCCGCGCGGCCACCGACCGATCCCCCACGACGTAGGCCACGCCGGGACCGGACCGGCTCACGTCGAACCCGGCCCGGACCAGCTCGCCCGCCTGCGCGGCGGACACCGGAACCCGCCACGAGACCGGGCCCGCGGACTCGGCGTTCGCCGTACCCCCGGCAAGACCGGCCACGAGCACGGCGGCGGCGAGCACGGCACGGAACGAAGACCGGACGGCCATCGGGGACTCCTCACGAACGCACAGTGACCGGGCAACCGCGTTCAGTGTGCCGTTCCGGGCGAAGCGGGCACACCCCCGAAAGTCGGGACCACAGTGGACGGACTCCGCAGTCCGGACGCGGTTGACCGGGCGGGCGGGCAGATCCACACTCACCGGGTTCCGGCCCATCAGCCACGGGAGGCGGCCTTGGCGTTCTCGTACCTCACCCACCTGGAGTGTTCGCGCACCGGGGAGACCTCCGCCGCGGACCGGGTGGCCGGCACGTCGGCGGCAGGCGCTCCGCTGCTCGCGCGCTACGACCTGGAGCGGGTCCGGGACACCGTGCGCCCGGCCGAGCTGGCCGGACGCGCACCCGATCTGTGGCGCTACCACGAGGTGCTGCCGGTGCAGGCGCCCGAGCACGTGGTGAGCCTCGGCGAGGGCATGACCCCCCTGCTGCCGCTGCCCGAACAGGGCCGCAAATCCGGGCTGCGGCGGCTGCTGATGAAAGACGAGGGCCTCGTGCCGACCGGGTCGTTCAAGGCCCGCGGCGCCGCGGTCGGGGTGTCCAGGGCGGCCGAGCTCGGAGTGCACGGGGTGGCGATGCCGACCAACGGCAACGCGGGCGCGGCCTGGGCGCTCTACGCCGCACGGGCCGGTATGGCGAGCCTGATCGCGATGCCCGCGGACGCGCCCGCGATCACCATGGCCGAATGCCTTGCCGCGGGCGCCGAGCTGTACCGGGTGGACGGCCTGATCGGCGACGCGGGCAAGCTGGTGGCCGCGGCGGTCGCCGGACGCGAGGGCTACCAGGAGGTGTCCACGCTCAAGGAGCCCTACCGGCTCGAGGGCAAGAAGACCATGGGCTACGAGATCGCCGAGCAGCTCGGCTGGCGGACGCCGGACGTGCTGCTGTACCCGACCGGCGGCGGGGTCGGCATCATCGGCATCTACAAGGCGCTGCTGGAAATGCGCGAGCTCGGCTGGCTGCACGGCGAACTTCCCCGGCTGGTCGCGGTGCAGGCCACCGGCTGCGCGCCGATCGTCGAAGCGTTCGAGGCCGGGGCCAAGGAGAGCAAGCCGTTCCCGGACGCGCACACCGTCGCGTTCGGTATCACCGTGCCCAAGGCGCTGGGGGACTTCCTGGTGCTGGAAGCGCTTTACGCCACCGAAGGCACCGCGGTGGCGGTCACCGACGAGCAACTGCTGGCCGCCCAGCGCCGGCTCGCCGAACTGGAGGGCACGTTCGTCTGCCCGGAGGGCGCGGCCTGTTTCGCCGCGATCGACCGGCTCCGCGAGTCCGGCTGGCTCGGCGAGGACGACGAGACCGTGGTGCTCAACACCGGCGCCGGCATCAAGTACCCCGGAACGGTGCCGCTCGACGTGCCGCTGCTGGCCAGGAACGGGGTCATCCCTGCGGGATCTCCGCCGAATCGGTGAGCCGCAGTTTGCGCCGGGCCCGCTGGTAGAACGTGGTCATGCCGAGCCGGACCACCCGCGCGGCACCGGGGCGGGCCCGCAGTTCGATGGTCTCGCCCGGTCCGACGTAACCGGCCACCCGCCCGTCGATCTCCACCGCGAGCCTGCCGCTGGCCGGCAGCACCTCCAGTGCGACGACGTCGTGCACGGAAAGCACCACGCCGCGGCTGTAGGCCGAATGCGGTGCGGCCGGGGTCACCAGCACCGCCTCCACGGCCGGGCTGGTGATCGGCCCGCCCGCGGAGAAGCTGTACGCGGTGGACCCGGTCGGCGTGGCCACCACGACCGCGTCCGCGGCGTAGCTCACGAACTGCTCGCCGTTCACCCGCACCGCGACGACCGCGCTGCCGTCACCGGGCACGCGGACCACGGCGACGTCGTTGAACGCGGTCGCGGTGCGCTCGCCGAGCCGCGCGTCGACCGCGAGCCGGGGCTCCACGGTGAAGTCCCGGCCGTCGATCGCCGAAAGCGCGTGCGGCAGGTCCGGGACGTCGACCTCGGCGAGGAAGCCCAGCTTGCCGAGGTTCACCCCGAGCACCGGCGCGCGCCTGCCGTCGGTCAGCCGCATCGCGCGCAGCATGGTGCCGTCGCCGCCGAGGCTGACCACGAGGTCCGACCGGCGGCCCAGTTCGGCGGGGGTGACCCCGACCGCCGCACAATCGAGCCGTTCGAGTTCGTCGGCGATGCCCAGTATTTCGATGCCGCGCTCGGCCGCCCAGCCGAGCACGGCGGCGACCGCGTCCGCGGAGTCCCGGCGCGGATGCAGTACCAGCCCGGCGGAATGCATGTCGGTCCCCTCGCCTCGGTCCTGCGGTGTGCTCAGTCTGCCCCGCCTCGCGCAGCGCGGCGAGCCGCGACCCGTCCGGTCGGCGGCCGGCAGCGCAGTAAGCTCGGCGGCCGTGACCGAAACTGCGCCGGTGACCCGGACGAACTGGGCCGGAAACCTCGCCTACCGGGCCCGCGAGGTCCGCACCCCGCGCACACTCGACGAAGCCCGGGAGCTGGTCGCGCAGGCGTCCCGGGTCAAGGCACTCGGCAGCAGGCACAGCTTCAACCCGGTGGCCGACAGCCCCGGCGGATTGCAGCTCGACCTGAGTGCACTCGAGCTGCCCACGGAAATCACTCCGGCCACGGCCGGCGCCCCGGCCACCGTCACACTCGGCGGCGGGGCCCGGTACGGCGAGGTGGTGCCCCGGATCCACGAGGCAGGCTTCGCGCTGGCGAACCTCGCCTCGCTGCCGCACATCACGGTCGCCGGCAGCGTCGCGACCGGCACGCACGGCTCCGGACAGCGGCAGCGCGGGCTCGCATCGGCGGTGTCCGCGGTCGAGCTGCTCACCGCGGACGGCGAGCTGCGTACTTTCACCCGTACCGGCGACCCGGACGTCTTCTCCGGGGTGGTGGTGAACGTCGGCGCGCTCGGCGTGCTGACCCGGTTGACGCTCGACCTCGAGCCGGCATTCGAGGTGCGGCAGGACGCGTTCGACGGACTGCCGTGGCCGACGGCGATCGAGCACTTCGACGAGATCCAGGCAGCCGGGTACAGCGTCTCGCTGTTCACGAACTGGGCGCGCGACGTGGTCGATCAGGTGCTGCTGAAGAACCGGGTGCCTGCCGAGGTGCCCGGCACACTGTTCGGCGCCGTCCCGGCCGACGGGCCCCGGCACCCCGCGCACGCGGCCGGGGTGTCCGCGGAGAACACCACGGTCCAGGGCGGAGTGCCCGGACCGTGGTACGACCGGCTGCCGCACTTCCGCGTCGGCTTCGCTCCGAGCGTCGGTGCCGAACTGCAGAGCGAGTACTTCGTGCCACGGGCGCACGCCGCGGCCGCGTTCCAGGCACTGCGCGGCATCGGTACCCGGATCGCGGAGCTGGTGCTGGTCTCGGAGATCCGCACGATCGCGGGCGACGACCTGTGGCTGAGCCCCGCCTACGGCGGCGACCGGGTGGCGTTCCACTTCACCTGGCAGCACCGCCAGCCGGAGATCGAGGCGCTGCTGCCGGTGCTGGAGCAACGCCTGGCGCCGTTCGGCGTCCGCGCGCACTGGGGCAAGCTGTTCCACGGCGCCCCGCTCGAACCCGGCCACACCGGACTGCCGCGGTTCCGCGCACTCGCCGGGCAGCTCGATCCCCGGGGCACGTTCGGCAACCCGTTCCTGGACCGGACGCTGTCCGGCTGAGCGCGGTCCACAAAGGATCGGTTTACCCCCGGGACACGGCCCGCACTTCCCGTCCACAGTAGACCTACCTGTAACAAAACAGGTACAAAACCCGGTTCCGCGCACGCAGGCTCAGCATGTGGAAGTCCCAACGGGACACTCGACATCCGCAAGCCCGGCGGCCACAGTGGCTCCTGGCCCTCTCCGCGATCCCCAGGAGCCACCGTGACTTCTCCCCCGGCGACCCGCGCCTCGGCGCCACCCGATCCGGCACCGCCGGACGAGGACCGGCTCCGTGAGCTGGCCGCGAAGCGGGTGGCCCGGCAGCGGCGGCCCGGCCGGTGGATCGCCGCGGTGGTGGTCCTCGTGCTGCTGGCCCAGCTCGTCCACGCCCTGGTCACCAATCCGGTGTTCCAGTGGGACGTCTTCGGTTACTGGTTCTTCCGGCCGGTGATCCTCGAAGGACTGCTGCTGACCCTCGAGCTGACCGGGCTCGCCGCGGTGTTCGGGCTGATCGGCGGAATCGTGCTGGCGTTGCTGCGGCTGTCGAAGAATCCGCTGCTGCAGGCGGTTTCCTGGGCGTATGTGTGGATTTTCCGCGCCATCCCGCTGATCGTGCTGCTGCTGTTCCTCGCGAACGTCACCGCGCTCTACAGCACGCTCAGCATCGGCATCCCGTTCGGTCCGTCGTTCCTCCACTTCAGCGCCACCGACGTGCTGAGCTTCTTCGTGGTCGCGGTACTCGGGCTGAGCCTCAACGAAGCCGCCTACGCCGCGGAGATCGTGCGGGCCGGGGTGCTCTCGGTGGACCAGGGCCAGCTCGAGGCGGCCGCCGCGCTCGGGCTGCCACGCACCCGGCAGTACCGGCGGATCATCCTGCCGCAGGCCACCCGCGCCATCGTGCCCGCCTACGCCAACCAGCTGATCGGCCTGCTCAAGGGCACCTCGGTCGTCTACATCACGTCGCTGCTGGAGCTGTTCGGTGTGGTCGAGACCCAGGCCAGCACCAACAGCGGCCAGATCATCCCGCTGCTGCTGGTCGGCACGGTCTGGTACGTCATCCTCACCAGCATCCTCTCGGTGGTCCAGTACTACGTGGAACGCCGCTTCTCCCGCGGTGCACTGCGCACCACGGCACCGACGCCGTTCCAGCGGTTCCGCGGACGGCTCCGCGCGCTGGGGGTGGCCCGATGACGGCCGCGGTCCACGTGCGCAACGCGGTGAAGTCCTTCGACGGTGTCCGCGTCCTCGACGACATCGACCTCACCGCCCCCGGCGGGCAGGTCACCGCGGTGCTCGGCCCGTCCGGATCCGGCAAATCGACGCTGCTGCGCACGATCAACCACCTGGAACGCCTCGACAGCGGCTACGTGAGCATCGACGGCGAACTGGTCGGGGTGCGGGTGCACGGCGACCGGTTCAAGGAGCTCGGCGAGCGCGCCATCCTTCGCCAGCGGGCCCGGATCGGGTTCGTGTTCCAGGACTTCAACCTGTTCCCGCACCTCACCGTCCTCGACAACGTGGTGGAGGCGCCGATCGTCACACAGCAGGTGCCCCGGGCCGAAGCGGAAAGCCGGGCGCGGGCACTGCTCGCCCGGGTCGGGCTGGCCGGGCGCGAGCACGCGTATCCGCGGCAGCTGTCCGGCGGTCAGCAGCAGCGGGTGGCGATCGCCCGCGCGCTCGCGCTCGAACCGCGGCTGATCCTGCTCGACGAGCCGACCTCGGCGCTGGACCCGGAACTCGTCGGCGAGGTGCTGGCGGTGGTCAGGGAACTCGCCGGGTCCGGCACCACGATGATCGTGGTGACCCACGAAATCGCCTTCGCCAGGGAGATCGCCGACCACGTCGTGTTCCTCGACGCCGGGCGCGTCGTGGAACAGGGCCCGCCCTCGGCCGTCCTCGACCACCCGCAGCACGACCGCACCCGGGAGTTCCTCGGGAAGGTCACCCGCACCCAGGAGAACGCATGAGAACCCGCACCGTCCTGCCCGTCCTCGCCGCGGTCGCGCTGCTCGCCGGCGCCTGCGGCAGCGCAACCGAGGCCACGACCAATCCGGACGGCTCGCAGAACGTCACCGTCGCGGCGAACACCGCCGAGGGAAAGCCGGTGCAGCTGACCGTGCCCGCGGTCGCGGAAATCCGGGCCAAGCTGCCGAAGGACATCCTGGACCGCGGCAAGCTCGTGATCGGGGTCGGCGCGCTGCCCGCCGGTGCCCCGCCGCTGTCCTACGTCGGCACCGACCAGCGCACCCTGACCGGGTCCGAGCCCGACCTCGGCAGGCTCGTCGCGGCGGTGCTCGGCCTGACCCCGGACGTGCAGAACGCGTCGTGGCAGAACCTGTTCGTGCGCCTGCAGAGCGGACAATTCGACGCGGGATTCTCGAACATCACGGTGACCGAAGAGCGCAAACAGCAGGGGTTCGACTTCGCCGCCTACCGCGAGGACAACCTCGGGTTCGAGGTGAACCGCACGAGCACCTGGCAGTTCGGCGGGAACTACGAGAACCTCGCCGGGAAGGCCGTCGCCGTGGATTCGGGCACGAACCAGGAGAAGATCCTGCTGCAGTGGCGGGACAAGCTCAAGGCCGAGGGCAAGAAACTCGACGTGCGCACCTTTTCCGGGGACAAGAACGGGATCTACCTCGGACTGGCGTCCCACCGGATCGACGCGTATTTCGCACCCAACCCCGGTATCGCCTACCACGTGTCGCAGACCGCGAAGACGCCGAATCCGACGCGCAACGCGGGCGACTACTCCGGTGCCGGCGCCGGCCTGCAGGGCCTGATCGCCGCGACCACCAAGAAGGGCAACGGCCTGATCGCCGCACTCGGCAGTGCGATCGACTACCTCATCCAGCACGGCCAGTACGCCAAGTGGCTTGCCGCGTACGGGCTGGACAGCGAAGCCGTGAAGAAGGCGGAGATCAATCCGCCGGGGTTGCCGTTGAGCAATTCCTGAGCGGTCGCACGAAGAAACCGCCGTGCCGCACGATCGGGACGGCGGTTTCTGCTCGGGCGCTCAGGCCACCGCGGCGTCCACCGGTACCCGGGCCTGGCCGAAGACCGTGCGACGGCGGAGGCGGAAACCGAGCGACTCGTACAGCCGGATCGCCGACACGTTGGCGGCCGAGGTGTGCAGGAACGGCGTTTCCTCCCGCTCTCGGATACCGGCAGCCACCGCACGGACCAGCCGGGAGGCCAGGCCCTGACCGCGGAAGGACGGATCGGTGCACACCGCACTGATCTCGGTCCAGCCGGGCGGGTGCAGCCGCTCGCCCGCCATCGCGATCAGCGCACCGCCGCGGCGGATGCCGAGATACGTGCCGAGGGTGATGGTGCGCGGCAGGAACGGACCCGGGCGGGTGCGTGCCACCAGGTCCAGCATCTCGGGTACGTCGGCCTCGGTGAGCCGGATCGCCTCGGCGTCCGGCTCGGCCGCCACGCCGTCGTCCACGAGCTGGACCCCGGCCACGTGCCGCAGCACCTCCCAGCCCGCCGGCGGCGGACCTGCCTGCGGCGCCAGCGGCACGACCGTGCCCGGACCGGCGAGCGCGGCGATCTCGTCCCACACTCCCTCGCCGGGCTGGTCCGGGACGGCGAGGAAGGTCGCCACGTCCACCGGATAGCGCAGCACCTGGCCGCGACGTTCGGCAAAACCCGCGTGCGGACCGGTCAACGCGGCCAGGGCGGCGTTGTCCAGCACGGACTCGGTCATCGGCACTCCTGATCTCACAAGGGCTGGATTTCACGGCGGCGGGGTTTCACCGCGGCGCGCGTCCCGCCGCGATTCGCGTACCGCAAGGACCGGGGCTCACCCGGATGAGCCGCGGTGCCCGGCGGCGCGGGCGATCATCCTGGCCAGATCGGACACCAGCGCCGGATCGTCGGGCAGCTGCCCGGTGGCCACCCGCAGATGCGCCGAGGACGGCGTCCCGGCATGACAGCGGCCTCCGCCACCCACGCTGATCCCCTTGGCAGCCAAGGCGATCAGCGTGCGCGATTCCTCCGCCACCGGCACCCACAGCGCCAGCCCTTCCCGTGCGGGCGCGTCGATCCCCTGTTCTCGCAAGGCTTCCGACAGCGCCACGCGGCGTTGTTCGTAACGCTGGCCGGCCCGGCGGAGCAGTTCGCCGGTGGCCGCGTCGGTGAGCAGGAACGCCTGCGCGTCCTGCAGAATGCGGCTCGACCACCCGGCGCCGGGACCGCGCTGCCGCCGGACCCGGTCCACCAGCGCGGCCGGTCCGCCGAGCACGCAACTGCGCAGTTCGAGCCCGAATGCCGTGCAGTACGAGCGAACGTGCAGGACCCGGCCGGGCAGCTGCGCACCGAGGCTCACCGAAGGCGCGGACGCGAGCGGGCCGAGGTCGTCGTCCTCGATCACCACGATGTCCCGATCGGAGAGCACCGCGGCGAGTTCGCCGATCCGTTCGGCAGGCACCGAATGACCCAGCGGGATCTGCGCCCTGGTCTGGTACACGAACGCGACCGGACGGTGCGCGAGGGCGGCGGCCAGCGCAGCGGGCCGCGGGCCGTGCTCGTCACAGGACACCGGTGCGACGTGGATCCGCGAACGGCGGAGGATGTCCAGCAGCCACGGCGCGGTCGGCTCCTCCAGCGCGACGACGTCGCCCGGCCGGGCCACCGCCTGGCACGCCAGCAGGATCCCGTCGTGCCCGCCCGCGGCGATCGTCCACGCCTCGGCCGGCTGCGGCCAGGTCGGTTTCACCGCGGCACGCAGCCGGGTGGTGATCGCATCGTGTCCGGCGAGCCGTTCGGTGTGCACCCCGGCGGCGACCGCGTCCTCCAGCGGCGGCAGCAGCGTCGGATCGGGCAGGCCGTGCTCCAGATCCACGGTCTGCCAGCCGGAGAACGCGCGGCCGGACGACGGGCCCGCGGGTGGTTCGAGCACGATCGTGCCGCGCCGCCTGCCGGTGCCGATCAGTCCGGCGGCACGCAGCTGGGACCACGCTTCGGCAATCGTCGTGGGACTCACCGAAAGCTCCGCGGCGAGCGCGCGCACCGTCGGCAGCCGGGTACCCGGCGGCACCTGCCCGTCCCGGATCAGACCGGACACCGATCCCGCGACGCCCCGCGCAGTGCGTTCACCGATGCGGGAAACGAGCCATCCCAGCCCGACCGGCGCGGTCGTCGCGAGTTCGCCCGTGGCCACGCACCGGCTCCCCTCGTCCCGCCAATTCCTGTCCTGATCAGAAGCTAGAGCGCGAACCGGACACGGCAAAGGCGTTTCACATCCTGGTTGGCCCGCCTGCCGCGGCCGGTACAAACGGTCGCTCGTGAGCTCCGCCACCGACGGCCGGGCGGTCTGCGGAAATTCCACCGATCAGGTTAGGCTAACCTTTATGAGTTCCCCCTGGCCGGACGCACCGGCGCTCACCGGCACCGGTCTCACCCTCGGTTACGGCGGCGAACCGGTGGTCCGGGAGGCGGAGGTCACGCTGCGCCGCGGGGCGGTCACCGCGCTCATCGGCCCCAACGGGTCCGGCAAGTCCACCCTGCTGCGCGCACTGGCCCGGTTGCACCGGCCGGACGACGGCGCGGTCACCGTGTCCAGCGGGCAGGGCCCGCCGGACGACGCACTCGCGTTGTCCGCCAAGGAGTTCGCCCGCCGCGTCACGCTGCTGACCCAGTCGCGCCCCACGCCCGGCGGCGTACGGGTGCGCGACGTCGTGGGTTACGGACGGCATCCGCACCGCGGCCGGTTCGGCTCCGGCGACCCGGAGGGCACGGAGATCGTCGAACGGGCCATGCGCCGCACCGGTGTCGCGGACATGGCCGCGCGCCCGGTCGGCGAGCTGTCCGGCGGGGAACTCCAACGGGTCTGGCTCGCCACCTGTTTCGCCCAGGACACCGGCGTGGTGCTGCTCGACGAGCCGACCACGTTCCTCGACCTGCGCTACCAGATCGAAACCCTCGACCTGGTGCGCGAACTCGCCGACGAGCACGGCGTCGCGGTCGGCGTGGTACTGCACGACCTCGACCAGGCCGCCGCGGTGGCCGACGAGCTCGTGCTGCTGTGCCGCGGCGCGGTGCGCGCCACCGGCCATCCGGCCGAGGTGCTCACCCCCGAACTGCTCACCGAGGTCTACGGCCTGCGCATCGACGTACACGTCGACGACGACGGGCACGTACGCACCCGGCCGGTCGGCAAGCACACCACCCGTGCCCGGCCGGCCCGCTCCGCCTGAAAGTCCGGCTCTGCCGAACCCCGTTCGTCCAACGACCGAAGGAAACCGCCGTGTCCCCGCTCCCCCATCCGGCCCGCAGACCGTTCGCGGCGACCGCCGCCGCGCTGGCCGTGCTCCTCGCCACCGCCTGCGGCACCACCGAAGCCCCGGCCGGCGCCGACGGGTCCTCCGCGGCCGCGAAGCCGTCCGGCCCGGTCACGATCACCGACGAACGCGGCACCGTGCACCTGCCCGCCCCCGCGACCAGGATCGTGTCACTGGAGTGGGGCCTGACCGAGAACCTGCTGGCGCTGGGCGTGCAGCCGATCGGCGCGGCGGAGGTCAAGGACTACAACGCCTACGACAAGGTGGCCCCGCTGCCGGAGTCCACCCCGGACGTCGGCACCCGCGCCGAACCGAGCACCGACGCGATCATCGCGCTGCACCCGGACCTCGTGGTGACCACCACCGATCTGCCGGACAACGTCATCGGGCAGATCGCGGGCAAGGTGCCGGTGCTGGCGCTGCGCGGATCGGACGCCGCGGACCCGATCGGCTACCTCCGGCACACCGTCACCACGCTGGCCGAAGCAACCGGAACCCGGCAGCAGGGCGGCAAAATCCTCGCCGGCCTCGACGCGAGCCTTGCCGCGGGGAAGGACAAACTCGCCAAGGCGGGCAAGGCAGGCGCTCCGTTCACGATGGCCGACGGCTACGCCACTTCCGGCACGGTCACCGTCCGGATGTACACGCCGGGCTCGTTCCTCGGCGGCATCGCGAAGGAACTCGGGCTGGCAGGCCAGTGGACCGGCGGCGGCGACAAGGACTACGGCCTGGCCTCCACCGACGTCGAGGGCCTGACCAAGATCACCGACCCGGACACGACGTTCCTCTACCTGGCGAACGACTCCGAGGGTGACGTGTTCGAGCAGGACCTCGCGCAGAACGCCGTGTGGAAGCAGCTGCCCTTCGTGAAGGCCGGGCACGTGCACCGGATTCCGGACGGCATCTGGATGTTCGGTGGTACGAAGGCAGCGTCCGCCTACGTGGACGCCGTCGTCGACGCACTCACCTGATGCCCGTCTCGGTGCAGACACGGGAACAACCGCCCGCCTCCCGGATCCGGCTGGGCGCGCCCGCGGTGTTCCTGGCCGGGATCGCAGCACTGGCCGTGCTGTCGGCCGTGCACCTGCTGCAGGGCAGCGCGCAGATCGGCGTCGGTGAGCTGCTGCACGCGATCCTGCCCGGGACCGGCGACGACGCCAGGACCGAGGCCGTGGCGGTGCTGCTGGCGAGCAGGCTGCCCCGGCTCGCCGCCGCGCTGCTGGTCGGGCTGGCACTCGGGTTCGCAGGCGGTGTCCTGCAATCCGTCGCACGCAATCCGCTCAGCTCGCCGGACACCTTGGCGGTCAACGCGGGCGCGTACCTGACGGTGGTTGCGGTCGCCGCGTTCGGCGTCTCGCTGCCGTTCTACCTCAACGGTTCGGTGGCGTTCGTCGGCGGTCTGGCGGCGGCCGGGCTCGTGCTGCTCGTGGCACGCGGCGGCGTGGGCGGATCGGCCAGGCTGGTGCTCGCGGGTTCGGCGATCGCGCTCGCACTCAGCGCGCTGACGTCCGTGCTGCTGATGGTGTTCCAGGAGAAGACCGCCGGGCTGTTCGCCTGGGGCAGCGGTACGACCGTCCAATCCGGACTGGGCCAGGTCCGGCTCGCCGCACCCGTGGTCGGCGCCGGGATCCTCGGCACGCTCCTGCTCGCGCGGCGGCTCGACGTGCTCGGCCTCGGCGACGACCAGGCCCGCGTGCTGGGCGTCGACGTGCGCCGGGTCCGCGTCGGATCGGTGCTGTCCGCCGTGCTGCTTTCCGCGATCGCGGTGACCGTGGCCGGGCCGATCGGGTTCGCCGGGCTGTGCGCGCCGGTCATCGCCAGGCTGATCGCCGGCCGGGTGCCGGGGCTCGGCAAGCATCCGCTGCTGCTGCCGCTCGCGGGCCTCACCGGGGCGCTCGTCGTGGTCACCGCCGACGTGCTGCTGCGCGCACTCGTGCCCGCGGACCTGGCGACCGCGGTGCCGACCGGCGTGGTGACCACACTGGCCGGGGCGGTCGTGCTGGTGTGGCTGGCCCGCCGCAGGCTCAGCGGCGACGTGCGCACGCCGGGTACGCACGGGACGGTCCGTTCGGGCCGCTGGGTCGCGGTGACCGGCGTGGTGCTCGGCGTCGCGGTCGCCGGCGCGTTCGTCGCGGCCCTGCTGCTCGGCGACCGGCTGGTGCTGCTCGGTGACGTCGCGAACTGGTGGCGCGGCGTTTCCGGCACCGAGGTCACGTTCGTGCTCGATCTGCGCTGGCCGCGCGTGCTCGCCGCGCTGCTCGGCGGCGCGGCGCTGGCCGTGGCGGGCGCGATCGTGCAGGCGGTGTGCCGCAATCCGCTCGCCGAACCGAGCCTGCTCGGGGTCACGCCCGGTGCGAGCGTCGGCGCCATCGCGGTGGTGATCCTGGTGCCGGGCATCGGGATCTGGCCGGTGATGGGTGCCGCGACGGTGGCCGCGCTCGCGACCTTCGCACTCGTCTACCGGCTCGCCGCCGGCGGCCGGCTCTCGTCGGACCGGCTGGTCCTCATCGGCGTCGGGGTCAGCGCGGCGGCCGGTGCGATCACCACGCTCGTCGCGGTGCTGGGCTCGCCGTGGAACACGAATCTCGCGCTCACCTGGCTTTCCGGATCCACCTACGGACGCGAGCCCGGTCAGCTCGTCCCGGCGGTGCTGTGCCTGCTGCTGGCGCTGCCGCTCGCGCTTTCCGGGGCCAGGACACTCGATCTGCTCGCGCTCGACGAGGACGTGCCCCGCGTCCTGGGTGTGCCGATGGACCGGGCGCGCTTCGCGTTCATCACGCTCGCCGCGCTGCTCACCGCGGCCGCCGCGTGTGCGGTCGGTGCGCTCGGCTTCGTCGGATTGGTCGCCCCGCATGCGGCACGGGCACTGGTGGGTGCGCGGCATTCCCGTGCGATCCCGGTAGCGGCGGCGCTCGGGGCACTGCTGGTGAGCGTCGCCGACACACTGGGCCGTACCGTGCTCGCCCCGACGCAGGTGGCCGCCGGACTGGTGACCGCGCTGATCGGCGCACCGTACTTCGGCTGGCTGATGTGGCGTAGCCGCGCGGCTCGCTGAACACCTGCCGACTCCTCGGACAAGCTGAGGGGTGCGACGGCCCACTCCCTGCGCCAGCGGTCGCCGGCACTCCCGTAAGGTCGCCGGCGACCCGTCAGCCGACCGGAGAGGCGATCCGGCATGTCCCCCACGGTCCAGCGGCATCCGCTGGCCGCGCAGACCGCCGCGCACCTGTTGACGCGGGTCCGGTCGGGCGAGTGGCCGCTCGGGCACAAGCTGCCGGGGGAAACCGCGCTGGCCGCCCAGCTGGGCGTCGGCCGTTCGACGGTGCGGGAGGCGATCCGCGAACTGGCCGGCAAGGGAGTGCTGGACTCCCGGCAGGGCGCCGGGGTGTTCGTGACCGCGCTCGACGTCACCGAGGATTGGGATTGCGTCCTGCGGCGCGCTTCCATCGTCTCGGTGCTCGAAGCGCGGATCGCGATCGAAGCCGAGGCCGCCGCGCTCGCGGCACAGCGCCGTACGCCGGCCGACCTGCGCGCCCTCCGCCGTGCGCTGGCCGCCCGCTTGGCAGGCCGGCCGGAGGGCGAAGCGTTCGTGGACGCCGACACGAGATTCCACCGGACCGTGCTCGTCGCCGCGCACAACGACCTGCTGCTCGAGATGTTCGACAGCTTCGTGCCGCGGGTCCACCGCGCGATGACCGAACTGCTGCGGGTGCAGCCGATCCGCTCCCCACACGAAGACCACGCCCGGCACCAGCAGCTGGCCGACGCCATCGCCGCCGGTGACCCGGTGGCCGCCGCCGAACGGAGCCGGGCACACCTGACCACGGTGAAGGAGACGCTTTCATGAGCCCGGCCGAGGTGGTGCTGGAACTGACCGATGTGGTGTTCCGCAGGCAGGACAAGGAAATCCTGCATGGCGTGAGCTGCACCGTGCGGGCAGGCGAGCACTGGGCGCTGCTCGGCCCGAACGGCGCGGGCAAGAGCACCGTCCTCGGTTTCTGCGGTGCGCTCACGCATCCCACCTCCGGCACGGTGCGGGTGCTCGGCGGTCAGCTGGGCAAGGTGGAACTGCAGGCGCTTCGACGCGAAATCGGCCACGTCGATCCGCGGCATCCGCTGCGTTCGCCGCTGAGCGTCCACGACGTCGTGCTCACCGGCCTGACCGGCAGCGTCGACACCCCGCCCCGCTGGCAGCCCACCCCCGAACAGTCCGCACAGGCCACGGAACTGATCGAGCTGCTCGGGCTCACCGCGCTGGCAAACGAGCGGTGGCCCACGCTGTCGCAGGGCGAACGGGGCCGAGCGCTGATCGCCCGCGCACTCATCGGCGAACCCCGGCTGCTGCTGCTCGACGAACCGTCCACCGGACTGGACGTCGCCGCCCGCGAACAGCTGCTGGAGACCGTCGACCTGCTCACCCGCAGTCATCCGGAGCTCGCCTCGATCCTGGTCACCCACCACCTCGAGGAGCTGCCGGAGACCACGACGCACGCGCTGCTGGTCTCCGGTGGTGCGGTGGTCACCGCCGGACCGATCGATCAGGCGCTGACCACTGCCAGCGTGAGCCGGGCGTTCGGGCACCCGATCCGGGTCGCCCGCCACGACGGCCGCTGGAGCGCCCGCGCGGCCCGCCGCGGCGGCGCCGATCCCGCCGAAGAGGTCGCCTGACGCCCGCTCAGCGCGTGCCGAGCACCCGCCGGGCGGCGAAGGCCAGCAGCACCAGTTCCACCGCCGAGAACCCGACGAACGCCACCGGACTGGACACCCACTCCAGCGCGAGCCCCACCGTGAGCACCGGAACCACCAGCCCGGCGTAGCCGGCGAGGAACAGCGCCGCGAGGACCTCGCCGCGGGCGTCCGGATCGGCCAGCGCCGCGACCGTCCCGACCGAGGCACGGAACCCCAGCCCCACCCCGGCGCCGCCGAGCAGGGCGCCGACGAGGAACACCGGCAGCGACGCGAGCAGGGCTGCCACGGAAATCACCGCCAGCCCGACCGGCATCAGGGTGTACCCGATGCGCAGCTGAGCCCGCGACGGCAGTGACGAGAACACCAGCTGTGCGAGCGCGGCGGCACCGAGCAGGGCGAACACCGCGAGCCCCGCCAGCAACGACCCCGGTTCATGCAGCCCCTTGGCGAGCAGCGTCGGGGCCAGTGCGGTGAACAGCCCGGTGATCGCCAACGCGGCGAAGGCACCGATCGCCGCACCGGCGAACACCGGCCGCGCCCCGGACGGCAGCGACACGCGCTGCGGCCGGTACGCCGGGCGTTCCTCGCGCCGTTCGACGGTCTCCGGCACCAGGCTCACCGCCAGCGCCGCCACCAGCAGTGCGCCGAGGAAAGCCTCGAACGTGGTGGTCAGCGGAACGGATGCGTACTCCGCGAACAGCCCGCCGACCAGCGGGCCGAGACCGAGCCCGCCCATGTTCACCACAGTGGCGACCAGTCCGGCCCGGCCACCGTCCTCGTCCGGACGGGAGACCGCACGCAACTCCGACAGATGCGCGGTCGCGGTGGCGGTCAGCGCACCGATCCCGGCCCCGCACACCAGCCGCGCGATGACCAGGCCCGGCACCTCCGGCCAGATCAGGAACAGCGCGGCGGCGAGCGCTTCGGCGAGGGTGGCAGCCAGGATCACGCGACGGCGGCCCAGCCAGTCACTCACGTGGCCGGCGAAGTAGAGGCTCGCTATCACGCCGACCGCGTAGGCGGCGAAGATCACCGTGATCATGAACGTCGGAAACCCGTCGCGGCGCTGGTACAGGGCGTACAGCGGGGTGGGCATGGTGGAAAACGCCAGCGACACGGCGAAGGCGACGGCGATGACGCGGAACCCCCAGCCGTGGCTCAAGCGCGGAAGCCGCCGGGACGGGCGCATGCCGGCCGGGGTGGCGTTGCGAGAGGTTGTCTGCACCCTCTCGACGATCCGCAGTCCGACTGATCCCGTCCAACGAAAAGTACTGGTCACAGTTATCGCCATGAGCGATAATCGGAAGGGTGGAGACCCGTCAGCTGGAGTGTTTCGTCGCGGTGGCCGAGGAGCTGAGCTTCACGCGCGCTGCGCAGCGCCTGTTCGCCACGCAGTCCACCGTGTCCGCCACGATCCGCACGCTGGAGACCGAACTGGGCACCACGCTGTTCGACCGCTCGACGCGAAGGGTCGCGCTGTCCGAGCCGGGCACGTTGTTCCTGCCGGAGGCGAAGGCCGCACTGGAGGCCGTGGAGCGGGCCCGCGCGGTGGTGCAGGAGGCCGCCGCCGGGCTGCGCGGGAGCCTGCGGATCGGCACCATGACCACCATCGCCACGGTCGACCTGCCCTCACTGCTCGGTGCCTTCCACCGTCGCCACCCGCTGGTGGACCTGCACCTGACGGTGTCGATGACCGGCTCCACCGGCCTCGCCGCGGACGTCCGGCACGGCAGGCTCGACGTCGCGCTGCTCAGCCTGCCGGGGTCCGATCTCAGCGGACTCGTCGCACGCCGGCTGGCCGACGTGCCCTACCGCGCCGTGCTGCCCGCCGGGCATCCGCTGTCCGGGCGGGCCGAGCTCACCCTGCGGGAACTGGCCGGCGAGCGGTTCGTGGACAGCCCGCAGGGCTTCGGCAACCGGCTCGCGGTGGACCGCGCCTTCGCCGCACTCGGCATGTCGAGACGGGTCGGCGCCGAGGTGGGCGACATGCCCGCGACGCCGGACTACGTGGCCGCCGGACTCGGCGTCGCGGTGCTCCCGGACGTGCTGCCGATGGACACCAGGCAGGACGTCGTCGCGATCCCGCTCGCCGAACCCGGGCTGACCTGGCCGGTCACCGCGGTCGTCGCGGCGGGGCGCCCGCCGTCCCGCTCGGTGCGTACCTTGCTCGACCTGCTGGGCCCGGCGGAATAGACCGGGCCGTGGGAGTGTCTGCACCAGAGCACTGTGCATTCCGATCCGAACGGGAGACCGATCATGGCGACCGAGAAGGCGCTGCTGGCAGGCGGCTGTTTCTGGGGCATGGAAGAACTGTTCCGCCACCAACCCGGTGTCACCGCCACCCGCGTCGGCTACAGCGGCGGCGACACCCCGAACGCCACCTACCGCAACCACGGCACCCACGCCGAAGCCATCGAAGTCACCTACGACCCCGCGCAGACCGACTTCCGGGCCCTCCTCGAATTCTTCTTCCAGGTGCACGACCCGACCACCCGCAACCGGCAGGGCAACGACATCGGCCCCAGCTACCGCTCGGCGATCTTCTACACCACCGACGACCAGAAGAAGGTCGCCGAAGACACCATCGCCGACGTCAACGCGTCCGGACTCTGGCCGGGCACCGTCGTCACCGAGCTCACCCCGGCAGGCGATTTCTGGGCGGCCGAGCCCGAACACCAGAACTACCTCCAGCACTACCCGCACGGCTACACCTGCCACTTTCCCCGCCCCGGCTGGAAACTGCCCAAACGGGAGAACGCCTGACATGACCGGCCACCCGCCGTCGATCACCGAGACCGGCCACGTCGCACCGGTTGCCCGGCGCGTGCGGGCCGTCCTCGGTGGAGCGACCATTGTGGACAGCGTCCGCGCGAAGTACGTCTGGGAATGGCCGTACTACCCGCAGTTCGTCTTTCCACCGGAAGACGTGCGGGGCGCCGACCTGATCGACGAGGGGTGTTCGGAAGCCCGCCCGAACGGCACCGCCCACCGGCACGGGCTGCGCGCCGCCGGCGTCGAAAAGCCCGGCGCCGCCTGGGTTTACGGTCCGGACGCGGAATCCGGGCTGGCCGGGCACGTGCGGTTCGACTGGGCCGCGATGGACGCCTGGTTCGAGGAGGACGAACAGGTCTTCGTGCACCCGCGCAATCCCTACACGCGAGTGGACGCGCTGCGCTCGACGCGGCAGGTCCGGGTCCGGCTCGGCGGGGTGCTGCTGGCCGAATCGTCGTCGCCGGTGCTGTTGTTCGAAACCGGCCTGCCCACGCGGTACTACTTCAACCGCACCGAGGTCGACTTCGCGCACCTGGTCCCCGCCGAGACGGTGACCGCCTGCCCGTACAAGGGCCGGACCAGCGCGTACTGGTCGGTGCGCGTCGGCGATGTCCTGCACGAGGACCTGGCGTGGAGTTACGACTTCCCGGTCACCGCGGTCGCCCCGATCACCGGTTTGGTCGCCTTCTACAACGAGATGGTGGACATCGAGGTCGACGGCGAGCCACTCCCCCGGCCGGAATCGCCCTTCTCCCGCTGACCTCCCGCGCTCACCGGATGGCGACCAGGACGTGATCGTCGCCGGACTGCCACATCGGGGCCACGCTGCCGAACCCGGCGGCGCGCAACAGTCCGATGTGGTCCTCGGCGGTGAGTCCGTTGCCGTGGTGCCGGTGCTGCTGATGACTGTCGTGCCCGGCACCCGCCGGGCCGGCACCGTCCTGGCCCGTACCATCCTCGGCCGCACTGTCCTTTGCGGACTGCCGGGCGGCGCGGGCACGAGCGAGACCGGCGAACTGCGGGTCCGCGAGAATGGCGTCCCACCAGGGCAGCCATTCCTCGTTGTCCTGCACACCGGCTCGGGTGGCCCGGCGATCCCGGACGGCCAGTGCCAGCTCGTTCAGCCGTTCGTCGGCGAACCCGAGATGATCACCGTCGATCAGCACCCCGCCGGAGGGCATCCGGGCGGCCAGTGCGCGGTAGAGCCGCCCGAGGTCGTCGGCGGACAGCCAGTGCAGTGCGGTGGTGGACACCGCGGCGTGCACGGTGGCGGGCACCGCCGCCGCCCAGGAGTCTCCGCCGAGGTCGGCGTCGACCCATTCGACGGCGGTCCCGTAGTGCGCGCGGGCAAGGCCGAGCAGCAACGGGTCCGAGTCGATCCCGACGACCGTGGCCGACGGCAGGCGCTCCCGCACCCGCGCGGCCAGCGAACCCGGACCGCAGCCGAGGTCGAGCACGACCGGCTCGGCCACCTCCTGCACCGCCAGCTCGACGACGTCGCAGATCACCGCGAACCGTTCCTCGCGGTCCGCGACGTAGCGCTCCTGCTGGGCATCCCAGCGCTGCATCCAGGCAGCCGCCGCTGCGCTCGACACGGTCTCCGCCCCCATGCCGCACCTCCGTGACTGTCGATGAGAAGATTGCCAGTGACGACCCTAGGGTACGAGGAGATGACTGGTCAAGTGAACTTCGACAGTCACACCAGTGAGGTGGTCGCCGCCGCCGTGCTGGCGGTCAACGCACTCACGCCGGGGTACGCACGGGGCCGCGCATACTCCGCCACGGATCCCGCCGAGCAGCTGCGGGAACTGGCGGCCCGGACCCCCCGTCCTCGCCAAGCGTCCACCGCGGACATCGAACAGCTGCGCACGTACGCCGTGCGGTTGCGCGAGGTCTTCACCGCGGTCGACGACGGACGGATCGACGACGCCTGCGAACGGCTCAACGCACTGTTGCGGGACACGCTGGCCGCACCGGTGCTCGCCCGGCACGACGGCGAACCGTGGCATCTGCACTTCCACGCGGTGGACGCGGAATGGGCACGCTCGTGGGCCGCACCGATGGCGACCGGGCTCGCGTTCGTGCTCGGCACCCCGGACCACGACCGGCTCGGCGTCTGCACCGCACCGGCGTGCGACCGGGTGTTCGTGGACGTCTCCCGCAACGGCACCCGGCGGTTCTGCTCCACCGCATGCCAGAACCGGGTCAAGGCGGCCGCTTTCCGCGCGCGGCAACGGGACTGACCCCGAAGGCCGGTGGCACCAAGAGCGTTTCAGCCCAGCCGGTCGAACGCCTCGGTCACCGCGGCGGCCAGCCGGTCGCCGCGGGCAGAGTGGCCCGCGGGCACCGTCACGCACACCGTGAACCGGTCCGCCCAGGTCATCAGGCCGACCGCGACCGGAACCCCGGGGGCGAGCGACAGCACCGGGTACACCGTGCGCACCCGCGCACCGTTCAGCACCACCGGTGCGCGGGCTCCGGGCAGCACCGAGGCGATCACGCTGAACCAGGTGCCGCGGTAGACGAGCCGGGCCAGCCGGTGGTGCAGCCACGGCGGCAGGACGCCCAGTACGCGCACCACGGCGTTGCCCGCGCGCGGTGCCCCGCGGCCGACCTGGGCGGCCAGTAGCTCGTGGGTCGCGCGCACCCGGTCGGGCAACGGCATCGGGCCGGTCGGCAGATCCACCGACGCGGCGCCGGTGTGGTTGCCGAGCTGCCGGAACGTGCCGGTGTCGCGGATCGACATCGGGATCAGCACCCGCATCCGCTCCGGGGCGTCCGCGGCGAGCTCACGATGCAGTGCCTCGGCGACGAGCGCCAGCACGAGATCGGTGGTCGGCACCCCGATCCGCCGCGCGGCGGCCCGCACCTGCGGCGCGGCGAGATGAGCTCGCACGTAATGCCTTCGCGGACCGTCAATCCGCTTCTCCCACCGCACCCGGGGCGCGGCGCCTGCCTTGGCCAGCGCCCACACTCCGCGCGCCAGCTCCGCGGCCGCACCCCGGCGCACGCCGCCACCCGGCGCCGGTTCCGTCCGGGCGCGCACCCGCCGCAAGAAGTTCCGATCCCCGCCCCCCGGCACCGGCTCTCGCCAGGAGCGCAGCCGCCGCAGGAAATCCCGGCGCCGGGGGGCGGGGGGCGGTGCGACCACCGCGACCTTCCCCCTCGCCTGGCCGACCAGCGCGCTGATCACCGCGATACCGTCACTGGCCGCATGGTGCAGGGCGATCAGCAGCGCACCCTGTCCCCCTTCGATCCCGGTCACCAGACGAGCGCGGACCGGATGCTCCGGAGTGACCGCAACGGAGAAGAACTCGTCCATCGCCTCGGTCACCGCGGTGTCCAGCTCCGCGTCGGGACCGACCTGGACGTCGGTGAGCACGTCCGCCGCGGACCGCGCCGGGTCCTCCTGCCACTTCGGCCGCCACAACCCGCTGCCGGGCAGCAGCCGGGCACGCAGGCCGGGCGTCGCCGAGACCAGGTGCTCCGCGTCCGCGCGGGTCACCGGTGAACCGTCGGCCTTCGGATCGAACAGCAGTACCGCGCCGACCTGTTGCGGTACCTCGGGCGTGGCGACGTGCAGGAACAGCGAGTCCTCCGCACGCAGCCGCCGCGGCGCCGGGTTCCGCGCCTCCGAAACGAGTGATTCCAGCGCCCGCACCAGGGGGGTCGCCGTCTCGCTGTGCCGGGCAGCCGCCTCGGCCATCGCCTTGAGCCGCTCCGGTTCGGACAGCAGTGCCCGCACCGTCGCGGTCAGTTCACCGTCCTTTTCGGACACCAGGGCGAGCCCGGCCGCGGCCATCAGCGCGGCGTTCGCCCGCCCGTGCGCGGCGATCGGCCGGTGCATCAGCAGCGGACGGCCACACGCCAGCGCCTCCAGCCCGGTCGCCCCGCCCGCGTTGGTCACCACCACGTCCGACGCGATTGTGTAGCGCGCCATTTCGTCGGTCCAGCCGAGCACGCGCAGCCGGGGTTCCGGCAGCGCGCGCAACCGCTGCGCGAGCGCCTCGTTCCGCCCGCAGACCACGACCGGCAGCACGTCCGGATCCGCGGCCAGCAGCTCGTGCACGGTCTCCTCGACGTCGCCGAACCCGAGCGACCCGCAGGACACGAGCGCGACGAACGCATCCGGCGGCAGATCGAGGTGCTGCCGGGCACCGGTCCGGTCCCCCGGCCGGAACTGCGCGCGCACCGGCGGCGCGGACACCCCGACGTGCGCCGCGGGCGAGCAGCGCAACGCAGGCTCCACCGCGACGTCGTGCATCACCATGGTCAGGTCCGCCGAGCCGTAGACCCAGAACGGATGCGGCGCGAAATCCGAGACCCACGCGCCGATCGGCGCGTCGAGCCTGCCGCGGCGGCGCAGCCAGGCCAGCCCCGCGGTGCCCATCGGATAGGTCGAGAGCACCAGATCCGGCGCGAACCGGGCGACCGGCTTCGCCAGCCGCCGCCCGCACCAGACCGCGGTGCACCAGCGGCTGGCCGCGGCGAACCAGGCGATCCGCCCGATCGCACGGTAGAAGAACTCGTACAGCCACGGGGTGGTCTCGACGTTCGCGACGTAGATGCGGCGGAACAGCGGCCCGAAGCCGGGACCGAGCGCCTCGAGTGCGTCGATCCAGCGCACGGTCGCATCCGGCCAGCGCTGCCGGACCGCGCCCTCCAGCGCCCGTCCGGTGGCGTTGTGCCCTTCCCCCATGTCCGCGGAGACGATCAGCACGCGCTCCACCGTGCCCCCTTCGACTAACAGGTGGACCCGGCCAGACCGTACCCGTCGTCCGGGTCCGATCCCGGGCGTTCCGCCTCGGTGTGTTCGGCGGATTCGCCCGGCTGGTCGACCGACAGGTGCGAGGCCCTCGTCGAGAGCATCGCGATGCCGATCACGATCACCAGGCCGCCCAGTGCCTCGCCGAACAGCGCGAGCGGTGTGCCGTTCGCCGACTCGCCCATCCAGGACAGCCCGATCGCGACCCCGACGAGCGGGTCCAGCGCGGTGATCACGGCGAGCGCCGGGGTGAGGAACCGGCCCTGCTGGAAGGTGTTCTGGCTGAGCAGGAACCCGAGCGGGCCGACAACGCACACGATGTAGAGCGTCCAGTGCTTGAACGGCTCGTCGATGCCCGCCCGGAACTGGCCCGCGACGACCTTCATCAGGCCCGCGGTCAGGCCGTAGAGCACGCCGGTGGCGACCGCGAGGCCGAGCACGCGCAGCGAACCGGACCGGCTGTAGGCGGCGAACCCGAGCCCGATCAGGGTGAGCGCGGCCAGCGCGATGCCCAGCGGCAGCAGCGCCGACCCGGTGAGCAGCACGTCGCCGTTGCCGCTGGGCCGGGCGACCACGAGGAACGCGGCCAGCCCCGCCACGCACAGCAGTCCGCCGAAGCTCATCACCCGGTCGGGACGCCGCCGCTCGAGCCGGGCGGAGAGGAAGCCCGCGAACATCAGCGACGTCACCAGCAGCGGCTGGACCAGCAGCAACGGACCGTAGGCGAGGGCGACGAGCTGCAGGACCAGCCCCAGCACGGTGGCCGCGATGCCGATCAGCCACAATGGTCGTCCGACGAGCCGCCGGAACAGCGTGAGGTCGAGCGGCTTGCCGGTCTCCACCTCCTTGGTGGCCCTCGCCTGTGCGGCGCTCGCGAGCCCCATGCACGCCGCACCCAGCACCGCGGCGGGTACGGCCACGAACAGCGACACCCCCGTGGCGGCAGTCATGGAATACTCACCTCACACCATTCCCATCCGGCGTGCCTATGCTGTGGACGTGCCGGAGCCGTGGAGGGGACCGGTCGACCCGCGCACCGGAGGTAGCTGACACCGCATGCGACACCATCTGACGATCGACCTCCCCTCGTTCCGCAATCTCCTGGTGGGCGGAGGCCGGCATCTCCTGGAGTCGACGCTGGTCCCGGCCGGCCTCTTCTACCTCCTGCTGACCCTGGTGAGCTTCGACAGCGGCGTGCTCGCCGCGCTGTGCTGGTCGGTCACCGTCGTGCTGACCCGGCTCGTGCTGCGCAAGCCGGTGCCCGCCGTGCTGCTGCTGACCACCGCACTGCTGGTCGCGCGCACCGTATTGGGCCTGGTCACCGGCAGCGCATTCCTGTACTTCCTGCAGCCGACCCTACAGAACTTCGTGGTCGCGAGCCTGTTCCTGGTGTCCGCGCCGTTCAACAAACCGCTGCTCGCGCGGCTGGCGGGCGACTTCTGCTCGTTCCCGGACACCCTGTCCGGCCACCCCGGCATGCGGCGGTTCTTCCAGCGGGTCTCGCTGCTGTGGGCACTCGTCTTCGCGGTGAACGGCGCGGTCACGCTGGTGCTGCTGGCGAAGGCCACGGTGGGCAACTTCCTGATGGTCAGCACCGCCGGTTCGTACAGCCTGGTCGGGCTCGCCATCCTCGGCTCGCTGTGGTGGTTCCGGCGTTCGCTGCGCTCGGAAGGCATCGTGCTGCGGATGGGCAGGCGGCCCGCGGCCCTGCCGGTCGGCTGATGCCCGGCTTCGGCACCGCACTGGTCACCGGGGCGTCCGCCGGCATCGGCGCGGCCACCGCGCGGATACTCGCCGCCGGCGGCACGCACGTCCTGCTGCACGGCCGCGACCGGGACCGCCTCGCCGCGCTCGCCACCGAGACCGGCGGTACCGCACTGGTCGCCGACCTCGCCGAACCGGGCGAGGCGACCCGGCTCGCGGACCGCGTGCTGGCCCTGTCCGGTTCGCTCGATCTGCTGGTGCACAACGCCGGACTCGGCTGGGCCGGACCGCTGCCCGAACTGCCCGCCGACCGGCTCACGCGGCTGGTCGCGGTGAACCTGACCGCACCGCTGGAGCTGACCAGGGCACTGCTGCCGTCGATGCTGGAGCGGCGCCACGGCCGAATCGTGTTCGTCACCTCGATCGCCGGGCGCACCGGGGTGGCCGGCGAAGCGGTGTACGCAGCCACCAAATCGGGCCTCGACGCGTTCGCCGACAGCCTCCGCTTCGAGCTCGACGGCACCGGGGTGACGGTGGGCGTGGTCGTGCCGGGAGTCGTCCGCACCGAATTCTTCGAACGCCGGGGCCGTCCCTACACCCGCAGTTCGCCGCGGCCGATCAGTGCCGAACGCGTGGCCGCTGCCGTCGTGCGGGCCGCCGGGAAACCCGGCGACTACTACCTGCCGCGGTGGCTGCGGGTGCCGGTGGCGCTGCGTGGCGTGGTCCCCGGCGCATACCGGGCGCTCGCGACGCGCTTCGGGGCGGAAAGCTGACCGGTCCACCGCACCTCCTCCCACGACGCCGGTTCGGGCATTCCTGAACTTAGCCCTGCTAAGCATCGGGGGCATCAGGGTTATTCCCCAGATCACGCGGGTTCGCCCGGATTTCCGGGTGGCCCCCAGCCCAGTGCCAGCAGCAGGGTGGCCCGCGACGCGGGATCGTCCAGCGACGGCCCGAACAGCTCGTGCAGCCTGCCGAGCCGGTAGGACACCGTCTGCGGGTGGATGTGCAGGTCCTCGGCCACCGCTTTGCGGTCACCCAGATGCAGCAGCCACGAGGTAAGCGTGGTGGACAGCCGTTCCCGCGACGAGTCGTTCAGCTCGGCCAGCGGGGCCAGCACCTGCTCGCGCAGCGCGTCGAGCAGCCGGTCGTCACGGTGCACGATGATCGCGTCGAGGTGCTCGTCGGCGAACACCGGATCGTCGCTGAGCAGGTGGTCCCGGCGCAGCCGGGCGGTGACCTCGGCGATCCGCAGGCTGGCGGGGAGCCGGTCGACCGGCACCGACGCGCCCACCACCGCGCCGGCGCCGCGCAGCGCCCGCGCCAGCCACGCCCGCCGTCCCGGCCCGCCCGGATCGGGCACGATCGTGACCAGCAGGCCAGGACGGCGCAACCGCAGGCAGGTGTCGTCGAGCCGGGACACCAGCTCCCGGCCCAGCTCGTTGTCGTCCTCCACCAGCACGACCGCCGCCTGGCGGGGCAGCCGCCACACCGCCCGCGTCGCGGCGGCCCGGACCGTGGCCATGTCCGCGCGGTCGGACAGCAGCAGTTCGGTCAGATCGTCGCGCAGGCGTTCGCGGACCCGCACCCCGTCGGACTGTTCCTGCAGGTACCCGCGCAACGACGATTCCGACAGCTGGTCCACGAGCGCGAACACGGTGGTGGCCAGCGAGGCGAACAGCTCGGCGGGCACCTCGAGCTCGAGTGCCACCTCCGACACGTGCCGCCACGCGATGCGCGCGCCGACCCGGTAGGCGGACAGCAGGCTGGTGACCCGCCGTCCCTGGCGATACTGGGTGCGGCCGATCTCCTCGAACACCACCTGCTCGACCCCGGAACCGAGCTCCGGCGGGTCCTGCTCGCCCGCCTCGGCGGCAAGGTTGATCAGCCGCCGCACGAACCCCGTGCTCGCGGTGACGATTTCGGCCAGTTCCTCGGTGAGGAATTCCGCGTAATCCGGGTGCTGGTCGACCAACTGGTCGCGGACCTCGTTGAGGATCGCCGGCAGCCGCCTGGTCACGACGGATTCCAGCTCGCCCATCCGGGTCACCTGATCTGGTCCCATCTCCTCCGGGCCGTCCCTCCGTCGATGCCTGCGGGTCCCCGAGCCGCCGCCCTATCCTCACCCCACTTTGTCGTCTCGTGCCAAGTCGAAGCCAGCAAAATTCTCCTTCCGGTTGCAGAAGACGCCCATCCGGGCGCGCCAGACTTGCTTCGATGACATCCACTTCACCCGGCCGTCACAGTCCGGATGCGGACGGTCTGCCGGCGAAGCGGCACGCGGAGAACTTCCCGGTCGCGCTGCGGCTTCTGCCGCGGCGGCTGCGCGACGACCTCGTCGCGGTCTACGGCGTCGCGCGCACCATCGACGACCTCGGCGACGAGGCCGAGGGCGACCGGGTCGCCCAGCTCGAGGCGTTCGACGAGGAGCTGTCCGCGGTGTTCGGCGGTGCCGAGGCCGCACATCCGGCGCTGCGCGCGCTGGTCCCGGCGATCCGGGCGGGGCGGGTCGAGGAGGAACCGTTCCGGCACCTCGTCCAGGCGAACCTGCAGGACCAGCACGTGCTGCGCTACCCGGCCTACGCCGACCTGCGAGCCTACTGCCGGCTGTCCGCCGATCCGGTCGGCCGGATCGTGCTTTCGCTGCTGGACGTGCACGACGAGAAGGCGACCGGGCTGTCCGACCGGATCTGCAGCGGTCTGCAGCTGGTGGAGCACTGGCAGGACGTCGGCGAGGACTACCGCGCCGGGCGGATCTACCTGCCGCAGGAGGACCTCGCCGCGTTCGGGGTCGCCGAGGAGGACCTGGGCGCCGCGCACGCGTCGCCCCGCTTGAAAGAGCTGATGCGCTGGGAAACCGACCGCGCCGCCGTCCTGCTGGGCAGCGGCGCGGATCTCGTCGGGCTGCTGCCGGGGTGGGGGCGGCTCGCGGTGAGCGGCTTCCTGGCCGGCGGGCTCGCCGCGGTGGACGCGCTGCGCGCGAGCCGCGGGGACGTGCTCGCCGCCCCGGCCCGCCCGAGCCGGGCCGGGGTACTGGGCTGGCTGGGCTGGCTCCAGGTGAGCGCGAGGACAGGGAGGCGGTCCGGATGACCACGGTCGAAGACGCGTACACGCACTGCGCGCAGGTCACCAGGGAACAGGCACGCAACTTCTACTACGGGATCCGGCTGCTGCCACCGGACAAGCGGTCCGCGCTGTGCGCGGTGTACGCGCTCGCCCGGATCATCGACGACATCGGCGACGACACCGAGCAGCCCGCCGAGGCGAAGCTCCAGGGCCTCGCCGGGGTGCGCAAGTCGCTCGGCGACCTGTCGGCGAGCACCGATCCGGTCCACCTCGCGGTCGCCGACGCGGCCCGCCGCTACCCGATCCCGCTCGGTGCGTTCGAGGAACTGCTGGACGGCGTCGAGATGGACGTGACCGGCCGCGAGTACCTGCGGTTCGAGGAACTGGTGGAGTACTGCCGCTGCGTCGCCGGTTCGGTCGGCAGGCTGTGCCTCGGCGTGTTCGGCAGCAGACCGGAACCGGATGCCCCGACCTACGCCGACGAACTGGGCATCGCCTTGCAGCAGACCAACATCCTGCGCGACATCCGGGAGGATCTGCTCAACGGCCGGGTGTATCTGCCGAAGGAGGAGCTCGACCGGTTCGGGGTCGGGCTTTCGGTCGGCGAAGACGGCAGGCTGGCCGATCCGGGCGGCGGCCTGACCGCGTTGATCCGGGAAAGCACCGCGCGGGCACGGGACTGGTACGCCCGCGGCCTGCGGCTGGTCCCCTCGCTCGATCGCCGCAGCGCCGCCTGCTGCACCGCGATGTCGGGCATCTACCGCACCCTGCTGGACCGGATCGACGAGCAGCCGTCCCGCGTGTTCGACCGACGGCTTTCGCTGTCCGGCCGGGAAAAGGCGGTGGTGGCGGTCCGCGCGCTCACCGGGATCCGACGATGAGCACCCCGGTCGCGGTGGTCGGCGGCGGGCTCGCGGGCATCGCCACCGCACTCGCCTGTGTGGACGCCGGGCGCCGGGTGACGCTGTTCGAGGCGCGCCCGCACCTCGGCGGGCTCACCCATTCGTTCAGCCGCGACGGCCTGCACGTGGACAACGGCCAGCACGTGTTCCTCCGCTGCTGCACCGCTTACCGCGCGCTGCTGGACCGGCTCGGCGTCGCCGACCGGGTGCTGCTGCAGCCACGGCTGGAAATCCCGATCCGTACGCCCGGTGCGCCGGAGGCGGCCTGGCTGCGCCGCGGTGATCTGCCCGCACCGCTGCACCTGGCGGGTTCCCTGCTGCGGTACGAGCCACTGCGTCCGCTGGACCGGGCCCGGTTCGCCCTCGCCGCGCTCGCGCTGCGCCGGGTGGACCCGGCCGACGATCGCACCGACCGCCAGTCGTTCGGGGAATGGCTGCGCCGGCACGGGCAGAGCGCGGCGGCGATCGAAGCGCTGTGGGACCTGGTCGGCGTGGCAACGCTCAACGCGACCGCGGACGAGGCGTCGCTGAGTCTCGCCGCCACCGTCTTCCAGGAGGGTCTGCTCACCGATCCCGCCGCGGCCGACATCGGCTGGTCGCTGGTGCCGTTGCGGGAACTGCACGGCGATCCGGCGCTCGCCCGGCTCACCGAGGCCGGCGCCGAAGTGCGGACCGGCACGAAGGTCCGCGAGCTCACCGCAGACGAGGGCGCCTGGCGGCTGCGCACCGATGCGGGCCCGGAAACGTTCGGACAGGTCGTGCTCGCCACGCCACCACCGGTCACCGAACGGCTCGCACCGCCGGGTGCGATCCGGCTGCCGGACGGCTGGTCCGGCGGGCTCGGCTCGTCGCCGATCGTCAACGTGCACGTGGTGCTGGACCGGAAGGTGCTCGACGAGCCGTTCGTGGCCGGGGTACGCACCCCGGTGCAGTGGGTGTTCGACCGCACCGCACAGTCCGGGCTGGCCGGTGGGCAGTACCTCGCGATGTCGTTGTCCGCCGCGGACGCCGAGATCGACTTGCCCGCCGCGACGTTGCGGGAACGGCTGCTGCCGGAGCTGACCGGGCTGCTGCCCGAGGTCCGTACCGCGCAGGTGCTGGATTTCTTCGTCACCCGCGAGCGGCACGCGACGTTCCGGCCGGGTCCGGGTACCGCGTCGCTGCGCCCGCCCGCGACGACCGCCGCGGCCGGGCTCTACCTGGCAGGCGCGTGGACCGCCACCGGCTGGCCCGCGACGATGGAGGGCGCGGCCCGCAGCGGTGCGGCCGCGGCCGTCGCCCTCCTCGAACAGAACGTGCCCGAGAAGAAGGAGGGAGTCGGAGCATGACCACCGGCGTGTTTTCTTCCGCGGAGACGGCATCATGACCGCCACCATGCGATCCGCAGCGGCCAGGGCGGTTCCGGACGTGCTCGGCCGCACCCGCGACGTGGTCCAGCCCGCGTTGCGCACCGCTGTCGACCGGCTGGACGAGACCAGCCGTGCGATCAGCGCCTACCACCTCGGCTGGACCGACGCACACGGCGTGCCGTCGCAGGGCAACGGCGGCAAGGCGGTGCGCTCGGCGCTCGCCGTGGTGTCCGCACAAGCCGCCGGCGCACAGCCGGAGACCGGGGTGCCCGGCGCGGTAGCCGTGGAGCTGGTGCACAACTTCTCACTCGTCCACGACGATTTGATGGACGGTGACACCGAACGCAGGCACCGGCCGACGGTGTGGTCGCTGTGGGGCTCGGCGAGTGCGATCCTCACCGGCGACGCCATGCTCGCGCTCGCCCAGGAAGTGGTGCTGGACAGTGGTTCCCCGCAGGCGGTGCCGGCCGCGCGGCTGCTGGCCGAGACCACCCGGCGGCTGATCAAGGGCCAGGTGCTCGACGTCGAGTTCGAACAGCGCGACGACGTGACGCTCGAGGAATGCGTGGAGATGGCAGGCGGTAAGACCGGTGCGCTGCTGTCCGGGAGTGCCGCGATCGGCGCGGTGCTCGCCGGCGCACCTGCCGAGGTGGTCGACGCGCTGGCGGTGTTCGGCGAGGAGATCGGGCTCGCCTTCCAGCTCGTGGACGACGTGCTCGGCATCTGGGGTGACCCCGTGGTGACCGGCAAGCCGGTGTTCTCCGATCTGCGGGCCCGCAAGAAGTCGCTGCCGATCACCTACGCCACGACGCACGGCGGCGAGCCCGGCCGGGAACTGGCCGGATGGCTCGCCGGACCGGAACCCGCCGACGAGACCGACCTGGCCCGCGCGGCCGCGCTCGTGCAGGCCGCGGGTGGCCGCGAGTGGGCCACCGCCGAGGCCGCGCGCCGGGTGGCCGGCGCCGAACAGGCGCTGGCCGCGATCCCGGCGGGACCGCGCGGCGAGCTGACCGACATCGCCCGTTTCATCGTGCACCGGGAGGCGTGATGACCCAGACCGTTCCGGAGACCACAGGCAGTCCCGTCCCCGCGCGGCGGACCCCCGAGCAGACCCTGGCCGCGGGCGTCGGGTTCCTGCGCCGCGAACAGCATCCGGCGGGCTGGTGGAAGGGCGAGCTGGCCACCAACGTCACGATGGACGCCGAAGACCTGCTGCTGCGCCATTTCCTGGGCATCCTCACCCCGCAGGTCGCCGAGGAGTCGGCGCGCTGGATCCGTTCGCAGCAACGCGCGGACGGCACCTGGGCGACGTTTCCCGGCGGGCCCGCCGACCTGTCCACCACGGTCGAGGCGTGGGTGGCGCTGCGGCTGGCCGGTGATCCGCCGGACGCACCGTGGCTGACCTCGGCCGCCGGGTTCGTCCGCGGGCACGGCGGGCTCGAGGGAACGCGGGTGTTCACCCGGATCTGGCTGGCGCTGTTCGGCCAGTGGTCCTGGGACGAGCTGCCGAACCTGCCACCGGAGCTGGTCTTCCTGCCGTCCTGGTTCCCGCTCAACGTTTACGATTTCGCGTGCTGGGCACGGCAGACCATCGTGCCGCTCACCGTCGTCGGCACGCTGCGGCCGGTGCGCGCCCTGCCGTTCGACGTGGCGGAGCTGCGGATCGGGAAGACCCCGGCGAAAACGCGCGCACCGTGGACCTGGGACGGGCTTTTCCAGAACCTCGACACCGCACTGCACGCGTACGCGAAACTGCCGTTCAACCCGGTGCGCAAGGTCGCGCTGAAACAGGCCGCGGAATGGATCCTGGCGCGGCAGGAGGCCGACGGGTCCTGGGGTGGCATCCAGCCGCCGTGGGTCTATTCGATCCTGGCCCTGCACCTGCTCGGCTACCCGCTGACGCACCCCGCGCTCAAGGCAGGGCTGGCCGGGCTCGAGGGCTTCACCATCCGCGAGGAAACCGAGCAGGGCTGGGTGCGCAGGCTGGAGGCGTGCCAGTCCCCGGTGTGGGACACCGCGCTGGCGATGAACGCACTGCTCGACGCCGGGGTCTCCGCCGGCGACGAAACCCTGGTGCAGGCCGCGGAATGGATGCTGGGCGAGGAAATCCGGGTGCCGGGCGACTGGGCGGTGCGCCGTCCGGCGCTGGACCCCGGCGGGTTCGCCTTCGAGTTCGCCAACGACAACTACCCGGACACCGACGACACCGCGGAAGTGGTGCTCGCGGTGCGCCGCATGGGCAAACCCGACCATCTGCGGATCAGGGCCGCGGTCGACCGCAGTGTGCGCTGGCTGGAGGGCATGCAGTCCGGCGACGGCGGATGGGGTGCCTTCGACGCGGACAACACCCGGGTGCTCGCCACGAAACTGCCGTTCTGCGATTTCGGCGCGGTGATCGATCCGCCGTCCGCGGACGTGACCGCGCACGTGGTGGAAATGCTGGCCGCGGAAGGCAAAACCGACAGCAGGCAGTGCCGGCGCGGGGTGCGATGGATGCTGGACAACCAGGAGCCCGACGGATCCTGGTTCGGCCGTTGGGGCGCGAACTACGTGTACGGCACCGGCGCGGTCGTGCCCGCACTGGTCGCCGCGGGCGTCCCCGGCCGTGATCCGCGGATCCGGCGGGCAGTGCAGTGGCTTGCCGAGCACCAGAACGCCGACGGCGGATGGGGCGAGGACCTGCGGTCCTACGACGATCCCGCGTGGGCCGGGCGCGGTGACTCCACGCCGTCGCAGACCGCGTGGGCGTTGCTGGCGCTGCTGGCCGCCGGTGAGCGCGAGTCCGAAGTGGTCACCCGAGGGGTGGCGTGGCTGTGCGACCGGCAGCGGGACGACGGCGGCTGGGACGAGGACAAGCACACCGGCACCGGGTTTCCCGGCGATTTCTACCTCGCCTACCACCTGTACCGCGTGGTGTTCCCGGTGTCCGCACTCGGCAGGTACCTGCGGGGCGGCTCGTGATCCCGGCGCTGGTCTGCACACCGTTGCGGATCGAGCAGCTGGCCGTGCGGGGCGGCGTGCACACCGGACTCGGCCCGCGCCGGTCGGCTGCTGCCGCGGCCCGGCTCCCGGCCGGGCCGCGGCTCGTGGCGGGAATCGGCGGCGGGCTGGCGCCACACGTACGCCCCGGCGACCTCGTGGTCGCCACCGAAGTACGCGCTCCGCAAGGGACGGTCCCGGTGCCGTCCGCCACCCTGCTCGCGGGCGAGCTGCGACGGCTCGGCCTGACCGTCCACACCGGACCGGTAGTCGGCAGCGACCACGTGGTGCGCGAGCGGGAACGGGTGGCGCTCGCGGAGACCGGTGCGCTGGCGGTCGACATGGAGTCGCCGTGGCTCGCCTCGCCCGGCGAACCGTTCGCCGTCGTGCGGGCCATTGTGGACACTGTCGGTGAGCCGCTGCTGCGGCCGGGCACGGTCGCGAACGGGCTCACCGGGCTGCGGCGCCTGCGTGCGGCCGCACCGGCGTTCGCCGCGTGGTCCTCGGCGCTGCGGCCCCGTGCGGTGCTGATGGCCAGCCCGCGGTCGTTCTGCGCCGGGGTGGAGCGGGCGATCGACATCGTGGAACGCGCGCTGGACAAGCACGGCGCGCCGGTCTACGTGCGGCGGCAGATCGTGCACAACACCCACGTCGTCCGCCGGCTGCAGGAGCGGGGCGCGGTGTTCGTGGACGAGGTCGCCGATGTGCCCGAAGGCGCAACGCTGGTGTTCGCCGCACACGGGGTCTCCCCCACCGTCCGGCGGGACGCAGCTGTCCGCGGACTGTCCGTGATCGACGCGACCTGCCCGTTGGTCACCAAGGTGCACAACGAAGTCCGCCGGTACAGCGGCCGCGGCGACACGGTTTTCCTGATCGGGCACGCCGAGCACGAGGAGGTGGAAGGCACCGTCGGCGAAGCACCCGACGACGTCGTGGTGGTCGGCGACGTGGCGACCGCGCGCACCGTCACCGCGCCGGACGCGGCGAAGGTCGCCTACACCATGCAGACCACATTGGCGCTCGACGAGGCCGAGGACATCGCGTCCGTGCTGCGCGAACGGTTCCCCGGGCTCGCCGCGCCCCGCAAAGACGACATCTGTTACGCCACCACCAACCGGCAGCAGGCGCTGCGCGCGATCGCACGCGAAGTGGATCTGGTGCTGGTGGTGGGATCCGGCAACTCGTCCAATTCGCGCCGGCTCGTGGAGGTCGCCGAGCGCGAGGGCACGCGGGCCGTCCTGGTGGACGGCAGTGCCGACGTCGACCTGCGCCTGCTGTCCGGCGCGGGCCGGATCGGCCTCACCGCGGGAGCCTCGGCTCCCCCGCACCTCGTGCGCGAGGTGGTCGCGGGCCTTGCCGGACTGGGACCGGTCACCGTCGCCGAAAGCCGGCTGACGGAAGAGGAAATCACGTTCACCCTACCTCGGGAGGTGCTCTGAGCCATGGCCATGCCGTTACGCCAGTCCATCCGGCTGGGCGGCTATCTGCTGAAGCAGAAGCTGCGGCGCAACGAGAAGTTCCCGCTGCTGGTCGAGCTGGAACCGCTGTTCGCGTGCAACCTCAAATGCGGCGGCTGCGGCAAGATCGCGCAGCCGCACACGCTGCTCAAGCAGCGGATGCCGGTCGAGCAGGCGGTCGGGGCGATCGAGGAGAGCGGCGCGCCGATGGTGTCCATCGCGGGCGGCGAACCGCTGATGCACCCGCAGATCGACGAGATCACCCGGCAGCTGCTGGACCGCAACAAGATCATCTTCCTGTGCACCAACGCGCTGCTGCTGTCCAAGCACATCCACAAGTTCAAGCCGCACCGCAACTTCGCGTGGATGGTGCACATCGACGGCCTCGAGGAGCGGCACGACGCCTCGGTGCGCAAACAGGGCGGGTTCCAGGCCGCGGTCGACGCGATCAAACTGGCCAAGGAAAAGGGTTTCCGGGTGATGACGAACACCACGTTCTTCACCGGGGACACCCCGCAGGACGTGATCGGCGTACTCGACTACCTCAACGATCTCGGCGTCGACAACATGCAGATCTCGCCCGGATACGCCTATGAGAAGGCCCCGGACCAGGACCACTGGCTGGGTGTGCAGCAGACGAGGGAGCTGTTCTCGAAGGCCTTCGGCGGCGGCAACCGCAAGCGGTGGCGGCTCAACCATTCGCCGGTGTTCCTCGACTTCATCGAGGGCAAACGCGATCTGGAGTGCACACCGTGGGGCATCCCGTCCTACTCGCTGCTGGGCTGGCAGCGCCCGTGCTACCTGCTCGACGACGGCTACGCGGAGACCTACCAGGAGCTGATCGAAACGACCGAGTGGGACAAGTTCGGCCGCGGCAAGGACCCGCGCTGCGACAACTGCATGGCGCACTGCGGTTACGAACCGACCGCGGTGATCGCCACGCTCGGTTCGCTGAAGGAGACGGTCCGGGCGGCCGTGGGCCACTGAGTTCCCGGCGTTCCCGGTGAAGGGCCGCGGGTTTCTTCCACCCGCGGCCCTTCACCGGACGCGGAGCAGGACGTCGTGCAGTGCCGCGCCGACGACTGCCGCGCCGGCGCGCGTCATCACGGTGCCCGCGTGGTCGGTTCCGGCGATGCGGCGAGGACGGCCCAGCACCGGCAGCGCTTCGCGGAATTCCGCGAGCGCCTCGGCGGAGTAGGCAGGCGGCGTATCCGCACCGGCACTCCACTCGGCACACACGAGTTCGGTCGGGGTGGCAAGAGCACGCCAGCGGTGTTCGCCGAAGAACACGTCCGTCGCGTCGGCCAGCACCGCTTCCCGGCCGAGCAGCACCCGGCCGTCGTCGAGATCGTGTTCGAGACAGTCGCGCAGCAGCGGATCCCGCGGGTCGAGCAGCGGATTGCTGTGGAGGAAGTACGCCAGGTACTCGTCGACGTCCGCCCAGCGCCGCGAGACCCGTTCCAGCTGCGGCGCGAACGCCGCCGGTAGCGCGTCCGGGGTCAGCCCGGCAGGCACCGCCATCGGCAGCCCGCCGTCGACGAGCACCAGCCCGCGCACCCGCCCCGGCCAGCGCGTGGCCAGCTCCACCGCGACGAAGCCGCCCATGGACATCCCGCACACCGCCACGACGTCCAGCTCCAGCGCGTCGAGCACCCGAACCAGATCTTCGGCGTGCCGGCGGACCGACGACCGCCCGGCGACCCGGTAACTGCCCGCCCGCCCCCGCAGATCCGGCATCACCAACGCGATTTCCGGCGCCTCCGCACGCAGCCAGTTCCACAACCGGCAGTTGCCCGTCAGGCCGTGCACCGCGAGCACCGCCCGCCGCCCGCCGCCGGCGACCTCCACCGCCAGCTCTCCACCCTCGACCGGCACCCGCACGGTCCTGTGTCCCGCCATACCCGCCACGGTAGCGGGTGAGCACAGTGGACGGTCCGGCACACCTCGGCCGTCCGCAGGCGGACACCCGGGCCAAGGCTTTGTCAGACCCCGCCCAGCCCCGAGACCGGCCCGCCGGTGTCCGTTGTGGACCTTCACGGTGGGAGTTCGGCAATCTTCCGGCTCGGGCCGTTCGGCAGTCCACTGGCCCAGGCCACGATCTCCGCCGGCTCGGCGCGCGCATCCGGTGCCGGCGACACCACGGCGACCGCCTCCTCGCCGAGCCGTTCGTCGAGCGAGAAATGGGACAGTTCGGCGAACGGCGCCGCACCCGGGGCCGCCTCGGCGTACGTGCGCGCCCGGCCACCCGCGCGTCCTCCGTCCCGGGTAGTTCGACGATCGAACAATTTGGGTCTAGAGTCGGACCCGTGCCCGACTCCGCCACCACCGGCTCGCCCGCCGCCGATCCTCCCACCGGCCGTACTCCCGCCGCTCCCGCCGGCCGGGGGAATCCCGGCGCCGCTCGCGCCGACCCTGCCTCGCCGGACCCTGCCCACCCCGACCCTGCCTCGCCGGACCCTGCCCACCCCGACCCTGCCTCACGGGATCCTGCCTCACCAGACCCTGCCCACGCCGACCCTGCCTCACCGGACCCTGCCGTGCGGGCGGTCCGCGCGCTGGCCAGGGCGTCCCGGGTGCTGGAGCGGTCCTCGGCCGATCTGCACCTCGCGCACTACCGGGTGCTGGCCGCGATCGCCTCCGGGGACGAGCGGGCCTCGCGGGTCGCGCAGCGGCTCGCACTCGGGCGGCCGGCGATCAGCGCTGCCGTGGACACGCTCACGAAGCGGGGCCTGCTGATCCGCGGGGACGTCGACGGCGACCACCGCGCCACCGCGCTTTCCCTGACCCCGCAGGGAGAACAGGTTCTCGCCGAGACCGAGACGCAGATGGTCACCCGGGTAGCCGATCTCGCCGCCCGCACGCCCGACCCCGACCGGCTCCTGCAGGCACTCGGCTGGCTCGGCGAGGCGATCGACGAGGCCGTCGCCGAGCGGAAGGCGGGCCGGTGACCGCACCGGCCGGTCCGGGCTGGCTGCGCCGGCTGTCGGGATACCTGCTGCGGCACCGCCGCGAAGTGGCGCTCGCCCTCGGCGCGGCGCTGCTCGGCAGCGCCTGCCAGACCGTCGTTCCGCTGCTGGAACGCGAGATCGTCGACAACGTGGTGCTGCGGGACACCCAGTCGCTGTGGCCGTGGCTGGCCGCGCTGCTCGCGGTCGCCGCCGCCGCGTTCGGGTTCGCCTACCAGCGCCGTTACCGCGGCGGCCGGGTCGCCCTGTCGGTGCAGTACGACCTGCGCAACGAGATGCACGCGCACCTGCAACGCCTGGACTTCGCCACCCTCGACCGGATGCCCACCGGACAGGTGGTCGCCAGGGCGACCTCCGATTCGGCGCTCATCCAGGGACTGCTCACGCTGCTGCCGACGATGACCGGCAACCTCCTGCTCGTCCTGCTCTCGCTCACCGTGATGCTCGTCCTCTCCCCGCTGCTCGCACTGGTGAGCCTGGTGATCATGCCCGTCCTGCTCGGGCTGTCCTACCGGATGCGCCGCCGGCTCTTCCCGGCCACCTGGACCGCGCAGCAGCGCGAGGGCGACCTCGTGCAGATCGTCGACGAGGACATCAACGGCGTCCGCGTGGTGAAGGCGTTCGGCCAGGAACACCGTGAGCTGAAGCGGCTCGCGAAAACCGGCGGCGAGGTGTACGGCGCGAACCTGCGGGCGGTCCGGCTGCAGTCGCGGTACCAGCCGCTGCTGCAGGCGATCCCGGCGCTGGGGCAGGTCGCGGTGCTCCTGCTCGGTGGCTGGCTCGCCCTGCACCACGGGCTCAGCCTCGGCACCTTCCTCGCCTTCTCCACCTACCTCGCCCAGCTGATGGCCCCGGCCCGCCAGCTCGCCGCGGTACTCGCGGTCGCACAACAGGCCCGTGCCGGCGTCGAACGGATCTTCCAGCTGCTCGACCTCGAACCCGCGATCGCCGATGCCCCGGACGCGGTGGACCTGCCCCCGGCCCGTGGCGAACTCGTCTACCAGGATGTCCACTTCGGACATTCCGCGGACGCACCCGTGCTGCGCGGGTTCGACCTGCACGTGGCCGCGGGCGAACGGGTCGCGCTCGTCGGTGCCAGCGGCAGCGGCAAGACCACCGCGACCATGCTCGTCTCCCGCTTCCACGACCCGGATTCGGGTGCGGTGCTGGTGGACGGCCACGACCTGCGGACACTGCGCGCACGTTCCCTGCGTGCACAGGTCGGTGTGGTGTTCGAGGAGAGTTTCCTGTTCTCCGACACCATCCACGCCAACATCGCCTACGGACGTCCGGAGGCCACCGCCGAGCAGGTGCGCGCCGCCGCGCAGGTGGCCGCCGCGGACGGGTTCGTTTCGGCGCTGCCACAGGGATACGAAACCGTGGTGGGCGAACGCGGCCTGTCGCTCTCCGGGGGCCAGCGGCAGCGCATCGCGCTCGCCCGCGCGGTACTCGCCGATCCCCGGATCCTCGTGCTCGACGACGCGACCAGTGCCGTCGACGCCGCCACCGAGGAGGCGATCAACGAGGCTCTCCGCACTGTCCTTTCCGGACGGACGACACTGCTGGTCGCGCACCGCCGCTCGACCCTGCACCTGGCCGATCGCGTCGTGGTGCTGGAGCACGGCCTGGTCGCCGACCAGGGCACGCACGAGGAGCTGTTCGCCCGCAGCGCCGGTTACCGGGCCCTGCTCACCGGTCTCGACGACGAGGCTGCCGAGCGGGTCGGCGACCGGATCGAAGCACTGTCCGAAATGGCCGGTAGAACCACGGATTCGGCGTGGCGCGCGGATGATCGGCAGCCGGACCGCGCTACCCGGGCCGTGCGGTCCACCGCGGCGAGTATCGGCGCGGGGCTCGGCGGCTCGGGTGGCCGCAGCTGGCGCGCCGCACTGCCGCCGACGCCGCAGCTGCTCGCCCGGGTGGACCGGCTCCCGCCGGTACGGGATTTCGCCGAACTGGACCTCGCCGCGGAATCCCGGCAGCAGCGCGGATTCTCGCTCGGCACGCTGCTGCGGGAGTTCCGTCGTCCGCTCGCGGCAGGCCTGCTGCTGGTGGTACTCGACGCCGCCGCGTCGGTGATCGGCCCGGTGTTCGTGAAGAGCGGCATCGACGACGGCGTGCTGAAGGGATCACAGGCCGTGCTGTTCGGGGCGGCCGGGCTGTTCCTGGTGATCACCCTGGTCGCGCTACTGGACGGGATGGCCGAGACGTTCGTGACCGGCCGGACCGCCCAGCGGGTGATGCTCTCGCTGCGCGTGCGGATCTGGGCGCAGCTGCAACGGCTCTCCCTCGACTACTACGAACGCGAGCTGACCGGCCGGATCATGACCCGGATGACCACCGACGTCGACCAGTTCGAGTCGTTGATCCAAAGTGGACTGCTGTCCGCACTCGTCGCGCTGGTCACCTTCGCCGGGGTGGGCGTGACGCTGGTGGTGGTGAACCCGGTGCTGGGGCTGTGCACCCTCTCCGTCGTGGTGCCGCTGGCGATCGGCACCGTAGTGTTCCGGCGCCGCGCGGCCCGGCTGTACGACGTGGCCCGTGACCGGGTGGCCGCGGTGAACGCCGACTTCCAGGAAAGCCTTGCCGGCGTACGGGAATCGCAGGCGTTCGCGCACGAGGACGAGACGGTGCGCCGGTTCCGCCTGCTGGGCCGGGACTATCTGCGGGCCCGGTTTTCCGCGCAGCGGCTGGCCGCCACGTACTTTCCGTTCGTGCAGTTCCTGTCCGCCGGCGCGGACGCGATCGTGCTCGGCGTCGGCGCCGGGATGGTCCGCTCCGGCACGTTGAGCGCGGGTGCGCTGATCGCCTTCATCCTCTACATCGACCTCTTCTTCTCGCCGATCCAGCAGCTGTCCCAGGTCTTCGACTCGTGGCTGCAGACCAGGGTGTCGGTCGACCGCATCGCCGAGCTGATGCGGCTGGAAACCCGCACCCCGGCCGCGGCCGCCCCGGTGTCGCCGGGCCGGCCGCGGGGCGCGATCGGATTCCACAGCGTGCGCTTCGCTTATCCGGCCGGCCCCGTCGCTTCGCCCGGTCGGCGCGGTCCCGCCGACCCACGGCTGATGCCCGGTGCGCTGGCCATCGCGAAACCACCGGAAGCACTGCGCGGGATCGACCTGGAAATCGAGCCGGGCGAAACCGTCGCGCTGGTCGGCGAAACCGGCGCGGGCAAGTCGACCGTGCTGAAGCTGCTGGCGCGCTTCTACGACCCGGACGCCGGCGACGTCCGCGTGGACGGCCATGACCTGCGCACCCTGGACCTCGCCGGGTACCGGCGGACGCTCGGGTACGTACCGCAGGAGGCGTTCCTGTTCACCGGCACCGTACGGGACAACATCGCCTACGGCCGGACCGACGCGAGCGACGCCGAGGTGGAGGCAGCCGCCCGCGCGGTGGGGGCGCACGAGTTCGTCGCGTCCCTGCCCGGCGGCTACCTGCACGAGATCGCCGAACGGGGCCGCTCGCTCTCCGCCGGGCAACGGCAGCTGCTCGCGCTGGCCCGCGCGCAGCTCGTCGATCCGGCGATCCTGCTGCTGGACGAAGCGACGTCGAACCTCGACCTGACCGCCGAGGCCGGGGTGTCCGCGGCCATGCGCACGGTGGCCGCCGGCCGCACGACCATCGTGATCGCGCACCGGCTGCACACCGCCCGCTCCGCCGACCGCATCGTGGTGCTCGACCGCGGCCGCGTCGCCGAATCGGGAAGCCACGCCGAACTGCTCGACCGGGGCGGCCGCTATCACGCAATGTGGTCGGCATTCACCTCGTTGAGCGGGGAACCGGGACCGACCGCCGCCTGAGCCCGCCGCCGGACGCTGCGCGAGCGGTCCGGACGTTGCCGGGTAACCAGGCAAAGGCTGCTCTTTGCCACCTGTTGACCTTTCCCCAATGCCGCGGTTATGGTCTAGACCACAATTCCATTCTTCGCTCGACTATCCTCCCCCACCGGACCGCCGCGCAGTGCGGTTCGCGGGTCTCGTCCTGCCCGTGCCGGGGAGGCGAGCACTCCCCGAAGGAGCTGCCATGAAAGCGAACCGGAAACTCGTCGCCGCACTGACCGGGGCCGCGCTCGCGCCGGCACTGGTGCTGATCAGCCCGGCGGGCATCGCCAGCGCGCACGGCTACATCAACTCCCCGCCCAGCAGGCAGGCGCAATGTGCCGAGGGCACCGTCGAATGCGGCCAGATCCAGTACGAACCGCAAAGCGTGGAAGGCCCCAAGGGCCTGCACGAGTGCGACGGCGGGAATGCCCAGTACGCCGAGCTGAACGACGACAGCAAGCCATGGGTGGCCACGCCGACCGGCACCACGGCCGAGTTCACCTGGACCTTCACCGCCCGGCACGCGACCACGAACTACGAGTACTACATCGGCGACGAGAAGGTCGCCGACATCGACGGCGGGGGCCAGCAGCCGCCGGAAACCGTGACGCACGAGGTGGATCTGAGCGGGCACACCGGCCGCCAGACCGTGCTGGCCGTCTGGAACATCGCGGACACCTCGAACGCCTTCTACTCCTGCATCGACCTGCAGGTCGGCTGACCGGAAGCCGGCACTGGAGTGGGCACGGGGCCCGGTGGCGTGGCGGCGCACACCGGGCCCCGTTCCCGTTTCACGGTGCCGGAGAGCCGCCCGGTATCCGGCGTCCCGCGGACGCGGTCCGATTCCGGACCTGCCACGAATGCGGGCGCAACGAAAGTCGTCATCCGAGTGGAGCAGGCACTCCCGTCGGCCACCGTGTCCGCGGGGAAAACCGGACCGCTGCGCCCACCGCAACGCCGGCGCACGGAAATCACCCGACTGGTCCAGACCCTTGCCCGTACCTCCGTTTTCCGGTCGTCATTCGCTGACCGAACGGGCAACTGCACCGTCACTCGTTGACCACGCCGGTGCCCGTGATTAGCGTTCCCGGCACCGAGCAACGGTGCAATCCGAGGAGGCGGTTTTCCTTGATTTCCCGGCGGACTTTCCTGGGCGCATCCGCGGCGGCGGTGACGTTTCCTTGGTGGGGCACGAATCTCGCCTCCGCCGCCACCCCGGACACGGTGCAGGTCGCCTTCGACGACCAGTCCGGCGCCGGCGAAAGCTACGCCTACATCACCGGAACCACCCTGGACAACCGGCTGGTGATCCTCCAGTCCGACGGCACGCCGTACTACCCGGCCGATCCCGGCGGCGAGATGACGCCGCTCGACCGGGACTGCGCGATCCCGCTGAAATCGATGGCGCAGGTGAGCGTCCCGAAGATGAGCAGCGGGCGGATCTACTTCGTGCTCGACGCGAAGCTCGATTTCTTCGTCAACCCCGGACCGGCCCTCGTGCAGCCGGACTTCCTGTCCTCGGGCGATCCCAACTACGGGCGCAACTGGTCGTTCGTCGAATTCACCTTCAACAACGACGAACTGTTCGCCAACATCAGCTACGTCGACTTCGTGGCGATCCCGATCGGGCTGCACCTGAGCACCAGCGGCTCCGGCGACCAGACCGTGCAGGGTCTTCCGGCCCGTTCCCTCGACGGCATCTGCGACGAGCTCGGGCAACAGGGCGGGGCGTGGGGCGAACTGGTGGAAGCGGGTGCGGACGGGAAGCCGCTGCGGGTGGTGTCCGCACAGCACCGCGCCGACAAGTTCGCCGGCTATCTCGACGACTACATCGGCCAGGTCTGGGACACCTACGCCACTGCGAAACTCACCGTCGACTCGCAGAACCCGGACATCGGCAAGCTCACCGGCCAGGTCGGTGCGGACGGCAACCTCACCTTCGACAACGGCGAGAGCTTCGCCAAGCCCGTCACCGCCGACGTGTGGAGCTGTGACAGCGGTCCGTTCGTCATCAAGGAGGGCGACAGCGACGCACGCAAGGCGATCATCCCGCGCCTGGCGGCCGCGCTGAACCGCACCACCCTGCTGGACAACCCGAACCAGCCGACCGACGAGGATCCGGCGAAGTTCTACCAAGCGGAGGCAACCAACCACTACGCCCGTGTGGTGCACAGCAAGCTGCCGGACAACCGCGGGTACGCCTTTCCCTACGACGATGTCACGCCCGGCCCGGATTTCAGCGGCGCGGTACAGGCCGGCGACCCGGACACGCTCACCGTCACGGTCAGCGCGCTGCGCTGATCCGGCAGCTCATCCGGTGAGGTCGCCTTCGCGTTCGTTCTCGGCCGCGTAATGGGCCAGCTTCTCCTCGTCCACCTCGACACCGAGGCCAGGGCCGTCGGGGACGCGAAGGCGACCGCCGGACAGCTGCAGCGGTGCGACGATGTCGTCCGCATGCAGGTAGTACATGCTGTCGATGGCACGCGAGAGCACTGGCGTACTGGCCACCACGGCGAGGTGCGCGGCGGTGGCGATGCCGAGTTCGCCGCCGCTGTGCAGGTTCATGCCCAGCCCGAACGTCTCGCAGTGCGCGGCGAGTGCCTTGGTCGCCGCGATCCCGCCCCACTTGTACACGTCACCGTGCACCACATCGACCGCACCGAGCCGCACGGCCGGGGCGAAGTCCTCGAACCGGACCAGACACATGTTGGTGCACAACGGAATCCGCACCTTCGACCGGACCTGGCTCATGCCCTCGAGGCCGGCGCACGGGTCCTCGAGGTACTCCAGGTCCAGCTCCTCCAGCGCAAGTCCGGCCCGGATCGAGTCCGGTACCGACCAGGCCGCGTTCGGATCCACCCGCAGCTCCACCTCCGGCAACGCCCGGCGCAGCTCGCGCAGGATCTGCACGTCGCCGCGGACGTCCCGGGTGCCCTTGAGTTTCACCGCGGTGAAACCGCCGTCGGCGACCACCTTCGCGGCGTGCCCGGCCAGCTCCTCGGCGAGTTCGGTGCCGTGCGCACCGGGTGCGTCGGCGCGGGTGATCAGTGCGGTGATCGGCACCTCGGTCCGCACCGGCCCGCCGAGCAGATCGGTCAGCGACTGTCCGGTGACGTGCCCGATCAGGTCCCAGCACGCCACGTCCAGCGCGGCGAGTGCGGCGTAGCCGAGGTAGCCGTGGAAGAACGGCACCATGTGGTGGCGCCGGTGGAAGGCCTCCAGCGCGAACGGGCTGGTGCCGATCATCTCCGCGCCGAGTTTCCTGGTCAGCTCCGCGACCGGGCGGCCCCACATGGTCTCGCCCCAGCCCTGTGCACCGGTGTCCGTGCGCAGCCGCACCACAGTGCGGGTCTCGCCGGTCTTGGTTTCGAACGAGCTGGTGAACGGGTTGGTCAACGGCAGGTTCACGACCCACACGTCGACTTCGGTGATCTTCATGCCGTCCCCTCGAGGTGCGCGTGACTTTCCCGGGTGGCCCGGTCGAACGCCCGGATCGCGTCGGCCAGCGCGGAAACCCGCCTGCCGAACAGTTCGGCACCGCCTGCGGTGCTCGCTTCGGTGGCATCGTCGGTGCTGCCGCCCGCGCGTGCCCATTCGCCGTGCCGCTCGACGGTGAGGCCCGGGTACGGCGGTTCGGCGAACAGCGGTGGCGGCGTGACCTCCGGCCGTGGCGCCGGTTCGCGTACCAGGTCCGGATGTGCGGCGAGCATCAGCGAGGTCTCGAACATCCCGGCGTGTCCCGGCGTTGCGGCGTCGGTGCCGAGGGAGAAGTACGAGCACGCGGCCAGCGCGACGTCGGCGCGTAGCGAGTACTGCTTGACCGCGAGCCGCATGATCTCGTCGTTGCCGCCGTGCCCGTTGACGATCAGCACCCGGCGGAACCCGGTGGTGGCCAGTGAATCCAGCACGTCGTCGAGTACCGCCTGCAGGGTCGCCGCGCGCAGCGACACCGCGGCGGCGAACAGATGGTGCGGGCTGTGCCCGAACGGCAGCGCGGGCAGCCGGACCACCTGCGGATCACCGCCGAGACCGGCGAGCGCGCCGTCCACCACGGCTTCCGCGAGCATCGTGTCGGTGCCCATCGGCAGGTGCCCGGAGTGCTGTTCCTGCGAGCCGATCGGCAGCAGCGCGATCGCGGTTCGCGCGGCGCCGCTCGTCTCGCGCCAGGTCATCCGCGTCAGTTCCGGCATCTGGGCTCCCCTCCGGCGTCGGCTCGTGGCATCGTGACCGCATGAGTTCCGGCGAACGCCCGGCCCTGCGGCTGGTCCCGGACCCGGCGCCGGGTCCGGCGGAGACCGTGCTCGGCGCGGTCGAGCTGCTGCCCGGCCGGGTCAGGGCCGCACTGCTCGACCTCACCGGTGCCGTGCGGTGGCGCGCCGAATCGGCCTACCCGCGGGAAACCACCGACCGGGCCGAGATCGGTGCCGCGCTGGCCGCGGCGGTCCGCTTCCCCAGCACCCCGGCCGGGGTGGGTGTGGCCGCCGCCGGGCTGGTCGACGCCGAGGCGGGCGTGATCATCGAGGTGAACGAGGTGCCCGCACTGCACGGGTACCCGGTTGCGACGGTGCTCTCCGACCTGCTCGGCGTGCCGGTGCACGTGGAGCACCGGGCCCGGCTGCAGGTGCTCGGCGACCGCTGGTTCGGGCCGGGACGCGGGCGCAGCACGTTCGCGTCGGTCTCCACCGGCGAGGTGCTCGGCGTCGGGCTGCTCTACGACGGCGAGGTGCTCGCCCCGCCCGGCGGACGCAGCGGCGCGCACATGACCGTCGCGGCGAGCGGCCGCCGGTGCACGTGCGGTGCCCGCGGCTGCTGGAAGACGGTGGCAACCACGCCGTGGCTGCGTGCCGAGGCCCGGCGTCGTGGCCTGGACGCGCAAACGGTGCGAGAGCTGGCCGGCGACCCGCTGCTCGACGAGTACGCCGCCAACATCGCGCTGGGACTGGTGAACATCCAGCAGCTGTTCGCCCCCGGCCTGTTCGTCCTGCACGGCGAGGCGGCCGAGGGCGGCGAACGCTTCCGCGCCCGCATCGAGCGACGGCTGCGTGAGGATTCGTCCTGGGCGACCGGCGCACAGCCCCCGCAGGTCGTGGTGAATCCCGGTCCGGCGGACGACGTCGCCCTCCTCGGCGGCGCGGGCCTGGTCCTGTCGCACCACTGATTCCGGCTTCACGGCACCACCCGCCGCGCCTGCCGCGGGTCCGGGTTCGGCACCGCGTCCAGCAACGCCCGGGTGTACTCGTGCTCCGGTTCGGTGAACAGGCGGCGGGCCGGGGCGAGTTCCAGCACCCGGCCCGCGCGCATCACCGCGACCCGGTCCGCGATCTGCTGGACCACCGCCAGGTTGTGGGACACGAACACGTACGTCAGCCCGAACCGGTCCTGCAGGTCGACCAGCAGGTCGAGGACCTGCGCCTGCACCGAAACGTCGAGTGCGCTGGTCGGCTCGTCGAGCACCACCAGCCGCGGCCGCAGCGCCAGTGCGCGAGCCACCGAAATCCGCTGCCGCTGGCCGCCGGAGAACTCGTGCGGGTAACGGTCCTGGACCTGCGGCGGCAGGCCGACCGCGTCGAGCAGTTCGCTCACCTGCTCCCGCAGCTTCGCCCGGCCGCGCCGGCCGCGCATCCCGCGCTCGTGCGTGACCAGTGGCTCCGCCACGACGTCGGTCACCCGCCAGCGCGGGTTCATGCTGGAGTACGGATCCTGCAGCACCACCTGCATCTCGCGGCGCAGTGCGCGCAAGCGTGCCGGCGGCAGCGAGAACAGGTCCGCGCCGTCGAAGCGCACACTGCCCGCGCTCGGTTCGGCGAGGCGCAGCAGCAGCCGGGTCAACGTGGTCTTGCCCGAGCCGGATTCCCCGACCACCGCCAGGGTTTCGCCGGTCTCCACGTCCAGGTCGACGCCGTCCACCGCGGCCACCGAACCGTAGTCCTTGCGCAGCCCGCGGATCTCCACCAGATTCGTCATGCCCGCTCCAGCTTCGGCGTGGCCCGCAGCAAATCCCGGGTGTAGTCCTCGCGCGGCCGTTCGAACACCGAGACCACGTCCCCGGACTCCACGACCTGCCCGGAACGCAGCACCACCACGCGATCGGCCACTTCGGCGACCACGCCGAGGTCGTGCGTGATCAGCACGATCGCCATCCCGTGCCTGCGTTGCAGATCCACCAGCAGCTCGAGGATCCGCGCCTGCACGGTCACGTCGAGCGCGGTGGTCGGTTCGTCCGCGATCAGCACCCGGGGCCGTCCGACCAGGGCCATCGCAATCATCACGCGCTGGCGCAGACCGCCGGACAGCTGGTGCGGATACTGCCCGGCCCGCCGTTGCGGGTCGGGGATCCCGGCCTCCCGCAACGCTGCCACCGCCGCCTCGCGGGCCGCCGCGCGCGAGGCGGACTGATGCTTCCGCACCACCTCGGCGACCTGCGCACCCACCCGTTTCAGCGGGTTGAGGCTCGTCATCGGGTCCTGGAACACCATCGCGACGTCGTTGCCACGGATCCGCCGAAGGTCCTTTTCGGACACTCGCAGCAGATCGCGGCCGTCGAGCAGCACCTCTCCCCCGGCGTACACGCACGGCGGTTCCGGGTTGAGCCGCAGCACCGACAGTGCGGTCGCGGTCTTCCCGCTGCCCGATTCCCCCACCACGGCAAGGGTTTCCCCGGCCGACACGGCGAGACTCACCCCGTCCGCCGCGGTCACCGTGCCGGTGGCCAGCCGGAATTCGATGCGCAGGTCGGTGATTTCCAGCAGCGGGCTCATGTGCGGTACGCCTTCGGGTCCGCGACGTCGCGCAGGACGTCTCCGGTGAGGTTGACGGCCAGTGCGGTGATCATCAGCGCCAGCCCGGGAAAGACCGCCACCCACCACGACGTGCCGAGGTAGAGCTGACCGTCGCTGAGCATCCCGCCCCAGGTGACGGTCTGCTTCGGCACGCCGAGCCCGAGGTAGCTCAGCGACGCCTCGGCCACGATCGCCGACGCGACCTGCAGGGTGCCGATCGTGGCCAGCGGAGCGAGCACGTTCGGCAGCAGGTGCCGCCGCATGATCGCCGGGTCGGTCACGCCGATCGCCCGTGCCTCGGTGACGAAATCCCTGGTACGCAAGGAAAGCACCTCGGACCGCAGGACACGGGCGTAGGACACCCAACCGGTCAGGCCGAGCACCAGCACCACGTACCAGAGCCCGGAGCCGAGGAAGCCCACGATGGCCAGCGCGAGCAGGATCGGCGGGAACGCCAGCTGGATGTCGGCCAGCCGCATCAGGATCCGGTCGAACCAGCCGCCGAGGAACCCGGCGACCAGCCCGATCACCGCGCCGAGCACCCCGGACAGCAGTGCCGCGCAAGCACCGACCAGCAGCGAGACGCGGGCGCCGTGGATGAGCCTGGACAGGATGTCCCGGCCGAGCTGGTCGGTGCCGAGCGGGTGCGCGGAACTGCCACCGGACGACCACGCCGGCGGGCGCAGCCGGACCAGCAGGTCTTGCGCGTTCGGATCGTACGGCGCGAGCAACGGCGCGAGCACCGCGGCCAGCACGACGAGCGCGAGGACGCTCACCGCGAGCACGCCCAGTTTGTTGCGCAGCACGGCACGCAGCAGTCCCGGCCGGGACACGGCGGCGGGCGCGGCAGTGGTGGTCACGGCAGTCACGACGTCACCCGCACCCTCGGGTCCAGCAGTGTGTAGGACAGGTCCACCAGCAGGTTCACCACCACGAAGGTGGCCGCGAAGAACAGCACTGCGGCCTGCACGAGCGGGAAATCGCGGTTCTGGATGGCTTCCACGGTGAGCCTGCCGAGGCCGGGCCAGGAGAACACCTGCTCGGTGAGGATCGCGCCGCCGAGCAGGGTGCCGACCTCCAGTCCCACCACCGTGACCACCGGCAGCGCGGCGTTGCGCATACCGTGTGCCAGGACGATCCCGCCGGTGCCGAGGCCCTTGGCCCGCGCGGTGCGGATGAAATCGGAGCCGAGCACGTCGATCAGCGACGAACGCAGCAGCCGTGCGATCACCGCCACCGAATACACCGCGAGCGTGACCGCGGGCAGCACCAGGTGTGCCGGCCCGCCGTACCCGGACGCGGGCAGCACCTGCCACTGCACGGCGAACACCAGGACCAGCAGGATGCCGACCCAGAACGCGGGCGTCGACTGTCCGATCAGGACACCGGTCATCACGCCGGTGTCGCCGGCCCGGCCGCGGCGCAGCGCGGCGAACGTGCCCGCGGGGATCGCCAGCAGCAACGCGATCACGAGCGCGGACCCGGCCAGCTCCAGCGTCGCGGGCACCCGCGAGAACAGCACCTCGGCCACCGGCTGGTCGTAGACGAGCGAGTTGCCCAGCTGCAGCCGCGGGAGCCCGCCGAGGTAGTCGAGGTACTGGGTGAGCAACGGCCGGTCCAATCCGAGGCTCGCCCGCAGCGTCGCTTCCTGCTGCCCGGTCGCATCCGGCGGCAGGATCAGCTTCACCGGGTCGCCGGAGAGCCGGACCAGGAAGAACGCCGCGGTGGCCACGAAAAACAGCACCACCACCGCGGTGACCACTTTGGACACGACCGCGCGCAGCACACCGGAGCCGGCCGCGGGCGGCCGGACGGCGGACACCGCGGGGGCGGTCACGAGCGCACCTTCGCCCCGGCCATGGCGAGCACGCCGACCACTCCCGGCTGCCACTGCGGCCGGGTGTCGACCGCGTAGATGTTGTCGATCTGGTAGAGGAACACGAACGGCGCCTCCTGCTTGAGCAGATGCTGGAGCCCGGTGAAGGCCCGTTGCCGGTCGGCAGGCGCGAGGGACTGTTCCTCGGCGTCCACGAGCCGGTCCGCCTCGGCGTTGTGCCACCGGCTCTGCCTGCGGTCGTGCCGGACGTTGGACTGCACCAGGCTTTCCGCGTCCAGCGTCCAGCCGGTGCTGGCGCCGAGGTAGATCGGGCCGAGCGCACCGCGGTTGGCCGAGGTCAGCCTGCTGCTGTAGGTGCCGGTGTCCACCAGCTCCACCCGCGCCCGCACGCCGGCTTTGGCGAGCAGACCGGAGATCGCCTCGGCGACGTTCGCGTCTGCAGTCTGCGCGGTGAGCGTGGTGTCGAAGCCGTCCGGGAAGCCGGCATCGGCGAGCAGCCGCTTCGCCAGCCCCACGTCCCGGGGGTAAGGCGTGATGGCCGGGTCGAAGCCGAACGACTCACGCGGGAACATCGTCGGCACCTCGCGCGCCTTGCCGTCGAGCACTGCTTTGATCAGCAGCGGCACGTCGACGGCGTGGTTGAGCGCTTGCCGCACCCGCACGTCGCGCAGCGGCCCCGCGGTGGTGTCCAGCGACAGGTAGAACGTGCGGATGCCCGGGTAGTGCTTGATCTCGACCCCGCGGTAGCCCTGGATCTGCAGTGCCGCGTCCGGGGTCAGTCCGGCCACGATGTCCACCTCGTCGCTCTGCAGCGCCGCCAGTGCCGACGACGGGTCCGGCATCGGCAGGAACACCAGCTCGTCGTAGTCCGGTTTCCCGCCCCAGTAGGCCGGGTTCGCGCGCATCCGCAGCCGGTGGTCGCGCTGGAACTCGCCGAAGGTGAACGGGCCGGTGCCCACCGGATGTTTCGCGAACCCGGCCGAGCCGACCTGCTGCAGATAGCCGGGTGGCACCGCGACCCCACCGAACAACGACACCTTCGCCGGGATGATCGGGTCCGGCTGGCTGCACTTCAGGTCCACGGTCAGCTCGTCCACGGCGACCGCCTCCCGTACGTAGCGCAGTTCGACGATCGGCGATTTCGTCGCCGGGTCGAGCAGCCGGTTCACGCTGAACGCCACCGCACGGGCGTCGCACCGCTCGCCGTTGTGGAACCGCACCCCCGGACGCAGCCGGAACCGCCAGGTGCGCGGATCGGGTGCGGACCAGGACAGCGCGAGGCCGGGGGCGAGCCGGTTGCCGGTGTCCCGCGTTGTGAGCGTGTCGAACATGTTGACCAGCACGTTCATCGACATCAGATCACCCTGGCGCTGCGGGTCGAGGGTCTTCGGGTCCGCGGTCTGGGCGACCCGCAGGACCCGGCCCGAGCTGCCCGTCGCGGTACCGCACGCGGTGAGCGCACCCGGCAGGGCCAGCGCGGGCAGCGCCAGGCCGCCGAGGCGCAGTGCGGTCCGGCGGCTCAGCGGCGAAGGTCCGGCCACGGGTCGTCCTTTCCGTGGATTGAAATTTGATTCCGTCAGATGGAACGCGATTGCGCTAAGGTAGGCGTCGTGAAGAAGGCTGTCAACGGTCCGCCCGAAGCCGGGCGGACCGAACCTCGCGGCGCGGTCGACAAAGCGCTCGAAATGCTGGCCACCCTCGTGCGGCCGGGCGAACCGCATCGGCTCGCGGACCTCGCACAGGCCTGTGACCTGCCGAAACCGACCGCGCACCGGATGCTGCGGACGTTTGCCGAATCCGGCTTCGCAGTGCATGCCGGCAACGGGAGCTACCGCGTGGGCCCACGGCTGCTCGGCCTGTCCGCCGCCGCGCTGACGGGCAGCCGGGCAATGCGGCCGGCACTTGCCGAACTGCAGCGGCGGACCGGGCACACCGTCCACTACGCGGTGCGCCACGGGGACCGCGCGATCTACCTCGAGAAGCTCGAGCCGGACCAGGCCTACCGGCTGAACACCCGCCCCGGCGGCGAGGTTCCGCTGCACTGCACCGGGGTCGGCAGGGCGATCCTCTCCCGGCTGCCCGCCGCCGAGGTCGCCGCAGTGCTCGACGCCGCACCGTTGCGCGCACTGACCCCGAAAACCCTCACCGATCCGGCCTCGATCCGCCGAGAACTGGCCGCTGTGCACACTCTCGGTTATCTGGTGGACGACGAACAGCACGAACAGCACGTCCGGTGCGTCGCCGCACCGGTGGTGGCCGCGGACGGTTCCGTTGCGGGCGCGGTGAGCGTGGCCGGGCTGACGTTCACGGTGCAGCCGGACAGCATCGCCACGATCGGCCCGCTCGTGGCCGAAGCGGCCAGCCGGATTTCCGCGGCTCTCGGTGGAGCCGCCGTGCGCCTGGTGTCCGATGAGGACTGATCTCGCACGAATCCTCCGGCGGGGCCGGGAAAATCAGGTGTACTCGGCGGCCGCGTGGTCGGTCGGCACCGCGCACGGCGTGCTCGGCCGCGGCCTGCTCGGCACCCGCTGGTGGGGTGGTCCGGAGGTGACCGAGGACAGCCGCTGGGACCTCGCGTCGGTGACCAAACCCGTCGTCGGGATCACGGTGGCCGCACTGGCCGAGCGCGGGCTGCTGTCCTTCGACGACCCGCTCGCCGGGCACCTGCCGGAGTACGCCGGCAGTGCCAAGGCCACCATCACCGTGCGCCGGCTGCTCACCCACACCTCCGGCCTGCCCGGCGCAACCCCGTTGTGGCGCAAGCATTCCACTCGTGAAGCCCTGCTGGACGCGATCCGCACCGGGCCGCTGCGCTCCCCTCCCGGCACGCGGGTCGAGTATTCGTCGCAGGGGTTCATCCTGCTCGGCCTGCTCGCCGAGGCCGCCGGGCGGGCCCCGCTCGACCGGCTCGTGGCCGAGCTGGTCACCGGCCCGGCCGGCCTCGCCTCGACCGGCTTCGGCCCGGTGCACGGCGCGGTCGCCACCGAGGACTGCCCGTGGCGCGGACACCTGGTGCGGGGTCAGGTCCACGACGAGAATGCCGTGGTACTCGGCGGAGTCTGCGGGCACGCCGGACTGTTCGCACCGCTGGCCGACCTCGAACGGCTGGGCCAGGTGCTCGCCGGCGGCGCGACTCCGCTGCTCAAACCCGGCACCCACGCCGAAATGACCGCCTCGCACACCGATGAGCTGAACCTGCGCCGTGGCCTCGCCTGGCAGGGGCTGGACGTACCGGGCTCGCCGGTCGGCACCGCGCCGGCCGCGGATTCCTTCGGGCACACCGGGTTCACCGGCACCAGTCTGTGGATCGAACCCCGGCGCGGCCGCTACTACGTGCTGCTGACCAACCGCGTGCACCCGAGTCGCGAGAAACCGGGCATCGAGGCCGTACGGCGTGAATTCCACGACGCGGCCGTGCGGGTATGAGCCACGCCATGGTTCGATGACCTTGAAACTATGGAGCGTGCGCAACTACTGTCGGAGCCGAGAGCACGTCCGTGCATGAAGTGCCCGACACCTCGGAGATGGCCGTATGAGCACCTTGTTCGAACCGTATTCCCTCCGGTCGCTCTCCGTGCCCAACCGGGTGTGGATGTCCCCGATGTGCCAGTACAGCGCAGCGCCGGAGGGGGCGGACACCGGCGCTGCGAACGACTGGCACTTCGCGCACCTGGCCGCACGTGCCGCCGGCGGCACCGGCCTGGTGTTCACCGAAGCCACCGCAGTCGGACCGGAAGCCCGGATCAGCCCGTACGACCTGGGCATCTGGAACGACGTCCAGGTCGCCGCCTTCCGCCGGATCACCGGCTTCCTGCGCGAGCAGGGCAGTGTGCCCGCCATCCAGCTTGCGCACGCCGGGCGCAAGTCGTCCGTCGAGCGCGCCTGGATCCGCCGCGGTGCGCCGATCCCGCCGGACGCGCAGTACGGCTGGGTTCCGCTGGCACCGAGTGCGCTGCCGTTCCACGAGGCTTCGAACACGCCGGAAGAGCTGACCACGGACGGGATCGCCACCATCGTCGGGCAGTTCGCCGACGCCGCGCGCCGTGCCCGCGCCGCCGGATTCGACGTGGTCGAGGTGCACGGCGCGCACGGCTACCTGATCAACCAGTTCCTGTCGCCGTTCACCAACCGGCGCACGGACGGCTACGGCGGCGATTTCGCCGGCCGCACCCGCCTCGCATTGGAGGTGGTCGACGCGGTGCGGGCCGAATGGCCGGACGAGCTGCCGGTGTTCTTCCGGGTCTCGGCAACCGACTGGCTCAGCGAAAACCCCGGCGACGGCCGCGAAGGCTGGACCGCTGCGGACACCGTGCGGCTGGCCAAGGAACTGCACTCCCGCGGCGTCGACCTGCTCGACGTGTCCACCGGCGGCAACGCCCCGGACGCGAAGATCACCACCGGACCGGGCTATCAGGTGCCCTTCGCCGAGCAGGTCCGCCAGGAGGCGGGCATACCGGTGGCCGCGGTCGGGGAGATCACCGAACCGGCACAGGCGGAGGCGGTGCTGACCGAAGGCCGCGCGGACGCGATCCTGCTCGGCCGGGCGCTGTTGCGTGACCCGTACTGGGCCCGGCATGCCGCCGCCGAACTGGGCGGCGAGGTCGCCACCCCGGTGCAGTACCACCGTTCGTGAACCGGAATTTCCGGTAGCCAGAGGAAAGCATTCACCACGCTCGGGAGGATCTCGATGCAATACCGTCGGCTCGGCCGGTCCGGTCTCCGCGTTTCGGTACTCGCCCTCGGTACCATGACCTTCGGCGGTGCGGGCCAGTTCGGACTGCTCGGCGCCACCGACGTGGCCGGCGCGCGGCGGCAGCTCGACCAGTGCCTCGACGCGGGCGTGAACCTCGTCGACACGGCAAATATGTACTCGGCCGGGCGATCCGAGGAGATCCTCGGCGAGGCGATGGCCGGACGACGGGACCGGGTGCTGGTCTCCACCAAGGTGCGCTTCCCGATGGGCGACGGGCCGAACGACGAAGGCCTTTCCCGGCACCACATCCTCGCGCAGGCCGAGGCCAGCCTGCGCCGGCTCGGGACCGACCACATCGACCTCTACCACGTGCACGAATGGGACGGGCAGACCCCGCTCGAGGAGACCCTCGAAGCTCTCGACACGCTGGTGCGCTCCGGCAAGGTGCGCTACCTCGGCGTGTCGAACTACTCGGGCTGGCAGCTGATGAAGGCGCTCGCGGTCGCCGACGCGCACGGGTACCAGCGGTTCGTCAGCAACCAGGTCTACTACTCGCTGGAATCGCGGGACGCGGAGTTCGAACTGGTGCCCGCGTCGCTGGACCAAGGGCTCGGCGTGCTCGTCTGGAGCCCGCTGGCGGGCGGGCTGTTGTCCGGCAAGTACCGCCGCGGACAGCAGGCCGCCGACGGCAGGCATCTCACCGAATGGTCCGAACCGCCGGTGCGGGACGAGGAAAAACTCTACGACACCATCGAAACGGTGGTCGCCATCGCGGACCGGCACGGTGTCTCCCCGGCCCAGGTGTCCCTGGCCTACCTGCTGGCGAAGCCCGGCGTGACGGCACTGGTGATCGGTGCCCGGCGCGACGAGCAGCTGGCCGCCAACCTCGGCGCCGCCGAACTGCAGCTCAGCACCGACGAGGTGGACCGGCTCGACCGGGTCAGCGCACCGGTGCTCAGGTATCCGTACTGGCACCAGGCAGCCGCGGCGGCCGCCCGGTTCGGCGAGCCCGACCAGGCCTGGTTCCGCCCCGCGCGTTAACCGGGCAACGCGGCCTCGACCACCCGGCGGATCGGAACCAGATCGACGCCGCCGACCGCCGGCCCCGGCACGTCCACCACCGCGTGCTCGACCCCGAACAGCGTACGGAACACCCGCGGCAGCACGGTCCGGCCGATCAGGTCCTCGGCCAGCGCGTCGGCGGCCGCACTGGCCAATTCGTAGTGTTCGGTGAGGTATCCGGCCAGCCGGGCGCGAGTGGCGCCGTACATCGCCTCGAAGTAGGCGAAGGCACTCGCCGGCTGACGCTCGGCTTCGGTCATGGTGAGCCGGGCCGTGCGCACCTGCGGTTCCCACACCATCAGCTGCAGGAACCGCCCGCAGAACCGGGTGACCGCTTCGGCCGGATCCGCCGCGTAGGCGTCCGGGGTCTGCAGCTTGCCCAGGTACAGCTCGCCGACGAGGTCGAGGACCGCGAGGAAGAGCTTGTCCTTGTTCTCGAAATGCGCGTAGAGCGAGCGCTTGGACGTGCCGGCACGGGTGGCGACCGCGTCCATCGAGGCCCGTTCGTAACCGGCCTCCAGGAACACTTCCTTGGCCACCCCCAGGATGTGCCGGCGCAACTGGTCGCCCCGCAGCTGCGCACCGCCTTCTCGCACCATCGGCCTTGCCTTCCCGAAAAGTAAACGGTACAGTGGAGTTTACTTGTTCCACTCCGTCCCGTCCGACTTGTTCCCGACCAGTTTCCCTCCCGGCGAGTTTCCTGGAGTACCGCCATGATCGTCGTCACCACCCCCACCGGCCGGATCGGCAGCCGTCTCGTCCCCCGGCTGCTCGCCGAAGGCAGGCCGGTCCGCGTGATCGCCCGCACCCCCGCTGCCCTGCCCGCCGACGTGCGGGCGCAAGCCGACGTCGTCGAAGGCTCGCACCGCGATCCCGAAGTGGTCGGCCGCGCCTTCGCCGGGGCCGAAGCGGTGTTCTGGGTCTGGCCTGCCGACCGCACCGCGGCCGGCCCCGAAGCCGCGTATGTCGAGCCCACCCGTCCCGCGGCCGAGGCCATCCGGCGGCTGGGCGTCCCCCGCGTGGTCAGCGTGTCCGCGCTGGGTCGCGGCACCCCGTACGCCGGGCGAGCCGGCAACGTCACCGGTTCACTGGCGATGGACGATCTGCTCGCCGACACCGGTGCCGCGTTCCGGGCGCTGGCCATGCCGACCTTCATGGACAATCTGGCACGGCAGGCACCGCTGATCCGGGAGAAGGGCGTGTTCTACGACGTGCTGTCCCCCGGCCACCGCGGTCCGGCCGCCGCCGCACAGGACATGGCCGCCATCGCAGCCCGGCTGCTCACCGACCCTTCGTGGACGGGCACCGAGGAGGTTCCGGTACTCGGCCCGGAAGATCTGTCCCAGGAAGACCTGGCCGCGATCGCCACCGACGTGCTCGGAACCCCGGTGAAGTACGAGCAGATCCCATTGGCCGCGCTGAAGGAACAAATGCGTGCCGGCGGCGCGTCCGAGGCGATGGCCCAGTCCATGGTGGACATGGCGATAGCCAAGGAAAACGGCCTGGACAACGGCATCCGCCGCACCCCACACCACGCCACCGAAGCCCCGACGACCTTCCGCACCTGGTGCACGAACAACCTAAGACCGGCAACACCCGGCTCCTGACCAACACACTCCCGACACCCACCTCCCACCACGCCACAGAACCCCCACCGCGACCCAACGCACCACCACACGTCCGCAGCACCCACCCCCACCACGCCACAGAACCCCACCGCAATCCAGCCCACCACCACACGTCGCGACATCCACCCCAACCCATCCCCCACCACGCCACAGAACCCCCACCGCGACCCAACGCACCACCACACGTCCGCAGCACCCACCCCAACCCACCTTCCACCACCACACGTCGCGACACCGACCCAACCTCCGGCACCAACTTCCCCGAGCCGAACTCCCTCCCCGATCCGACGTCCGGCGCCACACCCAATACCCACCCCAACCCCCAGCACCACGCCCACCCCGCCACTTGCACCCAACGACCGCCCGAACCCAGCTTCCGCTGCAGTTCCCCGGCACCCTCTCCCGCCCACTTCCCCACCAACCAACCCAGCCCGGACTCCACCACAAGTCCCAGCACCCGCCCCCGGTTCTGCTACCGCACCGCCCTCACCTCCCCGGCCCGCTCTCGGGCGCGGTTCCCGAGGTGCACCGCGGCGCAGCCCCTGCCACCACGGGGTCCCGGCAGCCGCCCCGACCCAGTCCCCCGGCAGTACCCCGACCGTCGCCGCGGGCCCGGCACCCACCGCCCCGGCCTTCCCATCCGGCCCCGCCCCGCGTCCCACCGCTAACTCGGCGCCGCCACACAATCCCGACGCCACCTGCATCCTGACTTCCACTACGACTCCCCCCGCACGGTTCGCACCGTCGGCCCGACTTCCACCACGACTCCCGGCCTGCCCCTCCCCCCCCGGCTCTCAGCGCAGTCCCCGCTACCCCGGCCGCCGGACCGGTTCCCGCACGGGACGCCACCGCCATCCACACCAGGGCTCGCCGGCGACTTCGCCACCTCGCCCCGCTCACCGTTCCGGCGCACTCCCGCCGAACACGGACTCACCTTCGAAGACGCCGCGTTCCCTTCCGTGGACGGAATCCCGCTCGAAGGCCGGTTCGTCGTCGCTGACGGCGCCGACACCGTGGTGATCGTGAACCACCCGCCGGTTCAGCAGCTCCGGTCTACCCGACTACCGGGGAACCCCGGCGCTCAGCAACCGCCCAACCGGCTCTACGGCTACGGCTACGGCTACGGCTACGGCTACGGCTACGGCTACGGCTACGGCTACGGCTACGGCTACGGCTACGGCTACGGCTACAGAAGTCGACCCCATCCCCCGACATCGCGATCCTGCGCCGCGCCGGATACCATGTACTCTCCTGCGGCCTACGCACCTTCGGCCATAGCGAAGCAGCGAGCGGCGGTCGCGCCTCAGGCAGCATCCTCGAAGTCCGAGATCTACTTAGCCCCTCTTGTACGCAGAGCGCGCTGCACTACACCAACTCCCGGCCGGACCTGCGCACGCGAAAATCGCACTGTTCAGCGGATGCCTTGGCGCGAAAGCGACCTTCTTCGCCATGACCCGCAACCCTTGCGGCCTTCCAGGACGTCCGCTGTCTGGTCGCCTGCCGGCCCCTGTCCCGCACACCGTGCCGGCAACAAACCCTCACGCGGCTTGGCCTGACCACCCACCTCGCCGAGCTGGGCCGCGAGATCCACCTGCGCACCGGCTTCGTCCTGACCGACACGTCCCCCGTGCCGCCGCCGTCCCCACCCTCGTCCGCTAAGGACGAGACGACCGGATACCCCACCCGCCGACGTCCAGTCCCGCTTCCACGCGTTCCCCACCCCGCTCCCGAAGGACCTCTTCGGATCCGCCCAGCCGGGAAGGCCACCTCCACTTCCAGCGTGCCCCCGGACCGAGTCCTCAACTGGCTGACCCACCTCGCCACCTGCCCGCCCCGTCCGCCACCCAGCCGACGCAGAACCCACCCACCGGGCCACCGGGCCACCGGGCCACCGGGCCAACGGGCCAACGGGCCAACGGGCCAACGGGCCAACGGGCCAACGGGCCAACGACACTATCCGACCCCACCGTCCGCCCCCAGCGCGACGGGTTCCCACCCACCGGCGGCACCCACCCCGGCCAACCCGGCCTCCGCGCCATCCGAACGCAGCGAACCACCGACCGCGCAACCAGCGGTGTGTCAGGTGGTGCAGGCACAAACCGGCGCGGCGCCCGTTCCGGCCTGCGGACCGTCAGCCTTCGCGGCGGAGGACCGTCAGTCTTCGCCGCGGAGGAGGTTCGCCAGGACTGCTGCCTGGCTGTGCGTGGGATCCTTGGTCGCCGTCAGCAGGGTCAGCGGACCGCGGGACGCGCGGGTGTGTAAGCCGGCCAGCGCCTTCGCAGCGGCGGGTTCGGCGAGTTCTGCCCGGTACCGGCGGGCGAATTCGGCGAAGCGCGCCGGATCGTGGCCGTACCAGCGGCGCAGTTCCGTGGACGGCGCGACGTCCCGGCACCAGTCGTCCAGGGCGGCCGCGGCCTTGGCCAGTCCGCGCGGCCACAGCCGGTCGACGAGGACTCGGTCACCACCCTCCGGCGCGGGCGGGTCGTACACCCGGGCCACCTGCACGTCGGGAGAGACCATGCGGCCATTGTGCCTTCCGCGGGCCCGCCGCCGCATGATCCGGTCACCGAATGGCACTGAGTGCACTTATCGTCCGGGCGGACGGCCTTCCGCCGCCCGAAGGGCCGCGCCGACCCGGGTGACCACCTCGTGCAGCGGGGTCTTCGTGCTCAGGACGGCCACCACGGCACCCGTCTCGTCGTCGGCAGCACCGGGTGCCGGCGCCGAAGGCTGGAACGCCGCCACGACCAGGGCGAACGCCTGTCGCGCACTGGCCGCGATGTCTTCGGTGCCTCCGCTGCGCAGCCAGCGTCGCAGGACGTGGTTGTTGGCGGCCGCGATCGCGGCCGCCGCGACGGCCGCGCGCAGGCTCGCCGTCTCGTCGCCCGCCGCGGCGAAGCGCTCGCCCAGGTATCGGGCCAGCACCCGCTGGTAGCGGTCGACGGTCGCGACTTCCTTGTCCCGCAACGAAGGCACCGTGCGGGTCAGGGTGAACCGCTTGAGCGAGACGTCCAGTTCCGCGGCGTAGGAGTCGAGCACCAGCGCGACTGCCGCGCAGGCCACCTCGACCGGATCCTGTGCCGGGTCCGCGGCGGCGAAGACCTGCTCCATCTCGGCGACGATCTCGTCGTGATTGGCGAACAGGACGTCGTCTTTGCTGTCGAAATACCGGAAGAACGTCCGCCGCCCGACGCCGGCGGCGGCGGCGATGTCGTCGACCGTGGTCGCCTCGTACCCGTTGGCCGCGAACAGATCCACCGCCGCGGTGGCCAGGGCACGGCGCAGCTGCCGCCGTCCGGCGGGCGTCGCCCCGGCCCGGGTGGCCGGACCACGGCGCGGCGTCTGGGTCATGACCGGGACGGTAGCAGGAGACTTGCTAGTGGCACTGAGTGCCGTTAGCATGGGGTGGCACCCCTCGTGAGCGGAAGGCGTCGACGATGACACTCGATCAGCAGTTGCGATCAGGCCGCGACACCGGCCCCGAACCCGCCGCCGCCTACTATGGTGGGCTGTTCGGCTGGACGATCCGGCGCCAGGAGACGCGGTTGTTCCTCGCGCTGGAAGGCGGACTGTGTGCGGTGACCCTGCCGAAGCTCACCGCGAGCCCGGCGCTCGCGCACCTGTCGTCGCTCGGTTCCAGGGGCCCGGCGCTGATCCTCCCGACCCCGCACGGCCCGCGGCTGGCCATCCTCGCCGACACGGACGGCCAGCTCCTGTTGCGCGGCACCCTCCCGGAAGACGTCGACGTCCTCGACTGCGGCGCGCTGCTCCCCCTGCCCTCCGGCGTGCACACCCCGGGCGCCGGCCCGGAATGGCTCACCCCGCCCGATCCGAGGCACCGGTGGCTGCCCAGCCTGAGCGCGGTACTGGCCGGAGTCCGCCGCCGCCCCTGACCCAGCCGGCTTCCGGCTTCCGGCTTCCGGCTTCCGGCTTCCGGCTTCCGGCTTCCGGCTTCCGAGGCCACTCGACGCCCCCTGTCTGCAGGCAGATGTCGGCTAACCCCGCTCTCGCCTGATTTCCCTGCGGCGGCTGAAGATCCCCGGCTGCTGCGCGCGGCGCGACGGACCGGTTCCGGCACGCTCCGGGTACCAGGGCAGGCGGTGAACGATCCCGCTACCCGGCGGTCCCGGACGGACGCTCCGAACGCGCAGTCCGCACCCGGCGGTGACAGCGCGCTCCGCGTACAAGAGTCCGGCGGTGATACCCGGCGGGCAGCACAAGCGACCTCGCACAGACTTCCCCGCCCGTCGCCTGGCTCGGCCCTTGACGAACCGGGATCAGGCCCATCCGCCGACGGACCGGGACTGCAGTGGCCGCGGCCGGTCCGACGACCCGGCACCCGCATCAGCCATCCCGAACCATCCCGAACCATCCCGAACGACGCGAACCGCCCCACGCCCGTGCCAAGCCGCCCCGGCACACCCGGCGTCAGCTCGGTACGCAGGCCGGTTCCAGTGCTGCGGTCGCGGCGGCTGCCAGTGCGTCCAGGCCGGTGACCAGGGTGTCGATCTCGTTGCGGCGGCGGCGGTCGCGGTCCGGGGCCGGAACGAGGGAGGTGCCCACGAGCAGCAGCAGGGTGTCGATCTCGTAGGCCAGATCGGCCAGGCGCAGCAACGGTACGTGGTCGCCGGTGCCGTGGCTGGCGGCATGGCGGCAGGTGGCGTGGCCGAGGCTGCGGCAGAGCTCCCGCAGGCGCGACCGGACGGCGTCGGCGTACGGGTCGGCCCTGGGACCGCCGGTGCGGATGTTCCACGCCACCGAGAGCAGGCAGCGGCCGGCGTCGTCCAGTGCGGTGTTCGTCACCGGGTGAGTCTGGGGGGCACCTCGCCCCGGCGGGGGACCCGACACGCGTGACTCACCGCATCGTGTGATCGTCCTCTGTGGACGGTCCGGCGAGCAGCAGCCGCACGGCCGCCTCGACCGGCAGTCCGTCGTCCGCCGCGTGCGCCAGTACGGCGCGGATCCGCCGGGCAGGCGGGGTCAGCTCGCCGGTGTCCTCGTTCACCTCCGCGCTGACCGCGGCCAGTGCGCCGAGACCCGCGTCGTGGTGCGCGTCGCGGACCGCGTTGCGCAGCACGGCCAGCTCGGCGGGCGACGGTCCGCGCTTCTCCTCCCGCAGCCGCGCCACGATCCGTTGCACCTGCGGGGAATGCGCGGCCACGGCCTGCCGTCCGGCGAACGACGCCACCATCCTCGGCGTCGCCCGCGTTTCCGGCGGCGACGGGGCAGCCGGGACCGCGGGCCCGGTCACCCGGAGGCTGTCCAGCGCGGCGGTACGCCGTCGTTCGCTTTCGCGGACCCGCGCCACCGGATCGGGCCTGCCGGTCGCGGCGATCTCCCGTGCCTGTGCCCGCGCCCGCTCCCCCGCCGCGGTCAGCCGCGACGGGCGGCGGTAACCGCCTTCGTCGAGGGTCTGCTTGCGCCTGCGGGCGAACCACGCCTCGAACGTCTGGCCCGGCCGCGGTGGTTCCCGCACCTCGCTCATCGCCGCACCGGGCTCGTCGCTGAACCAGCCGTTCAGCCGCGACCGCAGGAACTCCCCCGGCCGCTCGCCTGCCGAGCGCGGCCGCTGCCGTGCACCGCCGGGCAGCACGCCCACCGCGATCAGCAGTGCGTCCGGGCAATACCCGTTGCCGTACCAGAATTCCAGCTGCCGGTCGACGTCGTCGCGCTCGTCGGCGGTCAGCCGCGCGGTGACCCAGCCGAGGCGGCGGAACAGCACACCGGTCGCCTGGGCGCGTTCGTGCGCGTCGCCGGGCACGACCGTCGCCGGCCATTCCCGGTCCGGGATCCGCACCACGATCGCACCTCCTCGCCCCGGCAGACGGTACGGCGCCCGCCGGGACGCCGGTCAGCCGACACGCCGGAGCACGGTCATCGCGTTCGCCGCCACGATCACCCCGATCGCGGCGAAGGCCGCCGCGTCCAGCCGCTGGTCGAGCACGACCAGCCCGACCAGCGCCGCGAGCACCGGCTGCACACTCATGAACGCCCCGAAGAACGGCGCCGGAACCCGCCGCAGCGCCAGCAGATCCACCAGGAACGGCACTGCCGACGACAGCACTCCCGCGGTCAGCGACGCAAGCACCGCACCGGCCGACGGCGGATGGTGCAGGAACGCGAAAATCCCGACCGGCAGGTAGACCAGACCGGAGGCACCCGCTGCCGCGGCGGACCCCTGCACGCCGGGCAGCCGCCGTCCGACCGTGCGGTTGAGCAGGATGTAGCAAGCCCAGCAGGTGGCAGCGAGCGCCGCCAGTGCGATGCCGAGGTAGTCGGTGCTCGGCCGGGGCCGGGTCAGCACACCGACCGCGGCGGCCGCCGCCAGCGCGCACAGCAGGTCCACCCGCCGCCGCGAACCGGCGAGCGCGATTGCCAGCGGGCCGAGGAATTCCAGCGTCATGGCCAGTCCGAGGCCGATCCGGTCGATCGCGGTGTAGAGCGACAGGTTCATCAGGGCGAAGACCGCCGCCAGCCCGAGCACCGGACGCCACTGCCACGCGGTGAACTCGCGCAGCCTCGGGCGCCCCGCGGCGAGCAGCACCGCGGCCGCCACCCACTGCCGTACGGCCACCACCCCGGCCGGGCCGAGCACCGGGAACGCCAGCGCCGCCGTGGCCGCGCCGACCTGGTTGGACAACGCCCCGCCGAGCAACATCGCCGCGCCGGTCGCACGGGACTGCCGGGCCGGTTCCACCATCGTCATGGGCCGAGCGTGCCGCTCGGGCATCCATGCGCAAAATGCATTGAACACATCATCGATACGCTGGATGCATGGATCTGGAACTGCGTCAGTTGCGTTGCCTCGTCACGATCGTGGACGCCGGCACGTTCACCGACGCCGCTCGTGAACTGGGCGTCTCGCAGGCCGCGGTGTCGCGCACGCTGGCGTCGCTGGAGCAGGCGCTCGGCGTGCTCCTGCTGCACCGCACCAGCCGCAGCCTCACCCCGACCACGGCCGGGGTCCAGGTGCTCGCGCGGGCCAGGCACCTGCTCGCCGAGGCCGACGACCTGGTGCGCGAAGCCACCACCGGGCACACCCGGCTGCGCATCGGGCACGCGTGGTCGGCGATGGGCCGCCACACCGCGGAATTCCAGCGCCGCTGGGCAGCCCGCCACCCGGACGTCGAACTGCTGCTCGTGCGTACGAACAGTGCGACCGGTGGCCTCGCGGAGGGATTGTGCGACCTCGCCGTGCTCCGCACGCCGGTGCCGGCCGGCCGGTTCGCAGACGCCATCGTCGGGCACGAGGACCGCTACTGCGCGATGGCCGCGGACGATCCGTGGGCACGCCGCCGCAGCGTCACGCTGGCCGAGGTCGGCACCCGGGTGCTCCTCGTCGACCCGCGCACCGGTACCACCACCACCGACCTGTGGCCCGGCGACGTCCGTCCGCGGGTGGAGTTCATCCGGGACATCGACGACTGGCTGGCCGCCATCGCCACCGGACGGTGCGTGGGGGTGACCCCACACGGCACGATCACCCAGTACCGCCGCGACGGCATCGTGTACCGGCGGGTGCGGGACGCGCCTCCGGTGCCGGTCGGGCTGGCTTGGCGCCGCACCGATCCACACCCCGCCACGCACGCCGCGGTGGCGCTGCTCGGTGAGCTGTACCGGGGCGAGGTCCGTCCACATGCGACCCATCGGCGCGGGCGGCAGCGCTAAGGTGGGGACATGAAGGGGTTGCTGTTGCGTCTGTCCGCGGTCGACTCCGGCGCGGAAGCCGCGGTGCGGGTGATCGCGTATTTCGACGAACTCGTCGCCCGCCGCGCGACGCCGCCCGATCTTGTGCGCGCGGCAGCGTCACTCGCCGAATGCGCGGCCGGACTGCGCTACCGCGACCAGGCACCGCTGCGGTTCGGCCCGGCCGGGGAGGTCCCAGACACGCCCGGCGCGGCCGCGGTTCCCGACGGCGCACAGGTTCCCGACGGCGCGAGCGTGCCCGGCACCCAGGACCGGCCCGGTGACGACGTCGCGGCCGACGCCGCTGCGGCACCCAACCGCGCGAACGCACCCGTAGGCACAGTCCGGCCCGGCGGGGCGGACGTGCCCGGCGGGGCGGACGTGCCCGGCGGGGCGGACGTGCCCGGCGGGGCGGTCGTGGCGGATCTCGGCGGGGACGTCGCCGGGCAGGTGTGGCTCGAACCGGCGGGCGGTGCCGGACCGCTCGACGACCTCGTGCTGGAGCGGTTCGCGATCGCCGCCCGGCTGCTGGTGCCTGCGCAACCGCGGCCTGCCGCGCCGCACCTCGCCGATCCCGCGCTGGTCGAACTGGTGCTCGGCGAACAGGCCGCGGACGAGGACCGCGCACGGGCACTCGTCCTGCTCGGCCTTGACACCGCTCGGCCGGTGCGGGTCGTGGCGGTCGGCACCGGCGACGGGCGCGATCCGGGCGCCGCCGCGGTCGCACTCGTCGCCAGGGGCGGCAGCCCGCTCGGCGCGCGCGTCGCCGTGGTCGGCGGGGTCGCCGCGGTACTGCTGCAACCGCGCGAAGGCCCGGACTCGGTGGTCACCACCCTCCGCGAGGCGCTCGCGTCCAGGGCACGGGAACACGCGCTGCCCGGCACCGTGCGGGTGGGCGTCGGCGACACCGTCGACGGGCTCGAGGCCCGCCGTTCGTGGCTGCAGGCCCGGCTTGCCGAGCGGTTCACCGTGCCCGGCGCCGAGCCGTTGGCGGTCCACCACGACCTCGGCTCACTGACCCTGCTCGCGCAGATCCCCGCCGACCGGCTCCGCGCCCAGCCGGACGTGCAGGCACTGGACGCGCTCCGCGACACCGGCGATCTCGAAACGCTGGAAGCCTTCTGCCGCACCGGTTCCCTCCGCCAGGCCGCCGTCGCGCTGCACCGGCACCACAGCTCGGTGGCCGCCCGGCTGGCACACGTGGAAGACCTGCTCGGCTGGCACCTGGACGATCCGGCGGGCCGCTTCCGCGCCCGGCTCGCGCTGGTGGCGAGACGGCTGGCCGAAACCGCCTGACCGGCTGCGCCCGGCACAACCCGCCCGCCGTCCACGCCGAACGCCCGGCTCAGCCCGCCCGCACCCGGCTCAGTCTGCCGGCTGTTCCACCCCCAGCACCCGCGCCAGTACCGCACGCAGCTCGGCCGCTTCACGCCTGCTGACCGTGGCGTGCCGGATGAGCCCGGAGCCGTGGAAGGTGCCCGGGAACAGATGCAGCTCCGTGGGTACCTCGGCAGCCAGAAGTGCTTGCGCGTAAGCGATTCCCTCGTCACGCAGCGGGTCGAACTCCATCACCGAGACGTACGCGGGCGGCAGCCCGGACAGGTCGGTCGCGCGGGCGGGCGCGGCATACACCGGGACGTCGGCGGTACCGCGGCGGCCGTGGCCGAGGTAGGCGTCCCAGCTGATCTCGGCGGCCGGGAGGTTCCACAGCGGGGTGTCGGTGAACCGGCGCATGCTCGGCGTTTCCAGCCGGTCGTCCACTTCGGGCACGCCGAGGTACTGGAACGCGATCGCCGGGCCGCCGCGGTCGCGGGCGAGCAACGCGAGCCCGGCGCACAGCCCGCCGCCTGCGCTGACCCCGTGGAGCACCACCTGCTGCGGGTCGACGCCGAGCTCGTCGGCGTGTTTGACCGCCCAGCCGAGCGCGGCGTAGCAGTCCTCCAGTCCGCCCGGGTACGGCGTTTCCGGCGCCAGCCGGTAGTCCACCGAGACCACCACCACGCCGAGTTCGCGGGCCAGCTCCAGGTTCGACTCGTGGTCGAACTCGAGCGCGCCCATCACGAACCCGCCCCCGTGCACGTCGAACAGCAACGCCGACGTCGCGCGCCGCTCCGGGGTGTACACCCGGACGCGGACGTCGGGGCTGCCTTCCGGACCGGGCACGAACTCGTCCCGTACCGCCACACCGGTCTCGTCCACCTCGCCGAGCTGTTCGGCGAACAGCTCGGCCATCCGCGCACGCGCGGCGGGCAGGTCGGTCAGGTCGGACTGCGGAATCAGCGGGATCGCGGCGGCGATTTCAGGATCGTACGGGTAGCTCATCGGATCTCCTCCGGGAGTTCGGCCTCGTTCCCGTCATCCTCCCGGTTCGCCGCGGGCCCGGCACCCGCCACCCGTCGCGGTCCGGCCGGGTCCCGCCCGCCGAACGGCGCGGGGCCACCCGGCCTGCCACCGTCCACAAGGGACGAACACACCGTTCGTCCGGCAGGCGACGCCCGTGCGCCGCACCGGTCAACGGCCCGCCTTCTTCCAGATCAGCACCGCCCCCACCACCAGCACCAGCACCGCGGCGAGCACGATCAGCCCCTTGACCAGCAGATCGGCGAGCAGGTGGTGCAGGAGCTCGTGCCCATCGGCGAGCGCGGTCACCGACGGCCCCGCGGACGGTCGTCCTCGAGCCAGCGCACCGCTTCCCGCGCGACCTGCCCGCCGAGCCGCCCGCGGCCACCCCGCCGCCCGCGCTCGTCCATCGCACGGGCCGCGTGCCGGGCGAGCGCGCTCGCCCCGGCCCGCACCCGGTCGCCCTTGCCCCGCCGGCGCAGCCGGACGATCACCGCGAACGCGGCAAGGCCGAGGACCACGACCACGCCCGCGATGATCCCGAACCGGACCAGCAGGACGGTCAGCACCGTTTCCACCGTGCACCCCTTTCTGTCACACCTGTGATATAAAAATTGGTATCACGAGTGTGCTAGAAAAGTCCAGTGCCAAGGGTGGTGGACGGACAACAGCGGCGGGCGCACATCGCGGACGCGGTGCTGCGCCTGGCCGCCCGGGACGGATTGCACGCGGTGTCCCTGCGTGCGGTGGCTGCGGAAGCGGAGCTGAACATCGGGTCGGTGCGGCACTACTTCGACAGCCAGCACGACCTGATGCGGTTCGCGATGCGTGCCACGATCGACCGGGTGACGGCAAGGCTGGTCGAACGCAGGGAAACGACCGACCCGATCGGGCGCCTGCGTCCGGACGAGCTGGCGGACCGGCTCACCGGGTTCCTGGCCGAACTGCTCCCGCTCGACGAGCGGCGCCGCACCGAGACGACCGTGCTGGTCGAGTTCCTGCTGGCCGCGCGCGCCGATCCCGGCCTGGCCGACCTGGCGGGCGAAGCGATCCGCGGAACCGTGACGCTGGCCAGGCGGGTGCTCGACGCACTGGCTCGTACCGGCGCGTTCGCGGGCGACCCGGACGTCGAGGCCCCGCGGCTGGCCGCGCTGCTCGACGGGCTCGCCTTCCGCGCAGTGCTCCGGCCGGAGATCACCACCGGGGAGGAATGCCTCGCGGTGCTGCGTGCGCACCTGAGGCAGCTGACCCGGACCGGATGACGCCGGCGGGTGTGGCCGCCCCCGGCACCGGGTAACCGGCGATCCCGGGGTGGTGTGTGCCTGCTGTGTTCCCGAAGGGCCCGGACCGCCCCGGCGGTTCCGACCACCACGAGGAGACGGCAGATGACCCGACCAGACCCGGCAGGCACCCCGGCAACCACCACGGACGCCGGTATCCCGGCCGAGAGCGACGAGCACTCCCTCACCGTCGGCCCGGACGGCCCGATCCTGCTGCAGGACCACTACCTGATCGAGCAGATGGCCCAGTTCAACCGGGAACGCGTGCCGGAACGCCAGCCGCACGCCAAGGGCAGCGGCGCGTTCGGCCGCTTCGAGGTGACCGCGGACGTCAGCCGGTACACCCGGGCCGCGGTGTTCCAGCCCGGCACCCGCACCGAGATGGTCGCGCGGTTCTCCACCGTGGCCGGCGAACGGGGCAGCCCGGACACCTGGCGTGATCCGCGCGGGTTCGCGTTGAAGTTCTACACCACCGAGGGCGTGTACGACCTGGTCGGCAACAACACCCCGGTGTTCTTCGTGAAGGACCCGCTCAAATTCCAGCACTTCATCCGTTCGCAGAAGCGGCGCGCGGACAACAACCTGCGCGACCACGACATGCAGTGGGACTTCTGGACCCTGTCACCGGAGTCCGCGCACCAGGTGACCTGGCTGATGGGCGACCGGGGCATCCCGCGTACCTGGCGGCACATGAACGGCTACAGCTCGCACACCTACCTGTGGGTCAACGCCTCCGGCGAACGGCACTGGGTGAAGTACCACTTCAAGACCGACCAGGGCGTCGAATGCTTCACCCAGGAGGAAGCCGACCGGATGGCGGCCGCGGACGCCGACTTCCACACGCGCGACCTGTTCGAGGCGATCGAGCGCGGCGAGCACCCGAGCTGGACGCTGTACGTGCAGCTGATGCCGTTCGAGGACGCCGAGCACTACCGGTTCAACCCGTTCGACCTGACCAAGGTGTGGTCGCACCGCGACTATCCGCTGACCGAGGTCGGCCGGATGACCCTCGACCGCAACCCGACCGACCACCACAGCGAAATCGAGCAGGCGGCGTTCGAGCCGAACAACATGGTGCCGGGCATCGGCCCGAGCCCGGACCGGATGCTGCTCGGCCGGATGTTCGCGTACGCGGACGCGCACCGCTACCGCATCGGCGCGAACTACAAGCAGCTGCCGGTGAACGCATCGAAGTCGCCGGTGCACAGCTACAGCAAGGACGGGGCGATGCGCTACGCGAAGGTCTCCGACCCGGTGTACGCCCCGAACTCGAAGGGCGGCCCGCGCGCCGACGTCGAGCACTACGGCACCCCGGCGGGCTGGCACACCGACGGCGATCTGGTCCGTTCCGCCTACGTCGACCACGCGGAGGACGACGACTGGGGCCAACCGGGCACCATGGTCCGCGAAGTGCTCGACGACGCGGCCCGCGAACGTCTGGTGAACAACATCGTCGGCCACCTTCTCGACGGCGTCAGCGAACCGGTGCTGAAACGCGCCTTCGAGTACTGGCACAACGTGGACGCCGACCTCGGCGCCCGGGTCGAGACCGGAGTCCGCGCGAAGCAGGGTGAGCAGGCGTAGACCACGGGCGATCCGGCTGGGCCGGTGCAGCCGAACCCGGGCGGCGCCGGCTCAGCCGGGCAACCGCAGCTCCGCCCAGGTCGTGGCCTGGGTTCCGTTGGTGGTGGTGGACCAGGCCGAGGCCAGGTCTTCCAGCAGCAGACGGCCCCAGCCCCGTTCCGGCAGCGTCGAAGGGGGCGCCGGATGCGGTGGTTCGGTACGGGTGACCTCGATGCGCAGCCGCGGCGGGGCGGGCAGCAGGCCGAGACGCAGATCCCGGTGCGCGGCGCCGTCGCGGCTCGCGTCGGTGACCAGCTCGTCGAGCAGCAGCACCGCGTCGGCCACGAACGGGCCTTCGACGTGCGCGAGCATCGCTTGAAGCGTGGTGCGGGCTGCGTCGGCGGTATCCGGACCGGCGAACACGGCCATGGTGGCGGCGGGCGGGGATTGGTCGGCCATGGCCGTCCTCCTCGATAGGGGGGTGGCGACCCCTCAACTACCCAGCAGACCCTCGCGTCAACCGCTTCGCGCCTTATCCTTGGCCGGGAGGGAGGTGCGGACATGGCCGACGACCGGCGGACCTGGTCCGATGCGGACCGGGCGGCCTACCGCGAGTTCGTGCGCACCCACCACCCCGACGTCGGCGGCGACCCGGCCGAGTTCGCCGCCGGGCTGCGCCGGTTCCGCGACCGCACCACCACGACGGAGCAGGCGCCGGTGCCGGACGCGCCGGTGATCTTCGTTACCCGCCAGGGCGCGCTCCCCCGGCTCGTGTCCGCGCTCGCGGCGCGGCGCAAGCGCAAGCGGAACCCCCGCGTTCGCTGATCAGAGTCAGAGCGCGCCGGTCAGCGCCTGCAGCCCGAGACTGGACGCGGCGACCGCGATCCACAGCAGAGCACCCAGCAGCAACGGCCGGTGGCCGGCCGCGCGCAGCTCGGCCGGTTTGAGCGAAAGCCCGATCCCGGCCAGCGCCGTGGTGATCAGGAACGTGCCCGCGGTGGCCAGTGGTGCGTGCCAGCCGGCCGGGATCAGGCCGGCGCTGTCCAGCGCTGCGGCGGCGACGAACCCGATCAGGAACGGCGGCACCAGCCGGTGCCACGGCAAGGCGCGCAACGACATCCGGCCGGAGCCGGCGTTGCGGCGAGCGGCGAGCACGGCGAGCACGAGGACGACCGGGATCAGCATGAGCGACCGCGTCAGCTTCACGACAATGCCGTAGGACCCCGCGTCCCCGCCGTAGGCGTAGGCCGCCGCGACGACCGACGACGTGTCGTTCACCGCGGTACCTGCCCACAGTCCGAACGCGTGCGGCGACATCCCGAGCATGTGCCCCAACGGCGGGAAAAGCAGGACCGCGGCCACGTTGAAGGTGAAGATCGTGCCGAGCGCATAAGCGACGTTCGCATCCCGGGGTTTCAGCACCGCGCTCGTCGCGGCGATCGCGGAAGCACCGCAGATACCGGTGCCGACCCCGATCAACGTCTGCGTGTCACCGCGCACGCCCAGCAGCCTGCCGAGCACCCAGGCTCCGCCCAGTGCGACCGCCAGCGTGCCGAGCATGACCGGTAACGACTGCCCGCCCACTTCCAGCACCTGCCGCAACGACAATCCGGTGCCCAGCACCACGATCGACGCCTGCAGCACCGCCCGCGACGCGAACGCGTACCCGGGGCTCCAGCGCACCGCGCGCAACCCGGGCACGGCCGCACCGGCCAGCGCACCGAGCACGATCGCGAGCACCGGTCCGCCGACGACCGGGACGAACCGTCCGCCTGCCGTGGCCACCGCGGCGATCAGCACCGCGACCACCAGTCCCGGCACCGGACGACCGAGCTTCGCCCGCCAGTGCGCGAACACGGCCGGTCCGGCCGCGCCCAGTACGGCGCCGTCCGCAGGCATCCACCCACCTCCCAGATGTACGTACATTCACGCTACAAGATGTACGTACATCTGGCCAGCCCGGTCGGCCGGTATTGTTCCCTGGTCGGAGGAGGTGCCATGGGCGAACGCGAGCTGGACCGTTCCGGCGGGCAGCCGCTGTGGCGGCAGTTGCGGGAACGCCTGCTCGTCCGGATCAACGCCGGTGAGTTCGACGATGCGTTCCCCGGTGAGTTCGCGCTGGCCGAGGAGTACGGCGTGAGCAGGCAGACCGTCCGGCAGGCGCTGCGGGAGCTCCGCGCGGACGGCACGCTCGTCGCCGAGCGGGGCAGGCAGCCACGGGTGGCCACGGCGACCGAGATCGTGCAGCCGCTCGGCGCGCTCTACAGCCTGTTCGCCGCCGTGGAGGCCGCGGGACTCTCCCAGAACAGTGTCGTGCGCACATTGGACATCCGCGCGGACGCGGTGGTGGCCGAACGGCTTTCGCTCGAGGGGTCCACTCCCCTGCTGTATCTCGAACGGCTGCGGCTGGCCGGCGACGACCCGCTCGCGGTCGACCGGGTGTGGCTGCCCGCGGAGATCGCCCGGCCCCTGCTCGGTGCCGACTTCCAGCACACCAGCCTGTACGGCGAACTGCACCGCCGCGCCGGGATCCGGCTGGACCACGGTGAGGAGCAGATCCGCGCGGTGGTGCCCACCGCGGCCGAACGCGCACTGCTCGGCGGAGACCCGGGCACGGCCGCGTTCTCCATCTGCCGCCTCGGCACCAGCGCCGGCACTCCGGTCGAATGGCGGCACACCCTCGTGCGCGGCGACCGGTTCGCGCTCACCGCCGAGTTCTCCGGCCGCACCGGCTACCGGCTGGTCGGCACCCGCACGCTCGCCGCGCTCGGCTGAAAACCGGTCAGCCGAGCCGGATCCCGGCCAGCTGGGTGCCCTGGGCGACCAGCGCTCCGGTGCGGTCCCACACGTGACACGACTCGTCGACCCTGCCGTCGCCGACCAGGTGCGCCCGGTGCAGCACGCGCACCGGACCGGGTTCCGGGCGAGCCCGTACGTAGGAGGTCAGCTCGAGCGTCGGCACCCAGCCCGCGTTCGCCAGGTCGGCGGTCGCCGGAGGCAGCGCGTCGATCGCGAACAGCAGGCTGATCGGGTCGAACGGCTCCTCCGACGGCAGCGCGAGCCAGCCGCGGAGCTCACCGCGGCCGGTCGGTCCGTCGAGCACCGGACGGTCCAGCCGCAGGTCGATCTCGTCCATGATGGCCACCGGGAACTCCGCCGGCGACGAGGACACGCGTGCGCCTTTCGGTGTGTCGAACTGCGGATCCGGCAGGCCGTCCTGCCAGTACGGCTCGCCGTCGCCGAGGATGCCGAACGTGAGCAGGGCTTCGACTTGGGGCACACCGTCCTGCTGCAGCCGCCCGCGCAGCTGGCTCACCGTGCGGCCGGTGCGCACCGCCTCGATCACCACTTCGGCCGGACCGGGTGCCGGCGGACGCAGGTAGTGGGCACTCGCCGCGAGCACGTCGGGCTGCCCGGCGACCAGCCCCGCCGCCCGCGCGATCGTGGCCAGCAGATAGCCGCCGTTGGGTTTGCCACCGATGGTCCACGCCGCGCTGAGGTCGGCGTCGAAGGTGTCGGCCGACCGCTGCTTGACTGCCGACACCGCCGCGAACGTGGTCGTGGTCACGGGCCCTCCCAGGTGAGTCCTTTCCTGCAACCTAACCGGTCGCGACCGTTCCGTCCCGGTCACTGAGACTCACGCCACCCGCCGGGGCCACGGCGGTTGTACGAATCGTGTACGGAACGGCCCCAGACTCCGCCCGATTCGGTTCGCACGGATGAAGGGGAGACCGATCGTGGCCGCGAATGTACTGGTCCGGCGCACGGTGGCGGCGCTGCTCGCGGCGGGCGCCGTCACGGCCGGGAACGCCGTGCCCGCCGCTGCGGCTCCGGCCGGCAGCTGGCGAGTCGATCTGTCCACTGTCGACGGTGACGAGGTGAACGTCGTTGCGGCCGGTGGTGCGCTCACCCTCCGGGATTCCACTTGGCATCGCACGGATCTGCGCACCGCGGGCAGCGAGGGTTACCTGGTCTCGGCCGTGCGGCAGCTCGCCGCGCCGGTGAACCAAATCGGCGCGAAGGTGACCGCGGACCTGCCGAAGGGTACCGATGCCGAGGTCGACGTGCGTGGCCGTACCGGCGCCGGGGACTGGACGGAGTGGGCTCCCGCAGGCACCCGGCCGGCCGTGCTCGACCGTGTCGTGCAGGCGGTCCAAGCGCGGATCTCCTTGTCCAGCAACACGGACGGGCGCACCCCGGCCGTGCGGGAGGTCGATCTCACCGGCACGCTCGGCCCGCAGCCGAAGGTGCTCCGTGCCACCGCCCCGCTCGCCTACCCCATTTACGCCACCCGCGAGGGGCTGGTCGGCCACACCACGGCCAACGGGCACGTGATCACGAGCAACGACCACTTCGTCGCGCTTCCTTCCGGGAAATCCCTGGCCGGCAAGGGAACCGGCACCTACTCGGTGCGGGTGTGCAAGAGCGACGAAAGCCGGTGCGAGTACGCGCCGGTGTGGGATGTCGGACCGTGGAACACCAAGGACGACTATTGGAACCCGGCCTCGGTCCGCGCCGAGTACCAGGATCTGCCGCAGGGACAACCGGGGGCCTACGCCGCCTATCACGACGGCTACAACGGCGGCAAGGACGACCTCGGCTACCAGGTCGGCAACCCGGCAGGCATCGACCTCGCGGACGGCGTCTTCACCACCGGCCTCGGGCTCAGCGACAACACCACGGTGAAAGTGACCTACCTGTGGACCGGACCGGCCGCGGCCACCGGCGTGGTGGGCACCGCGGGCGATCCGGTGAACGTCCGGGCGAGCGCAAGCACGAGTGCCGCGGTCAAGGGCCTCGCGGCGAACTACGCCAAGGTGAACATCGAGTGCTCCGTCGACGGGGACAGCGTGACCGGCAAGTACGGCACCAGCAAGGTGTGGGACCGGCTCGGGCCGGGCAACTACATCTCCGACACCTACGTACAGCCCGAACCGGCCGAGACGGCGGCGCCGCCCTGCTCGTGATCCGCGGTTCGACCGCACCGGGTGGCGGCCTGCCGGTGACGGCCGGACTGGGTGACGGCCGGGCCGGTGGCGACCGGGTTAGTGGCGACCGGACTGGGCCACCACCAGGCCGGTGACGACCGGGCCGGTGGCGACCGGGCCGGTGGCGACCGCACTGGGCCACGACCAGGCCGGTGGCGACCGCACTGGGCCACGACCGGGCCGGTGGCGACCGCACTGGGCGGCGGCCGGACATCCCCGGCCGCCGCCTGCCGGATCACTTGCGGCGCAGCGTTTCCCTGCCTGCGTAGCGGGCTTCGGTGCCCAGCTCCTCCTCGATGCGGAGCAGCTGGTTGTACTTCGCCGTGCGGTCGGAACGCGACAGCGAGCCGGTCTTGATCTGGCCGCATCCGGTGGCCACCGCGAGGTCGGCGATCGTGGTGTCCTCGGTTTCCCCGGAACGGTGTGACAGCACCGCCGAGTAGCCCGCCTTGTGCGCGGTGTCGACCGCGGCCAGCGTCTCGGTCAGCGTGCCGATCTGGTTGACCTTGATCAGGATCGAGTTCGCGATGCCCCGCTCGATCCCGTCGCGCAGGATTTCCACGTTGGTGCAGAACAGATCGTCGCCGACGAGCTGCACCCGGTCGCCGATGCCGTCGGTGAGCTGCTTCCAGCCGTCGAAGTCGTCCTGCGCCAGTCCGTCCTCGATGGACACGATCGGGAACCGCTCGGTCAGCTCGGCCAGGTAGGCCACGTGTTCCTCGACGCTGCGCTTGCGGCCCTCGCCGGTGTAGTCGTAGACGCCGTCGCGGTAGAACTCCGACGCCGCCGGGTCCAGCAGCAGCGCGATGTCCTCGCCCGGCGTGTAGCCGGTCTGCTCGATCGCGCGGACCACGAACTCCAGCGCCTCGTCGGCGGAGCCGAGCTGCGGGGCGAACCCGCCCTCGTCGCCGACGTTCGTGTTGTGCCCGGCCTCGTGCAGCGACTTGCGCAGCGTGTGGAAGACCTCCGAGCCCATCCGCACCGCGTCGGCGAACGTGTTCGCGCCGACCGGGCCGATCATGAACTCCTGGAAGTCGATCGGGTTGTCCGCGTGCGCGCCGCCGTTGACGATGTTCATCATCGGCATCGGCAGCAGGTGCGCGTAGACGCCGCCGACGTAGCGGTAGAGCGGCAGGCGGTTCGCCGCGGCGGCGGCCTTGGCGACGGCGAGTGAGACGCCGAGGGTGGCGTTCGCCCCGAGCCGGGCCTTGTTCGGGGTGCCGTCGAGGGCGATCATCGCCCGGTCGACATCGCCCTGCGCCTGCGCGTCCAGCCCGCTGACCGCTTCGGCGATCTCGCCGTTCACCGCGTCGATCGCCTTGCGCACGCCCTTGCCGTGGAACCGCTGCTTGTCCCCGTCGCGCAGTTCGACCGCCTCGCGGGTGCCTGTGGAGGCGCCCGAAGGCACGGCCGCCCGCCCGGCCGACCCGTCTTCCAGTACCACGTCCACCTCGACGGTGGGATTGCCCCGGCTGTCGAGCACCTCGCGGCCCTTGACCCGGACGATGCTTGTCATAACGCTCCTCGGAATTCCGGCCGAAGCGCTCCGCACATCACCGTGGGCACCGCGGCAGCAGGCGGCACCACGGTGAGCCACACGTCCGGACGAAGGCTAGCAGAAGATCACTGAATCGATCCCGACGAGTACACCGGAATCCGTGGCTCCCGCCCACCTCGTCTCCCCCGGCGATCTCCCACGACCCCGGCGATCTCCCACGACCCCGCCGGTCCGCCTCGGCAATCCGGCAGCCGCGCGAACAGGCCACAGCCGCGGATCGGGCAGTCCGGGCAGGTCTTGCGACGGCTCGACGATGCCGCTCCCGGGGCCCGCCAACCCCTGCCCGGCGCACCCCCACAGTAAACATACCAACCGGTCCGTATGCTATCTTGAACGCCGAAGCCGGTGGCCCGGAAGGGAATTCCCCTTGCCGACCGCCGACCGCCGGCTGCTAGGAGTGTCGATGGATCGCACCGTCCCGCCCCTCGTGCTCGACCCGCTCGCGCGGGACACGCACGGTGAGGGCGCCCGGCTTCGCGCGCGCGGGCCGCTCACCGTGGTCGAGCTGCCGGGTGGCGTGCTGGCCTGGGCGGTGACCAGCCCGCCGCTGCTGCGGAAGCTGCTCGCCGATCCGCGGGTGTCGAAGGATCCACGGCGGCACTGGCCCGCCTACGTCGCCGGCGAGATCCCGGCCGACTGGCCGCTGCACATCTGGGTCTCGGTGCAGAACATGTTCACCGCCTACGGCGACGAGCACCGGCGGCTCCGCTCGCTCGTGTCGAAGGCCTTCGCCAGGGCGCAGATCGCCGAACTGCACCCGGTCGTCACCGAGATCACGCACGGTCTGCTCGACGACCTCGCCGCCGGAGGGGCCGATCCGGACCTGCGGGAAAGCTACTGCTACCGGCTGCCGATCGAGGTGATCTGCCGGCTGGTCGGCGTGCCCGAGCGGACCCGCCCCGGGCTGCGCACCGCGATCGCAGGCCTGTTCGCCACCTCGGCCAGTCCCGCGGACGCCTCGGCGAACGTCGAGCAGCTCTACCGGATCCTGGCCGAACTGGTCGGGCAGCGCCGGGCCGAACCGGGTGACGATCTGGCGACCGCACTCATCACCGCCCGCGACGAGGACGGTTCACGGCTCAGCGAAACCGAGCTCGTGGACACGCTGATCCTGGTGATCACCGCAGGCCACGAGACCACGGTGACCCTGCTGGACCAGTCGGTGGCCGCACTGCTCACGCACCGCGAGCAACTCCGTGAAGTCCTGGACGGCACCCGCCGCTGGAGCGACGTGGTGGACGAGACCCTGCGCTGGCAGTCCCCGGCGGCGCACCTGCCGTTGCGGTTCGCCCGCGAGGACATCAAGGCCGGCGGCACCGTGATCCACGCGGGCGACCCGATTCTCGCCTCGATCGGCCCGGCCGGCCGCGACGAACAGCACTACGGTCCGGACGCCGGCCGTTTCGACCTGGCTCGGGAGGACAAGGCCTCACTGGCCTTCGGACACGGCGTGCACTACTGCCTGGGTGCGCCGCTGGCCAGGATGGAAGCCGAAATCGCCCTGCCCGCGTTGTTCGCCCGCTTCCCCGGCCTGGTGCTCGCGGTCTCGCCCGGCGAGCTGCGGCCGTTGCCGTCCTTCATCACCAACAGCCACCTGGCCCTGCCGGTCCGGCTGTACGGCTGATCAGGCGTCCCAGCCGGTGAGCACCGCCTCGGTGTCCGCGCCGGCAACCGGCGGCGGCGACGGGATTTCCGGCGGAGTACGGGAAAACCGCGGCGCCGGGGCGGGCTGGAGCACCCCGTCGAGCTCGATCAGCCCGGAGCGCGCCGCGATGTGCGGGTGCTCGGCCACCTCGTCCGGCGCGAGCACCGGCGTGACGCAGGCGTCGGTGTCGGCGAACCGGGCGGCCCACTCGTCCCGGGTGCGGGTGAGGAACGCGCGGGTGAAGGCGGTACGCAGCACCGGCCAGCCCGCACGGTCCAGCTGTGGCGGCAACCCGGCGTCGGTGAGCTCGAGACCGGCCAGGAACAGCTCGTAGAACTGGGGTTCCAGCGCACCGACGGCAACGTACCGGCCGTCCGCGCAGACGTAGGTGTCGTAGAACGGGGCGGCGCCGTCGAGCAGGTTGGTGCCGCGTTCGTCGGACCACGAGCCGACGCCCCGCAACGCCCACACCATCTGCGCGAGCACGTTCGTCCCGTCGATCATCGCCGCGTCGACCACCTGGCCGAGTCCGGTGCGTTCCCGCTCCCACAGCGCCGAAAGCACCCCGGTGAGCAGGAACATCGAGCCGCCGCCGAAGTCGCCGACGAGGTTGAGCGGCGGCACTGGGCGCTCGCCCTCCCGTCCGATCGCGTGCAGCACGCCGGCCAGCCCGATGTAGTTGATGTCGTGCCCGGCCCGCTGCGCCAGCGGCCCTTCCTGTCCCCAGCCGGTCATCCGGCCGTAGACGAGCCGAGGGTTGCGCCGGTGACAGTCCTCCGGTCCGACCCCGAGCCGTTCCGCGACGCCGGGGCGGAGGCCCTCCACGAGGACGTCCGCCTTGGCCGCCAGCCGGAGCACGAGGTCACGGCCCTCCGGGGTCTTCATGTCCGCCGCCACCGACCGTCGCCCGCGCAGCAGCGGGTCCGGGCGCCCGCCGGTGAGGTTCAGCGATCCGGACGGCCGCTCCACCCGCACGACGTCCGCGCCGAGGTCGGCAAGCACCATACAGGCGTGCGGGCCGGGCCCGATCCCGGCCAGCTCCACGACCTTCAGTCCGTCCAGCGGTCCCGCCACGTGCCCTCCTCGGCTCCGGTGCCCGGCGGCGTCCGGCCGGCCGCCCGGTGCGCCCGACCCTACCGGCCGGCCGGTCCGCGCCTCTTCGCCCGCGGGGTAACCCACACGGTGCGGTAATCGGCCCTCGACCACGCTCCGCCTCACCCGAACCGGGGACCGGAGGTCTGGTCACCGAGCCGCGCGGGTACCCGGCTGATATCCAGGGCCTCGACGGTCACGAACCAATCAAGGGAGCACATCGTGAGCTTTTTCGACCAGGCCAAGGACAAGATCCAGGAACTCGCCGGGAAGAACCCGGACAAGGTCGGCGAGGGTGTCGACAAGGCCGCCGACTTCGCCGACGAAAAGACCGGCGGCAGCCACGGCGACCAGATCCACCAGGGCGCGGACAAACTGAAGGAACGCTTCGGCGGCAGCGGCGACGACCACGGTCAGCAAGGCGGCCCGCAGCAGGGCGGCGACCAGGGCGGCCAGTAACAGCCCGGCGGTCGGCGGCAGCGCGAGCGGCAAGGCGGCTGAACTACGGCGCCCCCCGTAGCGCTGCGGCCGGACTGCCGTCTCAACCAGCAAACCCGCTGCCACCACCCCGGCAGCGTTGTGGCCGGACTGCCGCCTGAGCGCAGGAAATCCGACGCCCGCGCGGCATTGCCAGCGGCGCGGCCGGACAGCCACCTCAACCACGGCAACCCGGCGCCCACGCGACACCGGCAACGCTGCCGCCGGACCGCCGCCTGAACCCAGGCAACTCGGCGCCGGTGCGGCACCGGCAACGCTGCGGCCGGACCGCCACCTGAACCACGACAACCCAACGCCCACACGACACCGGCAACGGTGCGCCCGGACAGCCGCCTGAACCCGAGCAACCCGGCGCCGGCGCGGCAGCGGCCGCACCGGCACCGTCGATCGGCACCGGCGGATCGCGGGCTGAACTGCGACGACCGGCGGCAAGCCGGCCGGGCACCGCAGCTGAGTGGCGGCCCCTCGTCCGGCCGGGGCCGCCACCGCCACCGCCTGCGCTCCCCCGGTATCGTGGCTGCGGCTCGCGCGGCGGTGGCCGGCGCGGGCCGGAGATGTGGGTCCAACCCCACGCAGTACCGCCCTAACCCGCCGGAGTGTCCACATCGGACCTATCCGCCCGGACGGGTGTGGTTCAGCCGGGCTTGCGTGCGGTGATCAGCAGGTGTTCTTCCGGTTCGGCGCCCGGTTTGTCCGGCGCGAAAAGCTCCGAACGGGTCGCGGTCACCTCCAGGCCGGTCGCGCGCACCCGCTCGACCAGGGCATCGGCGGAAAAGCTCGTGACGCGGATGAGGTGGCCCAGGAAGTCCACCGGCACGTCCTCGACGTCGGACGGCACGGTCACCAGCGCGAGCCGTCCGCCGGGCACCAGCCAGCGAGCGACGTCGGCCAGTACCGTCTCGGTGTCCGCACGGGGCATCTGCAGGAACGGGAAGAACGCGCACACCGCGTCCCAGCTCGCCGGGTCCGAATGCCACTGCCGTACGTCGGCGTGCACGAATTCGGCCTCCGGGACCTGCTCCCGGGCGATGCGCACCATCTCCGCGGACACGTCGATCCCGGTCACCCGGTTCCCCGCCGCGGCGAGGTCCGCGGCGACCGGGCGGCCGGTCCCGCTGCCGAGGTCCAGCACCCGCGCGGACGGCGGCAGCACGTCGATCAGCTCCCGCACCGCCGCGTCCACCATCGGCGGGCGGCCGAACGCGTCCTGGTATCCCGCGCCGATCGCGTCGAACAACTCGGCCGCGCCGGCGCTGCGGACCGGGTCGGTTCCGCTCATCGTCGTCTCCCCTCTTCGTTCGGGGGGTCACGGTAACCCGCGGTAAGTGGCGGCCGCGACCACCAGGTCCTCCCAGGCCATCCCGACGCTCTTGAACAGCCGTGGCCCGGCCGGAACCGGCACCCGTCCGGCCACCAGGTCGGCGAGCGGGACGATGTCCTCCTCGGCCAGCGCACCCGATCGCACTGCCAGCACCACGTCACCCGCCTCCCGCAACCCGGCGGTGACGGCTTCGACGACCACAGTGGACCGTGCGACGGTGGTGTCGTCGACCTCGCGGGCCTCCGGTTCGTGTGAACCGACCGCGACCACCGTGGCGTGTTCCGGCAGCAGCGCACCGTCGAACAGCGGGGTGCGAGCGGTGGTGCAGCACGCGACGAGGTCGGCTTCCGCGACGTCGTCCGGTGTCCCGGTCCTCGCGGACAGCTCGGCGTACTCCGCGGCGAAGGCCCGCGTACGCGCCGGATCACGGCCGACCACCACCAGCTCCCGCACCGGCCGCACCGCACGCAACGCTGCCACGTGGCTGTGCGCCTGCGGACCGGTGCCGAACACCACGAGCCGCGACGCCTCGGGCCGGGCCAGCACGTCGGCCGCCACCGCGGACACCGCGGCGGTCCGCACCGCGGTGATCGCGATCCCGTCCAGCAATGCCAGCGGGCTCAGGGTGGTCCCGTCGAGCAGCAGGTAGTGCCCCTGGATGCGAGGCAGCCCCCGTTCCGGATTCCCCGGTGCGACCGAGGCCAGCTTGACCCCGGCGAACCCCTCCCCGGAGGAGGGCATCAGCAGCAGCTGCCCGGCCGGGACCGCCGCCACCACGCGCGCCGGATCCGCCTCCGGGTCGAGCCCGCCGGCCAGCGCGGCGCGCAGCGCGTCGATGGCCTGGTACACCGTGGGTTTCGCATCCAGCAGCAGTTTCACGGAAACAATCCTGCCGGAAACGGGCCGGCCGGATCAAGGAAGTGCCGCGTGGTACCGGTCAGCCGGGCCGGCCCGGCTGACCGCGGGCACGACCGTCCACAGTGGTTTCCTCCGCTGAACTCGATACCGATTGCGGGAAGCCGGGTGCGACGGGGCAGTACCCGTAGCGACAGCCGGCGATCTCCGATGCACCGGATGATCCTGCTCCCCCACAGTGTCCATGATGGACAGTGCGGCAACGCGCCTTCGCTGGTTCTCCCGGCCGAACGGAATGCCGGTCCGGTTCCACGCCCGCCGGACGGTCGAGGCCCGGTCAGCATCGGACGGGAGCAGCGCGACGGCCTCATCGTGGTGAAACACCGCCGCAGCGCACGGCTCTTCGTGCCCGGAACGCAGGCACCGGGTCCGCCACCCGACCTGGTGCGCCGCCCGTCACAATCGCTTAGATACCAGCTTAGATACATGCTAGCGTCCCAGGCATGATCGCATCGAAACCCCGAGTGCCCGGCGCCGCCGAGCGTGCCTACGAACTCACCAAGGAGCTGGTGCTCTCCGGCGAGCTGCCCGGTGGCCATCTATTCAGCGAAGGCGAGATCGCCGAACGGCTCGGGGTCAGCCGCACGCCGGTTCGCGAAGCGTTCCTGCGGTTGCAGGTGGAGGGGTTGCTCAACCTGATCCCCAAGCGCGGCGCCGTCGTGGTGCCGGTGCCACCGGGCGAGGCCGAGGACGTGCTCGACGCGCGGGAGGCGGTGGAGGCCTCCGCGGTCCGCCGGCTGGCGCGCCGTCCCGAACTGATCGACGACGCGCTCACCCAGCTGCGCCGGGTCCTCGAAACCCAGCGCAGCCACGCGGAAACCGGTGATCTGCACGCATTCGCGGAGGCCGACGAGCTGTTCCACCGCACGATCGTCGCCGCGGGCGGAAACGCACTGCTGCTCGACTTCTACGCCACCCTCGCCGATCGCCAACGGCGGATGAACGTGCACGCGCTCGGCCCGATCAGGGCCCAGCTGCCGGAAATCGTCAGCGAGCACGAGCACCTGCTCGACATCGTCGCGGAGGCGGAGACCGGCGCCGAAGCGTTCGCGCCTGCACTGCGTGCGCACCTGGATCGGGTGCACCGCCGGTGACCGCGACCGCAGACCGCGCCCCCGCACCCGGGGTCACCGCCACCCGGCCCGCCTGGTTCCCCGCCGCCGCCGCGGTGTTCGTGTGCGGCTGGGGCGGCAACCAGTTCACGCCGCTGCTCGTGATGTACCAGTCCGCGGGCTACTCCGCGTTCACCGTCGACACACTGCTGGGCGCGTACGTGCTCGGCCTCGTGCCCGGCCTGCTGTTGTCCGGCAGCCTGTCCACCCGGTTCGGCCGCCGTCCGGTGATGCTCGCCGGCACCGCGCTCTCGCTGCTGGCGAGCATGCTGATCGCACTCGGCCCGCTCGGCGTCGGGTGGATCGCGAGCGGCCGGTTCCTGACCGGGGTGGCCGTCGCGGTCGCGATGGCCGTCGGATCCACCTGGATCAAGGAACTGGCGGAGCTGGACCCGCTGGCCGCGGGCGACCTCGGCACCCGGCGCGCCGCACTGTGCCTCACGCTCGGGCTCGGCGTCGGCCCGGGAGTCGCCGGGGTGCTCGCCCAGTGGGGGCCGTGGCCGATGGTCCTGCCCTACCTCGTCCACATCGGACTCACCATGGTCGCGCTGCCCTACGTCACGCGCGGCACGGAAACCGTCGCCGCCGGCCGGGCACCGGCGCGGCGCGGACTGCCCGGCACCACCCGGCATCCGCGCTTCCGGCGGATCATCCTGCCGATGGCGCCGTGGATCTTCGGCTCCTGCGGCGTGGCGTACGCGATCATGCCGCAGCTCGTGCACGACCGGCTCGGATCGTGGTCGCTCGGCTACTCGACGCTGCTCACCGTGTGCGCGATCGGCGCCGGGGTCGGCGTCCAGCCGATCGCCAAGCGGATCGACCGGGCGACCAGTGCCAGGGCCGTGCTCACCGGCATGACCGTGCTGTGCGCCGGGCTCGTGCTCAGCGCCCTGGCGGCCGCGTCGCGATCGCCGTGGCTCGCCCTGGTCACCGCACTGGTGCTGGGCACCGCGTACGGCATCGCGGTGGTGTCCGGGTTGCTGGAACTGCAGCGGATCGCCCGGCCGGACGAGATCGCGGAGCTGACCGGCGTGTACTACGCGCTGGCCTACCTCGGTTTCCTGCTGCCGTCGGCGCTGGCCGCGCTGAGTGGCGTGGCAGGCTATCCGCTGCTGCTGGGCTGCCTGGCGGTGCTGGCGCTGGCGGGCACGCTCGTCGTCGCCCGGCATTCGCGGCGGCATCTGCCCGCCGCCTGACCGGGTTTCGCGCATTCGCTCCGGTTTGCCGGAATTGTTTCCCACTAATGTCGCTTGTGGATCGTCGCCGGTTCCGAAAGAGTTCTCCGGCAGGGGAATCGCCCGTGGGCGTTTTCCGTCGGGGCCGTGCTTTCCGGATGATCTTTTCGAGCAAGGAAGTGGGAGCTGCCCATGCGGCATTCGTCGCGCTTCGTTCGTGCCCTCGTACTGACCGCGACCGGCGGACTGGCGCTGACCGGGATCGCCCCGCCCGGCGCCACAGCGGCCACCGCCGGATCCGCCCCGCAGTCGGTGATCGTGGTCCTCGCCGACCAGCTGCTCGGTGCACCGCCGACGAAAGCGGAAGCCGCGGGCCGGCGCGCCAAGGCGACCCAGGAACAGGAATCGGTGCTCGCCAAGCTCACCGGCGCGGCCCCGGCGGCGGTGCGGCATTTCGCACTGGGCAACGCCTTCGCCGCCACCGTCACTCCGGCACAGGCCACGCAGCTGGCACAGGACCCGGCCGTGGCGCAGGTGCTACCGGACAGCGAGGTCACGCTGCCAAGCCCGGCATCGGCACCGGCGAGCGGAGCCGCGCCGAAGGCGAGTGGCCGAGCCGAGCCGGCCACGCCGGACGCGACCTGCCCGAGCGATCCGGCCAAGCCGCTGCTGGAACCCGAAGCGCTGACCTCGATCCACGCCAACAGCACGGACGGTTCGAACAGCGCCGCGGAGCTGGCCGACGGTTCCGGTGTCAAGGTCGGGTTCCTGGCCGACGACATGGACCCGGACTACGCCGATTTCATCCGCCCCGACGGCAGTCACGTCTTCTCCGACTTCAAGGACTTCTCCGGAGACGGCCCGGGTGCCACCGATTCCGGCGCCGAGGCGTTCGGCGACGCCTCGTCCATCGCCGCGCAAGGCGTGGTGGTGCACGACCTGTCGAAGTTCGTCAACGAGAAGCACCCGCTGCCCACCGGCTGCACCGTCGTCGTGAAGGGCGTGTCCCCCGGTGCGAGCCTGGTCGGCCTCAACGTGTTCGGTTCCACCGCCACGAACTCCGCGGTGCTGCAGGCGATCGACTACGCGGTGACCGTGGACCACGTCGACGTGCTCAACGAATCACTGGGCCTCAACCAGTATCCGGACGCCAGCTCCCGCAACCTGTTCCAGGTGTTCAACGACCAGGCGGTGGCCGCGGGCGTGACGGTGACCGCATCGAGCGGCGACGCGGGCACCACCTCCACCATCGGCAGCCCGGCCACCGATCCGCTGGTGATCTCCGCCGGCGCGACCACCGACAACCGGCTCTACGCGCAGACCGGCTACGCGGCTTTCCCGTTCTCCAACGGAAAATGGGCGAACGACAACATCTCCGCACTGTCGTCCTCCGGTATCACGCAGAACGGCCGCACGATCGATCTCGTCGCCCCCGGCGAGGGCAACTGGGCCGACTGCGCGCCCGCGTACGACGAATGCCGTGATTTCAAGACCGTGCCACAGCCGACCGATCTGGAATCCTTCGGCGGCACCAGCGAGTCCGCGCCGCTGACCGCGGGCGTCGCCGCGCTCGTCATCCAGGCCTACCGGCAGTCGCACCACGGCGCGTCGCCGACACCTGCGCAGGTCAAGCAGCTCATCACCGGTACCGCACGGGACCTCGGCCTGCCCGCCGACGAACAGGGTTCCGGTCTGCTCGATGCCCGTGCGGCGGTGGAGGCGGCACTCACCTCGCCCGGCGCCGCCGGTGCGCCGGCGGGTGTCTCGTCGAACATCACGGTGTCGGCCGGCCAGCTCACCCTGGAAGGCGCACCCGGAAGCACCCGGCATGCGAAGGTGAACGTGACCAATGTCGGCAGCAAGCCGCTGACCGTCACGGCGGGCACGCGTTCGTTCGAGCCGATCGGCACCCAGACGCAGACCACCGCGTTCGATTCGACGAAACTGCCGACCTTCCCCTACTACGACGGCACGGACTGGGCCTACCGGAAAGTGACCTTCACGGTGCCGGACGGCGCCCAGCGGCTGCTGGCGCGGATGGCCTGGCAAGGCAGCCCGAAGACGGTCGACGGCCAACCGGTCACCCCGGTGGTGCGCCTGACCCTGCTCGCTCCGGACGGCACTTTCGTGGCCAACAGCCGTCCGCAGGGCGGAGCAGCCACGGCGAACTACGCCAATGTGGACCTCGCACGTCCGGCCGCGGGCAAGTGGACTGCGGTGCTGTACTCGGAGTCCGGGCCGTCCGGCTACACCGGTGACATCCAGCTGGCGACCACGGTGCAACGGGCGGTCCCCGAAGGCCAGGTCACACCACCGGTCCTGCAGCTGCGGCCGGGGCAGACGAAGCCGGTGCAGGCTGCGCTGCAGACACCGGCCACCGGTGGCGACGCGGACTACTCGATCGTCCTCGGCAGCTCCGACGGGCACCAGACCACGGTGTCCGCCGTACTGCGCGCGCTGATTCCGACGAAGAACGGCTCCGGCACCTTCGGCGGCACGATCACCGGCGGCAACGCCCGCGCCGTTTCTCCCGCGCAGACGTTCTCGTACGAATTCGACGTGCCGCGCGGTAAACGGGACCTGGACGTGGCCGCGCGGCTGCGCGACGCGGGCACGTTGGTGGACGGCGTGCTGGTGGATCCGAACGGCGAGCTGGCCGACGTGAACAGCAACGCTTATCCGGACGCGGCGGGCAAATTCACCCAGGGCACCGGGCTACAGCTGACCGACGCGAATCCGGTGCCGGGCCGGTGGCATCTGGTGCTGGTGGTGCAGAATCCGGTGACCGGCAAGGAAATCGAGCAGCCGTTCACCGGGACGGTCGGATTCGACCGGGTGGCGGTGCGCGCACCGGCACTGCCCGCATCGGCGTCGGTGAAGCTCCCGGCGGGCAAGCCGGTGACGGTACCGGTGACGGTGCGCAACACCGGCGTGGAACCGCTCGCGCTCGGGGTCGACCCGCGCACGAACGCCCAGCAGACCCTGCAGCCGCAGCCGGTCGGCGGTTCGTCCGAAGTGGACTTGCCCGAGCTGAACGCGAACGCGCCGGTGTACTCGGTCCCGCCGGACACCAGCCGGTTGACCGTGGCCACGTCGTCGACCTTGCCCGCACAGGTGGAACTGCAGAGTTCGGCGGCGGGCATCGACGTGCTCGGCGATCTGAAGGCCGCACAGGCGGGCAGCACGGTGTCCGTGGCGAGCATCGGCGAGAAGTCCGGATCTGTCACCAAGGGCATCTGATACGCCGACGTGCAGGAGATCGGCCCGTTCGGCACTTCGGGCGCCCCGGCCGGGCACGCGAGCTACACGGCGTCGATCCGGACCGCCGGCTTCGACCCGACGGTCACGTCGCCGGCCGGCGACCCGTACGGCGGGTCCGTGGATCCGAACGCCCCCGGCGGCACCCCGGTGCTCGTGGCCCCCGGCGCAACGACGACGATCACGGTCACCATCACGCCGACCGGCAAGCCCGGCACCGTCGTGACCGGCCACCTGAACGTGGTCACCGCGCCGAACCAGCCGACCGGCACCACCGGGCTCCCGCAAGCGGGCACCGGTGAGGTGCTGGCGGCCCTGCCGTATCAGTATCGCGTCGGCTGATCCAGCGGCCGTCCGGTCCACTGTGGACCGGACGGCCCGGTCACGCCTGCCCCGGCACCCTGGTCGCCGCGGCGTGACAGGCGCCGAACCCCTCGGCGCGCACCACGATCCGGCCGCCTTCGATGCGGATCGCGGCCTCGGTCGCGTCGCTCACCGCGGAAATCCCCGCGGCCGCTGCCAGCGCGCCCGTATCGTCCAGCACCACCCGTAGCCGCGGCCACGTCGAATCCGGGCAGGACCGGCGGAGCAGCCCGCGCAGATCGGCCAGCACGAGCGCGACCAGCGGCACCAGCTCCCCGGGCTGTCCGGTCACCACGGCCAGCGTCACCTCGTCGGTGCTGAACGCGGCGCGCACCGCTTCCTCGATCGCGGAAAGCCGGTGCAGGCCGAGTACCGCCACCACCCCGTCACCGTGCAGCCGCACCGGCCCGGCCCGCAACGCGTCGACCGCCTCGGGCGGGGTCCACGGTTGTCCGGCGGCACGCGCTCGCGACACGATCGGCGGCTCCGGCCAGCTGTCCTCGAACCTCAGCGACGGCAACGACTCGCACGCGTGCACCACGTTGAACGGTTCGCCGAACCCCGGCGCGGCGGCGGCCAGCTGGCTCGCCCCGTGCAGCATGGTGAACGCCGCCTCGGCCACGCGGACCAGCCTGCCGTCCTCGCGGTCCGGCGGCGAAAGGCGCTCCAGGACCAGCCCGAACACGATCGCCTCGAACCGGAGCAGCTGGGCATAGGGCCGGTGGGTCAGCTCGTCGGCGAGGATTTCCGGCAGCAGGTCCACGCCGAGGCGGGCGTCCGGGTCGGTGGCCAGCGGCAGCCGCGCCACCCAGGTCCGGGCCAGCGCGCCGAGCACCTCCGCGGCGGAACAGGCCGGCGGGCCGGCCGTCCGCGGTCCGTCCGCGAACCGTCGCGCCTCCTCGGCCAGCACCGCGAAGTAGAGCGCCCGCTTGCCGGGGAAGTTGGAGTACACCGCGCCCCGGGTCAGCTCGGCTCGCTCGGCGATCACGTCGATCTTGGCGTCGCGGAACCCCCGTTCGGTGAACTCGGCCCTGGCCGCGGCGAGCACCTTCGTCCGGTTGCGCTCCTGCGTCTGGGCCCTGGTCAGCCGCGCCATGGTGATCCTCCGATCCGTTCCCGGCCAAAATACCTTCAACATTGATATGATGTGATCATCTGACTTCAACATCTGGAGGTTCCGGTGTCCGCTGTCCCCGAGATCGACCTGGCCGACCCGGCGGTGGCCGCCGACCCGTTCACCGCCTACGGCACCGCCCGCGAGCAGGGACCGGTGGCGAAGCTCGTCGGCCCCGGTTTCGCGCCGATGTGGGTGCTGACCCGGCATGCCGAGGCCCGCGCGATGCTCACCGACGGTCGGTTTGCGCTCGGCGAAGGCACCTACCAACCACTCGACGTGCCCGAGCACTGCCGGCCGTATCTGCGGACGATGCAGGAGACGGAAGGCGAACAGCACGCTCGCCTGCGCCGGCTGACCGCGCCCGCGTTCGCTGCCCGCAGAGCGCTCGACTTCCGCCCGCGGATCGAGCGCGTGGTGACCCGCCTGCTGGACGCCCTGCCTGCGCAGGGCCCGGTGGACCTGCTCACGGAGTTCGCCCAGCCGCTGCCGATGGAGGTCATCTGCGAGCTGGTCGGGGTGCCCGAAGCCGACCGTCCGCGCTGGCACGAGTACGGCACGACGGTGGTGCGGGGCACCGGCTCGGGATTCGCCACCGCGGTGCCCGGCATCATCGACGGTGCGCGCGACCTCGTCGCCCGTCCGGACAGCGACCTGCTCCGTCACCTCACCGGGGACGCCGGACTGACCGAGCAGGAGACCGTGGCGATGGTGTGGCAGCTGGTCCTCGCCGGGCAGACACCGGCGAACTTTCTCGCCAACGCCGTCGAAACCCTGCTCGCGCATCCGGATCAGGCTGCCGTGCTGCGCGCGGAACCACAGTGGTGGCCGAACGCGGTCGACGAACTGATGCGCTGGTGCGGTTCGCAGCTGCTGACCATCCCGCGGCGAACCACCGAGGATGTGGACCTGCACGGCGTCCTCGTCCGGGCCGGTGAGCCGGTGACGGCGTCGATCGCGGCGGCGAACCACGATCCGCGGGCGTTCGACGACCCGGACCGGTTCGACGTGCGCCGGGCCGCGGGGGCGCACCTCGGTTTCGCGTACGGGCCGCATTTCTGCCTCGGCGCCTCGTTCGCACGGGTCCAGGTCGAGGTGGCGCTCAGCGCGATCCTGGACCGCTTCCCCGGCCTGCGCGTGCTCGAGGTGCAGCGGGTCCCCGACCCGGGCACCTGGCGGCTGGCCGCGCTGCCGGTGCTCCGGTGACGCCCTCGATCGAGTGATGCCCCGGCGGGACACCCGCAGCGGCGTTACCGTCGCCGGGTCGCCGTCCTGTCCGGGAGGTACGCATGGCCCCGCATCCTGTCCGTCGCCGGACCGGCCGTGCCGGATCCCCGGCGGATGTGGTTGCCGGCCGCGGTACGCGGGGTGCCGGCCGTGGTGTTCGGCGTGCTGACGCTCGGCCGGCCGGGGGTCACCGTGCCGGCGCCGACGACGCTGGCCTGCGCAGGGGCGGAGATCACCCGGGGGCGGAGATCGTGGCCGCGATCCGGCGGCACAGGCAGCTCATCGGCGGGGCGTTCCTCGTGGTGGCCGCCCTGGTGCCGGTCGTCGCCGGGGTGCCGGTCCGCCCGATCGCGGGGGGCGTTCGGCGTCGCGATCGGGCTCGGAGTCCGGGCACTGCCGGACGGGATCGCACCGGTGGTGCCGGCCCTGCGGCTGCCGCGGCCGCCCGCGGCCGGCCCGGCGGACCAGGCCGGCTAGCGCGACAATCGTCAGGGGACCACCCAGCGGCGGAGGGAGCGGTGATGACGCAGTACCCACGCGACTACGACCAGAACACCCGGCCGGGGGTGGACGCGGCCCGGCTGTGGGCAGGCGGCGTCGCCAGCGCGGTGGTCGCGGCGCTCGTCGCCGTCGTCGGCCTGCTGATCGCGCGGGGGCTGTTCGACGTGCCGGTGCTGGCCCCCAAGGGCGACGGCATCTGGGGCAACGCGAGCACCACCACCTACGCGATCGCCGCCGCGGCCATCGCCCTGCTGGCCACCGGGCTGATGCACCTGCTGAGCGTTGCCACCCCGGCACCCGGTCAGTTCTTCGGCTGGATCATGGCGCTGGTGACGCTGATCGCGGTCGTCCTGCCGCTGACCCTCACCGTGGAACAGAGCGCGAAAATCGCGACCGCGGTGATCAATCTCGTCATCGGACTCGTGATCGCGCTGGTGGTCAGCAGCATGGCCGCGAACGCCCGCACCCTGCACAGCCGCAAACGGGGCCGCCGCGAACCCCCGCCACCGACCCGCCCATGGCCGGGGTCGTCGTACTACGACAGCTGACCCGGGCCACCCCGGGCGCCCGGGTCCGGAAGGACGACGAGCACCCAGTTCTCCGGCCGGCCCGGTCGGGGAAGACCTGGCCGATCCCCCACCGAGGAAACCCGGCGCCGACGGTGCCGACCGCATTCGTTCCCGCCGACGTGCGGCGCAGCCGTGCCGGCAGTCGCCTCGTGGCCCTGCTGGATGCCGTTCCGGTGGTCCGCACCGGCGCAGGGTTCGTGGCGGCACCGGTCTTCGACGACGACACCGCGACCCAGCGCGGCTACTTCAAGCCGGCCGCCTCGAGCCCGGTGACGCCGGCTGATCGCTGCAGGTCCATGGTGGGCTCTCTGCGCCGGCTATGCCGCGGGACGCTCCTCGCGTTCGCCGAACCGGCCCGGAAAGTCCACTGTGGACGGAGGACCGGCGAGGTGCCGCACTGACTGGCCCCGAGCCGCGCTGCTCGTTGCAGTGCACACCGGCTGACGCGTACGGCCGGACCGGCGCGACGTCGCGCCGATCCGGCCTGCGGGGCTCAGTCCTTCAGCAGGTGCCGGGCCATCACCACGCGCTGGATCTGATTGGTGCCCTCGTAGATCTGGGTGATCTTGGCGTCGCGCATCATCCGCTCCAGCGGGAAGTCGCGGGTGTAGCCGTAGCCGCCGAGGAGCTGGACGGCGTCGGTGGTCACGCGCATCGCGACGTCGGAGGCGTGGCACTTCGCGGCGGCCCCGAAGAACGACAGGTCCTTGTCCTGGCGCTCGGATTTCGCGGCCGCGGTGTAGACCATCTGGCGCGCGGTTTCCACGGCCATCGCCATGTCCGCGAGCATGAACTGGATGCCCTGGAAATCGGCGATGTGCTTGCCGAACTGCTTGCGCTCGCGAACGTAGGCCAGTGCGTGCTCCAGGGCACCCTGCGCGATGCCGACCGCCTGGGCGGCGATGGTCACCCGCGTGTGGTCCAGCGTGCGCAGGGCGATCTTCAGGCCCTGCCCCGGCTCGCCCACCAGCCGGTCACCCGGGATGCGGGTGTCCTCGAACAGCAGCTCACGCGTCGGCGATCCCTTGACCCCCAGTTTCCGTTCCTTGGCACCGAAGGTGAACCCCGGGTCCGACTTCTCGACCACGAAAGCGCTCACGTTCGAACCACGCGCACCGTCCGGATCGGTCACCGCCAGCACCGTGTAGTACTCCGAAAAGCCCGCGTTGCTTATCCACGACTTCTGTCCATTCAGGACCCAGTCGTCACCGGAACGGGTTGCACGGCAACGCATCGAGGCGGTGTCCGAGCCGGCGTCGCGTTCGGACAGGGCATACGAGAACGCCGCCTCACCGGAAGCCAGCGGTGGCAGGTACTTCGCCTTGACGTCCTCGCTCGCGGCCAGCATCAACGGCAGGCTGCCCAGTTTGTTGACCGCCGGGATCAGCGAGGACGACGCACACACCCGTGCGACTTCCTCGATCACGATGCAGGTGGCGAGCGCGTCGGCACCTGCGCCGCCGTAGGACTCCGGCACGTGCGGGGCGTGGAAGTCCGACGCGACCAGTGCGTCGTAGGCCGCCTTCGGGAACTCCTCGCGTTCGTCGGTTTCCGCGGCGTGCGGCGCGATCCGTTCATCGGCGACCGCGCGTACCGCCTCGCGGATCGCTTCGTGGTCTTCGGTGATGGTGAACAGGTCGAAAGTCATCCCCGGCTCCTCAAGCGTAGGTGTAGAAACCACGGCCGGTCTTGCGGCCGAGCAAGCCCGCGTCGACCATCCGCGCCAGCAGCGGCGGCGGGGCGTACAGCGGCTCCTTGAACTCCTCGTACAGCGATTCCGCGACCGCCTTCGTGGTGTCCAGTCCGATCAGGTCGGCCAGCGCCAGCGGGCCCTGCGGATGTGCGGCACCGCGCACCAGGCCCTCGTCGATCGCCTCCTTCGTGGCGAATCCGGACTCCAGCATCCGCACCGCGGCGAGGATGAACGGGATCAGCAGCGCGTTGACCACGAACCCGGCCCGGTCCTGGCACAGGATCGCGTGCTTGCCCAGTACGTCCTGGGCGAACGTCCGCGCCCGCGCGGTGGTCTCCTCGCCGGTCAGCAGCGAGGGCACCAGTTCGACCAGCGGCAGCACCGGGACCGGGTTGAAGAAGTGCACGCCGAGCACCTGTCCCGGACGGGTGGTCGCGGTGCCGAGCTTCATGATCGGGATCGACGAGGTGTTCGACGCCAGCACCGCGTCCGGCGCCGCGACGATCTTGTCCAGCCTGCCGAACAGCTCGGCCTTCACCGCCTCGTTCTCCACCACGGCCTCGATCACCAGGGTGCGATCCGCCAGCTCGTCGAGGTCCTCGCCGACCCGGATCCGGTCCAGCACCTCGGCCGCGGAGGCGATCTTGCCCTTGCGCTCGGCCCGCGCCAGCGACGCGGCCAGCCGCTCACGGCCGGCCTCGGCCGCGGCGCGGCTCGATTCGACCGCCACGACGTCCAGCCCCGCCCTGGCGCTCACCTCGGCGATCCCCGCCCCCATCTGCCCGCATCCGACCACGCCGACGAGCTCCACGCGGCGACTCCTCTCCTCTGGTACTAAGTTCCACTTATACGGTACTCAGTACCAGACGGTAACGGAAGCCCGGCCGGTCCCACCGCCTAGGCTGAGCGCAGTGCGCGGAAAGGTGGTCGGATGCCAGCGAAGCCGGCAAGGCAGCGGCTGACCGAGGCCGCCTTCGAGCTGTTCGAGGAACGCGGGTACGACCAGACCACCGTCGACGACATCACCGAACGGGCAGGCGTCGGCCGGACCACGTTTTTCCGCGCGTTCCGGTCCAAGGAAGAAGTGATCTTCCCGGACCACGAGGTGCTGCTGGGCTCGATCGAGAGCAGGCTGGACGGCGCCGATCCGCGGACCGCGCTGGTGGCGGTCACCGAGGCGGCGCGGCTGGTGCTTCGGCACTACGTCGCGGAAGGCGAGCTCGCGCTCGCGCGCTACCGGCTGACCCGCAGTGTGCCCGCGCTGCGGGCTCGCGAGATCGCCGGCACGCAGCAGTACCAGCGGCTGTTCCGCGAGTTCGTGCACCGATGGCTGGGCGGCGGACCGGACACCGCGCTGCGCGCCGAACTGCTCGCCGCGGCAGTGGTGACCGCGCACAACCACGTGCTGCGCCGCTGGCTGCGCGGGCAAGCGCCGGACCCGGAGACCGAGTTCGACGCCGCGATGGCCGACACGGTGGCGTTGTTCGCCGCGCGCGAGGACGAGCCGGGCACCACGGTGGTCGCGTTCCGGACCGGCAAGGACCTCTCCGCCGTGCTGCCCGGTCTGCGCCGGCTGCTCGGCGACGAGGGCGCGCTCGGCTGATCAGTCCGCAGTGGACGGAGCACGGCGCGGGAACCACGGCACCACCGGCGAAGTCCGTCGCTGGTACTGCGCGTACTCCGGATACCGGCCGCGGGTGATGCTCTCGGTGAAGACCGTGGACCCGACGAACAGCAGGGTCAGCAGGATCGCGCCGGCGACGGTCCAGGTGAGTGCGCCCGCCGCGGCCACGCCGATCCCGGCGACGAGCCACCACTGCGCCTGTTCGAAGAAGAAGTTCGGGTGCCGGGAAAACCGGAAGAGCCCGGTCTGGCGGAACTGCGGTTCGGGCGTGCGCCCGGCAGCACGTTCACCGGCCTTCCAGCGGTGGAAGTCCCACTGCTGCTGATCGGCCACGGTCTCCCCGGCAAGGCAGCCGAGAAACGCGACGGCGAGCACCACGTCGGCCACGCCGAAGGGCGTGCGGTGGTCCAGCGCCGTCCATGCGGGCAGCGCGATGAGCAGCAGGATCGCGTTCTGGTAGAGCGTGATGAAGAAGAGGTTGAACAGCTGGAACTGCCACGGCGCCATCCGCGCCCGCAGCACCGCCCAGCGGTAGTCCTCGCCACCGCGCGCATAACCACCCTTGCGCGCGTAGTTGAACGTCAGCCGGGCACCCCACAGGGCCACGAGCGCGAACAGCACGTTCAGCCGAACGTCGGCGAAACCCGCGTGCCCGGCGAAGATCCCGGTGTAGGCCACCGGCACGAGCGACCAGATCCGGTCCACCCACGAGTACTCCCTGGTGAGCACGGAAAGCAGCCAGCAGACAAGGCAGACCGCCGCGAAGACGCACAGGCAGACCTGGAACGCGTTCATACCGACGACTCTACTGACCGCGCCCGGTGCACCTAGGTGCGTGTCCGGCAAGGCCGTGGTCCAGGTGATCACGGCGGGCGAAACTACCGCGGAGCGGTAGACGGTGGCGAGGTTGCTGTGGCGGGTGGCCAAGCGGCGCCCTGGTTGGAGCAGGGTGAAGCCGCGTTCGACGATGCTTGTGGCTGCGATAGTCGAGCGGGTCGAACGCGGGGGCGGCTGCCGCGCGACTCCCGGTGTGTGCGGTGCCCGATCTGATATCCGCTGCAGCGCCGTGTCCCCCATGCCGTCGCCGGTCAGCCGACGACGGGCGACCCCGCCCACCGGCAGTATCCCGGCCACCACCCGCACCGTTTGTCGGACACACCCTAGGGTCAGCGGCCATGTCCGCGAACCTGCCGCTGCGACGACGGGGCATCGACCTCTTCTTCGCGGTCGTGTTCAGTGCCTTCACCGTGACGTCGCTGATCAGCGACCTGCTGCCCACCGTCGGCGTGGACTTCTCCCGGCCGACCGGGAACTTCTTCGTGGACTCCAACTACTGGTACGCCCACGACGCGGATCCGCTGTTCATGCACCCGCCGGACTGGATGCGGATCGTGACCGGGCTGTCCGCGTTCGGCTATCTGCCGTTCTACCTGGTACTGGTGTTCTGCCTGGTCAAGGGCCGCAACGGGATCCAGCTGCCCGCGGTGGTCTACGCGACGATGATCGTCACGCTCACCGGGATCGTGGTGTTCGGCGTGGAGTTCTTCGGGGACCCGGCGACGCGCACCGGCAACCCGGCCAAGTTCCTCGCGTTCAACCTGCCCTACGTCCTGGTGCCGTTGCTGCTGCTGATCCGGATGCGCAAGCCGCTGCCGTTCACCCGCCGGTTCTGAGCACTGTGGACGGATCAGGTTCCGGCCACCAGCGCGGCCACCGCGGCCATCCCCTCGGCGTTCGGATGGTAGGGGACCGGGCCGCCGCGCCGTGGATTGCCGAACCGGAACCCGCCGACCCACGGCTGCGACGAGCCGAGCCCGTGTCCGGCGCTCGCTTCCGACGCCGCCACGAGACGGGCACCGGATTCGTCCGCGGCCCGCGCGAACGCGCCTGCCAATCCTGCGGCCGTCTCGCGGGCCCAGCCCAGCCACGCCTCGTCCAGCGGGACATCGCGGCCAGCCACGGTGTCCGGTCCGATCAGGGTGAGGTAATCGACGAGCAGCACCCGCGCCCGCGGCGCTCGCGCGCGGACCTCGGACACGACCTCGGCAAGCGAAGCGGCGACTGCGCGGTACGCGTCCGGTGAGACCGGCACGGGGGTCCCGGCGACGAGCCCGCGCACCGGACCGGGCAGCCGGCGGGCCACCCATCCGCGGACGCTCGCGGTGATCAGGCCGCCCACGTAGGACAGATCGTTGCCACCCGCGGTGACGGTGACCAGGCGGGCCTCCGGTCCGACCGCTTCCAGCTGCGGGCGGGCCCGGCCCTGCTGTTCCCGCAGCAGGTGCACGGTCGTCGCACCGGAACTCGTCACGTCCACCAGCCGCAGGCCGAGGGTGTCCGCGGCCAGCTGCGGGTAATTCCGCCCGGAACGCAGCGCCGTGCGGTCGAGGACCGGCAGAATCCCCGGACCGGCCGCGAACGAACTGCCCAGCGCCACGTAAACGTCGTCGGTCACCCGACCCATTGTGCCCGGCGCGCGGCGCTCCGGGCCGGCAGCACGCCGGGGTCCGACAGCCGCAGCGGCATCGTCTCCGGGTGGTATTCGAAGTGCCACCACTCGTTGCCGTAGCGGCGGTGCAGGTCGTAGGCGGGGCCGTGCCGTTCCAGCCAGGCCGCGCCCTCGACCGGGCGCACGTCGAGTGCGGTGCCGCGCACGTGCGCGGACTCCTCCGGCGGCAGCACCCGCCGCCGGGCCGCCGCGACCGAACCGGTGCGGTGGACCTCGGCGGTGAAGAGCCGGTGCTGCTCGGCCGCGTCGCGGTGGCCGGAGGTGAGACCGATCAGCTGGCCGTCTCGCCAGAACGCCTCGGTGCGCGCCGTGGTGAACGCCTCGCGCGCCGCGGCGGACAGGCCGGCCAGGTCCTCGGCGGGGAACCGCAGCCCGAGTGCCCACTGGCAGGCCAGGTAACGGGCCCGGCCCGGGGCCCGCACGAAAGTGACCGGGAGTGCCAGCACGGCCAGCAGCCGGGTGATCGTCGCGAGCAACCGGGGACGGAGCAGGAACCTGATCATGCGTCCCAGCCTCTGCCGCGAGTATGTCCGCGCAGTCGCTGCGAGGTCCGGGCTGCCCGACAGCTCGGTAACAGCTCTGTGACACCCGCCGTCCGTTACCCGGCCATGACATTCCGCGGACACCACGGTGAACCGGGGCCCGCACAGTGTCCGGTGGTGTCCGCTGTGGACTGTCCGGGTGCCGGACGGGCGGGCCCGCTGCGCCGCTGGGATAGTGAGAACATGCCCCGGGTACTGCTCATCGAAGACGACCAGGCCGTGCGGGAGGGCCTGCAGATCGCCCTGACCTACCAGGGCCACACCGTCGACGCGGTGGAAACCGGCGAGGACGGCCTTGTCCGGCTCGGCGGCGAGGCACCCGACGTCGTGGTGCTCGACCTGATGCTGCCGGGGATGGACGGATTCGAGGTGTGCCGCCGGATCCGTGCGTCCGGCGATCTGCCGATCATCATGCTCACCGCGCGCAGCGACGACATCGACGTGGTCGCGGGCCTGGAGGCGGGTGCCGACGACTACGTGGTCAAGCCCGCGCAGGCCCGGGTGCTGGAGGCCCGCATCCGCGCGGTGCTGCGGCGCACCGGCGGCGAACCGCGCAAGGCCGGCGCCGGCAGAGCGGAACCGGAGCAGCACGGCGAGCTCACCATCGACCGGCAGGGCCTCGCGGTGCGCAAGCACGGCGAACCGGTCACGCTCGCCCCGACCGAACTGCGGCTGCTACTGGAACTCTCCGCCGCGCCGGGACAGGTACTCAGCCGCCAGCAGCTGCTGGAATCGGTGTGGGACCAGGGATACCTCGGCGATTCCCGGCTCGTGGACGCCTGCGTGCAGCGGCTGCGCTCGAAGATCGAGGACGATCCGGGGGCGCCGCGGTACGTGCAGACCCTGCGGGGATTCGGCTACCGTTTCGGACCGCTGTGAAGCACTGGCAATACTGGGGACTGCGCGCGCGGCTGCTGCTCGCGTTCGCGCTGCTGAGCGTGGTCACCGCGGCCGCGGTCGCGGCGATCGGCTACACGCGGGCGCGGGACGCGATCGTGCAGCGCGCGCAGGACAACGCCGTGATCGAGATGACCGGCCAGATCCAGCAGCTCTACCCGGTGCCGGTGGTGCCGCCGGACCGGGCCACGCTGGCCGGGATCGTGGACGAGCTGAACGGACGGAAGAACGCCGCGCTGGCGGTCAGCGGCACACTACACGAGGGCAACATGCCCCCGGCGGTGCTCACCCCGGAGCTGCGGCGCACGGTGGCGTCCGGCCTGGTGGGCTGGCAGCGGGTGGAGGTCGGCGGCGTCACCCGGCTGGTACTCGGGACGCAGCTGCGGATCGCGGACGGCCACGCCAGGACGGGTACGTCGTATCCCTCCGGCATCGAGGTGTACGAACTGCGCAACCTCGACGGCGAGATCGCCACCATCGACGGCCTCGCCCGGGACGCGTGGCTCATCGGCGGCGCCGCATTGCTGCTGTCGATGCTGCTCGCGCTGCTCGCCGCCCGCAGTGTGCTCGAGCCCGTCCAAGAGCTGCAGCGAGCGGCGCACCGGCTCGGCGACGGCGACCTCGACGCCCGGCTCGCGGTGCGCGGCGGTGACGAACTCGCCGCGGTCGCCGGCACGTTCAACTCCACCGCGGAATCCCTGCAGCGGCACGTCGGCGAGCTGCGCCGGATGGAAGCCGACGCACGCCGGTTCGTCGCCGACGTCTCGCACGAACTGCGCACCCCGCTCGCCGCGATGACCGCGGTCACCGACATGCTCGACGCCGAGGCGGAGCAGCTACCCGAGGTGGCCGGCCAGGCCGTGCGGCTGGTCAGCCGCGAAACCCACAACCTGACCCGGCTGGTGAACGATCTGATCGAGGTCACCCGCTTCGACTCCGGCACGGCTTCGCTCGCGCTCGACGACGTCGACGTGGCCGAAGCCGTGCGCGCGACGTTGCGCACCCGGGGTTTCACGGATTCGGTGACCCTGCAGCTGCCCGCCGGGATCCGGGCCACGCTGGACCCGCGACGGCTGGACGTGATCGTGGCCAACCTGGTCGGCAATGCGCTGCGGCACGGCGCCGCACCGGTCACCGTCGGGCTGGACCAGGACGAGTCCGGGATCGCGCTCGAGGTCACCGACACCGGCCCCGGACTCGACGAGGAGGTGCTTCCGCACGTGTTCGATCGCTTCTACAAGGCCGACACCGCACGCAGCCGTTCCGCGGGAAGCGGGCTCGGGCTCGCGATCGCCTGGGAGAACGCACGCCTGCACGGCGGGCGGCTCACCGCGGCCAACCGCACGGGTGGTGGCGCGGTGTTCACCCTGTGGCTGCCGCAGCATCCGCCGGCGGTCCGGTGATCCGCCGGGCCGGGTGCGCGCTGGCCGTCGTCGCGCTGCTGGCCGCGGGCTGCGGGGTGCGGCCGAGCGGCGTGATCCAGGGGCTGGAAGCACCGAGCGGGCCGCCCGTCCCGTCGGCCGGCGGCCACGGGACGGGAGCGCCGAGCAGCCCGCCCGCGGCCGTCTCGCTGTACTTCGTCTCCGGCGGTTCGGTGGTCCCGGTGACCCGGCCGGAGGTCGCAACGGCCCCGGCCGGGCTCCTCACCCTGCTCGCCGGCGGACCGGACGAGTCGGAACGCGCGAACGGCCTCACCACGGAGGTGCCGCGAACGATCGCGCCCGCCACCGTGACGACGTCCGGCACCACGGTCGAAGCGATGCTGGGCACCGACGTCACGGCGCTGTCCCCCACCGCCGTCAACCAGATCGTGTGCACACTGCTGGCCGCGAACAGCCTCGCCGACGCCGGAACGGCCCTGCTGCGCAGCGGCGGCCACTCACTGCACGCCCACTCCTGCGCCGGCTGAGCGGCACCGTGGATCGGTAAGCCCGGCGAGCGTGGCGCTCAGCGCGGCCTGATCGCCGGGGCGAAGACCACCGCCAGCGCGCAGAGCCCGAACGGCACCGCGAACGTGACGTTCAGCGGCATCCAGCGGGTCAGCCCGCCGATGATCGCCGGTCCGGCGAGGAGACCGACGTAGCCGAGCCCGACAACCCGTGCCATCAGTGCGCCCGACGCGCGGGTGTCGAGGTTGCCCGCCGCGGTGAACAGCTGCGGTACCCCACCGGAAAGGCCGAGCCCGAACAGCGCCCAGCCGGCCAGTGCGAGCGGCACCCACGGCGACAGCGACACGATGGCCACCCCGAGCGCCGCGAGCGCCGAACCGTAGCGGACCACCGCGACCGGCCCGGCGAACCCGGCGACCCGGTCGGTGGCGAACCGGCCTGCGGTCATCGCCACCGCGAACGAACCGTAGGCCAGCGCCGCGGTGCTCTCCGAAGTACCCAGCACGTCGCGCAGGTGCAGCGCCGCCCAGTCGTTCGCGACGCCCTCGGACAGCATCAGCGCGAGCGCGAGGATCCCGAGCAGCCAGACGATCCGCATCGGCGGACGACGTGTTCCGGTGTCCACAGTGCCCTGTTCGGCCGAACTTTCCGTCGAGGACAGCAGGAACCGGCCGGCGATCGCGATGATCAGCACGCACAGCAGGCCGGTACCGCCGAGCGAGAGGGCAGTGGGCACACCGGCGCCGAGCACCGCCGCACCCACTGCCGCGGCGAGCGCGCCGCCGATCGACCACATCGCGTGGAACGCCGCCATGATCGGCCGCGGATAAGCCCGTTCCACCACCACGGCCTGCGCGTTCATCGCCACGTCGAGCGAACCGTTGAAGAAGCCGAAGGCGATCAGCGCGAGCCCCAGCGTCCACCAGTTCACCGCCAGGCCCGGCAGGGTGATGGCCACCCCGAGCAGCACCCCGGCGGCGGGCACGATCCGGTGGTTGCCGAACCGGTCGGTCAGCGGACCGCAGATCTGCATGCCGGCGAACGCCGCGCCGCCGAGCACGAGCAGCAGCGCACCGAGCGTGCTGTGCGAAATCCGGGTGGCATGTTCCACCACCGGGATGTGCACGACCCACATGCCGACCGCGAACCCGTTGAGCGCGAACACGGTCCAGGTCGCCGCGCGCGCGGCGCGGGGCGGCGGTGCGGTCCGCGCGGTGGGCGGGGACACCTCGGTCATCGGCTCCGTTTCCTCCTCCGGGTCCGGCCCATGGTCGCACGACGGGTCCCGCCGCGGGCGATGCCCGCGCGGCTGGGGCATGATGGGCGGATGCCCGCCGCCGAACCGATCGCCGCCCCGTGAGCGGGGGCTATCTGAAGGGCCGGATCCGCCGGGAGGACATCATTTCGGCGGCGGCCGTGGTGTACGGCGAAGCCGGCTACCACGGCGCTTCGCTGCGGGAAATCGCGAAACGCGTCGGCATCAGCCACGCCGGCCTGCTCTACCACTTCCCCACCAAGGAAGCACTGCTCGCCGCCGTACTGGAACGGCGCGACGCCGAGGACGCCGAACGCGAGCAGCTCGGCGTGCCGCCGGGACTCGAGGTCCTGCGCCGGTTCCTCGCGCTGGCCGAGCACAACGTGCGCCACCCGGGGATCGTCGAGGTGTACTCGCGGCTGGCGGCCGAGGCGGTCGCACCGGGGCATCCGGCGCACGAGTACTTCGACCGGCATTACCGGCAGGCCCGCGAACGCGTGCGGGACTCGTTCCGAGTGCTCGCGGAAACCGGCGAGCTGCGCGCGGGCGTCGACCCCGCCGAGGCGGCACTCACCTTCATCGCGCTGATGGACGGCCTGCAGGTCCAGTGGCTGACCGCGCCCGCACAGGTCGACCCGGTCGGCACACTCCGTTGCTGCCTGCAAAATCTGCTCACCGTACCCCTGTTCCCTTGAGCCGCAACCGGTTCAGAGAGTAAGCGCGTACGGGTCCCATGCCGCGGGCAGCGCGGGCGGCAGATCCACCGTGCCGGTCAGCTCGACCGAGTGGCCGTCGGTGATCGATTCGCCGATCGCCAGCATCGCGTCCAGCACGTGGAACGCCAGTTCCCCGGACGCCCGCTCGGGCACCCCGGCCCGGATCGCCCTTGCCAGTTCGAGCACCCCGGTGCCGCGCGAGGCGGCGTGCCCGAGCGCGGGCAGTGTCTCCGGCGCGTCCCGGCCGGCCAGGTGCAGCACGGTGCTGCCGTCGAAGCGGTTCGGATCGGGCAGTACCGCCGTGCCGCGCGTTCCGGACACCTCGACGAAACCGGTGCGGGACAAGGCCGAGTCAAAACTCAGCACCACCTGCGCACTGCCACCGCCGGCGAATTCGACGAGCGCGGTCACCGTGGTCGGCACGGTCACCGGGAATCGCGTGCCCGTCCGCGGGCCGGATCCGATCACCCGGGTGTCGCGGGCCCGTCCGCCGGCTCCGGTGACCTTCCGGATCGGGCCGAACAGCTGGACCAGTCCGGTGAGGTAGTACGGGCCCATGTCCAGCAGCGGTCCCCCGCCGGTGCCGAACAGGAACTCCGGCGCGGGATGCCAGCTCTCCGGCCCCGGCGTCTGGAACAACGCGAGCGCGGTGCGCGGCTGCCCGATCCGGCCCGCGTCGATCGCCCGTCGCGCGGTCTGCAACCCGGCGCCGAGCACGGTGTCCGGGGCGCTCGCCACGCGCAGGCCCTTCTCCCTGGCCGCGGCAAGCAGTTTCGCGGCGCTCTCCCGGTCCAGTGCGAGTGGCTTCTCCGCCCACACGTGCTTGCCCGCCGCCAGTGCGGCGAGCCCGACGTCCACGTGCGCGGCCGGCGTGGTCAGGTTGACCACCAGCTCGACGTCCGGGTCGGCGAGCAGTTCGGCCACCGTGCCCCCGCGCGGCACACCGTGCTTGTCCGCCTGCCCGCGAGCGCGCCCGACGTCGAGGTCGGCGACCGCGTGCACCCTCAGGTCCGGGAAGGCGGTGAGGTTTTCCAGGTAGGTGTCGCTGATGACGCCCGCGCCGAGCACACCGACGCCGACCGGTCCGCCGGTCACCTCCCCGCGCCGGTGAGGTGCGCGAAGCTCGCGGCGATGCCCTCGAACACGTCGCCGTCGTACTGGTCGAACTCGACCACACGCAGTGCGTCCGGCGCCGCGGCCAGCACTTCGGCCAGCGGGATCCGGCCCTGTCCTGCGGGCACCTGTCCAGTGGCGTCGGTGGCCAGCGAACCGTCCTTCACGTGGATCGCGTGCACCCGCCCGCCCAGCCGGCGCAGCAGCGCGGGCGCGTCCTCGCCGCCCGCGGTGGCCCAGTAGGTGTCGACCTCGAGCACGATCTCCGGGTCCAGCTGCTCGGCGAACACCTCGAACGCACTGCGGTCGCCGATCCGGTTTTCCAGCTCCCACCAGTGGTTGTGGTAACCGACGCGGACGCCGTGCCCGGCCGCCGCGCCGACCGCCGCGTTGAGTGCCGCGGCGGTGGCCGAGATGTCGCGCTCGTCCTGCCACAGCTCGGGTTTCACGAGCGGATCGATGACCACACCGATGCCCAGTTCGCGCGCAGCGGCGAAAACCGCGTCCTGGTCCTCGCCGATCAGCTTCGCGTGCGCGGTCGGCGCGGTCAGCCCGTTCGACGGCAGGCCGGTGCGGAGCACTTCGACGTTGCCCACCACACCGTACGGTTCGACCTCGGTGAACCCGATCTCGGCCAGCCGGCCCAAGGTGCCCACCGGATCGGCCGCGAAGGCGTCGCGGACCGAGTACAGCTGCACGGAAGGCTTGCCCATTCGCGCTCCTTGGCTCAGGTGGTCGTGCCGGAACCCCCGCGACAATTTCTACCACCTGGTCAGTATTGGCACCAGGCGTCGCCGTCCGGTTCCCCCGCGATGACGCACCGATCAGGCCGGGGCCAGGTCCTTGTGGTAGATGAGGAATTCGCACGGAACGGCCGACCGCCCGGCGAGGCGCGGGAAGGCCGCTTCGAGCGTCGAGGTCCGCACCACCCGGTAGCCGAGCCGCTGGTACCAGCCCGCGAGGAACTCCTTCATCGGATGGGTTCCCCGCCGGGGCACGAGCAGCTCCAGCTGCATCCGGCGGTGCCCTGCGGTGCGGGCCCGCTCCTCGGCGAAACGCACCAGCGCCCGGCCGAGACCGGCGCCGCGCACCTGCGCAGATGCAGCGAGCATGCCGAATTCGCCGGTGTCGTCGGCGAGGCGCCGGACCCGCACGCAACCGACCACGCGGCCGTCGAGCCGGGCCACGACGATCTCCCCCGCCGCGACGAGCCCGGCGACCTCCGTGGTCGTCGTGCGTTCGAGCGGACCGGCCCACAGTCCTTCCTCGGCCCGTGCGTAGACGCTGTTGACCAGTTCGGTCACCGTGGCCACGAGCGCAGCGTCTTCGGCAGCGGACGAGGGCAGCAGCGTGATTTCCGGAACCGGCACCGGGCACCTCCGCATTGCAGGGTAACCTCGTTCAGCCCGCGGCCGAACCGGAAATCTCCGGCCGGGCTTCGCCGAACCCGCCGTAGCGACCCGCCTTGGCCCGCTTGCGCACCTCGTCGAAGTGCCGGTGCACGGCGGCCTCCGCGGCGTCCTCGTCCCGCCGGACGAGTGCGTCCACGATGGCCTGATGACGTTTCGCGGTCCCCGCAACCGACGCGGCCGCCGGCCCGCCCAGCTCCGTCTCCGCGGCGCGGTAGACGTCCCAGAACAGCCCGGTGAGCTCGCGGGCCAGGTCGAACCCGGCCTCCGCGCAGATCAGGTCGTGGAACTCCCGGTCCGCGACCGCCACGTCCGGGCCCTTCCGGCGCATCCGCGCCACGCAGGCCTCCAGCCGGCCGATCAGCTCCGGCCGGTGGTCGCGCGCGACACGGCGGGTCAGCTCGGTTTCGAGCATTTCACGCACCTCGAGCAGATCACGCAGCCGGCCGGCGTCGGTCGTACCGCGGGTGCGGGTGCGAAACAGCAGCCACGTCTGCAGTGCCTCCGAACCGGCGGACCCGACGAAGGTGCCGTAGCCGTGCCGGATCTCCACGATACCCAGCGCCTGCAGGGCCTTGACCGCTTCGCGGATCGAGTTGCGGCTGACCCCGATGGCCTCGGCAAGGCTCAGCTCGGTGGGCATCGGCGCACCCGGCGGCAACCTGCGCTCGACGATCAGGTCGATGATCCGCTTGGTGATCTCTTCACTGCGTTGCGCGCGCGCCACCACTGTCTCCCGGAGGTCTTTCGTCCACTGGCACGTCGCCATCACCGGACATCCTACGTCATGCCGTCGCGGTACCGGCGTTACGACGTCAGGACATCAGGGCCCGGACAGCCGCGGAATCCCTCTTGACCGGCGGATCCGCGCGGCTTAGGGTTCGGCCCAGTCATAGGACGTCCCACGTCCTACTTCTGGGGTCGTGCCGGCGGTTCTCCCCCGCCAGTCAGGAGACGCGATGTCGCGAACCAGCACCGGGGCCGGTTCTCCGTTCGATCGGCGCGCGCTGCTGCGCTACGCCGGACTCGCGGGCGCGGCCGCGGCGTTTTCGCCGGTCCTCGCCGCCTGCGGCGGACCCCCTTCGACCATCAAGGTCGGCAATTCCGCGAGCCTGATCACCGCGGTCGTCGGCTACGGCAACAACCAGTCCTGGGACCCGCTGCAGACCGCCTCCGCGTTCTCCATGGCGGCATTTCTGCACAGCTACGAATCCCTCGTCGAAGGCGACCCGGTGACCCGCGATTCGTACGCGGGGCTGGCCAAAGCGCTGCCCGCCGATCTGCACGGCACGAGCCTGCGGTTCGACCTGCGGGAGGGCGCGAAGTGGCACGACGGTCAGCCGGTGCTCGCCGACGACGTGATGTTCACCTACGCGCGCGTACTCGATCCGGAGGAGAACGTGCTCATCCACAGCTTCTTCTCGCAGTGGCTGCGCGAGGTGCGCAAGATCGGCGACCGCAGCGTGGAGTTCGTCCTCAAATTCCCGTTTCCCTATGCACTGCAACGGATCCAGATGTGCAAGATCGTGCCGGAGCACGTCTTCGAGAACAACTGGGGCGCTGCCGCGGCGGGCAAGGTCGTCGGCTCCGGGCCGTACCGGGTGACCGAGCAGGCGCCGATGTCGCACACCTCGTTCGAGAAGTTCGAGGGGTACAGCGGCCCGCGTCCGGCCGCCTACCGGAAGATGATCTGGAAGTCCGTGGTGGACGCCGCACCGCGGGTGGCGGCGATCTCCGGTGCCCGTCCGGACGCGCAGATCGTGGAGAACATCCCGGCCGCCAACATCGGCCAGCTGCGCGCAGCGGGCCGCACGGTGGAGTTCGCCGACGGCGGGAACAACCTGTACCTGATGTTCAACAGTGCGCACCCGCCGTTCGACGACAAACGCGTGCGCCAGGCCCTGCACTACGCGATCGACAAGAAGAAGCTGATCGAGATCGGGCTGCGCGGCGCCGGCACCGCGGGCACCTCGTTCATCAACCCGAAACTGCCGCAGTCGCAACCGGCCGCGCACGACTTCCGCTACGACCCCGGCAAGGCTCGGCAGCTGCTCGCCGAGGCCGGGATCAGCACCCTGAAAGTCTCGTTGTCCACCACGAACACCTCACTCGTGCTCGACTGTGTGAAAGTGGTCAAGGAGGGCTGGGACGCGGTCGGCGTGGAGACCACTTTGGACTCCCAGGACACCAAGGCGCTCTTCTCCAAACTGGACAACGGCGGCGATTTCCAGGTCGTGTCCACCACGAACAACGCGATGCAGTTCGGCAACGACCCGGATCTGCTGATCCGCTACTACTACGACGCGCAATCGCTGATGATGACGAAGTACGCGCGCTGGACCGGCCCGGACGCGCAAGCCCTGCTCACCCTGCAGGACCAGGCCGCCGCGGAACCCGACGAAGCCCGGCGGGCCGGCCGGTACCGGCAGCTGCTCGACCTGATTTCCGAGGAAGCGGTGATCTACCCGATCGCCTTCACCCGGATGGGCACGGCATGGGATCCGCGGGAGCTCGCCGGCGTACGGGCCCAGGGCTACCCGGGCATCAACCTCAACCAGGCCGATCCGGCCTGATCCGCGGGAGGTCCACGTGATCGTCGTCGTACGGATGCTGGCCGGCCGCATCCTCGCCCTGATCCCGCTGCTGCTCGGCGTGATCCTGTTCGTGTTCGTCGTGATGCGGTTCTCCCCGGTCGATCCGGCGCTGGCCGCGTTCAACGGCGCCAACGCCAGCCAGGCGCAGCTACAGCAGTTCCGCGCGCAGAACGGCCTGCTCGACCCGCTTCCGCTGCAGTACGTGCACTTCGTGTGGCACCTGCTGCACGGGGACTTCGGCACCAGCGTGATCACCAAGGAACCGGTGGGACAGACCATCGCCACCGCGCTCCCGCTGACCGTGCAGCTCACCCTGCTCGGACTGGTGCTCGCGCTCGTGCTGTCGCTGGTGCTCGGCGTGACCTCGGCACTGTTCCGCGGCCGATGGCCGGACCAGCTGATCCGGGTGCTCACCCTCGGCGGGCTGGCCGCGCCGGCGTTCTGGATCGCACTGCTGCTCGTGCAATGGCTCGCCGTGGGCAAGGGCCTCTTCCCCACCAGCGGCTACATCAACCCGGCCGATTCGCTGTCCGGCTGGCTGAACTCGCTGACCCTGCCCGCGATCTCGCTGTCGCTGCCGGTGGCCGCACAGCTGACCAGGGTGATCCGCACGTCCATGGTCGAGGAGCTGGACAAGGACTACGTGCGCACCGCACGGGGCGGCGGGCTGCCCCCGGTCGTCGTGGTGGGCCGCAACGTGCTGCGCAACGCGCTCACCACGCCGCTGACCGTGCTCGGTCTCCGGATCGGCTACCTGCTCGGCGGCGCGGTGGTGATCGAGACGATGTTCGCGCTGCCCGGTATGGGCCAGAACATGATCCAGGCCGTGCAGGACGGGGACACCGCGAAGGTGCAGGGCTTCGTGCTCACCATCGCGATCGCCTTCGTCCTGGTCAACCTGGTGGTCGACGTGCTGTCCCTCGTCGTGAGCCCGCGCCTGCGGAGCCGGTCGTGATGCGCCCGGTGCTGCGCCCCGGCCTGACCGCCCGGCTGTCCCGCCCCGGCGTCCGGTTCCGGCGGCTTCCGCTGTCCTCCTGGATCGCGCTGGCCGTGCTGCTGGTGCTCGTGCTGGCCGCGGTGGCGGGTCCGCTGCTGGCGACGCACGATCCGGACGCGCTGAGCACCGACACCGGCGGGCCGGGCGCGGCGCACTGGTTCGGCACCGACCAGTCCGGCCGCGACATCTTCTCCCGGCTCGTGGCCGGCACCCGGTGGTCACTGGCGATCGGCCTCGGCGCGACCGTGCTGGCGCTGGCCGCGGGTGTGCTGATCGGCTCGTTCGCCGCGACCACCGGACGCCGCACCGATTCCGTGCTGATGCGCGTGCTCGACGTGATCATGGCGTTTCCCGGGGTCGCACTCGCCGCGGTGCTGGTCGCGGTGTTCGGCCGCGGGATCCTGGTGCTGATCCTCGCCATCGGATTCCTCAACATGGCCCCGGTCGCCCGCGTGGTGCGGGCGAACGTCCAGGCCCAGTACGGCGAGGACTACGTGGCCGCGGAACGGGTGCTCGGCGCGAAGCGGCTGTTCATCCTCGCCCGGCACGTCGCGGTCAACTGCGCGGCACCGGTCCTGGTCTACTGCACGGTGACGGTGGCCGACGCGATCGTGTTCGAGGCGTCGCTGTCGTTCATCGGCGCGGGTATCCAGCCGCCGAACCCGTCGTGGGGATCGGTGCTGTCCGACGGCAAGGACATGGTGCTCACCGGCGGCTGGTGGGCCACGCTGTTCCCCGGCCTGCTGATCCTGATCACCGTGCTGGTGCTGAACATCCTGTCCGAGGGGATCTCCGATGCCTGGGCCGCGCCCTCGGCCCGCACCGCCAAAGCGGGCGAAGCGGCGCACCTGGTCGAGAAGGCAGTCGAGAAGGCAGCCGAGAACGCTGCCCCGGTGCTTCCGTTGCGCGGATTGCCGGAAGCCGGACGGCGGCTGTCGGCGAAAGCGCGGGATCTCTCCGGCCGGCCCGCCGTGCTGGAGGTCGACAACCTGACCGTCTCGTTCCCGGACCGGCACCGCGGGGTCAACGTGGTCGACGGTGTCTCGTTCACCGTGCGGGCCGGGGAAGTGCTCGGCCTGATCGGCGAATCCGGCTGTGGCAAATCGCTGACCGCATTGTCGATCATGGGGCTGCAGCCCGACGCGGCCCGCCTCGGCGGGGAAATCCGGTTCGCCGGCGAGGATCTGCCGAGCATGCGGGCGGCCGCCCGGCGCAGGCATCTCGGGCACGACATCTCGATGGTCTACCAGGACGCGCTCAGTTCGCTGAACCCGGCGATGACGATCCGCGCGCAGCTCAAGCAGTTCACCCGCAGGGGCGGCACCCGCACCCCGGCGGAGCTGCTGGAGCTGGTGAACCTCGACCCCGGCCGCACGCTGCGGGCCTACCCGCACGAACTGTCCGGCGGCCAGCGCCAGCGCGTGCTGATCGCGATGGCGCTCTCGCGCAGCCCGAAGCTCATCGTGGCCGACGAGCCGACCACCGCACTCGACGTGACCGTGCAGGCACAGATCATCGCGCTGCTGCTGCGCTTGCAGGAGGAACTGGGCTTCGCGCTCGTGCTGGTCTCGCACGACCTCGCGCTGGTTTCCGACGTCGCAGACCGCGTGGTCGTGATGTACGGCGGGCAGGTGGCCGAAACCGGGTCCACCGCGCAGGTCGTCGGCGCACCGCAGCACCACTACACCCGCGGGCTGCTGAGCGCGGTGCTATCGCTCGAAGAGAACGAAGCGAAACTGACCCAGATCAAGGGAGTCGTGCCCGCACCCGCGGACTTCCCGCCGGGCTGCCGGTTCGCCGAGCGCTGCCCGGCCGCCCGCGGGCACTGTTTCGAGGTGCCGCCGCAACGCCGGGGCGAAGACCATCTGGTGGCCTGCCACTACCCCGCCGAAAGCGCGATCCCGGTGGTCGCGGAAGGAGCCGAGGCATGAACCTCGTCGAAGTCGACGGCGTGCACGTGGTGTACCGGATCCGCGGCGCGAGCCTGTTCGGCCGTGCGCAGGTGGATGCGCTCACCGATGTGAGCCTGACCATCGAGGCCGGGGAAACCGTCGGCGTGGTCGGGGAATCCGGCTGCGGGAAGTCCACTTTGGCCAAGGTGCTGGTCGGGCTCCAGAAGCCGTCCGCGGGCACCGTGCGGTATTCCGGTACGCCGCTGGACCGGCTGCGGGCCGCCGAACTCGGCCGCACGGTCGGCATGGTGTTCCAGGATCCGGCCACCGCACTGAACCGGCGGCTGTCCGTCGGGAAGATCCTGCGCGACCCGCTCGACGTGCATCGCCGCGGCAAGCCCGCGGAACGGGACGAACGCGTGCGGGAGTTGATGAACCTGGTCGGGCTGCCCCCGAGCGTGGCCGGCGCACTGCCCGCGCAGCTGTCCGGCGGGCAGCGCCAGCGGGTGGCGATCGCCAGGGCGCTCGCCTTGCACCCGGCGCTGCTGGTGGCCGACGAACCGACGTCCGCACTCGACGTGTCGGTCCGCGCGCAGATCCTGAACCTCCTGCTGGATCTGCGGGAACGGCTCGGCCTGGCGATGGTGTTCGTGTCGCACGACATCCAGACCGTGCGCCGGATGAGCGACCGCATCGTGACCATGTACCTCGGCCGGGTCGTCGAACAGGCGCCCGCAGCGGAACTGCCGGCGCAGGCGCACCATCCGTACACGCGGGCGTTGTTCTCCGCCACACCGAGCCTGCTGCATCCGGTCGAGCCGATCGTCCTCAGCGGACCGGTGCCGTCGGCCACCGCACCGCCGCCGGGCTGCCCGTTCCACACCCGCTGTCCGAAGGCCACCCCCGAGTGCTCGATCGGCCTGCCCCCGACGGACGGTCCGCCGGAACACACCTACCGCTGCATCCACCCAGAGATCCCGACCGGAGTGAGCCCCTCATGACCCCGCCGAAGTTCGCCGGCATCATCCCGCCGCTGTGCACGCCGCTGCACGACGACTTCACCGTGGACACCGATTCCCTGCGACGGCACATCGAATACCAGCTCGGCGCGGGCGTGCACGGCATCTTCGTGCTCGGCTCGTCGAGCGAGGTCGCCTTCCTGCCCGGCGAACAGCGCCGGAGCACCGTCGAGACCGCGGTCGACCAGGTCGCGGGCCGGGTTCCGGTGCTGGCCGGATGCATCGACATGACCACGCTGCGGGTGGCCGAGCACGTCAAGACCGCCGAGGCCGCAGGCGCGGACGCCATCGTGGTGACCGCGCCGTACTACACCCGCACGCACGCCGCGGAGATCGACCGGCATTTCCGGCTGCTGCACGAGCGGACGTCGCTGCCGATCTTCGCCTACGACATCCCGGTCGCGGTGCACACGAAACTCGACCGCGAGACGGTGCTGGCGCTGGCCGCGGACGGGGTACTCGCCGGGATCAAGGATTCCAGCGGTGACGAGGCGGGATTCCGCTTCCTGCTCAAGGCCCGCCGGGAACGCGGTCTCGATTCCTTCGCCGTGTTCACCGGGTCCGAGCTGCTGGTGGACTCCGCGCTGGCACTCGGTGCGGACGGTGCGGTACCCGGCCTCGGAAACGTCGATCCGGCCGGGTACGTGCAGATCCACGACCACTGCCGCGCGGGCGACGCGACGGCCGCGCGCCGGGAGCAGGAACGTCTGCTGTCGCTGTTCACCATCACCGACGTCGCGCCGCCGGAACGGATGGGCCGCGGTTCGGCCGCACTCGGTGCGTTCAAGGCCGCGATGAAGATGCGCGGGTTCATCGACAACGCCGTGCTGGCCCCGCCGCAGCTGCCGCTGAATGCCGACGAGCTGTTGCAGATCAAGGAAAAGCTGGCGGAGACGGGGTTGCTCTGAGATGGATCGGCTGTACTACGGCGGGGATTACAACCCCGAACACTGGTCCCCCGAGGTGCACGACGAGGACTTGAAGCTGATGGCCGAGACCGGCGTGTCGATGGTGACCGCCGGGATCTTCTCCTGGGCACAGGTCGAGCCGCGGCCGGGCGAGTACGACTTCGGCTGGTTCGACGAGGTGCTGGACAAACTCGCCGCGGGCCGGGTTTCGGTCTGCCTCGCGACGATGACCGCCTCACCGCCGCCGTGGCTTTCGCACCGGCATCCGGAAATCCTGCCCGTGCGGGCGGACGGCACCCGGCTCTCCGCGGGCGCACGGCAGCAGTTCTGCCCGTCCAGCCCGGTCTACCGCGAGCACGCCGTGCGGCTCGTGGAGCAGCTCGCCACCCGCTACGCCGGGCATCCCGCGCTGGCCATGTGGCACATCGGCAACGAGTTCGGCTGCCACATCCGTGCGTGCTACTGCGCAGTTTCGGCCGAGGACTTCCGCCGCTGGCTGCGCGAGCGCTACCGCAGCATCGACGCACTCAACGCGGCGTGGAGCACCACGTTCTGGTCGCAGCGCTACGACGACTGGGCCGAGATCGAGCCGCCGCGCGTCGCGCCGACCTTCCCGAACCCGGCACAGCAGCTGGACTACCACCGGTTCTCCTCGGACGCCTCGCTCGGCTGTTACCGCGCCGAACGCGAGGTGCTGGCCAGGGTGACCCCGGACGTCCCGGTGACCACGAACTTCGTCGGGCTGGTGCAGAAGGCACTCGACTGGCACACCTGGACCCCGCACGAGGACGTGGTGAGCCTCGATTCCTACCCCGATCCGCACGATCCGCGCGGGCATCTGGAGGCGGCCTTCGCCTACGACCTCGTCCGCTCCGCCAAGGACGGCAAGCCGTGGCTGTTGCTGGAGCAGGCGCCGAGCGCGGTCAACTGGCGGACCCGCAACGGGCCGAAGCCCCCCGGCGCCATGCGGCTGGGCAGCTGGCAGGCGGTGGCACGGGGTGCGGACGCGGTGCTGTTCTTCCAATGGCGGCAGACCACGGGCGGCGCGGAGAAGTTCCACTCGGCGATGGTGCCGCACGGCGGCCGTGACACCCGGACCTTCCGCGAGGTGCGCGAGCTCGGCCGTGAACTGGCTTCGGTGCCGCAGATCGCCGACAGCCGTGTGCACGCCGACGTGGCCATCCTGCACGACTGGAACAGCTGGTGGGCGCTGGAACTGGATTCGCACCCGTCGGACGACCTGCGCCAGCTGGACACCCACCTGGCGCACTACGCCCCGCTGTTCGACGCCAACGTGACCTGCGACGTACGGCATCCGGCGCGTGAGCTGTCCGGGTACCGGCTCGTGGTGGTGCCCAACCTGTACCTGATGGACTCGGCGGTGGCGGCGAACCTCCGGTCCTATGTGGAGGGAGGCGGGCATCTGGTGGTGTCCTTCTTCTCCGGCATCGTGGACGAGAACGACCGGGTGCACCTCGGCGGATACCCGGCGCCGTTGCGGGCCCTGCTCGGCCTGCGCGTGGACGAATTCTGGCCGCTGCCCGAAGGCGGCGAGACCACTGTGGACCTCGACGGCATCCCGGCGCCGGCGACGATCTGGTCGGAGTGGATCGAACCCGAGGGCGCCGCGACGGTGGCCACCTTCGCCGAGGGCGCGCTGGCCGGCCGCCCGGCCGTGACCCGGCACGAGTTCGGCGAGGGCGTCGCCTGGTACCTGGGCACCCGGCCGTCCCCGGACACGATGCGCCTGCTGTTCGACCGGATCACCGCCGAGGCCGGCGTGACACCGGTGCTGCCCGGACTGCCCGACGGGGTGCAAGCCGTGCTGCGCCACGGCGAATCGGACTACCTGTTCCTGCTCAACCACGGCACGGAAGCGGTCACCGTGTCCGTGCCGGAACCTGCCGCGGACCTGCTCGCCGATCCGGGACAGCCGGTTTCGGAGGTACCGCTGGCCGCCGGCGGGGTGGCGGTGCTGGCACTGGCGGGCGGGGAGGAAGTCCGGTGAGACGGCTTTCCCTGGCCGCACTGGCCTTCCTGCTGCTGGTATTCGGCGTCCAGGGGGTCGCACGCGCGGCCCCGGCCCTCGACCAGCAGGCGGTTTTCAACCCGCACCAGGAGACCGGTTACGCCTGTTTCCGCATTCCGGCGATCGTTCACAGCGCGTCGGGCACACTGCTCGCCTTCGCCGAGGGCCGCCGCGACAACTGCGGCGACACCGGCGACATCGACCTGGTGCTCAAACGATCCACCGACGGCGGCAGCACCTGGTCGCCGCTGCAGGTGGTCAACCGCGGCGGTGGCGACACGCACGGCAACCCGGTGCCCATTGTGGACACTGCAACCGGCCGGATCGTGCTGATCACCACGTACAACAAGGGCCGCGACGACGATCAGGCGTGCGATGTCCCGTGCCCGCGCGCACCACATTCGCAGTACAGCGACGACGACGGCCGCACCTGGTCCGGCCCGGTCGACATCAGCGCGCAAGCGAAGCTGCCGGAGTGGGATTCGTGGTACGCATCCGGTCCGGTGCACGGAATCCGGCTGGCATACGGCAGGCACGCCGGACGGCTGGTGTTCGGTGTCAATGCGGAGCGCAGTGACGGCACCGACTCCGTGCAGAACTACGCCGCGCTGGTCTACAGCGACGACCACGGCCGGAGCTGGCACGTGGGCGCGGTGGACAGCTATCCGCATCCGGCCGGCCGGAGCTACGCGCAAAAGCCTTCGGAGGTCAGCGTTGCCGAACTTCCGGACGGCACGATCTACGCCGGTGGCCGGGAACAAGACGGTACCGACGTCGGCAACCGGGACTACGCGCTGAGCCGCGACGGCGGGGAAACCTTCAGCGGGCCGTTCACCGCGATCCCGGACCTCGTCACGCCGATGGTGCAGGGTTCGCTGCTGCGGCTGGAACGCCCCGGCGGCGAGCGGCTGCTATTCGCCTCGCCCGCCGACACCGACCACCGCCGTTGGATGACCATCCGCTCGTCCTACGATCACGGCCGCAGCTGGGAGAACGCGGACCAGGGCACGCGGATCACGTCCGACTGGTCCGGCTATTCCGACCTGGTGCAGTTGAGCGGTCCGCAGGAACCGAACGCGAGGATCGGCCTGCTGTACGAAGGCGGCGCGGTCGACGCTCGCGACGAAATCCGCTTCGCCCGCTTCGACGAACACGACCTCGGCTGGCGTCGTTCCGCCGGACCGTCCACTCCGGACATTTCGACCGGTCACACCGGCGCCAACCTGGTCGGCGGGACGAACGTGGCGCCCGGCCGGTTCGGCGGCGCGGTGCAGCTGGACGGCGTCGACGATTTCGTGCGTGCGCGGTATTCGCCGGCACAGCTGGTGGGCGCGGGTGACTTCACCTTCAGCACCTGGTTCCGTTACGGCGCTTCGAAACAGCCACAGGCGTTGCTCTGGCTGGGCGGCATGGGAACCACGGCGCCCCAGCTGTGGCTGCGTGGCGAACCTGCGGACCACCGGCTGCTCGCGAGCATGACCACCGCATCCGGAAACCGCTCGGTGACCACTCCGCAGGCCTACGACGACCAGCAGTGGCACCACCTCGCGCTGCAGCGTTCCCGGGGACAGCTGCGGATCCTGGTGGACGGAGCGGTCGCCGCCACCGGTCCGGACGTTTCCGGCTCGGTCAGCGAGACCGTCTCGTTCCAGCTGCTGCTCGGCGAACGGCTCGACGGCAGCCAGCATCTCGCCGGTGCCCTCGACGACACCCGGCTCTACCGGAGGGCCCTCACCGGTCCCGAGGTGGCCAGGGTGGCCACCGGCGCCGCGGTGCCCGGTGCGGTGTGCTGGCTGCCGTTCGACCGGGCGGGCTGACCACGCGATTCCGGCCGGTTTGTCCCGGCTTGCCGGTCGTCCGGCGGTGCGCCGGGGTAATCGGGCTGCGCGGAACGGGCCGGATCTGGCACGCTCGGGTTCGTGAAGATCCTGTTCGCCTCTGCGCCCGGTTACGGGCTCACGCTGCCGCTCATCCCGCTGGTCTGGGCCGCGCGTGCCGCCGGGCACGAAATCCTGCTCGCGACCACCTCCGAGATGACCGAAGCGGGTGCCCGAGCCGGGCTGCCGGTGTTCGACGTGTTCCCGCAGCGGGACGTCTGGCGCGACCTGATCACCACGGTCACCGGGGAGGGGGACGAATCGGATCTTCCGGCGGAATACCGGAACATCCCCCGCGGCAACGGCCCGTTCGGGCTCTTCACCGTCACCATGACCGAGGGCACGATCGAGGTGGGCCGCGCGTTCGGCCCGGATCTGGTGGTCACCACCTCCGACCACGCCGCGGGCTCGCTCGCCGCGGCCGCGCTCGGGGTGCCCCAGCTCGAGGTGGGCAACCGGATCTCCTGGTCGGTGCGCGACGCGGACTGGCGGGCCGGGCACGGCACCTTCAGCGAGAGCGAAGGTGCCATGACGGTGCGGGAGAAGCTGGGCATCGGCCGTGCCGGCCCGCGCACCCTCGCCAGGATCGACCCGCGCGCACCCAGCATGGGCGGGCTCCGCGCGGACCAGGACCACCCGGACGAACGCGACGGCGTGCCGTGGTGGCCCATGCAGTTCGTGCCCTACAACGGCGGCGCGGTGGTGCCGGAGTGGGCACTGCACCGTCCGGAGCGGCCGCGGGTCGCGGTCACTCTCGGCACGGTGGTGCCGACCGTGAACGGGGTCAGCAGCCTGACCGTGGTGCTGGAGGCGCTCGGCGGGATGGACGTCGAGGTGGTGCTGGCCGCGGGCACGGCGGATCTGACCGAACTGGGCGAGCTGCCGCCGAACGTGCGCTCGGTCGGCTACCTGCCGCTGTCGGTGTTCCTGCCGACCTGCTCGGCGATCGTGCACCACGGCGGCTCCGGAACCACGGCCGCGCCGCTGTTCTACGGCATCCCGCAACTGGTCCTGCCGGGCTTCGCGGACAACCCGATGTCCGCCCAGCGCGTCGCCGACCGTGGCGTCGGCCTGACCCACGACCCGGCCACGGCCGACGTCGCCACCCTGCGATCGATGGTCGGCCGGCTGCTCACCGAGGACGCCTTCCGCACCGCGACCGCGGAAGTCCGCGCGGAAATGGCCACCCAGCCGAGCCCGGCCGACGTACTGGCACGCACGATCGACGCGCTGAACCGCCCGTCCTGAGTACGCACCGGGCCACACCGACCCGGTCGAGGGGATGGCGCTCGGCGAGCTGGGGCAGCGCGGTGACGGGGTCCTCGATCCCCGGCCCGGGGTTGCCGCGTCCGTCGAGGGCGACGGTGGCGAAGCCGAGCGCCGTGTAGGCCACGTCCATCTGCTGCCACGGCGGGATGCCCGCCAGATGCCGGTGTCGCGTAGCGTCCGGGGCCGGCTGCGTGATCGACTCGTCGGAATGCCACCACGCGCTCCGGTAAAGACCGATCAGGTACTCGCTCGACTCGTCGGCGCGGGCCCACATGTCAGCACTTTCCCAGACGGAGCCGTCCGCCATCCACGGCAGCCGGACCGGCGCCGGCGGCCAACGCAGTCGCCGAGGTAGCCGAACTCGATCCCGGCCAGATGTCTGACCAGGCCGAGCAGGCTGGTGGCGGTCATCGGACGGCGCAGCTCGTATTCGCCGAGGCCGTCCGGTGCGGCGGCCACGCTCTCCCTGGACTCCCGCAGAGAGCGATGCAGCTCGGCGGTGCGCACCGCGGCGATCCTAGATTGCCGATTCTCCCTTGCCCAGTACCACGATCCCGAACGGGCTCACGTGGTAGTGCTCGCGGTCGCGGGCCAGGTCCACGCCGATGTGCGCGCCTGCGGGGACGACCACGTTCTTGTCCAGGATCGCTCGTCGCACCACGGCGCCGCGGCCCACCCGTGCCCCGTCCAACAGCACCGAACCCTGTACCACCGCGCCGTTTTCCACGAACACGTCCGGCGACAGCACCGAATCGACCACCTGTGCACCGGAAATGATGCAGCCGTTGCTCACGATCGACTGGGTCGCCGTGCCGCCCTCCACGAACTTCGCCGCCGCACGCTGGCCGGGGTGCGCCAGGATCGGCCATTTCCGGTTGTAGAGGTTGAAGATCGGGGACGTCGAGATCAGGTCCGTGTGCGCGTCGTAGTAACTGTCGATCGTGCCCACATCCCGCCAGTAGCCGTGGTCCCGGTCGGTTTCGCCGGGCACGACGTTGCCGGTGAAGTCGTAAACCGCCGCCTCGCGCTTGTCCACCAGCGCGGGGATGATGTCGCGGCCCATGTCGTGCTTCGAACCGACGTTGCGCGAGTCCGCCAGCAGCGCGTCGATCAGCACCTGCGTGGTGAACACGTAATTGCCCATCGACACGTACGACTCGTCCGGCGAATCCGGCAGGCCCGGCGGGTCCTGCGGCTTCTCCAGGAACCGCTCGATCCGCTCGCCGTCGGCGGTCTCGATCACGCCGAACGCGCTCGCCTCCGCCTGCGGCACCCGGATGCCGGCCACGGTGACCCCCGCGCCGGAGGCGATGTGCGCGTCGATCATCTGCCGCGGGTCCATCCGGTAGATGTTGTCCGCACCGAACACCGCGATGTAGGCGGGCGATTCGTCGTGCACCAGGTTGAGGCTCTGGTGGATGGCGTCCGCGCTGCCCTGGAACCAGCGCGGGCCGAGCCGCTGCTGCGCGGGCACCGGCGTGACGTACTCGCCGGTGAGCGCCGACAGCCGCCAGGTGGTCGAGATGTGCCGGTCCAGCGAATGCGATTTGTACTGCGTGAGCACGCAGATCCGGCGGATCCCGCCGTGCACCAGGTTGGACAGTACGAAGTCGATCAGCCGGTGCACACCGCCGAAGGGCACCGCGGGTTTCGCGCGGTCCGCGGTCAGCGGCATCAGCCGTTTGCCCTCGCCGCCGGCGAGGACGATGCCCAGCACATCGGATCCGTCGATCACGAAACCCTCCCGCACGCCTCGTAGACGGCGACCGTCGCGGCGGCGATCGCGGCCCAGCCGAACTGTCCCACAGCACGGTCCCTTCCGGCCAGGCCCAGCCGGGCGGCACGGTCGCGATCCGCGGCGAGCCCGTTGATCCCGGCGGCGAGCCCGGCTTCGAACGCGGCCGGATCGTCCTCGTCGTAGTGCACGAGCACGCCGGTCGCACCGTCGTCGACCACCTCCGGGATCCCGCCGACGTCGCTGGCCACCACCGCGGTGCCGCACGCCATCGCCTCCAGGTTCACGATGCCGAGCGGTTCGTAGACCGACGGGCACACGAACACCAGCGCGTGCGTGAGCAGCTGCACGACCTCGGCGCGGGGCAGCATCTCCGGGATCCACCGCACGCCGGACCGCTTCGCCTGCAGATCCGCGACGAGCCCGCGGAACTCCGCGTCCAGCTCCGGGGTGTCCGCGCCGCCGGCGCACAGGACCAGCTGCACGTCCTCGTCCAGCTCCGCCCCCGCGCGCACCAGGTGCGGCACCCCCTTCTGGCGGGTGATCCGCCCGACGAACAGCGCGTACGGCCGGTCCGGGTCGATGCCGTGCTTGGCGAGCACGTCACTGCCGGGGTCCGGACGGTACAGAGCGGTGTCGATGCCGTTGTGCACCACGTGCACCCGCGCCGGATCGACCTCCGGATACGCGGACAGCACATCGCGGCGCATGCCCGCGCTCACCGCGATGATCGCGTCCGCCGCTTCGTAGGCCTCGCGCTCGATCCACGACGACACCCGGTAACCGCCGCCGAGCTGTTCGGCCTTCCACGGCCGCAGCGGTTCGAGCGAATGCGCGGTGATCACGTGCGGGATGCCGTGGGTCAGCTTCGCCAGGTGCCCGCCGAGGTTGGCGTACCAGGTGTGACTGTGCGCGAGATCGTGCCCGGCGAGCGCGTCCGCCATCGAGACCGCGATGTCCATGGTCGCGAACGCGGGCTGGGAGTAGCCGTGCGCGTCGCGGTGCCCGTGCGCGCCGTCCGGCCGGTCGGAGCCCCAGCAGTGCACCTCGAGATCGACCAGCGACCGCAGTTGCGTGGCCAGGAACTCGACATGCACCCCCGCTCCCCCGTAGACGTCCGGCGGGTACTCCCGGGTGAGCAAGCCGACCTTCATGCCCCGACCCTAGACGGCCCGGCCACCGCGGCGCAGTACGGAAAGCGGGCGAAGATCACCGGCCGCCGAGCACCACCGTCGCATCGAGTTCGTCGTCGTGTTCGACGGTGCCGCCCAGCCCGGCCCGGCGCACCTCGCGCGCCGCGGCCGGTGCCTGCCGTTCGCTCGTTTCGAACAGGAGGTGCCCGCCGATGGCGAGCCACGACGGCGCCTCGGCGAGCACCCGGCGCAGCACGGCCAGCCCGTCGTCACCACCGTCGAGCGCGGTCCGCGGCTCGTGCTCGCGTGCTTCGGGAGGCAACAGCCGGATGTCTCCGGTGGGCACGTAGGGGACGTTCGAGATCAGCACGTCGACCCGGCCGCGCAATCGCGACGGCAGCGGTTCGCAGAGATCGCCCTCGTACACCTGCCCCGGAACGTTCCGCCGTGCGCACCGGACCGCGGCCGGCTGCACGTCCGACGCGTGCAGCTCGATCCCCGGCACCTGCGCGGCGACGGTGGCACCGAGTGCACCCGACCCACAGCACAGGTCCAGCACCACCGAGCCGGTCCGGGCGAACCCGGCGGCCAGCCGGACCAGCAGTGCGCTGCGGTGCCGTGGCACGAATACACCCGGCTCCACCAGGAACCGCCGCCCGCCGAACTCCGCCCAGCCGAGTACGTGTTCCAGCGGCTCACCCGCGGCGCGCCGTTCGACCATCGGACCGAGCGGTGCGCCCGATTCCACCAGCAGCCGCGCCTCGTCCTCGGCGAACACGCAGCCGGCCGCCCGCAGGCGCACCACGACATCCGCGAATTCCACAGTCCTCATCCCTCGCGGTGCCCGGGGCCCGGCTCCGGGGTGACGTTCGCCGTCGTGATCTCCGCGCCGCAGCGGTGACACACCAGCCAGGGCTCGACGGGTTCGCCGCACGGTGCGTGCCGCAGCACCAGCGGCGGACCTTCCGGCAGCGGCAGGTGCTCGTCGCCCCACCGCATCAGCACGACCAATGCCGGGAACAACTCCCTGCCCGCCGCGCTGAGCCGGTACTCGTGGCGATCCGGTCCGGTCGCGTAGGCCACCCGTTCCAGCACGCCGAGCTCCACCAGGCTCTTCAGCCGCGCCGACAACGTGGGCCGCGGGATGCCGAGGTTGCGCGCGAACTGCCCGTAGCGGCGCACGCCGAAGAACGCCTCGCGCACGATCAGCAACGTCCACCGCTCCCCCAGCACCGCCAGCGACCGGCCGACGGACTCCTCGGTGAACCGGTGCTCCAGGTCGTTCACCGGGCCACCTCCCGCAGCAACCGCCGCCCGCCGGGATCCTCGGCGGTCGCCGGGACGAGACCGACATGCCCGGCACCCGCTTCGTGGTAGGCCGCGATCCGCTCGCGGATCTCCGCGGGTCCGCCGAACGCACCGATCACGCGCAGCAGACCGGCAGGTACCGCAGCGGCCAGCCCGGCTCTCGGTACGCCGGACCGGGCGGCCTCGACGAGCTCCCGGTACCCGAGCGCGGAGAACAACTCGCCGTAACCGGGTGGGCTCAGGTACACGCTGACCTGAGCGGCGAGCTGACGCAGCGCAGCCGTTCCCGGTTCGAGCGCGGCCGGGACCCACACCGCGAGCGGCGGCGGGGTCCGGCCGACCGCACGCGCCTGCTCGTCCAGCTGCTCGCGCACCCTCGCGACATGTTCGACCGGAACCAGGTTGAGCACCACCTCGTCGGCCACCTCCGCGGCCACCCTTGTCATCGCCCGCCCGAACGCGGCAACCGTGATCGGTATCTCCGGCAGCGCTTGCCGCAGCCGGAAACCGTTGCTGCGCACGTGGTCCCCGGATACGGCAAGCCGCTGTCCACTCAGGACGGTGCGCACCGCGGCCACGGTCTCCCGCATCCGCGGGGCGCCGTGCTCCCACGGCCGGTCGTGCCACCCGTGCACGATCGCCGGGCTCGACCCGCCGAGCGCGAGACCGACCGGAGCGCGGCCCAGGGTGGCGACCGAGGACACGCCCAGCGCCAGCGAAACCGGCGAGCGCACCCCCGCGGGCAGCGGGCCGATCCGCAGCCCGATCCGTTCGGTACCCACGGCGACCGCGGTGGCGAGCGCGAACGCGTCGAACGTCGCCATCTCGCCGATCCACAGCTGCCCGAACCCGTGTTCCTCGGCGGCGAGCGCGATGTCGAGTGCTTCGCGGTCCGGCCGATCCAGCCAGAACGGTGTGACGATCCCGAGCGCGTTCACAGCTGCGTGGTGTCCGCCGGCAGGCCGAGCAGCAGCCGGCCGGGCAGTTCGTAGGTGGCGGCGTTGACCTGGAAGTGCGCGGTGGCAGTGTGCGCGTCGCGGAATCGCCGCTGCAGCGGGGAAGTCTCGTAGATCGCCGTTCCGCCACCGAGATCGTAGGCGGTGCGCGTGATCTCCGCGGACACCCGGACCGCGTGCGTGCAGGCCAGTCGCAAGGCGAGCCGGACCGGGTCGGGGACCACCGCCGATTCTTCGGCGGCCAGCCAGGCATCGTCGATCGCGCGGTAGTAGAACTCGCGGGCCGCCCGCAGCGCTGCCTCGGCCGCACCCAGCGCGCCTTGGGTGCCGCTCCGTTCGGCGAGCGTGCGCCGGGAGCCGGACGGGCGCTTGGCGACGGCCAGTTCGAGCAGGTCCGTGATCGCGCCGCGGGCGTTGCCGAGCGCGGCCGCGGCGATCGAAGCGGCGAAGAACCCGAAGATCGGGAATCGGTGCAGCGGACCGGCATCTGCCGGCGGACCGTCCACAACGGACAGCAGGCGCCGGGCAGGCACGAAGACCTCGTCCGCGCTCGTGTCGTGGCTGCCGGTGCCGCGCAGGCCCGAGGTGTGCCAGGTGTCGTGGATCGTCAGCTCCGCGGCGGGCATCGCGGCGACCACCAGCTGCCCGGTATCCGCCCGTACCCCGCCGAGGAAACCCCAGTCACAGTGCGGCACACCACTGCAGAACGGCCACCGCCCGGACACCGTCACCCCGCCTTCGGCCGGGGTGAGCCTGCCCTGCGGCGCCCACACCCCGAACGCGACGGCGGCCGGATCACCGAAGACCTCCTGCCCGCCGTCCTCGGGCAGGTAGGCGCCGAGCAGGCTGCTCGTGGCCGCGATCGACACGCACCAGCCTGCCGACGCATCGGCCTCGGCCACGCGTTCGGCCGCCCGCAGCACGGCCGCCGCAGTGGGCTCGGACCCGCCGAGCCGCGCGGGCAGCCCGGCCCGCAGCAGCCCGGACGTCTTCGCTGCGGCCACCACCTCGGGCGCGAGTGCACCGGCCCGCTCCGTGTCCTCGGCACAGCGCGCCGCGACCGCGGCCAGGTTCGCCACCTCGTCCGGCAACCCGTCCATCCACCCTCCAACCGGTTCATATTTCTTACCGGTACAGATTCTTTACCGAGTTTCGGGCACATGTCAACGACGCGCTCCGGACACCACAGATCAGGACACCACAGATCAGGGCACCACGACGACCGGCCAGGTCGCGGCCCGGACCAGGCGGTTGCCGATCGAGCCGACCAGCCGGTGCCCGCCCTGTTCGGACGCTCCGACCACGACCAGATCGGCGCTCTCGTCGAGCGCGGCCTGGCGCAGTTCGGGGAAAGTCTCGCCGCGGCGCACGGTGAAGGTGACCGGCAGGCACAGTTCGTCCGCGCTGCCGCGCAGCTCCGCCCGCAGCTGCTCGATCTCCTCCTCGAAGGTCTGCTGCTGCATGTCCACCACCGCGGCCGCGGCCAGTCCGGTCCACACCGTCGGCGAGGCGACGTACACGACGACCAGCCGTGCTCCCTGTCTGCGGGCGAGACCGGCCGCGTAGGACGCCGCGCGCATCCCGGTCGGCGAGGTGTCCACCCCGGCCAGGATGACCCGCGGTCCGTCGGTGCCCCGCTCGTACGGCCCCGGCTCCCAGCGGGGGCCGTACTCCTCGACCAGTTGCTCCACCCGGTCAGTATCCCCGGCCGGCCCGGCCGCGCGCAGCGTCCCCGTCCGCTCGGCACCGCGCCCCGCGGGGAAGTTCCACCAGGTTGGACGGCCGCTCGTCAGGAGTACCCCCGATCCGCCGTTTGCTGGTAGCGTGCCCCGGAACCTGAACACGCGTCCGGTAGGTACCGGGGAGCCCGACACGCGTGCGGCGGTGAGGCGGATCGCGATGCGAGACGATGTGGTCGAGGCGACTTCGGTCATCGGGCACCCACCCGGACAGGTGTGGCAGATCGTCGGAACACCCGAGCTGTACCCGAGATTCGTACCGGCGATCAGCTGGTGCGAGGTGACCGAGGCGGCTGTGCGCGGCCGCGGGCCGCGCTGTCTCGTCCGGTTGGCCCCGGACGAGAACACCCTGGTGGAAGGCACCGTGCACGCGGTGGTCTACCGCCCCGGCGAGCACGTGGTGTGGTGCGGCCTGCCGGACGAGCGCAACTGGGTGTCGCTCGAACTGCGCCCGGCCGCCCGCGGCGGCACCGAGCTGACCCTGCGGATGATGCTCCCGTCGCTGAGCGACGAGCACGCCGGCCTGCTCACCCGCAGTGCGGTCAAGAGCCTGCTCCGCCAGCTGTGCATGCGCATCGGACAGCAGCTGTCCGGCGTCCCCGCCGAACCTCCGGAACAGGACCGCGCGACCACACTGCGCGTCGCGAACATCCTGGTCCGGGCGGGCGTGCTGACCGCCGGACGGCCGGACCGGATGATCCGGCAGCTCAACTCGATCACGCAGTGGGGTGCCACGGTCGCGGGCGGCTACCTGGCGGCCACTGCCCGCGGCGCCGACGACCTCGCGGTGCACGACGAGCGGGGCAGCCGCACCTTCGGCGAGATCGATCAGCGCAGCAACCAGCTCGCGAACGCGCTCGCCTCGCTCGGGGTCGAGGCAGGGCAGCCGGTCGCGGTGATGTGCCGCAATCACGCGGCAATGATCGAGGCGTTCGTCGGCTGCAGCAAACTCGGCACCGACCTGGTCCTGCTCAACACCGGCCTCTCCCCCTCCGCGGTCGGGGAGGTGCTCGCCGAGCACCGGCCCGCCGCGGTACTGGCCGACGACGAGTTCGCCTCGACCATCGCGGGCGTGCGCGGCGATTTCCCGCGGGTGAGCACCTGGGACGACGCCGACGAGGGCTACCGCACGCTCGACGAGCTGATCCGCGAAGCCCCGCGGACCCGGCCGAAACCGAGCGCGCGGCCGGGCCGGATCGTGGTGCTCACCTCCGGCACCACCGGCACGCCGAAGGGTGCCCGGCGGCCGACCCCCAAGGGGCTCAGTACTTCGGCCAGCATCCTCGCGCGGATCCCGTTGCACGCAAGGGACAAGATCGCGGTCGCCGCCCCGCTGTTCCACAGCTGGGGGCTGGCCGCGATGCAGGTCGGCATGGCGGTGCGGGCGGAGCTGTCGCTGATCCGCCGGTTCGACGCGGAGGAGACCCTGCGGACCATCGCCGAGCACCGGTGCGACGCGCTGTTCGCGGTGCCGATCATGCTGCAGCGGATCCTCGATCTGCCCGAACGCGTGCGCAGCCGGTACGACCTGTCCTCGCTGCGGATCGTGGCCAGCAGCGGATCGGCGATGCCGGGTGCGTTCGTGACCGCGTTCATGGACACCTTCGGCGACATCCTCTACAACTTCTACGGCTCCACCGAGGTGTCCTGGGCGAGCATCGCCGATCCGGCGGACCTGCGGTGCGCGCCGACCACCGCCGGGCGGTGCCCGCCCGGCACCCGGGTCTCGGTCCTCGACGACGAGGGGCGCCGGGTGCCGCCCGGCGACGAGGGGCAGATCTTCGTCGGCAACGACATGCTGTTCGACGGTTACACCAACGGCAGCACGGTGTCGCGCGCGGAGGATCTGATGGCCACCGGCGACGTGGGCTACCAGGACGCCTCCGGACGATTGTTCGTGACCGGCCGGGCGGACGAGATGATCGTGTCCGGCGGGGAGAACGTGTTCCCGCGCCCGGTCGAGGAGGCACTGGTCGCACTGCCGGGGGTGTCCGAAGCGGCCGTGGTGGGCGTCCCGGACGACGAGTTCGGCCAGCGGCTGGCCGCCTACCTGGTGCTGGACCGCGGTGCCCGGATACACGCCGAGGACGTGCGCCACTACATCCACCAGCGGCTCGCCCGCTTCGCGGTACCCCGTGAGGTGTACTTCGTGCCGGAACTGCCGCGCAACGCCACCGGCAAGATCGTGAAGCGGCTGCTGGGCGACGAGCTCTGGCCGCTGCCGCAGTCCTGATCAGCGGGTGAGCTCGCGGGCCGCCGCGCGGGACACCGCAGCGGCCACCGCGGCCAGTGGCGGCGAGTCCAGCTTCCACTGCTGCCAGTACAACGGCACGTCGACCGGACGGGCCGGGGCCAGGTCGGTGAGCCCGCGGCCGGTCAGCTGCCGCTGCGGCACCATGCCCCAGCCGAGCCCGGCCACCACCGCGTCCACAAAGGACACCGAGGCCGGCACGTAGTGCCGCACCGGCTCCGGCAGCCGGCGCCGGGTGAGCCTGCGCAGGAACCGGTCCTGCAGATCGTCCTTGCGGTCGAACGACACCGCAGGCGCCGCCGGCAGCCGCTCGGCGAGCGGGCCGCCGGCCAGCCACCGCGCGGTGAACCCCGGCGAGGCGACCGCCCGGTAGCGCATGGTGCCGAGCCGGGTCACCGTGCAGCCCTGCACCGGATGCGGGGCCGAGGTCACCGCCGCCATCACCAGGCCCTCGCGCAGCAGTCCGGCGGTGTGGTCCTGATCGTCGCTGCGCAGGTCGAACGAGATCGGCGGCGCCGCGGGTACCTCCGCGAGCGCGCCGAGGAACCAGGTGGCCAGTGAATCCGCGTTGACCGCGATCGGCAGGGTGGCCGCGCGGGCGGACGGATCGTCGCCGAGGCCGAGTTCCGCCCTGGTGTCCGCCTCCAGCCGGGTGAGCTGCCGGGCGAAGCGCACCAGCACCTGCCCGGATTCGGTCAGCCGCACGGGTTTCGACCGCAGCACGAGCACCCGGCCGACGCGTTGTTCGAGTGCCTTCACCCGCTGGCTCACCGCGGGCGGGGTCACGTGCAGCACCGCCGCGGCCCGGTCGAAGGACTGCTCGTCGACCACCGCGAGCAGCGTGCGCACCTGGTCGAGCGGAAGATCGGACATCACGATCGCTTATCTTAGGTCAGGATCTTTACCTGGAGTAATTGCCGAAGGCGGCCGTAGCGTCGGCGGCGTGATCGCTGCACTCGCCGCCGGATTCGGCACCGGCCTGTCGCTCATCGTCGCCATCGGCGCGCAGAACGCCTTCGTGCTGCGCCAGGGGCTGCACGGCGGGCTCGTCGCGCCGGTGGTGCTGGTCTGCACGGTGTCGGACGTGCTGCTGATCGCGGCCGGCGTGAGCGGTATCGGCGTGCTGCTGCAGCGGTGGCCGGCCGCGCTCGGGGTGCTCAGCGTGCTCGGCGGGCTCTTCCTGCTCGGCTACGGCTGCCTGGCCGCCCGCCGGGTGTTCCGCCCCGCCTCGCTCGTCGCCGGACCGGATGCGCTCACCTCGCCACGGCGCGCGTTGCTCACCTGCCTCGCACTGACCTGGCTCAACCCGCACGTGTACCTCGACACCGTGCTGCTGCTCGGTTCCGTGGCCGGCAGTCACCACGGCGAACGCTGGATCTTCGGCATCGGCGCGGTCTTCGCGAGTGCCGTGTGGTTCTGCACGCTCGGATTCGGCGCACGCAGGCTGTCCGGGGTCTTCGCCCGCCCGGCCGCGTGGCGCGTACTGGACGCGGTGATCGCGGTGACCATGACCGTCCTCGGTGTCCGGATGCTGGCTGCCGCGGGATGAACCGGAAGGCATCGGGCGAACGGGACATTCGACGTTGCCCATAACTCTGACTAAGAGCTAAATTGCCGGTATGCCCCGCGCCGGATCCGCCCTCGCCGAAGACCTGATGAGCACCGTGCTGCGGATCCGCCGGGTGGTGCGCCGTCGGCTGCGCAGCGAACTGCCCGGTCCGCACCTGCCCGGCTCGCACGTCGAACTGCTGCGCGTGGTGCACCGCGATCCGGGTATCGGCGTCGCCGCCGCGGCCCGCGAGCTGCAGCTGGCCGGCAATTCGGTGAGCACCCTGGTGAACCTGCTCACCGAAGCCGGATTGCTGCGCCGTGAGGTCGACCCGGCCGATCGGCGGGCGGCCCGGCTGCACCTCACCGCAGCCGCGCGGCAGCGGCTGGAGAACTGGGGGCGGGCCAGGGCGGGCCTGGTCTCCGAGGCGCTGACCCGGCTGTCCGAAGAGGACATTTCGGCGATCACCGCCGCGCTGCCCGCGCTCGACCGGCTCACCGGGATGCTGAAGGAGGACGACAGATGAGCGAACCCGGACCCGTCCCCGAACCCCGGCCCGCAGCCGAAGCGGCCGTGCGGTGCACCGGCCTGCGGCATTCGTTCGGCGGCACCCGCGCGGTCGACGGGGTCGACCTGGAGATCCGGCCCGGCGAGGTGTTCGGGCTGCTCGGCCCCAACGGCGCGGGCAAGACCACCACGATCCGGATGATCACCACGCTGCTGCCCGCCGGAGCCGGGCACGTCACCGTGTTCGGGCTCGACGTCGCCCGGCGGCGGATGGCCGTGCGGCGGCTGATCGGATACGTGCCACAGCAGCTGTCCGCGGACGGCGCGCTGACCGGCCGCGAGAACGTGGCACTGTTCGCCCGGCTCTTCGACGTGCCGCGGGCCCGGCGTACCGGGCAGGTGCGCGGGGCGCTGGAGCTCGTCGGGCTGCTGGACGACGCGGACCGGCCGGCCGGGCGGTATTCCGGCGGTATGATCCGGCGGCTGGAACTGGCCCAGGCGCTGGTCAGCTCGCCCCGGCTGCTGGTGCTCGACGAGCCGACCATCGGACTCGACCCGGTGGCCCGTTCGGCGGTGTGGGACCGGATCTCCGAGATCCGCGAACGCACCGGCATGACGGTGCTCGTGACGACCCACTACATGGACGAGGCCGAGCAGTACTGCGACCGCGTCGCGCTGATGCACGCCGGACGGCTGCGCGCACTGGGCACCCCGGCCGAACTCGAGACCGGGCTCGGCGACGGCTCCACTTTGGACGACGTCTTCCGGTCGGTCACCGGCGACGTGCTCGAGACCGGAACAGGAGGGATCCGCGATGTCCGCGCCACTCGCCGCACCGCCCGCCGCCTCGGCTGACCCCGGCCCGTTCGGGCAGCTGCGCCTGCTGGCCGCACGGGTCGGCGCGATGTGCCTGGTGGAGCTGCAGAAGCTGCGCCGCGATCAGACCGAACTGCTGACCCGCGCCATCCAACCGGCGCTGTGGCTGCTGATCTTCGGCGAGACCTTCACCCGGCTGCGCGCGATCCCGACCGGATCGGTGCCGTACCTGGACTACCTCGCGCCGGGCATCCTCGCCCAGTCCGCACTGTTCATCGCGATCTTCTACGGCATCCAGATCATCTGGGAACGCGACGCGGGAGTGCTCGCCAAACTGCTCGTCACGCCGACCCCGCGGGCTGCGCTGGTGGCGGGCAAGGCATTCGCCGCCGGCGTGCGCGCACTCGTGCAGGCGGTCATGGTGGTGGTCCTCGCGCTGATCCTCGGTGTCGGGCTGACCGCGAACCCGCTGCGGTTGCTGGGCACCGCGGTGATCGTGGTGCTCGGTTCGGCGTTCTTCTGCTGCCTGTCCATCGTGATCGCCGGGCTCGTGCTGTCCAGGGAACGGCTGATGGGCATCGGGCAGGCCATCACCATGCCGCTGTTCTTCGGATCCAATGCACTCTATCCGGTGACTCTGATGCCCTCGTGGCTCAAGGTGCTCAGCCACGTGAACCCGTTGAGCTATCAGGTCGACGCGCTGCGCGGGCTGCTCATCGGCACCCCCGCCGACCTCGGAACCGACTTCGGTGTCCTGATCGGCGCGAGCGCGCTCGCGATCGCGGTCGCTTCGGCATTGCTGGGCAGGCTGGCCCGATGACACTTCTGTCACATCCCCGCGTGCACACAGCCGTCTCACCGGAATCGGCCTAACGTGGCGACCGTGGCTCGTCGCAGGGGGATCGCCCCGTTCTTCGGATTGTGTGTGCTGGCGGGGGTTCTCGTCGCCGGCACGATGGCGCCGGTGGCCATCGGCGCCGGGGTGCTGTCCAATCAGGTCAGTGACTCGGTCGACACCATCTCGGCCGATCTCGCGCATGCGGATCCGCCCCTGGTCACCACCGTGACCGACCGCAACGGTGCGGCGATCGCGACTTTGTACTCGCAGTACCGCATTCCGGCCACTCCGGCACAGATCGCTCAAACCATGAAGGCCGCGATCATCGACGTCGAGGACCGGCGGTTCTACTCCGAGGGCGGCGTCGACGTGAAGGGCATGCTGCGCGCGGCGGTCAACGACAGCTCCGGCGGCGATCTGCAGGGCGCTTCGACGATCACCCAGCAGTACGTGAAGAACTACCTCGTGAACGTGGTCGACCGCGGAAGCCAGACCGCGCAGCAGAAGGACCGCGAGGACTCACTGGCGCGCAAGCTGCGCGAGGCCAAGATGGCCGTGCAGCTGAACCAGACCGTGCCGAAGGAGGACATCCTCGCCGACTACCTGAACGTGGTCGAGTTCAGCGGCACGGTGTACGGCGTCGGCGCCGCGGCGAAGGCGTATTTCGGGACGACTGCGGACAAATTGACCGTTCCGCAGGCCGCATTGCTGGCCGGCATGGTGAACAACCCCAGTCTCTACAACCCGTACACGCATCCGGACAAAGCTCTCCAGCGGCGCAATGTCGTGCTCGACACGATGGTGTCCGCCGGCTCGATCCCGGCCTCCTACGCCGCTACCGCGAAGGCCTCGCCACTCGGCGTCGTCGGCACGAAGCCGCAGACGCCGTCGAGCACCTGCCTCGGCGCGGCACCGGATGCCGGGTTCTTCTGCGCTTACGCGGTGCGTTACCTCGCGCAGTCCGGGCTGACCGCGGACCAGATCGACACCGGCGGCTACACCGTGAAGACGAGCATGGACCCGCACGTGAGCCAAGTGGTGAAGGACTCGGTCGACGCGAACGTGCCGACCACCCAGGACGGTGTGGCCAACACCTTCGCCGTGGTGCAGCCGGGCAGCGACGGGCACCAGATCCTGGCGATGGTCGCGAACCGCAATTACGGCACCGATCCCGACCAGGGCGAGACGTCCACGAACATCGTGGCCGACGCGAGCAACAAATTCGGCGCGGGCTCGTCGTTCAAGATCTTCACCTCGGCCGCCGCGATGGCCGCGGGCAAGGCGGGGTTGAACACACCGTTGACGAACCCGTTCAGCGACTGCTTCACCCCGCCGAACGCGAACCAGTACACGCACTGCTACCCGGTGAGCAACGACGGCACGAGCTACCCGAACCCGATCTCGCTGTCCGACGGACTGGCGACGTCGCCGAACGTCGCGTTCGTCGGGCTGGAGGCACAGGTCGGCATGCCCGCGGTGCTGGACATGGCGAGCAAGCTGGGGCTGCGCAGCACGCTGGCCACCAACGACGCGGGCTCGGCGCCGATCACCGATCCGGCCGATCCGCGGTCGAAGAACCCGCAGTACGACGAGCCGCAGTCGAAGTACTTCCAGAACCTGCTGTCGTTCACCCTCGGCAACAGCCCGGTGAGCCCGCTGGAGATGGCGAACGTCTCCGCGACGCTGATGAGCGGCGGCACCTGGTGCCCGCCGGACCCGATCCTGTCGATCACCGACCGGTCCGGGAAACCGGTGCCGCTCAAGCAACAGGCGTGCGAACAGGTGGTACCGCCCGGCGTGGCGAACACCCTGGAAGCCGGACTGAGCCGGGACACCACCGCGGGCACGTCCGCGGCCGCGGCACGGGCCGCGGGCTGGACCCGGCCGGACATCGGCAAGACCGGAACCACCCAGCAGAGCGAGTCGGTCGCGTTCGTCGGCGGGGTGGACCACTACGCGGTGTCCTCCATGGTCTTCGCGGACGGCCCCCGTCCGCAGGAGATCTGCCCCGGCACCCCGGTCCACCTCGGCAACTGCGGGCACGGCGCGTTCGGCGGCACGGTCGCCGCGCCGCCGTACTTCCGCGCGATGGGCACCCTGCTGGCCGGACAGCCGGACGTGCCGATCCCGCCACCGGACCCGCAGTACCTGAACGCGCACTCCTGACCCGCCGAGAGCACACCCGCCGCCGGGCCGCGCCGGCCCCGGCACACCGGAGCCGGACCGACTCGATCCTTGTTGCGTCTTCCTGACGGTCGTAATGCGTATTACAGTAGCGGTCTCAGGACGGGCGTCGCCAGGAATGAGGTCAATCGTGCGGTTGCAGCCGAGTGCGCATGTGGACACCTTCTGCCGGGACCACCTGCCGCCCTTCGGGCAGTGGCCCGGCCTGCGGTTCGAGCTGCCCGAGCTGCAGTATCCGGACCGGCTCAACGCGGCCACCCGGCTGATCGACGGTGCCGTCACACGGTGGGGCGCGCAGCGGCGTGCGGTGCTGTCGCCCGGCACTTCCTGGACCTACGGCGAGCTGCTCGCCCGCGCGAACCAGGTGGCCGGTGAGCTGACCGCGCTCGGCGTGGTGCCCGGCAACCGGGTGCTGCTGCGCGGGCCGAACACGCCGTGGCTGGCGGCGTGCTGGCTGGGCGTGCTCAAGGCCGGTGCGGTCGCGGTCACCACCATGCCGATGCTGCGCGCGCACGAACTGGCCAAGATCGTCGAAGCCTGCGCACCGACGCTGGCGCTGTCCGACCACCGGTACCCCGCCGAACTGCGTGCCTTCGACCTCCCGATCGTCACCTACGGCGGCGACGGGCCGGACGACCTCGCCGCGCGCTGCCGGGCCCGGCCGGCGGTCTTCGAAGACGTGGACACCGCGGCCGACGACGTCGCGATCCTCGCGTTCACCTCCGGCACCACCGGAGCGCCCAAGGCGACCATGCACTTCCACCGCGATCTGCTCGCCGTCGCCGACACCTTCTCGCGGCACCTGGTGAAACCCGAGCCGGAGGACCTGTTCTGCGGTACTCCCCCGCTGGCGTTCACCTTCGGGCTCGGCGGGCTGCTGGTGTTCCCGCTGCACGCCGGAGCGGCGACGTTGCTCGTCGAACGCGCCACTCCGGCGGAACTCGCCGATCTGGTGGCCGAGCACGGGGTGAGCGTGCTGTTCACCGCACCCACCGCGTACCGGGCGATCCTCACCTCGGACCGGCGGCCGCTGCTGGCCGGACTGCGCCGCGCCGTCTCGGCCGGGGAGGCGCTGCCCGCTTCGGTGGCCACCGACTTCCACGATGCCACCGGCCACTGGCTCATCGACGGCATCGGCAGCACCGAGATGCTGCACGTGTTCATCTCCGCCGCCGACGAGGACGTCCGCCCCGGCGCCACCGGCCGGGTCGTCCCCGGTTACCACGCGCGGATCGTCGACGCCGAGGGCAAGCCGGTCCCGGACGGCACCGCAGGCAGGCTCGCCGTACAGGGCCCCACCGGTTGCCGGTACCTCGCCGACGACCGGCAGACGGTGTTCGTCGAGGACGGCTGGAACCTCACCGGCGACACCTACGTGCGCGACACCGAGGGCTATTTCCACTACCGCGCACGCAGTGACGACATGATCGTGTCGTCCGGGTACAACATCTCCGGGCCGGAGGTGGAAGAGGTACTGCTGCGCCACCCGGCCGTGCTGGACTGCGCCGTGGTCGCCGCACCGGACGAGGCGCGCGGCTCGGTGGTGGCCGCGTACGTGGTGCTCGCCGAGGGCGCCGAAACCGGTCCCGCCACCGTGACCGAACTCCAGGATTTCGCGAAATCCCTTGCCGCGCCGTACAAATACCCGCGGCGGGTGGAGTTCGTCACCGACCTGCCCCGCAATCCGAGCGGAAAGGTGCAGCGCTACCTGCTGCGCCGGCGCGCGGCAGGCGAACCGGAGCCGGCCGGCCCCGCCCCGGCCTGACCATCACCCCCGGCCCGCCCGGGGCACTCAGCCCCGGACCGGCTCCAGGTCCCAGCGCAGCGTGACCACGGTGCCGTCCGCGCCGGTGCGCACGTCCGTGTGGTCGGCGCTCGCGCGCAGCAGCAGAAGACCCCGGCCGCGGACCGGGATCGTGGCCTCCTCGTCCTCCCGGGGACGCCAGTGGCCGTGGTCGGTGATCACCACCTCGACCCGGTTCTCCCGCAGTGCGGCGTCCAGGTCGACCCGGCCGGGTTCGCCGTCCCGGTAGGCGTGATCGGCGACGTTCGCCAGTGCCTCGTAGCCGGCGAGCACGATGTCGTGTGCGCGGTCGCCGGGGACGCCCGCGTCCAGCGCCCAGGCCAGCAGACGGTGCCGCAGCGTGCGCAGCGCAGCCGGTTCGGCGGGCACGCCGTGGCAGCGCAGCCGTTCGGCGCCGGGATCGGCCGGCACCGCTCAGCCGTCCGTTCCGGCGACTCCGGCCAGTGCCCCTTCGACCGAAGGGAACAAGCCGATCCACTCGTCGAGGCCGGTCGTGGTGAACGGCCGCGACGTGACCGCCGACGTGCTCACCACGCGCAGCGCGCCCGCGTCCATCCGCCGGTGCGCGCCCGCCAGCACCTGCAGGCCGGGCGAGCTGAGGAAGCCGACCTCGCGCAGGTCCACGACGAGCACGCCGGGCCGCCCGTCGAGCACCCCGCCGACCACCTCGTCCAGCTCCGGCGCGGTGACCAGGTCGAGTTCCCCGCCCACGGTCACCACCGCGGCCCGTCCACGCCACCGCACGGTGACCGCGAGGTCGCCCGTCTCTTCACCGGTACCCGTCACAAGACCCGATGGTGCCCCACTCCTGCAGTGCACCGCCAGATTTCACGCCGGCAGGCCGAACCGGTCCGGGTCCGCCGCGGCCCAGTCGGGCGCCCAGTCCGGCGGCGGTTCCGCCAGCAACTGACCGGGTTCGAGCCATTCGCACCACTGCGCGTAGGACAGCACGGTCCGCGCGTCCAGCCGACGGCGCAGCATCGCCGGGGTGAGCCGAGCCGGATCGTCCACACCCATCGCGGCCATGATCCGGAGCGCGCTGGCCACCGTCGCCTGCTGGTACCGCCACACCCGCTCGGTCTTGTCGCCGACGTCGAGCGCCCGCGCCCGGCGTGCGTCCTGGGTGGCGACACCGACCGGGCACTTGTTGGTGTGGCAGCGCTGGGCCTGGATGCAGCCGAGGGCGAACATCATCGCGCGCGCCGCGTTCGTGTAATCCGCGCCCTGCACGAGCCGCTTCACCAGATCCGCACCGGTGGCCACCTTTCCGCTCGCACCGATCCGGATCCGGTCCCGCAGCCCGGTGCCGACGAGTGCGTTGTGCACGACGTGCAGCCCTTCGGTGAGCGGCGTGCCGAGGTGGTCGGCGAACTCCAGCGGCGCGGCCCCGGTCCCGCCCTCCGCGCCGTCGACCACGATGAAATCCGGCGTGACGTCCTCGTCCAGCATCGCCTTGCACACCGCGAGCACCTGCTGCCGCGAGCCGACGCACAGTTTGAACCCGGTGGGCTTGCCATCCGCCAGCTCCCGCATCCGCGCCACGAACCGGACCAGCTCGCGAGGGGTGCGGAAAACCCGGTGGTACGGCGGGGAAATCACCGTCTCGCCGATCGGTACCTCCCGCACCCGCGCGATCTCGGCGTTGACCTTGCCGCCCGGCAGCACCCCGCCGATCCCGGGTTTGGCGCCCTGCGACAGTTTCAGCGAAACCGCCTTCACCGCCTCGTGCGCTGCCTGGCGGGCGAACTCGTCCGGGTCGAAGCCGCCGTCCGGCGTCCGGCAGCCGAAGTACCCGGTGCCGATCTCCCAGACCAGGTCCCCGCCGCCACGCAGGTGGTAGCCGGAAAGCCCGCCTTCCCCGGTGTCGTGCGCGAATCCGCCGCGCGCCGCACCCCGGTTCAGCGCGAGGATCGCATTCGCCGACAGCGCGCCGAAACTCATTGCGGACACGTTCAGCAGCGCCATGTCGTACGGCCGGGTGCAGCCGGGGCCGCCGAGCCGCACCCGTGGCGGCGTTTGCGGCTCCGGCACCGGGCTGAGCGAGGGCACGAAGAACTCGTACCCGACGACGTTCACGTCCCGTTCGGTGCCGAAGGGCTCTTCCGCTGCGGTGCCCTTCGCCCGCTGGTAGACCAGCGTACGCACGTCGCGGTCGTAGGGACGGCCGTCGAAGTTGCGCTCCACGAAGTACTGCTGCAGCTCCGGCCGCAGGCTCTCCAGCAGGAACCGCAGGTGCCCGAGCACCGGGTAGTTGCGCAGCACCGAATGCCGCCGCTGGCCGAGGTCGTGGACCCCGGTCACGGCGAGCGCGAGCACCGGCCCGGCGAGCAACCACCACCACGGCGACAGCACGGCCGCGAGCACCACCGCCCCCGCCGCGAGAAGCACGAACACCGCGACCACGCCGAACCGGACCGCATTGATTCTCACCACGGCGTCGAAACTAACCGCCGCGCCCGGACCACGCAGGTCCAGGCCGCGGGGCAGGTCAGGCGAGAACGGCTCGGCTCGGGCGGCGGACCGGGTCGGGCGGCGGGTCGGGTCGGGCGGTCGGTCGGGTCGGGCGGTCGGGTCGGGTCGGGCGGCGGGTCGGGTCGGGTCGGGTCAGTATGCGAGGTTCGGCCGCAGCCAGCGCTCCACCTCGGCCAGGTCGAGGCCGCGCCGGCGGGCGTAGTCCTCGACCTGGTCGCGGCCGAGCCGCCCGACGGTGAAGTAGCGCGCCGCCGGGTGCGCGAAGATCAGGCCGCTCACCGCCGCGGCCGGGGTCATCGCGTAGGACTCGGTGAGACCGATGCCGAGCGTGTCCGCGTCGAGCAGGGTGAACAGGTCCTTCTTCTCGCTGTGGTCCGGGCTCGCCGGGTAGCCGAGTGCGGGGCGGATACCGCGGAAGCGTTCGGCGTGCAGGTCCGCCAGCACCGGCTCGACGTCCGGCTCGAACCAGCGCCGGCGCGCTTCCAGGTGGATGTACTCGGCGAACGCCTCGGCCAGCCGGTCGGCCAGCGCCTTCACCATGATCGCGCGGTAGTCGTCGTTCTCCGCCTCGTAGTGGGCGGCCAGGTCCTCCGCGCCGTGGATGGCGACCGCGAACCCGCCGAGGTGGTCGCCCTCGGGCGCGATGTAGTCGGCGAGGCTGCGGTTGGCCCGGCCTTCCGGCTTCTTCGTCTGCTGGCGCAGCATCGGGAACGAGAAATCCGCGTACTCGCCTTCGAGCAGGATGTCGTCCCCCTCGGCGTGCGCAGGCCAGTACCCGTAACCACCGCGGGCGTGGAACGAGTCGTTCGCGATGATCTCGTCGAGCAGCTGGTTCGCGTCGTCGAACAGCTCGCGGGCCACCGGCTGGTCGAGGATCGCCGGGTACTTGCCCTTGAGTTCCCAGGCCAGGAAAAGGAACTGCCAGTCGACCATCTCGCGCAGCTGTGCGATCGAAGGCTCCAGCACCCGCACCCCGGTGAACTCCGGCACCGGCAGTTCCCCGAACGACACCTGCTCCGCGTTCGCCCGCGCCTGCGCCACGGTCAGCAACGGCGTCGCGTGCCGGTTTTCGTGCTGCTCGCGCAACCGCTGCTGCTCGGCGCGGTTCTCCGCGTCCAGCAGGTCGGACCGGTCGGTGTCGAGCAGCTTGGAGACCACACCGACGACTCGCGAAGCGTCGAGCACGTGCACCGTGGTGTGGTCGTACTCCGGCGCGATCTTCACCGCGGTGTGCTGCTTCGACGTGGTCGCCCCGCCGATGAGCAGCGGCAGTTTGAGCCCGCGCCGCTGCATTTCGGTGGCCACCGAGACCATTTCGTCCAGCGACGGCGTGATGAGCCCGGACAGCCCGACCACGTCCGCGTGCTCGGCCACCGCGGTGTCGAGGATCTTCGCCGCGGGCACCATCACGCCGAGGTCGATCACCTCGTAGTTGTTGCAGCCGAGCACGACGCCGACGATGTTCTTCCCGATGTCGTGCACGTCGCCCTTGACCGTGGCGAGCACGACCTTGCCCTGGCCGCGGGCGGTGTCGATGCGGCCTTCCAGGCGCATCTTCTCCTTCTCCGCCTCCATGTACGGCTCCAGGTAGGCGACCGAGCGCTTCATCACGCGCGCGCTCTTGACCACCTGCGGGAGGAACATCTTCCCGGAGCCGAACAGGTCGCCGACGATCTTCATACCGTCCATCAGCGGGCCCTCGATCACCTCCAGCGGCCGCGCGAACGACTGCCGCGCCTGCTCGGTGTCGTCCTCGATGAAGTCGACGATGCCGTGCACCAGTGCGTGCGAAAGCCGTTCGGCGACCGGCGCCTCGCGCCAGGACAGGTCGACCACGCGCTTGGTCCCGCTGCCCTTCACCGTCTCGGCGAACTCGACCAGCCGGTCGGTCGCGTCCGCCCGGCGGTCGAAGAGCACGTCCTCGACCAGCTCGAGCAGATCGGCCGGGATGTCCTCGTACACCGCGAGCTGGCCTGCGTTGACGATGCCCATGTCCAGTCCCGCGCGCACCGCATGGAACAGGAACGCCGAGTGCATGGCTTCGCGCACGACGTTGTTGCCGCGGAAGGAGAACGACAGGTTCGAGATGCCGCCGGAGGTGTGCGCGCCGGGACAGCGCTGCTTGATCAGCGGCAGCGCCTCGAGGAACGCCTTGGCGTAGCCGTTGTGCTCGCTGATGCCGGTGCCGACGGCGAGCACGTTGGGGTCGAAGATGATGTCCTCGCCGGGAAAACCCGCCTGGCGGGTGAGCAGATCGTAGGCGCGGGCGCAGATCTCCACCTTGCGCTCGGCGGTGTCGGCCTGGCCCAGCTCGTCGAAGGCCATCACCACCACGCCCGCACCGTAGTCGCGGATGCGCCGGGCCTGCTCGAGGAACGGGCCCTCGCCCTCCTTGAGGCTGATCGAGTTGACCACGCCCTTGCCCTGCACACAGCGCAGCCCGGCCTCGAGCACGCTCCAGCGCGAGCTGTCCACCATCACCGGGATGCGCGCGACCTCGGGTTCGGTCGCGATCAGGTTGAGGAAGGTGGTCATCGCCTGTTCGGACTCGAGCAGATCGGCGTCGAAGTTCACGTCGAGCAGGTTGGCGCCGCCGCGGACCTGCTCCAGTGCGACGTCGACGGCCGCCTGGTGGTCGTCGGCCTCGATCAGCTTGCGGAACTTCGCCGATCCGGTCACGTTGGTGCGCTCGCCGATCATCACGAAACCGGTGTCCGGGCCGAGGACGAACGGCTCCAGCCCGGAGAACCGGCTGGCGGGCTCGCGCGTGGGCACCGTCCGCGGGGCGAGTCCCTCGACCGCCTCGGCGATCTTCGCGATGTGCTCGGGCGTGGTGCCGCAACAGCCGCCGACGATGTTGACCATCCCGGCGCCGGCGAACTCGCCGAGCATGCCGCCGGTCTCCTCGGGCGTCTGGTCGTAGCCGCCGAATGCGTTGGGCAGGCCCGCGTTCGGGTAGCAGGCGGTGTAGGTGCCCGCCAGCCGGGACAGCTCCGCCACGTGCGGGCGCATCTCGGCCGCGCCGAGTGAGCAGTTCACGCCCACGATCAGCGGTTCGGCGTGCGCGATGGAACTCCAGAACGCTTCCACGGTCTGCCCGGACAGCGTGCGCCCGGACAGGTCCACGATGGTCACCGAAATCCACAGCGGCAGGTGTGGCGCGACCTCGCGCGCCGCGGTGATCGCTGCCTTGCAGTTGAGCGTGTCGAAGATCGTCTCGATCATCAGCACGTCCACACCGCCGTCGGCGAGCGCCTGGATCTGCTCCGCGTAGGCCGCCTTCACCTGCTCGTAGGTGACCGCTCGGTAGGCCGGGTCCTCGACCCGGGGGGACAGCGAGAGGGTGACGTTCAGCGGGCCGATCGAGCCCGCCACGAACCGGCCGCCGAACTCGTCCGCGGCCCGGCGCGCCAGCTCGGCCGCGCGCAGGTTCATCTCGCGCACATGGTCCTGGAGGCCGTAGTCGGCCTGGCCGATGGAGGTGGCGGTGAACGTGTTGGTGGTGGTGATGTCCGCACCCGCGGCCAGGTACTGCCGGTGCACGTCGAGCACCACGTCCGGGCGGGTGAGGTTGAGCAGGTCGGGGTCGCCGGTGACGTCCTGGGGGTGGCCCTCGAGCCAGCCTGCGCGGTAGTCCTCGGGGGTGAGGCCTGCACCCTGCAGCATCGTGCCCCATGCACCGTCGAGCACGACGACACGCTGGTCGAGCAGGGCCCGCAGATTCTCGGTCATGCCACCTCCGCAGCTGAAGTCACGGAGGCGCCCTTCGGATCGTGCTGCGACCGGCCGAGCGTGGCGGACCGCCGGGTCCGTTGCAGCGCCTCTCGACCTGGCCACCGAGGCTACCGGATGTGACCGTCCGGTGGGCAGGCGTGTTCACTCCGCGGGACGGATAACGGCGTTACGGACGCGTTCTCGAGCTGTCCTCGAGCGGCTCTCCATGCCAGGCCCATTCCCCGCGCCGGGGACGGCCCGGCAACGCGATCCGGCCGGTGCACCAGCGCAGCGCGTCCCAGGCAGTGGCTGCACCGCGCAGCGCCGGTTCCTGCTCCGGGAACAACCGTGCGACGACCCGGGCGCAGACCTCGCCCGGCGCGTCGAGCACCGTCTCCTGACCGCGCTGACCCCGTGCGATGTCTTCGGCGTGCATCAGGAGTTCGGCACAGCCCATGGCCGCGAAGCCGGCCGGATCGGCCGACCCGCTCGGATGGTAAGCCCGCGCCTGCGGCCCGGCGGTGCGCACGGCCGATGCGAGCAGCCGTCCGGCGGCGACCACGAACTCGAGCAGATCCGCGGGCGACGCCCCGGCATCGGCAGTGGCGAGGAACCGCACGTAGTGGTCGGCCGGACCGCTGACCACCTGGCTCGCGTACGACAACAGAACGTCACCGAGGTGTTCGGCGGTCGCCCGGCAGTCCCAGTCCAGCTCGCCTGCCGGACGCGTCCAGTCACCGTCCCCGAGCGGCCCGAGCGTCGCCGCCGCGAATCCGATCGCCTCGTCCAGGTCGGCTGCGGTCACCGTCATGGCGTCACTGTGGCAGACCACCCGCGGAAGGACCCGCAGCCACCGGCCCGGGGCCGAGGGGCGCGGGCGCTCGGCGGCCGTCACGATCGGGCAGCCCAGAACCCGCACTGGTGATGGTGGGTGAAACCGGTGAGCGGACGGGCGCCCTCCTGGCGGTAGGACACCGCGGTCCCGCCGGCCCGGCCGCGCACGAACGCGGTCCAGTCGTCCACCATCCGGTCCGCCAGCCGTTGCTGGGCCGGGGTGAACGCGGGCGGCTTGCCGTCGAAGTCGAACAGGTACGGCAATTCGGCAGTGTGCGGTGCACCGAGCGGGAACGGCGCGGAGACCGCCTTCGCGGCCGGCGAGGTGGGATCGGCGAACTCGTAAGTGGACACCGACGGCAACGAGCCCGCCATCCGGGCGGCGGGGCAGGCGAACCCCCAGTCGGTGACCGCCGCGGCGTAGGCCAGCGAAGCGTTCCCGCTGAACGCGTCCACCGGGTACGTCGCGGCGACCGCGGCGGCGTCCGGGAAGACCTTGGCGAGTGCCGCGGGATAACTGTGCCGGGTGACCGCCTTCCCGGAGGCGGTTTGCTGGGCGAGGAAGTAGGTGAACTCGTCGTGCGTGGTGCCCAGCAGTACCGGCACCGGCACCGCGGATCCGCCGCGGGCCCCGTCCGGCGGCGACACCGGGATCACCGACCCGCCGGTGACCGGACCGGGCATTTCGATGCCGGCGACGGACACGTAGGCGGGCGAGTCGAGGAGTTTCGCCGCGGGCAGCGCCCGCAGACAGGCGGCTGCGGTGGCCCGGTCCCGGCAGCCGAGCGCGGCCGCGTAACGCACACTGGTCTCTTCCGCCGCGACCATGCTCGCCTGCGCCTGGCAAGGTCCACTTTGGATGATGGCAGCGCGGAACAGCCCGCGTGAGCCGGGTGCCACCAGGTGGTCGCACACCGACATGCCACCCGCGGACTCACCTGCGATCGTCACCGCCGCCGGGTCCCCGCCGAAGGCCGCGATGTTGTCCCGCACCCAGCGCAATGCCTGCTGCTGGTCGAGGAATCCGTAGTTGCCCGGCTGCGCGCCGAGTGCCGGATCGGCGAGGAATCCCAGCGTGCCGAGCCGGTAGTTGAGGGTGACCACGATCTCGTCGCCGCGGGACACCAGCCGCTCGGCTCCGTAGCGGTCGCCGCCGCCGTTGACGAACGCGCCGCCGTGCAGCCACACCAGCACCGGACGGCCGGTGGCCCCTGCCGTCGGGGTCCAGACGTTGAGGGTCAGGCAGTCCTCGCTCGTCGCCGCGCCACCGGCGGGCGCCTGGGGACAGCGCGGCCCCGGTTTCGTCGCGTCCCGCTCCCCCGGCCACGATCCGGCAGCCGCCGGCGGCTGCCAGCGCCGCTCGCCGACCGGCGCGGCGGCGTACGGAATGCCTTGGAACAGCCGGTGATCCGGGGTGGACGTGCCGCGCACGAGACCCGACGCCGTGCGCACGACGTCCCCGGCCCGGCCGACCGCCGCATCCGAGGCCACGCACGCCGAGGTCACCAGCGTCAGCGCGAGCACCAGCACACCGGGCCAGCACCGCCGCGCCGCACCGAAGACCGCCTCCACCACCGGCCGGACGATACCGGGCAGGCACACTCTGGGTGGTGCCGGACCACCACCACCGGGCACCCCGCCCACCACCTGGCCGAACGACCCCAGCGCACCCCGGAAGACACCCGCACCTGCGGTACCCGATCGCACGCCCGGGTGAACAGGCAGCTGTGCCCCCGAGCCGCCACCCCGAAGCCCGAACGCGGGTCACGCCCACCCCCACCGGCACCGATCACGCCCCGACGCACCGGCCACATCCACCCCCACCGGCACCGGGTCACGTCCGACGCCCACGGGGTACCAGCCGGCCGCCTCCGGCTTCCGCGGATCGGCTCGGTTCTCCTCCGGTCACGGCAGTGCGCGGCCGAGCCGGGCGGCTGCGGCGGGCCATCCCTCCAGCGTGCCGGCTCGGGTGCGGGCCGCGGTGCGCAGCCGGTTCCGGAGGCCGGGTTGCTTCGTCCAGCGCCGGAGCGCGCCGGCCAGCTCCGCCACGTCGCCGGGCGGCACGAGCAGGCCGGGCACCTCTCCGCCGGGCGCGTGGCCGAGCGCACCCGCCACGCCGCCCACGTCCGAAGCCAGCACGGGGATCCCGCGGGCGAGCGCTTCGGTCACGACCATGCCGTAGGTCTCCGCGCGCGAGGGCAGCACGAGCAGATCGGCCCGTTCGTAGGCCGCATCGAGCCCGGGGCCGGTCCGCGGTCCGGTGAACCGGATCCGGTTCCCGGGCCCGGCCGTCCCGCGCAGCCGCTCGACATACGCCGGGGCACGGGTGAGCGAACCGACGAGATCCACCGTCAAACCGTCCACTTCAGACAGTGCGGACAGCAGGACGTCCTGTCCCTTGCGGGGAATCACCGCAGCGACGCACAGCAGCCGCGACACCCCATCGGTGCCCGCGGCCGGCCGCGCCGAATCCACCCCCGGCGGCACGACGTAGACCGAACCGGCGGCAAGATCGTGGCGTGCACGCAGGTCGTCGGCGGCCGCCGGGCTCGTGACGACGATCCGGTCGGCGAGCCGCAGCGTTTCGCGCTCGCGCTTGTCCAGGACGGCGGCCTGCCGCGGGGCGAGCCCGGTTTCGTCGGCCAGCGGCAGGTGCACGAGCACCACAAGCCGCAGCCTGCGTGCGTGCGGCGCCAGTACGTCCGGCACCCCGCAGGCGACCAGGCCGTCGAGCAGCACCACGGACCCGGCCGGGACAGCAGCGAGCACGCGGCCGAGCCGGGCGCGGGCCGCCGGGTCCGGCTCCGGCCAGTCCCCAGCCACGGAGACCGGACGCGCCGGCAGGTGCTGCGCCATGCGGTGGTCGTAGGTGTCGCCCCCGCTGGGCGCGGCCCGATCGGCCACTGGCACCACGAACACCGGCGGTTCCGGATTTCCTCGCACACCATCGACACGCAGCAGGACGCCGTCCGGTTCACCGCGGTGCCGACCGGGTAACCGGACGGCGGCAGAAAGGAGCTTGTCATGCCCCAGCGAAGCTGGTCTTCGAAACGGGAACGCCAGTACGAGCACATCAAGGGCGCCGAACGGGAACAGGGCGCGAACGAGGGCCGCGCGGAGGAGATCGCCGCCCGCACGGTCAACAAGAACCGCGCCCGCTCCGGGGAATCCCGGCAGGCGAGCCGCACCTCCACCCAGGACGTCTCGCCCCAGCACCGCGGCGGCAAACGCTCCGGGAACCGGCTGGGGCCTGGCGGCCCGACGAAGGAACAGCTGTACAACGAAGCGAAACAGCGCAACGTGCACGGCCGCTCGGCGATGACCAAGAAGGAACTCGAGAAAGCACTGGGCCGCTGAGCCGGATTGCGAAAACACCGCTGAAGACCAATCACACAAAACCCGGCGGACCACCGGATTCCGGTGGTCCGCCGGGTTTCTGTCACGAGATGTGCGGTGCGGTTTCCCTGCGCGCAGCCCGGCTGCGAAATCCCGCTCAGGACGCCGAATACGGCGCGCGATTCTCCAAGGACGGGCTCACGTCCGGATTCCGGCCGTCCTGGCCGGGTACCGGAGTGACGGTGGTCGTGGGCATCCGGTCGGCTTCCCGCGCGGAGATCCGGCGGTTCGCCACCGCCGCCTCGCCCACCTGTTCGCCGCGCATCCGGCCGAGCAGCGCCAGCGTGATCGCGTGCACGAGGGCCAGCACCAGCAGCAGCACGCCGAGCCTGCCGACCACTCCGGGCAGGTCGCCGTCACCGAGCGGGATGGTGGACAGCAGCGCCAGCAGGCCCAGTGTCACCAGGTGGAACAGCACGGTGACCAGCCTCGTCATGGAGGCACCGGCTGCCGCGTCGCCGTAGGAGTTTTCCAGGTAGCCGCGCCCGCTTCGGTAGATGATCTGCCCATCGATCAGGACCAGCGCGATCCCCACCGCGAGAAACGCGAGGTAGGCTTCGGTCGTCATCCGACGCTCCTTCCAGGCTTGTCCCTGCCTGCCGGATACCCGTGCGGGCCCGGCGGAAACCAGGTCAGCCGCGGAAGGTGGCCGGATCGGGGCCGAAGTGCCTGCCTGCCTCCAGCCCGCCGATCGCGGCCAGGTCGGCGTCCGCGAGCTCGAAGTCGAACACCGCGATGTTCTCGCGGACCCGCTCCGGCGTGACCGACTTCGGGAACACGATGTTCCCGATCTGCAGGTGCCAGCGCAGCACGATCTGTGCCGCGGTCTTACCGTATTTGCCTGCCAGCTCGCTCAGCAGCGGATCGGCCAGCAGCTCGCCCTGCCCCAGCGGGCTCCACGCCTCCGTCGCGATTCCCCGCGACTGGTGGTAGGCGCGCAGTTCCGCCTGCTGCAGTGCGGGATGCAGTTCGATCTGGTTCACCGCAGGCACCACCGACGATTCGCCGGCAAGCCGTTCCAGCTGCTCGACCTCGAAGTTCGACACCCCGATCGCGCGGGTCTTGCCGGCCCGCAGCAGCTCCTCGAATCCCTGCCAGGTCAGCACGTACTTGTCCTGGTTGGGCAGCGGCCAGTGGATCAGGTACAGGTCGACGTAATCCAGCTCGAGCCGCTGGAGGCTGCCCTCCAGTGCGGTGATCGCGTTGTCGTGCCCGTGCGCGTCGTTGGCCAGCTTCGTGGTGACGAAGATTTCTTCGCGGGGCACCCCGGACTGCCGGATCCCTTCACCGACGCCTTCCTCGTTCTCGTACGCCTGCGCCGTGTCGAAATGCCGGTAGCCCGCTTCCACTGCGGTGCGCACCGCCGCCGCGGTGTCCGCCGCCGGGATGGTGAAGACCCCGAAGCCGAACTGCGGAATGCGCACCCCGTTGTTGAGCTCGATCTGCGGGACATGAGACGTCTGAGAAGTCATATCCACGGAATTACCCGAGCGGATCAACGCCGAAACGGACCGGCCGTTGGTTCAGGGGGTCAGCATCGTCCGGTCGAGGGATTCCCGCACCGGAAGCAGGTCTGCGGCGCCGGAGAGCTCGACGCACCGGCGCACCCCGGGCGCCGAACCGAGGAACACCGTCAGCGACGGCATCCGCTCATATGCGACGAGCAGCGCGCGAATGCCCGCGCAGCTGAGGAATTCGACCGAGGACAAGTCGACGAGCACCGGCTCGCGCACTGCCCGCAGTGCCTCTTCCAGTGCTGGCGTGGTGGCCGAGTCGACCTCGCCGACCGGGGCGACAACCATGGTGTCGCCGCGGCGAATGCTGGTGACAGTCAGTTGTGCCGGTGCGGAGTGCACCGAAAACGGGACGTTCATGCGTTGCGCTCCTCTCGCAGGGTGCTGCTCGAAAGCGCTGACCGCAGCAGTGTCTGGACAACAGCCAACGACTTCTGACCGTACGCACTTTCCAAGTGCGGTCAACCCCGGCCACCCGTCGTGACGAATGCCTTCGCACCGTCCACAGTAGAGCGAACGTCAGTCGCGGGACGCCAGCTTGGTGAGCTCGTGGTCGAAGTCGAACCAGAGCGCTTCCTCGCCGACCGGAACCTCGTCGTAGGTGCGGTCGAGGAAATCGGCCAGCTCGCTCGCCTCCGCCTCCAGCACGGCCGAACCGTCCGGCGCGTTCAGCTCCACCACGACGCGGCTGTCGTCGTCGGCCGCGGGGCGCACCTGGACGTCCCCCTCCCCGGCAGGGGCCAGCAGTCCGTCGGCGAGCAGATCGCGGCCGAACAGCCACTGCACCACCCCGGCACCGGCGTAGTAGCCGACGGACACCGCGTACGGGTCCGCCGCGTCGTATTCGAGGTCGGCGCGCACCGGCAGCGGAACCGCTCCGAACGTGCGCAGACCGAAGATGATCGTCGCCCGGACGACCGGTGGCTCGATATCCATGCCCGCCACCTCCTTGTCTCTCCCGATCTCCCATGAATTCTCTTCCATGAGTAACGCGCGGTGAGAGTCCAAGCTGCCCGACTGGCGATCTTTCACCCCTTTGGTGGAGACATAGCTCTCAACTGCTCACTCCCAGGGCAAACCGAGGGACACGAACGGGCAAAGTGCGTCCCGCTCATCGGGCCCACTCCTCGAGCCGCACGCCGAGCTGCGCGGCTGCCGCACGCAGCTCCCGGCGCCGGTCCCCCGGCACCGCGTGCACGTGGTTGGCGCCGAATCCGGACAGGAAGGTGGCCGCAGGCACGTCGAGCCGGGCGAACGCGTGCGGCCATTCCGGCGTGGACCTGGCGACCAGCTCCCCGGTCGTCGCCTCGTCGAAGGTCTCGAAGTCGGCGAGCATGAGCTGAAGCCGGTAGTGGCCGTCCAGGCGGCTCAGCCGCGCCACCGTCATCTCCCCCGGTGCGGCGATGTGCTGCACCGAGGCGCCGCCCGCGGGGAAGAAGAACACCTCCGGGTACAGGTGCACCTTCGCGAGGTTCTCCGCCGGGTCGTCACTGCGTGCGGCGAACCAGGTCGCGTGCTGCCCGGAGTTGCACAGGTCCCACACGTCCCGGTCCGGGTGGTAGTGGCGCACGTCGGCGAACAGCACCGGGGTGCCGGTGATCCGGTGCAGCAGCTGCATGGTGAGCGCGCCGTCCATATCCGCCTCGGTGGCGGTGACGTGCACGGCCTTCGAACCGTTCCAGTCGTAGGGGTCGTTGAGCAGCGCCTCGGCGACGTCCGCGGTGGCGAAGTTCTCGGTCAGCTCCGGCTGCGCCTTGATCCCGGAGAAGTCCAGGTGCCGCTCGGCCACCACGTCGCGCACCGCCAGGTACAGCCGCAGCTGCCGCTCCAGCAGCTCGGGCGTGAGCCGGTCGCCGTCGTAGTGCACGCTCGCGTGGCGTTCCAGCCACTCCCGCCCGCGCCCGGCTTCGACGGCGGCGTTCCGGTCGTCCGATTCCGCCCGGCGCACCAGCTCGTACTGGTCGATCTCCTCCACGTCGATCCCGAACGTGCGCATCCACTGGTCGGTGTTCGCGACCGCGGTGTTCATCCCCATCGGCCGCCCGCCGAACCGGCCGAAGGTCGACCCGCGCAGCGAGCTCACCGCGGCCGCGGCCCGCGCGTACGCGCCCACCTCGCCGACCAGCTCCGCGTCGTCGGGCGCACCCCACAGCCGGGTGTGCGAGCGGCCGATCTGGTCGAGCGCGCCACCCGCGGCGAGCATGCCGACCAGGCCCGGCTCCGCCGGATCGGTGCTCGCGACGAGCAGCAGCGGCGAGCGCGTCGCGTCCGCAGCGAGCATGGTGAAGTGCGGGAACGCCCACACCGCGTAATACAGCACGGTCACGTCGACCGACGCCGCGGCCACCGAACGGGCCGCCGCGGTAGCGGTGGTGTTGGTGTCCACCAGCCCGCCGTTGACGACCTCGTGCCCGGCCGCTTCGAGCGCCGCCACGAGCGCGTCCGCTTTGGACCGGATGAAGCCGGTGTTCCGCCGGTGCACGTGGTCCCTGCCGTCCGAGACGGCGAGAATGCCGATGCGCGCCATCGTCCTCAGCTCCGGTTCAGTTCGGCGTAGACCTGCTCCGCGTTGGCACGCGTGACCAGGCGAGTGGGCAGGGTCTGCTTCTTCGCCACCTGCTGGCAGTCGAGCAGGAGCTTCTTCGCCGCGGTGATCGCCTCGGCGCCGCCGGTGGGATACACGAAGGTGGCCGCGAGCCGTCCGGCTTCCACCGCCTTGATGCCGCCTTCCGGCACCGGCAGACCGTCGATACCGGTGATCGGCAGGTCGCCGAGGCCGGCGTTCTGCGCGGCGAGCCGCGCGCCCTCGGCCATCGGGTCGTTCGCGGAGAACAGCGCCTGCGCGTCGGGATGGGCCTTGAGCAACGCGTCGGCCTGCTGCTGTCCCTTCTCCCGCAACCAGTCCGCGTCCGCCGAGCCGACCACCGTGATGCCGTGACCTGCGATGCCCTGGTCGAAGCCGTCGCTGCGTTCCTTGGCCGGGGTGGCCCCGGCGAGGCCCTTCAGTTCCACGACCTTTCCGCCCTTGGGCAGCAGCTTCTCGGCGAAGTACCGGCCGGCCTGGCGTCCGATGTCCACGTTGTCCGCACCGATGAACGAGGTGTAGCCGTCGCCGTCCACCTTGCGGTCCAGCACGAGTACCGGGACGCCCTGGTCGTAGGCCTTCTTCACCACCGCGGTGAGCGGCGTGGCCTCGTTCGGGCTGATGATCAGCAGGTCGATGCCCTGGGTGAGGAAGGTGTTGACCTGTTCGACCTGCTTCGCGTTGTCCTGTGCGGCGTCGGCGAAGTTCACCGTGAACTGCGGTACCCCGGCCGCGGCCTTGCGGATGTCGTCGTCCATCCGCACCCGGTAGGGCTCGGCCAGGTTCGCCTGGCTCATGCCGATGGTGTATTTGCCGCCTGCGCCTTCGCAGGCCCGCGTCGACGGGGCTCCGCCTGCCGACGCGCCGGGCGCGTTTTCGTGGGTGGTGCCGCAGGCCGTGACGGCCGAAACGAGGGCAAGACCCACGAGGGCCGCCCCGCGGCGGATGGTGCCGGACATGCGCTCCCCTTCCTTGGACGAATCCCTAGACCGTGGCCGGGCGCAGCCGCTGCAGTCCCGCGGCGAGCACGATCACCACGCCGACCACGATCAGCTGCACGTTCGAATCGATGTCGTTGAGCTGGAGGATGTTGTCGAGCACGCCGACGAGCAGCGCACCCGCGACGGTGCCGAACACCGATCCGCGACCGCCGGAGAGACTGGTGCCGCCGATCACGACCGCGGCGATGGCGTTGAGCTCGTACCCGGTGCCGTCGTTGGGACCGCCGAAGTTGAGCTGCCCGGCGTGCACGATCCCGGCCAGCGCGGCGAGCAGCCCGCACAGCCCGAAGACCGCCACCTTGACCCTGGTCACCGGAACCCCGGACAGCAGTGCGGCCTTCTCGTTGCCGCCGATCGCGTAGACGTGCCGGGAGAACGCACTGGCCCGCAGCAGCAGCACGGCCAGCGCGGCGACCACCACGAACAGCAGCGCCGGGATCGGCACCACCCCGCCGAAGGTGCGTTCCCCCAGCAGCGAGAACGGCACCGGCGCCTGGCCGGGCCCGTCGCCGTAGGTGATCGACACTCCCTCGCCGCCGGACCACATCCGGGCAAGACCGCGCGCGATCTGCATGCCCGCGAGCGTGACGATGAACGCCTGGATCCGGAACCGCGCACTCGCGATCCCCTGCAGCACCCCGAAAACCAGGCCCAGCGCGAGGATCAGCAGTACCGCGGGCACCAGCCCCCAGTCGTTCGCGGTCAGCAGCTCGGCGACGCCGACGCTGGCCAGCCCCACCACCGAACCGACCGAAAGATCGATACCGCCGACCAGGATCACCAGCGTCATGCCGACCGCGATGATGCCGATCTCGGAGATCGCCCGTACCACGTTGAACAGGTTCCCGCTGTCGAGGAACACCAGATCCCCGTTGTGGTGCGGCGAAAACACGATCGCCGCGGCGAACACGAGCACCAGCCCGAAAACACTCTGGAACCGGAACACCACCGCGAGCGCTGCCCGCCCGGTCACCGCGCGTCCTCCATCGGCACCTCTCCCATCGATGCGGCCAGCAGGTCGGCCTCACCCGCCGCGGCCGTGTCCAGTTCCCGCAACCCGCGCCCGCCACGCAGCACCAGCACCCGGTCGCACACGCCGACCAGTTCGGCCGGTTCGGACGACGCGAGCAGCACCCCGACCCCGGACCGCGCGGCCTCGCCGAGCAGCCGGTAGATCTCCGCCTTGGCACCGACGTCGACCCCGCGGGTCGGTTCGTCGAGCAGCAGCAACGCGGGTTCGCTCAGCAATGCCCTGCCCAGCACCACCTTCTGCTGGTTCCCGCCGGAGAGCGAACCCACCGGCGCACTCAGCGAACCGGCCTTGACGCCGAGCCGTTCCGCCGATCCCCGTGCCGCATTGCGCTCCCTGCGGGCGGAGACCATGCCGAACCGGGCCAGCCGGTCCACAATGGACAGCACAGTGCCCGCCGTCACCGAATGCTCCAGCGCAAGCCCGGAGATCCGCCGGTCCTCCGGCACGAAGGCCAGCCCCGCGCGCAGTGAGCGGCGCGGCGAACGCGGCCGGAACTCCTTGCCGCGCAGCAGTATCCGGCCGCCGGTCAGGGTCGCGCCCGATGCCCCGTACAGCGCCTCCAGCAGTTCGGTGCGCCCGGCACCGAGCTGTCCGGCGAGGCCGACGATCTCACCGGCCCGCACGGTCAGGCTGATCCCGGCAGGCTCCCGTCGCCCCGGCCGCGGCCGGACCACCAGGTCCTCGACCCGCAGCACCTCGTCCCCACCCGGATCCGACGACCCGGCCGCGCGGAACATCTGGTCCACCGGACGGCCCACCATCGCCTCCGCGGCCCGCGCCGCACTCAGCTCGCGGGCGGCGAAGGCGGCCACCACTTCCCCGTTGCGCAGCACCGTCGCCCGGTCCGCGACCCGGCCGATCTCGTCCATCCGGTGCGAGACGTAGACGACCGCGGCCCCGTCCTTGCGCAGCTGGTCCACCACCGTGAACAGCCGATCCACCTCCCGTGGCGAGAGCGCCGAGGTGGGCTCGTCCATGAGCAGGATCCGGGCCTGCAGCGACAGTGCCTTGGCGATGGTGACGAGCTGCTGTTCCCCGGTGCGCAGCCGTTCCACCGGCACCCGCGGATCGAGGTCCACTCCGGATCGGGCGAGCACCTCGCGGGTCCGCTCGACCATCCCCCGCCGGTCCACCGCGCCCGCGCGGGTGTGCGGCTCACGGCCGAGGAACACGTTCTCCGCCACCGACAACGCGGGCACGAGATCCAGTTCCTGGTGGATCATCGCGACCCCGGCGCGGCGCGCGTCCGCGGGACGGGTGAACCGGACCGGCTCGCCGCCGATCCGGACCACCCCGGTCCCCGCGGCGACCTCCCCGGAGAGGATCTTCAACAGGGTCGACTTGCCTGCCCCGTTCTCCCCGAGAAGAGCGTGCACCTCCCCCTCGCGCACGGTGAAATCCACCGAGCGCAGTGCACGCACGCCGCCGTAGGTCTTGCCGACGCCGGCCAGTTCGACCAGTACGCCGTCGTCGCCCATACCCGCCCTCTCGGCCCCGCTCCGCGCGTCGAGAAATCGATTACCGACGTAACGTAGGGGTGGGCCTTGAGTGTGTCAAGGGTCACAAGTACCGCAGTTCGGGCGCCGAATCCGGGCCCGAGCCCGGTTCGAGTGCGGCCCGAGCCCGGTTCGAGTGCGGCCCGGCGCAGGTTCGAGTGCGGCTCGGCGCAGGTTCGAGTGCGGCTCGGCGCGGGTTCGAGCTCGATTCCAGCCGGCCGCCGCACGGTGCGGGACGAGCCCCGGCCACCGCGGGTTCAGCCGGCCGTCACGCATTCGTCGGCTCCCGGCGACCGGAGGCGTGATTTGTGGCATACCTCGCGTGAAACGGGGCTGTGACCGTGTGTTTTCGAGTCTTTTTGGCAGGTTCCTACAAACCGGTGGGTCCGGCATGCGTCATCCACGACATTGGTGCGGCGGCCGGTGGAGGAGCAGGGTGTAGGGCGAGCACAGGCGGCGTTCCGGCGAGCCGGACGCCGCCTGCGGCGCGTGGTACTCGGGGTAATTGGGAGGGTCAGTCCGTGTTCAGTCGGGTCGCCATCGTCAACCGCGGAGAGGCCGCGATGCGGCTGATCCACGCGGTCCGGGATCTCTCCGCGGAGACCGGTGAGCGGATCGAGACGATCGCGCTGCACACCGACGCGGACGCCACCGCGACGTTCGTGCGGGAGGCGGATGTCACCTACTCGCTCGGCCCCGCTGCCGCGCGCCCGTACCTCGACCTGGCCAAGCTGGCGACCGCGCTGGTCGAGACGAAGGCCGACGCCGCCTGGGTCGGCTGGGGTTTCGTGGCGGAGGATCCGGCGTTCGCCGAGCTGTGCGACAGGATCGGCGTCACCTTCGTCGGGCCGAGCGCGGAGGCGATGCGCAAGCTCGGGGACAAGATCGGCGCGAAGCTGATCGCCGAGGAGGTCGGCGTCCCGGTCGCGCCGTGGAGCCGCGGCGAGGTGGCCACGCTCGAGGACGCGCTGAGCGCGGGCGAGCGGATCGGCTATCCGCTGATGCTGAAGGCCACCGCGGGCGGTGGCGGGCGTGGTATCCGCAAGGTGTCCTCCGGCGACGAGCTGGCCGACGCCTACGAGCGCACCAGCCAGGAGGCGCTGCGCGCGTTCGGCAGCGGCGTGGTCTTCCTGGAGCGGCTCGTCACCGGCGCACGGCACGTCGAGGTCCAGGTGATCTCCGACGGCGAGACGGCGTGGGCGCTCGGCGTCCGCGACTGCTCGGTGCAGCGGCGCAACCAGAAGATCATCGAGGAGTCCGCGTCGCCGGTACTGGCGCCGGCGCAGACCGCGGAGCTGAAGAACTCGGCCGAACGGCTCGCGGTCGCGGTCGGCTACCGCGGCGCGTGCACTGTCGAGTTCCTCTACCACCCCGGCGAGAAGCTGTTCGCCTTCCTCGAGGTGAACACCCGGCTGCAGGTGGAACATCCGATCACCGAGATCACCACCGGCACCGACCTGGTCCGGCTGCAGCTGCAGGTCGCCTCCGGCGGCAAGCTCGAAGGCGCGCAGCCGGCCGAATCGGGGCACGCGGTGGAGGCCCGGCTCAACGCCGAGGACCCGGATCGCGACTTCGCACCGTCGCCGGGCCGGATCGCGCGGCTGCTGCTGCCGGCCGGCCCCGGCATCCGGGTCGACACCGGGGTCAGCGCGGGCGACACCATCCCCGCCGATTTCGACTCGATGATCGCCAAGATCATCGCCTACGGCCGGGACCGGGACCAGGCGCTGGCGCGGCTGCGCAGGGCGATGGCCGAGACGTCCGTGCTGATCGAGGGCGGCGCGACCAACAAGAGCTTCGTGCTCGACCTGCTCGAGCAGCCCGAGGTGATCGACGCGAGCGCGGACACCGGCTGGATCGACCGGGTCCGTGCGGAGGGCAGGCTCGTCACCACCCGGCATTCCGCGGTCGCACTGGCCGCCGCGGCCATCGAGGCCTACGAGGACGACGAGGAGATCGGCAGGCAGCGCCTGCTGTCCACCGCACACGGCGGCCGCCCGCAGGTGCGTCACGAGATCCGTCCGCTCGATCTCAAGCTGCGCGGCGTCCCCTATCGCGTCACGGTCGCCCGCACCGGGCCGAAGCGGTTCCGCACCGGGGTCAGCGGTGGCGGCGAGGTGTACCCGGCGGACGTCGAAATCGAGCGGTACGACGAATACAGCGGCCAGATCACCGTCAACGGCACGCGGTTCCGGCTCGTCACCGGCACGCACGGGCCGATCCACCTGGTGGAGGTCGACGGCGTGACGCACCGCGTCAGCCGCGACGAGGGCGGTGTGGTCCGCTCCCCTGCTCCCGCGCTCGTGGTCGCGACACCGGTGGCGGTGGGCGACGAGGTCGCCGCCGGCAGCCCGGTACTCGTGCTGGAAAGCATGAAGATGGAGACCGTCCTGCGCGCGCCGCTGCGGGCCAGGGTCAAGGAACTCCCGGTGTCGGTGGGCAGCCAGGTGGAAACCGGTGCGGCACTGCTGCGGCTCGAGCCGCTTGCCGACGACGACGCAGCCGAGGCGGTGGAAGCCGCGCAGGTCGCGGAGATCGACCTGCCCGCCGAACCGGCCGGGACCACCGCGGCCGCACGGGCCGAACGAGGCCTGCAGGACCTGCGCAGCCTGCTGCTCGGCTTCGACGCCGACCCGCACGACGAGGCCCGCGTGCTCAGCGGCTACCTCGCCGCGCGCGCCGAACTCGGCGCGGACCGCCCGCTCGGCGGTGAGGTCGGACTGCTGGCGGTGTTCGCCGATCTGTCCGAGCTGAGCCGTACCAAACCGGCCGCGGACGATCTGAGTGCGACCGGCCACGTGCACAGCTCACGCGAGTACTTCCACACCTACCTGCAGAGCCTCGACGTGGAACGGGCCGGGCTGCCGGAGAAGTTCCAGGCCCGGCTGCGCCGGGTGCTCGGGCACTACGGCGTGGCCGACCTGGAGCGCACGCCGGAACTGGAGGAGGCGGTCTTCCGGATCTTCCTCGCCCAGCAGCGGGCGGCGTCCGACGTCGCGATCGTCTCGGCACTGCTGCGGCAGTGGCTCACCGAGGCCCCGCCCACCGGCGAGCTGCGCGAGGAGGCCGGCCTGGCGCTGGAGCGCCTCGTCGCCGCCACCCAGGTGCGGTTCCCGGCGATCGGCGACCTCGCCCGCGGCGTGGTGTTCCGCTGGTTCGCACAACCGCTGCTGCGCCGGGCGCGCGCCGAGGTGTACGCGGACGTGCGCGGGCATCTGCGGTACCTGGACCGGAATCCGGACGCCGCGGACCGCCCGGAGCGGATCGCCTCCATGGTGTCCAGTTCGGAACCGCTCGTGCGGCTGCTCGGCCAGCGCATCGGCCGCGCGGGGGCCGATCCGGCGCCGCTGCTGGAGGTGCTGACCCGGCGTTACTACGGCAACAAGAGCCTGTCCGACGTCCGCACGCGGACCGTCGCCGGATGTGTGTTCGTCACCGCGGAGCACGGCGAACCGGCCAGGGTCCTCACCACCGCGGTGGACTTCCCGCAGCTGCCGGACGCGATCCGCGCGCTCGCCGAACTGTCCGCCGACGCGATCGGTGCCGTCGTCGCCGACGTGTACCTGACCTGGGCGGACCAGCCGGACACCGACGCGATCGCGGCACAGCTGGAACAGGTGCTCGCCGCGCAGCCGCTGCCGGCGCACCTGACCCGGATCACCACCACCGTCGCAGGCGGGGGCGGCGCGGTGATGCACCACCACTTCACCTTCCGCCGCAGCGGCGGATCCGGCGACGGGTTCGCCGAGGACCGGCTCATCCGCGGACTGCACCCGCGGGTGGCCGAGCGCATGCAGCTCGAGCGGCTGCAGGAGTTCGACCTGACCCGGCTGCCCTCGGCCGACGAGGAGGTGTACCTGTTCAACTGCACCGCGCGGGCCAATCCGGCCGACGAGCGGCTCGTCGCGATGGCGCAGGTGCGCGACCTCACCCCGCTGCGCGAGACGGACGGGCGGCTCGTGTCACTGCCTGCGGCGGAGGACACGCTGGCCGCGTGCCTCACCGCGATCCGCACCGTGCAGGCACAGCGGCCGGCGCGGAAACGCTTCGACACCAACCGGATCGTCCTCTACGTGTGGCCGCCGAGCGAACTGACCCTCGACGAGCTGAACCTGCTCGCCGAGCGCGTGCTGCCCACCACCGCGAGTGCCGGGCTGGAGGAGATCCAGTTCCTGGCGCGGCGGCGCGACCCGGAGACCGGGGAGCTGAGCGACGTTTCGGTGACCGTCCGCAACGAGGTCGGCGCGGGCGTGCGGCTCGCCGTCGGCACCCCCGACCTCGAACCGGTGCAGCCGCTGGACGACTACCGGCAGAAGGTGCTGCGGGCCGCCCGCCGCGACACCGTGTACCCCTACGAGCTCACCGATCTGCTCGCCGGCGGGGGCAGCTTCGTGGAGCACGACCTCGACGACACCGGCGCGCTGGTGCCGGTCGACCGGCCGAAGGGGCGCAACAAGTCCGGGATCGTGGCCGGGGTGGTGAGCACGCCGACCGCGCTCGTACCGGAGGGCGTGCGGCGCGTGGTGCTGCTGGGCGACCCGACGAAGGCACTCGGTGCATTGTCCGAACCGGAGTGCGCCCGGGTGATCGGCGCACTCGATCTGGCGCAGCGCCTGCAGGTGCCGCTGGAATGGTTCGCACTGTCGGCCGGTGCGCGGATCTCGATGGATTCGGGCACCGAGAACATGGACTGGGTCGCGGCTGCGCTCAAGCGGATCGTGGAGTTCACCCAGGACGGCGGCGAGATCAACATCGTGGTCGCCGGGATCACCGTGGGCGCGCAGCCGTACTGGAACGCCGAAGCGACCATGCTCATGCACACCAAGGGCATCCTGGTGATGACACCGGATTCGGCGATGGTGCTCACCGGCAAGCAGTCGCTGGACTTCTCCGGCGGGGTGTCGGCCGAGGACAACTTCGGCATCGGCGGGTACGACCGGGTGATGGGCCCGAACGGGCAGGCCCAGTACTGGGCGCCGAACCTGGCCGGTGCGCGGGACGTGCTCATGACGCACTATGCGCACACCTACGTGGTGCCCGGCGAAACCGGCCCGCGGCAGGCGGTGACCACCGACCCGGTCGGCCGGGACATGTCGGACTACCCGCACGCCGTGGTCGAGAGCGAATTCACCACGGTGGGCCAGATCTTCTCCGCCGAGCACAACCCGGACCGCAAGAAGCCCTTCGACATCCGCACCGTGATGCGTGCACTGTCCGATCAGGACCATCCGGTGCTGGAACGCTGGGCGGGGATGGCCGATGCGGACACCGCGGCGGTGCAGGACGTGCACCTCGGCGGGCATCCGGTGTGCCTGCTCGGGATCGAATCGCGGTCGGTGCCGCGGCGCGGGTTCCCGCCCACCGACGGACCGGACTCGTTCACCGCGGGCACGCTGTTCCCGCGGTCGTCGAAGAAGGCGGCCCGCGCGATCAACGCGGCCAGCGGCAACCGTCCGCTCGTGGTGCTGGCGAACCTGTCCGGCTTCGACGGCTCCCCGGAGTCGATGCAGAAACTGCAGCTGGAGTACGGCGCGGAGATCGGCCGCGCGATCGTGAACTTCCGCGGCCCGATCGTGTTCACCGTGATCTCCCGCTACCACGGCGGTGCGTTCGTGGTGTTCTCCAAGGCACTGAACCCGAACATGACGGTGCTGGCGCTGGAGGGCTCGTTCGCCTCGGTGCTCGGCGGCGCCCCGGCCGCGGCGGTGGTCTTCGCGGGCGAGGTGAACACCCGCACCGCGAACGATCCGCGGGTGACCGCGCTGCAGCCCCTGCCCGGCGAAGCCGGCGGCGCCGAACGGGCCGCCCGCGCGGCCGAACTGGCCGAGGTCCAGGCGTCCGTCCGCGCCGAGAAACTGGGCGAGGTGGCCGCCGAGTTCGACCGCGTGCACAGCATCGAGCGCGCCGTGCAGGTGGGCTCGGTGGACGCGATCGTGAGCGTGGCCCAGCTGCGCCCGCGCATCATCGAGGCGATCGAGCACGGACTGAAGCACTGACCCGGATCGGGGCCGCCGAAGCACCCGGCGGCCCCGATACCCGGTGGTTTCGGCGTCGCGGCGGCTTCGGTACCGCCGGCGACGGTGGTCCGGTCGTTTCAGTCGCGCCGGCGACGGCGGTCCCGGTGGTCTCCTTGGTCCACAGTGGATCTCCGCAGTCCGGATGGGACCGTCACCGGCCACAGTGGCCGGTCAGATCCGGCACCGTTGCACGGTTTCCTCGTCCAGGTCGATCCCGAGTCCCGGGCGTTGCGGTACCTCGACGGTGCCGTCCGCGGTGATCGGCACCGGTTCGGCGAGCATGAAGTCGCGGCGCTGCGGGGTCCAGCCCGGCGGGTCGTAGGGGAACTCGAAGTACGGTCCGCCGCCGACCCCCGCCGCGACCGCGAGGTTCGCGAGCAGGCCGATGCCGTTGGTCCAGCTGTGCGGGGTGAACGCACGGTGCTTGAGTTTCGCCAGCTCACCCAGTGTGCGGGCGCGGTGCATGCCGATCGCCAGCACGACGTCCATCTGGTACACGTCGAGCACGTCCTCGTCGAGGTAGCGCAGCAGTTCCGGGACCGAATGGTGCATCTCGCCCGCCGCGATGCGCACGCCGGGGCTGTCCGCGCGCAGGGTGCGGAATCCGTCCGGATCGGCGTAGGGCAACGGTTCCTCGACCCAGAACACCTCGAGTTCGGCCAGCTGCCGCACCAGTTTCCTGGTCGCGGCCAGATCGGTGGCGTCCGCGGTGTCGCCTGCCATCCGCCAGGACTGGTTCAGGTCGACCATGATCTCGAAGCCGGGGCCGAGCGCTTCCCGTACCGCACGGACCGTCTCGACGCCTTCGCGCACGCGGGCGCGGTCGATCCGGATCTTCATCGCACGGAACCCGGCTTCTCGCACCTGGAACGCGACCTCGACGCGTTCGGCGGGTGGTTTCGACTCGGCCGTGGACGCGTACGCGGGCAGTGCACGGGCAGCGTTGCCGAACAACGTCGCCACCGGCAGACCGGCCACTTTGCCGGCCAGGTCCCAGAGTGCGGCTTCCAGCGGCCAGTAGCTGCCGCCGTGGAAATTGGCCGTCTCGATGGCTTTCACGTGCCGCACGAGGTCAAGCGGATCCTGCCCGACGAACAGGTGCTGCACCTGTTCGAAACCCGCCATGGTGTCCCCCGAACCGATGCCGGTGACGCCCTCGTCGGTGTGCACCCGCACGATGGTCGCGTCGAAGTGCCGGCGTGGTTCGGGATCCCACGCGGCATGCAGCGGCGGGTCGAGCCGCAACCGCAGCCGATCGAGCGTGATGTCGGTGATCTTCACCGGGCCTCCAGCGTCGCGGGAATGTCTGCCGGCACCGAAGTTACGAGCACCTGTCCACGGTGGCAACGGTGCGGGCAAACCTCGCCCGGTGCGCTGGGCAAGCCCGGTACGACGGCGGGGCGGGTCCACTGTGGATCCGCCCCGCCGTGCTCAGTCGTCGGTTTCGTCCGGGTCCGCGGCGAGCAGCGCGTACAGCCTGCGCCGGGCTTCACGCAGGACCTTGCGCATCTCGGTGACCTGCGACTCGGTTCCGACGTGCGCGACCTGTGCCGCAGCTGCAGCCAGTTCGCTCATCTGCTGGTGCACGGCAGCGAAACGGTCCGCACCGGGCGAATCCTCCGGAGTGCGGGATTCCCACAGCGCCGCGAATTCCTCCGCACGCCCGGCGACGTGTTCGCGGCCCGCCTCGGTGAGGTGCGCGACGCGACGGCCGCCCTCGTCCGCGGTGCGCACCAGCCCCTCGTCCTCGAGCTGCTGCAGGATCGGGTAGATCGACCCGGGACTCGGACGCCACTCGTCGTTGGTACGGCGGCGGATCTCCTGCATCAGCTGGTAGCCGTGCCGTGGCTCCTCGGCGAGCAGGGCAAGCACCGCGGGCCGCACCGGACGTGCCGGCGCCCGGCCACCGCGCGGACCACCGCGGCCGAAGAACCCGGCCGGTCCCCCGGGAAAGCCCGGAAAACCGGGGTACCCGCCGAATTCCGGCCCCGGCGGCCCCGGCGGCATCGGCGGGAACCAGCCCGGCCCGCGCGCCTCGGCCCCGAACGGCACCCCGTCCTCGTCCCCGCCCGGCGGCCGGTGCCCACCGAAGCCCCCGCGCTCCCCGCCCCACGGTGGAACCTCGAACCCACCGTGGTCTCCGGTGCCCGGTGGAACCCCGAACCCGCCATGCTCTCCGGCCCTCGGATCGCGCTCGAACCCACCGTGTTCCCCGGCAACCCCGAATTCCCCGGGCCCGCCGAACCCATGCCGCTCCCGTGCCCCGGGGGGACCACCGAAGCCACCGTGCCCATCGAAGCCGTGCTGCTCTCCTGCACCCAGCCGAGCACCGAATCCGATGTGCGCGCCGAGGTCCCCGTGTTCCCCCCGGGGGCCGCCTGGCCCGCCGGGCACCCGGTGCCGGTCCGTGCCCGGTGGAAATCCGAAACCACCGGGTCCACCGGGTCCCCGGCGTGCACCGAAGCCGCTGCGCTGGTCGAAAGCACCGCCCGCGCCGAGGTCTCCGTGCACGTCGAAGTCGCCGCGCCTGCCGAAGCCGTGGTGACTCCCGTGCCGACGCTGCCCCTCGCGTCCCCCGTGCCCGCCGAACCCGAAGCCGAAGCCTCGCTCCGGTCCGCCGAAACCGCCGAAAACGTGGTCGCCGCCCGCTGTCCTCGTCATGTCGTTCTCCTATCGTAGCTGTATCGCCGACATGGCCACGATATATCGCCAATAACTCGACGGCAAACCCCCAGGTCAACGCCCTGAGGGGGACCTGGGGGTGGCCGGAAATCAGCTGCCGGGGGTCGCCGGAGCGGTGGTCGCCGCCTCCCCGCCGAAGCGGATCGCCTTGGCCTCCTTGCCCACCGCGGTCAGCACCGCGACCGCGACCAGCACCGGGATCACCGTCCAGAGCAGAGCCGCGGAATAGCCCTGCGACTGTGCGATGCTCTCCTGGATCGGCAGGTTCAGCGCGGCCAGCAGGTTGCCCAGCTGGTAGGTCACGCCGGGGAAGAACCCGCGGATTGCGTCCGGCGACATCTCGCTCAGGTGCGCCGGGATCACGCCCCACGCGCCCTGCACCATGATCTGCATGAGGAACGAGCCGAGTGCGAGCATCCCGGCACCGTGGTCGAACGCGAAGATCGGGATGATCGGCAGGCCGAGCACCGCGGCGCCGACGATCGTCAGCCGCCTGCCGAAGCGTTCCGACAGCGAGCCGAACGCCAGCCCGCCCACGATCGCGCCGATGTTGTAGATCACCGCGATCCACGTGCTCGTCGCCGCGCTCAGGCCGGCGCCGCCGTGCTCGGTCGCCTTGAGGAAGGTCGGGTACAGGTCCTGGGTGCCGTGGCTCATCCAGTTGAACGCGGTCATCAGCAGGATCAGGTAGCCGAACCGGCGGATCACCTTCGGGTTGAGCAGCACGTCGCGCACCGAGGTCCGGGTGACGCGCATCTTCTCCCGCGTCGACTGCCAGACCTCGGATTCCTTGACCCGCGCCCGGATCAGCAGACTGATCAGCGCCGGGATCACGCTCAGCACGAACAGCCAGCGCCAGCCGAGGCCGAACGCGGTGTGGAACAGCAGGTACGCCAGCGCCGCGAAGAGGTAGCCCGCGGAGTAGCCGGCCTGCAGCAGGCCGGAGAAGAACCCACGCCGCTGCACCGGGATCTTCTCCATGGCGAGCGCGGCGCCGAGACCCCATTCGCCGCCCATGCCGATGCCGTAGACGAAGCGCAGGATCAGCAGCACGGTGAAGTTCGGCGCCACCGCGCACAGCACGCCGGCGGCCGAATACAGCAGCACGTCCACCATCAGCGGGATGCGCCTGCCCACCCGGTCCGCCCACAGCCCGAACACCAGCGCGCCGACCGGGCGCATCACCAGCGTCGCGGTGGTGATGAAGGCCAGCTGTGTGGCGCTCGCCCCGAACGAGGCGTCCTTTTCGATGTCCACGAGCACGAACACGACGAGGAAGTAGTCGAACGCGTCCATGCTCCAGCCGAGCCAGGCGGCGAGGAAGGAGTTCCGCTGGTCCGCGGAGAGCTTGCGCTTTTCCGGCGCGGGGGCAGCACTTTCGGTCACCGGCTTGGTCTACACCTGGCCGGGCGGATCGGCAACAGTCGCACCGAAGCCGAAAAGCCTGTCATATCAAGCAAAACGGGCGAACCGGATCAGGTCTGGGCGGGTGCGCGGACGCGACGGCCGATGTCGCGCGCCCACGCACGGATGCGGTGCCAGTCCCGGAAGTCGCCTGCCCGCCTGCCGCCGGCCAGTATCCGCGCGGCGAACCCGCGTGCGGTGGCCGGATCCAGCCTGCCGCCGAAGGTCGCGGTGCGCTCGGCATCGATCGCGGCGGCCAGCAGCGCCACCCTGGCGGGCAGGCTCACGCGGGGTGGCAGTACGTCCGGGCCGCACGGGCCGCTGTGGAACAGCCACACCGGTCGCGAACGCAGCGCCTCGGTGTGCCGTTCCAGCAACCGCACCGCCTCCGGCCGCCAGCGCCAGTAGTAGAGCGCACTCCCCACGACCACCGCGGCGTACTCCCGCACGTCGTCGACCTCGGCCGCGTCGCGCACGTCCACGGTCAGGCCGCACGCGCGCAGCTCCTCTGCGATCACCTCGGCGATCCCGCGCGTGCCCCCGTGCTTGCCGGCGGAGGCGACGAGGACTGCGGTCATGCACCCCATTGTCCGCCCTCGGCAGCTGCCCGGCCACGGGATCCGGACGATAGGGTCGGTGCCGGACCGGGAGGAGGGACAGTGGCCAGGCAGCGGATTCCGGTGGTGCTCGTCACGGGGTTCCTCGGCGCCGGCAAGACCACGGTGCTGAACCACCTGCTCGCCAACCGCAAGGGTGCCCGCGTCGGCGTGGTGGTCAACGACTTCGGCCGGGTCAACGTGGACGCGCTCGCGGTGGCGGGTCAGGTCGACACGATGGTCTCGCTCGGCAACGGCTGCCTGTGCTGCGCCGTGGACGCGAGTGGTCTCGACGCCATGCTGGGCAGGCTGTCCCGGCCCGAAGCGGGCATCGACGTGATCGTGGTCGAGGCGAGCGGCATCGCCGAGCCACGAGATCTGCTGCGGCTGATGATCGCCAGCGAGAACCCGGACATCCGCTACGGCGGACTGGCCGAGGTCCTCGACGCCGCCGAGTTCGAGCCGACCCGGGCACGGCATCCCGAGCTCACCGAGCACCTGCGCATCGCCGACCTGGTGATCCTCAACAAGGCCGACCGGGTGGACGCCGGCAACCTGGCCAAGGTGCGTGCCACCGTGGAGGAGTTCGCACCCGGGGTGCCGCTGCTGGTGACCGACCACGGCCGGGTCGAGCCCGAACTGTTCTTCGACCCGCGCCCTCGCGAAAGCTACGGCCAGCTGTCCTTCGACGATCTGCGGGCCGACGAGCACGACCACTCCCGGCACCTGCACACGCAGTACGAGAGCGTCACGTTCACCGCGGACCGCCCGCTGTCACCGCGGCGTTTCCTGGCGTTCCTGGAACAACGCCCGCCCGGCCTGTACCGCGTGAAGGGACAGCTCGACCTCGGCTCGGCCGATACCCGGTCACGCTTCGGACTGCACACCGTCGGCGCTTTCGTGCAGCTCGACCGCTCGGCCTGGCCACCCGGTCCGCGCCGCACCGAACTGGTGCTGATCGGCGCCGGCATCGATGCCGATGCGGTGACCCGCCGCCTCGAGGCCTGCCTGGCCGACGACGACACCCCGGACGAGCGTGGCCTGCTGCGCATCCTGCGCTACCTCGACGAACCGGCCGCCGAGGACTGAGCGCCCGGCCGAACCGGGTCGAGAGCGCTTTCCCGGTACTGCACCGCAGCCGCCACGAACGACGCGACCAGCGCACGACGGTCCCGTTCGTTCCACGCGAGCACGAGCCGGCTGCGCGGCGCATCGGTGACCGGCACGCAGACCAGGCCTGCCGGAACCGGTTCGACCAGGGACCGGGGCAGCACCCCGACCATCCGGCCCACGGCGATCATCTGGAACAGCTGGAGCACGTCGGTGACCTCCGGTCCGGTGCCGTCCCCGCCGGGAATGCCTTTCCAGCGCGGCAGGATCTCACCGTCCAGATCGGACAGACGGACCGCGGGCCGAGCGGCCAGCCGGTGCGTGGCCGGGACGATGACGACGCGCTCCTCGGTGTGCAGGGTCTCGTGGGCCAGTCCGTCGAGATCGTCGAAGGGCGCGTAGAGCAGTCCGACGTCGGCCCGGCCGTCGAGCAGGAAATCGGTGCGGTCGACGGCGCCGCTGAACAGGATGTCCACCCGGCGGGCGTCGGGCTGGTGGGAGTACTCGCCGAGGATCCCGGACAGCAGGCCGGCATCGCCGCCGGGCTTGAGCACGAGCCGCAGGTGGGCGTCGGCGTCGCCGGCCCGGCGCGCGCTGCGCACCGCGGCGCTGAGCGCATTGAGCGCGTGCCTGCCGTGCTCCTGCAGTGCCCGTCCGGCCGGGGTCAGCTCGACGTGCCTGCTGGAGCGGAGGAACAGCGGGACGCCGAGCCGGACCTCGATCCGGCGGATCGCCTTCGACAGCGCCGGCTGGGCGATCGAGAGCCGGGTCGCGGCCCGGCCGAAGTGCAGCTCGTCGGCCACCGCGAGGAAGTACCCGAGTTCGCGGGTTTCCAGTTCGGTCATGCCTGCAGGTTATCGCCGAAGAGCGAAGCGGTCTTGGACACCGGGGCCGTGACGCGCCGAAAATCGAGGCATGGTCATGCACACGATGATTGTTTCGTTCGATCAGCCCGTTCAGGACAGCGAGCTGGATCAGTATCTCAAAGACATCGAACAGGTTATGCTCGGCACCGGTCTCACGCAGTCGGTCACCACCGGGCGCCACCTTCCGATCCCCGGTGAGGAGGCCATCCCGGCGCTGATCGCGACCGCGATCGTGCAGGTCTCGGTCGCCGACACGGACACGCTGGCGAAGACGTTCGCCGCACCCGGGGTGCACGAGGTGATCGCACGCTGGCAGGCGCGGCATCCGTACCGGGTCGCCTGGGCGAACCACGAGCCGCTGTCATGACCGGCACCCGCAAAACCGGACTGGTCACCGGTGCCGGCAGCGGCATCGGGCGCGCCGCGGCACGGGAATTCGCCCGGACCGGCGCCGCGGTCGCGGTGCTCGACCTCGACGAGGCCACCGCGGCCGAGACCGTGGAAATGATCACCGAGGACGGCGGTGAAGCGCTGGCGATCGCGGTCGACATCGCGGACGAAACCTCGGTGCGCTCGGCCGTCGAGCGCACGGTCGAGACCTACGGCGGACTGGACTTCGCAGTGAACAACGCCGGACGGGCCGCGCACCACCGGCAGCTCGACGAGATGCCCCTGGACGAGTTCGAGCGCGTGGTCCAGGTCAACCTGACCGGGACCTACCTGTGCATGAAGTACGAGCTGCCGCTGCTCGACGGCGGCGGCGGCGCGATCGTCAATGTCGCTTCCAACGGCGGCCTGTACGCGATCCCGAGTGCCCCTGCCTACGTGGCCGCCAAGCACGCGGTCGTCGGGCTCACCAAGGCCGCCGCGCTCGACTACGCACCGGACGGCATCCGGGTCAACGCGGTCTGTCCCGGCCCGACCCGAACCCCCGGTTTCGAGAAGGTGGCAGCCGGCACCGACATGATCGCGCAGCAGGAGGCGATCACCCCGCTGGGCCGGCTGGCCACACCTGAGGAGGCGGCGGCCGCGGCGGTCTGGCTCTGCTCCGACGCCGCGTCCTACGTCACCGGGATCGCGCTGTCGGTCGACGGCGGGAGGCGGGCGTGAAGGTCGTCGCGGTCGAGGAGCACCTGTCCACCGAAGCATTCCTGCGGGTCGCACACGGGCTGGCCGTCGCAGCCGGCGACGAGACCGAGGTCGGCCTGATGCGCAGGGTGGAGACGCTGCCCGCGCTCCGCACCCGGCTCACCGACCTCGACCTCCGGCTGCGGGACATGGACGCCCTCGGCCAGGACGTGGCGGTGCTCAGCCTCAATCCGCCCGGGGTCCAGCCCTATCCCGGCCCCGATGCGGTGCCACTGGCCGTCCAGTTCAACGACGCGCTGGCCGCGATCGTGCGACGGCGGCCGGACCGGTTCGGCGGGCTGGCCACGGTGGCCCCGCAGGATCCGTCCGCCGCGGCCGCCGAGATCGAGCGGGCCGTCGGCCCGCTCGGACTGCACGGCGTCATGATCAACTCGCACACCGGCGGGCGGTACCTGGACGAACCGGGCTTCGCGCCACTGCTGGCGTCCGCCGAAGCGAACCGGGCACCGATCTACCTGCACCCGCGCGCTCCGGGCAGCTCCGAGGGTTACCGCGACCACGGCCTGTCCGGCGCGATCTGGGGCTACCAGGCAGAAGCCGGGCTGCACGCCATGCGGCTCATCCTCAGCGGCACCCTCGACCGCTTCCCGGAGCTGACCGTCGTGCTCGGTCATCTCGGCGAAGGCATCCCGTACTGGCTGCGGCGAATCGACAACCGGCACGCGTTCGCGGCGCGCACAGCCGGTGCTGCCACCCCCATGCCGCGGCTGTCGCTCACCCCGAGCGAGTACTTCCGGCGCAACTTCGTGATCACCACGAGCGGCATCGACGATCCGGACGTGGTCGAACTGGCCCTGCGCACGGTCGGCGAGGACCGGATCATGTTCGCGATCGACACCCCGTACGAGGATCCGGCGGCGGCACTGACCTTCCTGCGGGACACCCCGCTGACCGAGGACCAGCGATCCGCAATCAGCCACCGCACGGCCGAACGGGTGTTCGGGATCGGCCAGGGGGTGTCTTCAAAGCCAGATGAGCAGCGTGGCCAGGGCGATTCGGCCGGGCCGGCGGATGCCCCGGACCCGGTCGATGGAACTCGACTCCCGCCATGACCTGGGTGAACATCGTGCAGCCGTGCACATTGCCCCCGGTCAGCACGATCGATCACGGTCGTCGGTGACCGTCGCAGGCGAGGTGGATCGTGGTGGTGGGTCCGCCGCGGGACCGATCGATGGCATGATCACCTGGCTCGCTGTGTCCACCGCACGAGCGTGCTTCCCCTGTGTGGGACGCAGTCACGCGGCGGGCGCCGGCAGCGTGCTGATCCGCCCGCACGATGCTGGAGCCGACCGAGACCTCGCGGTCGAGTTCGTCCATCGCCCCGGCGATCACCTGCACCTGCGCTACCGGCGCGGACAGGGTGCCGATGCGTGACCAGCGCCAGAACCGGTTGCAGACCGTCTTCCACGGCCCGTAGCGCTCCGGCAAGTCCCGCCACGCCGAACAACCGCAAACGCGTCGATCCGCGCGGTGCCGGACGCACGATGGACGGGCGTGTACAGCTCGAACCGGCCTCCCAGGAGGACAGTTCCATGGTGGAGACGAGCACGACCCGGTGGTACCTCGTCGGCGCACTGCCCGACGAACGCCCCGTCGCGCACCTGATGACCCGCTCGGACGACCTGCGTTACCGCCGCTCCGCATGCGGGGAGCGGGACTCGCGCAGCTGGACCCCGATCGACCTCACCGCACCGGGCACCGGGCACGTCACCCCGTGCCCGGACTGCGCGGCCACGCTCTCCGGCACCCCGCATCCGGCGGACGGCCTGGAGCAGCTGGCCTTCGACCTGCCACTCGGCTGAACGCGGTCACCGGCAGCGAGCCGAACGTGCCCAGCAGCACCACGAACGCTGCGGTGCGGATCGGCATGCGTTCTCGGCCCGCCCGGCCACGACGGCCTTGCCCGGCCCTGCATCGACCCGCTGCCGGCTCAGCGTGCTTCGCGGAAGAGGTCCGCGAGCTCGGTCGGCGGCGCCTCGTCGAGCTGCGCGTAGGTGCACGAGGCCGGGTCGCGGTCCGGCCGGAAGCGGACCAGCCGCCCGCCGTGCCGGAACCGGCCGCCTTGCAGGTGCTCGTAACGCACTTCAGCCACCCGCTCCGGACGCAACGGCTCCCAGGACAGGTCCTTGTCCGGCGCCCACCGGCTGTTCGCGCCGGGCCGGCGCGCAGCAGTGCCTTGCTCCCGCCCCGCCGACGCACTCTCCCCCGCCGACGCACTCTCCCCCGCCGACGCACTCCCTCCCGCGGAGGCGGCATTCCACCCCGCCGACGCACTCCCTGCCGCGGAGGCGGCATTCCACCCCGCCGACGCACTCCCTCCCGCGGAGGCGGCATTCCACCCCGCATTCCACTCTGCCCAGCTGCGCCAGGGGTGCCCGTCGAGTGCGTTCTCCCGCCATGGCGCCAGTTCGTCGACCAGTTCGCCGCGCCGGGCTCGGGTGAAGCTGCTGGCGACGCCGACGTGGTGCAGCGTCCCTTCGTCGTCGAACAGTCCGAGCAGCAGTGAGCCGATGCCCTGGCCGTCCTTGTGCCAGCGGAATCCGGCGACGACGCAGTCGGCGGTGCGTTCGTGTTTGACCTTCCACATCACCCGCCGGTCCTGTTCGTAGGGCTGGTCGGCGGGTTTGGCCATGACCCCGTCGAAGCCGGCGCCCTCGAAGCGGGTGAACCAGTCCTGCGCGACGTCCGGATCGGCGGTGAGCGGGGTGAGGTGCACCCGCTGCAGTTCGCCGCCGGGTTCGCCGCCGAGGAGCTGTTCCAGCAGCTCTCGCCGCCGTGAAAACGGCTCTCCGGTGAGGTCCCGGTCCTCGAGTGCGAGCAGGTCGAACGCGACGAAGCTGGCCGGCGTCTCCGCGGCGAGCTTCCGTACCCGGCTGGCCGCCGGGTGCAGCCGCAGCTGCAACGCCCCGAAGTCGAGGCCACGGGGGGTGACCAGGACGATCTCACCGTCGACCACACACCGCGGCGGCAGTGCGGCAGCAAGCAGTTCGACGAGTTCCGGGAAGTAGCGGGTGAGCGGCCGGTCGTTGCGGGAGCCCAGTTCGACCTCGTCGCCGTCGCGGAACACCACGCAACGGAAGCCGTCCCATTTGGGCTCGTACCGGAGCCCGGCGGCCCGCGGCACCTCGCGCACGGCTTTGGCGAGCATCGGCCGCACCGGCGGCATCACGGGGAGCTGCACGTCGGCGATCCTAGGCGGAACGGATGCTGACCTGCACCTTCTCCTCCCCCGGCCGCAGTGCTCACAGTTCGGCGAGCACCAGGCCGCCGCGGGGTTTCGGGGTGAAATACGTGGCCTTCCGCGGCATCCGCCGCCCGGCTGCGTGCACCGCGCGGACCGTCTCGAACGGCACCGGCGCGAGCTGCACCACGGCGTCCGCCTCCGGTGGCACCGGCGCACCCGGCGGCAGCGGGCGCACCTGCGGACCGTCCGGGGCGAGGTCCAACGCCTGGGAGAACAGCATCCGCTCCACCACCTCGTGGTCGATCACCAGCGGGTCGTCCGCCGGAAGCCGCACCCGCAACGCCGTCTCGCCCGCCAGGACCACCGCGATGCCGGGCGACGAGGGCGGGCTGCGGTCCGGCGACGGCGTCACCTCCAGCCCGGCCGTGCGCCACGCCTCGGTCAGCCGGTCCGCGGTGAGCCCGGTGCCGGCGAGCACCCGGTGGATCGCGCCGATCCCCAGTCGCGGACCGTCGGTGATCAGGGCGAGCAGGGAGCCGGTGGCGGCCGCCGCGGCGACCCGGTGGTTGCCGTCGGCCACCAGCAGATCGCGGGCGGAGGCGGCCCGCACCAGTCGTTCCTGCACGGTGCCGGACGGGACCACCCACAGCTCGTGCACCCGTCCGGCACGATCCACAGTGGACACGTCGGGACGGCCGGCGCAGGCGGATTCGACCGCGCCGCTCAGCCCGGCACCGTCGTCGACCGGCACGAGCAGTGCGGCGCTCGTCGCGCAGCCCAGTCCGGCGAGCACCGCGGCCCGCTCCGCGACCACTTCGGGGTAGACCTCCTCGGTGTGCCGCACGTGTGCGGCTCCCGCAGTGAGCCCCCGCACGTCGACCATGCCCAGTACGCCGGACGCGGCGGCGTCGCGCCCCTCGATCCGGTACGCCGCCACGAACCCGCTCAACGACCGGTAGTGCCGCGCCCGCAACCGCGCCAGCGTCGCACGGGCCTGCGGCACCGCGTCGGCAAGGCCGAGGCCCTTGGCCAGCGCGTTCGGCGTGCGCGCCGGATGCTGCGCGGCCAGCAGCGTGTCTCCCGCACCGGCCGGGGAGGCCAGGGCCGCGGTCACCGCGCCGGGTTCGGCGAACTCGTCGACGTCCGGTCCGGGCACTTCGCCGCGCACCACCCATCCGCGGCGGATCGGCCGCACCCACGTGTCCATCGCCCCATCATGGCGGCCGGTTCCGCGAGCCGGTCCGTGCAACGCCGCCCGATCGCGCTCAGTTCTGCAACGGCGCCAGCTCGCGCAGGAATCCGTCGAGGAACCGCCGGTAGTCGCCGGGGGTCGCGGGCCGGATGACGAACTTCGACAGCCCGGCGTCGATGTGCTGCTCCAGCAATCGCCGGGCCTGCGCCCAGTTCGTCGGCACGAGCTCGGTCAGCGGTACGTCCGGGTTGCGCCGGGCGGCGACCTCGCCCAGCCCGTGCGGAACGCCGTCGGCCGCCACCGCGAGACTCAGGCCGAAGTGGTCGGCCTCGATCTCGCGCCCGGCTTCGGCGGCCGCCCGCTGGATCGCGATCCGCGCGCCGCGGGACTGTTCCGGCGAGTGGAAACTGCCGAGCCAGCCGTCGGAAAGCCGTCCCGCGCGGCGCAGTCCGGCGGGTGCGCTGCCACCCAGCCACACGTCGAGCCGCTTCGCCGGCCGTGGCCCGATGGTGGCGCCCTCGACCTGGAAGAACTCACCGTGGAAGTCCACCTCGTCGCGTTCCAGCAGCTGCCGCAGCAAGGTCAGCGACTCGTCGAAGACGGCCGCACGCCTGCCTTTCGGCACCGGGAAGAGGACGTTTTCGGCCGGTCGGGCCGGACCGAGGCCGAACACCGGCAGCACTCGTTTCGGCGCCAGCCCGGCCAGCGTCACGAGCTGCTTGGCGACCAGCACCGGATGCCGCCCCGGCAGGATCGTCACGCCGGTACCGACCTTCAGCCGGCCGGTCCGCGCCAGCGCGTGCGTCATGCCGATCATCGGGTCCACGTCGCGCGCGTAGATCTGTTCCGACAGCCACAGCGAATCGACGCCTGCCTCCTCCAGCGTCCCGGCCAGCTCCGCGAACTCCGCGGGCCCGGTACCCGGCGCCGGGGCCACCCCCAGCCGGATCTTCAGTTCCTCGCCCACCCGGTGCTCCTTCCGCTCCACTGGGGCAACACCGGGCCCGGCCCGGCTATGCCCCAGCGGGCAAGCCCGCCGGCTCGCGGCGGACCGCACGCCGGGCGTTCGGACCGGCTCAGCCGGTCGCCTCGATCACCCGGCCGAGCGCGGTGTGCAGTGCCTCCAGCTCGGCGACCTCCATCCCGAGCGTCGCGACCACGCGGTACGGGATCTTCTCGGCCTCGGCGCGCAGTGCGCGGCCCCGGTCGGTGAGGTCCACGGTCAGCTGCCGTTCGTCGGCCCGGCTCCGGCCGCGGGTGACGTATCCGATTGCCTCCAGCCGTTTCAGCAGCGGAGACAACGTGGCCGGTTCGTGGCGCAACGTCGCACCGAGTTCCTTCACCGAGCGCGGCGCGGTCTCCCACAGCGCCAGCATCACCAGGTACTGCGGATGCGTGAGCCCGTACGGTTCGAGCAGCGGACGGTAGATCGCGATCACGCTGCGCGAGGCGACCGACAGCGCGAAGCACACCTGCCGGTCGAGCTTCAGCGGGTCCTCACCCAGGTCGATCTCGGCCACTCGTCCTCCTCTGTGCTGCCGGGACGTCACTCTAGCGCGGTCCGGACGCGATCCTCGCCACGCTAATGGTTAGTGTACTAATCATTAGGGTACGCTGATCCGGTAGTGGAGGGAGGCACGATGACGGACCGTCCCGGGGTGCTCCGCTGGTTCCGGTATGCGGTGGGCGGGCGGCTGCCCGAGCGTTACCACGACTGGCTGCTGCACGACACCACGTCGAAACACTGGAAGGCGCGGCACGTGCTGCGCAGCAGTGTCGGCATCGCCCCGCTCTGCCTGGTCTGGCTGCTGCTGCCGGGGCCGATCCAGCTGCGGCTGGCGATCGTGCTGATGGCCGCGCTCGTGTCGTACTTCTACTCCTGCGCGTACATGGAGGAGAGCATCGACCACCGGTTGTCCCGCAACGGTTTCCCGCCCGGCACCGGTAAGCGGATCCGCCGCGAGAAGGCCGCGGAGGCAGACGCCGAGGCGAAGGCGCGCTACATCGCGATCTACCGGCAGTCCGGCGACTAGACTCGGGGCCGATGAGACGCAAGCTGCCCGCCCCGATCCCGCCACGGCACGGCCTCGAGCCCGCGCGGCTGCGGATGCCGGACGAGGGCCCGTGGACGAGCTTGCTGGAGCACCTGGTGGCACGGCTGCCGCGGGCGGCCCCGGAACGGGTCGAGCAGATGCTGCGTGACGGGCGGATCTTCGGCGCGCACGGGCCGCTCGGCGTGGACGCCCCGTTCGAACCGGGCACATTCATCTGGTTCCACCGTGACCTGCCGGACGAGGTGCCGGTGCCGTTCGGGATGACCGTGCTGCACCGCGACGAGCACCTGCTGGTGGCCGACAAACCGCATTTCCTCGCCACGATCCCGCGCGGCAGGCACGTACTGGAGACCGCGCTGGTGCGGCTGCGCCGGGACCTCGGACTGCCCGAGCTGTCCCCGGCACACCGGCTCGACCGGGTGACCGCGGGGCTGGTGCTGTTCGTGATCACCCCGTCCGCGCGCGGGGCGTACCAGACGATGTTCCGCGATCGCCTCGTGCACAAGGAATACGAGGCGATCGCGGGGTACGAACCGGAGCTGGAACTGCCGCGCACGGTGCGCAGCCGGATCGTGAAGGAACGGGGAGTGCTGGCCGCCCAGGAGGTGCCGGGTCCGGTCAACGCGGAGTCCACAGTGGAGCTTCTGGAGCACAGGGACGGCCTCGGCCGCTACCGGCTCGTACCCGCCACCGGGCGCACGCACCAGCTGCGCCTGCACCTGAGCGGACTGGGGATCCCGATCCTCGGCGACGACTTCTACCCACGGCTGCGGGAGAAACCACTCGACGACTTCACGAAACCGTTGCAGCTGCTGGCCAAAACGCTCGAGTTCGACGATCCGCTGACCGGCGAGCACCGGCGATTCACCAGCCGTCTCCGGCTGTCCGCATGGGACTCGCCGGACGAGTGGAGAGCGGCCCCGGCGAACGACCGGGACCGCCGCACGGTCGTCGCGTCCGGACCCTGACGCCCCGCGGCACGGTGCTCGGGCCGGACCGTGGAGCGGACGGTCCATCGCGCGGGCGGCAGCGGCGCTGGATCCGGCCCTGACCCGGTTGCTCGCGGCACTCACCGAACCCGCGTCCGCCGCGGCACTCGCCGGCCGGATCGGTCGGCCCGACAGAAAGTGAACTACCACCTGCGGGCACTCGCCTCGCACCGCACGCTGCTGACCGATCTGGTGTCGCGCTACCACGACGAGTCCTCCCCCGGACGCCCGCGCGCATCGGCTCGTCGTGCTCGCCCACCCGAAACCGCCGGAGTAACGTCACTCGAACAGGTGTTCGATCATGGGGTACGCTGGACGGCATGGGGCACGCACTTCAGGGATCACTGTTCGGCGAGGACGAACCGACGGCGCTGGGCTCGCTGTCCGCCGTCCGGCGCACCGAGCTGAGCCGCGGCGCGTGGATCGACGTCCTGCCGGGCTGGCTGGCGGGGTCCACGGACCTGTTCACACACCTGGCGGCCGACGTTCCGTGGCAGGCCGAGCGGCGGAAGATGTACGACCGGGTGGTCGCCGTACCCCGGTTGCTGTGCTTCTACCCCGAACACGCGCCACTGCCGCACCCGATCCTGACCGAGGCAAGGGCGGCGCTGTCCGCGCACTACTCGGCCGAGCTGGGTGAACCGTTCCGCACCGCGGGCCTGTGCTACTACCGCGACGGCCAGGACAGCGTTGCCTGGCACGGCGACAACCTCGGCCGGGGCAATGTGGAAGACACGATGGTCGCGATCCTCTCGGTAGGCGCCGAACGCCACCTGACCCTGCGCCCCCGAGGCGGCGGAGACTCCCACCGCTACCCGCTGGGCCACGGAGACCTGATCGTCATGGGCGGCTCCTGCCAGCGCACCTGGGAACACGCAATCCCGAAGACGACCCGCACCGTGGGCCCCCGCATCAGCATCCAGTTCCGCCCGAGAGGAGTGCGCTGAGAACCCTTCCACCTCCCGGCGAGGCCCGCGGCCCCCGCGCCGCGCGAGGCACCCCGAACCCGAGCCAGACAACCCCAGCCCAGCGGAGGCCGCCACACCTGCGGCAAGGCAACCACAGCTGGGCAAAGCGACCACTCCGGGACGAAGCAACCGCACCTAGGCAAGGCAACCACGCCGAGCAAGGCGACAACCCCTGGCAAGGCGACCACGCCGAAGCCAGGCAGCCACGCCGCAGCAAGGGTGGCCACCCATGCAAAGGCGACCACTCCTGGCAAGGCAACCACTCCTGGTAAGGCGGCCACACCGCAGCAGGGCAGCCACGCCGCAGCAAGGGTGGCCACCCATGCAAAGGCGACCACCCCTGGCAAGGCGGCCACGCCGGGGCCAGGCGACCGCATCCGGACAAGGCAGCCGCACCTGGATAAGGCGGCCACACCTGGGCCAGGCGACCACCCTTGGTAAGGCGGCCACACCGCAGCAGGGCAGCCACCCTGGACACGCCAGACCCACCGGGGCAACGCAACCGCGTCCGGGCAAGGCAGCCCCAGCCGGGCAACGCAGGCACACTGCGGCCAACTGGTCCGACCGCGCGCGGCAGGCATACCGGGCCAACGCTGGCCCACCTAGCCAAGGCAGCTCACCCGGACAAAGCAGCTCACCCGGACAAGGCGGCCGCGCCCAGCCGAGATCTACTCCAACAACACAACTCTCACCCGACCCACACAACCGCACCCACCAACCCACACCGACCCGAACGAAAACTGCCCCACCACCACCAACCCACCACACCCCGCCAAACCCACTCCAACAACACAACTCTCACCCGACCCACACAGCCACACCCACCAACCCACACCGACCCGAACGAAAACTGCCCCACCACCACCAACCCACCACACCCCGCCAAACCCACTCCAACAACACAACTCTCACCCGACCCACACAGCCACACCCACCGACGCGCACCGACCGGGGTGGGCTGCCCCGCCGCGGCGGGGCCGTTCTGCGCTGCGGCGCCGTGCCGTGGGCCAGGTGGGCCCGTTTCGGCAGATGCACTGGCGCCGCGCTTAGCCAGCCTTGGCCTCGGCGGCGGACATGTCACCCGGCGGGTCGCGCGATCCGGCGAATGACGGTGTCGTTCCGGCAGTACGGCCTCGACCCGGCAGTCAACGTTGGTGCTGTCCCTGCCTTGCAGCCATCGTCACCCGGGAGTTGTCGTGCTGGCCAGCATGTCGGCGGTCGTCGTGCGTTCGGCGGCCGTCGCGCGGGCCGGGCGTTGGCCTCGGCGCCCTGCGGCTAGCCACAACGGACCATCGAACCCGGTAGCGGTGCACCGCCTGTCCGGCAACGTAAGGTGCGCGGCTGCCGTCCGCGGCCGGTCGTCGCAGCCCGGCTGCCGACGTCTTGCGCGGTATTTCCGTCTGCCGTCGGTCGTTGCGCTGTCGCGCCGTGGGTGTCGTCGCTCCACCCCGGGTGGTTGCGATGCCGTTGGGACACCAGGACACCAGGACACCAGGACACCAGGACACCAGGACACCAGGACACCAGGACACCAGGACACCAGGACGAGTATCCCCGACTGGTGCGGGGGAACGTCCTCTCAGCGGAACGAGGGGCGCCGACCCGCTACTGCCTCGTTCCGTTCGCTGTGTTCGCGGTCGCCGCGCCGTAGTGTCCGGTTGGCGTTGTGGTGTGGCTGCGGATGGCCCATCGACGCGTGGCTGCCGGGCGCTCGACGCTGTCGCGCCGGGGGGGTTCGGTGCGCGGTGGTGCAGTGCTCGGACGGGGGCGTGGTGGTTGCGCCCGGTGGCTGTTGAACGGTGCGTGGGCCGGAAGGGCGGGACCCCGCTCCGGCGGTGCCCGGCGCGGCGCACCGCTGGGGAGCCGGGCCGGGGCCACACCCCGCCGGAGCCGGCCTTGGTCAGTTCACCAGGACGGGCAGTGAGTCGAGTCCGTACACGATCGACACCTTGCGGAAGGCCAGCTCCTCCGGGGCGACGGCCAGCCGGAGGTTCGGGAAGCGGCGGACCAGTGCCGGATAGGCCGTGCGGAGTTCCATCCGGGCCAGTTCGGCGCCGATGCAGCGGTGGATGCCGTAGCCGAACGCCAGGTGGGACGACGGTTCGCGGGTCGGGTCGAAGCGGTCCATATCGCCGGTGCCCAGCGTGGCGTCGCGGTCGGCCACCGACAAGGACACCAGCACGATGTCGCCCTCGCCGATGTGCACGCCCCCGATGTCCAGGTCCTGCTTGGCGAACCGCGGGAACGCCATCTGCACCACGGTCAGGTACCGCAGCAGCTCCTCGACGAACCGGTGCACCGACTCGTCGTCACCGCGCACCGCCTCGAACGCGGCCGGATCGCGCAGCAGCACCAGTGCACCGAGCGCGAGCATGCTGGCCGTGGTTTCCAGCCCACCGGTGAGCACGCCGTCGGCGAGACCGGCCAGTTCCCGATCGTCGATCTCGTCGCCGTGTTCCTTGATCAGCATGCCGAGCAATCCGTCGCCGGGCTGTTCACGCTGCTTCTTGACGATCTCGAGCAGGTACGCCAGCGACTCCGAGATCGCCCCCAGCGACGCACCGGCGCCGCCGAACAGGTCGAACCGCGCCGTGCTCAGCCGCTGGAAGTCGGCGCGGTCCTCATAGGACACCCCGAGCAGCTCGCAGATGGTCAGCGACGGAATCGGCAGTGCGAAGGCCTCCCACAGATCCACCGGCCCCTCGGTCGCGGCCATCGCGTCGAGCTGGTCGGTCACGATCTCGTCGATCCGCGGGGTCAGCCGCGACAGCCGCCGCATGGTGAACTCGGGCGTGAGCAGCTTGCGCAGCCGGGTGTGCACCGGCGGGTCGGCGAACCCGAGTCCACCGGGGTCCTGGTCCTCGGTGACGCCCGCGCTGCCGACCAGGTTGGTGAAGTCGTTGCTGAACTCGGAAACCTTGCCGAGCACGGCCTTGGCCTCGTCGTAACCGGTGACCAGCCAGGCGTTCATGCCGAACGGCAGGTCCAGTTTGCTGATCGGCGCCTCGTCCCGGCGGCGGCCCAGTTCGGGCACCGGGTCGAGCCCCTCGCGGCGCAGCGGGGCCAGCGCGGCGTCCGGCAGCAGCGCCATCTTCTCGAGGTCGAAGCCGCGTTTCTGCTGACGGGCGAGGTACCGGCGGCCGGCCCAGGCGAGGACACGAGAACGGAGACTCCCCATGCCATCGACCCTACCCCACCGGCGTCCGCGCCCGACCGGGGACGGAGACGGCGGTCACCCCGTGACCAGCAGTTCGCCGGGGCGCGGCCGTCCCGGCGAACCGGGCGCGGGGAGGGGTCAGAAGGCGGCCGGGCCGGCCGGGCTCCCGTTGCCGGTGGGCCCGTCGTAGCCGGCGACCGCGGTGCAGAGGTAGTCGCCGCCGCATTCCTGGGTCCCGGCGTTGTCCCCGCCGACGACGTCGTTCAGCTGTGCGGCATGCGCGTACAGCCGCGACGCGTCCGGATACTGGTCGTGGTGCCCGGCCAGCGCGATCACCCCGGCCACGAACGGCGCCGACGCACTCGTCCCGCCGACCACCGTCCAGCCCGTCTCGACAGTCGTCTCGTAGACCGCGAGCCCGGTCTCCGGATCCGCGACCGCGGAGACGTCGGCGACCGTGCGGCCGGGGCAGTTCGGATCGGTCTGCCAGGCCGGTTTGCCCACCCAGGCCGAGCACCCGCTGGTCGCATCGTGGTACGCCGATTCGGTCCAGCCCCGTGCGTTGCCGGCCTTCACCAGCGACGTGCCGCCGACCGCGACGACACTGTCGTACGCGGCGGGCGCGTTCGGCACGGCGAACCCTTCGTCGCCGCTCGACGCGAGAACGGCCACGCCGGGATGCCGGTAGTGCGCGGCGAAATCCCCGCTGGCGCTGCTTTCCGGGGCCCCGTAACTGTTCGACACGATCGTCGCGCCCAATCCGACCGCCGTGTCCACCGCGGCACCCAGCGAAGCGAATTGCGCGTCGTCCCCCTCCACCAGGAGGAGTTTGCACTGCGGGCAGGCCGCCGAAGCCAGGTCGAGGTCGAGTGCGGTCTCCACCGGCCAGTCCCCGTCCCGCGGGGGCAGCGGTTTCGCGTCCCCGCGCTGATTGACCTTGCGGAAGCAGCCGTTCTCCGTGGTGCACGGGGCGAGACCGTAGGTCTTCCGGTACACCGCCAGGTCCGCCTCCGCGTTCGGCGCATCCCCCGAGTCGACGACCGCGATGGTCTCCTCGGCCCCGCCGGTGGCAGGCAGGCGATAGGCCGAACGCAGATCGGCCGGTCCGTAGCCGTCCGGCAGTGCCGTGCCCGCCGTAGTGCCCGCCGCCCCCCGCACCCCGAACCCGCCGGACGGGCGGCTGTCCACTTCCGCGAAACACCGGGCGAACCCGGCCGCGGCCGGACCGCAGACCTCCTGCGGCAGTGGTTCCGCCGCGGCCGGGACAGCCGAAACTGCCGGGACGAACGCGACCGCCGTGGCGGCAACCGCAGCCACGGCCGCGAAACGACGGCGAATCCGGTGCATGCTCTTGCTCCCCACGGTCAGGCCCCCGCCTTCGCAACGGTGTAGGCACCGGTGATCGTCTGGGTGATCGCGTCACCGGCCCGGTCCTGCGCGGTCACCTTCAACGACGGCGATTTCCCGGCTGACTCCGGCGGGTTCTCCCACGTGGCCCGGTAATCGCCGGGCGTCCCGGTCACCTTCGCGGGCTGCCAGGTGGCACCGTCGTCGAAGGAGACCGAAACCGCCGCGGACGTGACCGGCGATCGGGATCCGGCACCGCTGAACGCTGCATGCCCGACGTGCAACGCGAGCGCCTGGCCGCCGACCTTCGAGGTGGTGGTGAGGTCCGCGTCCAGCCGGTAGTCCACGGTCAGCGCACCGAGGATCCGGCACGGCTGCGCCGAATCGGCGGGCTGGCACACGTGCGGTGCAGGCAGCACGGGGTTCTCCGCAGCCGGGTCGTACCGCACGCTCAGCTCGGTCCGGATCTTGCCCGCCTGGCTGACGCCGGGCACCGCAGTCCGGTCGACGTCCAGCACGCCCCGGAACACCGCCGGTGTCTTCGGCGCCTCGACGACCGCGCCGGTGGCACCGTCCTGGTCGAAGACCTGCTTGTCGTCCTGGTACAGCGAATAGTGCACCTTCGGTGCGTAAAACAGCGGGAGCGCGGTGTGGTCCGGCATGCTGTCGCGCAGTGCCGGGATGGCCAGTGACACCGTGCTCCCGGAGTAGCAGGCCTCGCAGGTCTGCTGCCGGTTCCACTGTCCGAGGCCGGAGGAGAGCGGGCCACGGGACCAGTCCGTGGTCGTGGTGCTGCCGGCCGGGTACCGGCGCGGATCGGCGAGCATCAGCTGCCGCGAGGAGCTCTTCACCTCCTCCTGCCCCCACTGCGAGGTGTGCGTGGTGCCCAGGTAGTCGATGAGCGTGCCGGGTGCCGGGAGGTAGAAGCCGGATGCGCCGAACCCGTGCCGTTCGATCACCGGATCGACCGGGCCGTTGTCGATCGCCACCGGCATCGTGTCGGCCGGGTCGGCGTGCAGTACGTCCCGCACCGTGGCGAGCTCGCTTTCCTTGGTGGCGAACGACTGATCGGCCGGAATCCCCTCGGCGGCGAACGAGAGGTCGACGCGGTAGCGGTCCTCGGCCTTCGGCGGTGCCCCGCCCCATTGCACGACGTAGTGCAGCCGCCCGGAGGACGGTTTCGCGACCGGGGACACGTACTGCGGCGTCTCCGGGCCCACGACGATCAGGCCGAGCCCCCGGCCGGTCGGGTCCTCCCGGTAGACGGAGGTCTGGAGTTGCTGCTGGGCGGCCGGTTTCGGCGAGCTCACCCGGATCGGCGCGGTCGCGGTCCGCTCGTCCACGGTGAGGGTTGCGGTGGCCGCGGAGTCGTCCACGGCGAACCCTTCCACCGCGACGGTCCGGATGGCCTTGACGTTCCCGTCCGCGTCCCAGTCGACGAAGGTCGAGTAGGCCGCGTAGTGCCCGGCGGGCACCGCGACCCTGGCGACGCCCTCGACGTCGACGCTCAGGTTCGCCCGGCTCGCCGAATCCGTGTCGATCAGGCTGATCGAGCCGTTCACCGGTTTGCCGTCGAGATCCTTGAGGCCGAGTTCCAGGTCGTGCATCGGGTACCGGGGCTGCTCCGGGACCTGCTGCGCCGCCCCGGCCGCCCGGATGGTGACCGGCAGGCCGCTGCTGCCGGCAGGCCGTCCGGCGGCCACGTCCGCGACGATCCGCCGGTGCAGCTCGGCACCGAAGGCGGTGGCCGATTCCGGGGTGAAGTACCCGGTCGCGGTGTTCCCGGACCGCGAGGTCAGCGTGATCCCCGGCAGCGCGGCAGGCGCCGCACCTTCGGGAAAGGACAGTTCAAGCCCGATCCGGCCGGAGTTCTGCTTCGCCGGCGCAGTCACGTCGAACAGCGAACGGTCCAGTTTTCCCAGATACGGCAAGGCAACGGCCGGAATGACGTAACGGTGGCCGCCGTCGGCCTGAAAGGACTGCACCGGCTGCCGGTTCGCCGGCGCGAGCGCAAAACCGGTACTGCCGCCCGGCCGCGGAAAGACGGTGACCTCGTCCCCGGTGATCAGCGAAACCTGCTGTGCCGCTGAAGTGGCCTCGGTGAACGCAGTGCCCGCCGGGGGCTGCGCACTCACCGGCGCGGTCACCGCGATGGACGCGCCTGCCACGATCGCGATCAGCACCACGGCGCGGTGCGGTATCCGCCTGCCGAGTCCCGGTCTTCTCACAGCCGCTCTCCTTTTCGTCACGACGACGCACGGGGAAAAACCCCGTGATCCGAGCTGGCGGACCCGAAGACGTGATCGATACTGGACTGGACCATTCAGCACTGTCAACGGACGTTCGAAGGGTCTTTCCGGGAAAACGGCCCGGTCACCCGGACGGCAGCGGTGCCGTTACGAATTCCGGCGTTCTTGCCCTGCCCAACAGAATTGTCCGGAGCAAACCACCCGGGGCAGCACGCGGGATCAGTCGGCGCCGAAGGGCACCACGCAGCGTCGGCCCCGCCGAGGGCCGGCGCCACGCGGGGTCAGCCCGCGCCGAGGGCCAGCGCCACGCGAGGTCAGCCCGCGCCGAGGGCCAGCGCCACGCGAGGTCAGCCCGCGCCGAGGGCCAGCGCCACGCGAGGTCAGCCCGCGCCGAGGGCCAGCGCCACGCGAGGTCAGCCCGCGCCGAGGGCCAGCGCCAC